>NZ_JBCEZS010000008.1:0-218650 GCF_038448625.1 Bacteroides sp. GD17
GCTGATTGATAAGCATGTTGTAGAACATAATTTTTCGAAGATAATGTATAAGGAAACGGAAGGCATACATTATATATATACGTGCGCGCATGGGAACAAGCAAATATCAGGAACGGATGTAGACCACGGAACGGCCGGCACCACGACGGCGAATGAAACCGGATGAGACGAATTCCTGTAAGTCGGAAGTAGCGCGACGGTCGAATGCTCAGAATTCGCTATATATTAAATGCTTATGGAAAGACCGGGAAAAACTAACTGAAAACAGGGGAAGAACTAGCCTCGGAAGCAGTATAAACTGAACGCAAAGTTACTAAAAACTATTCTTACTACAGATATAGAAGTTTCTTACAACAGCTGTTGTAAGAAAGCAACATTATTATTGTAAGAAAACTACATGGATATAGTAAGATTAATAAGTAGTAACTACAGTCCTAACCATTAGTAAGTTTGCGGTTAGTTCTTAGGCTATTTAGGGATAATTTTGTTTAAGACATAAGAACAAAAGAAAGAATCATCTTAAATCCGTTCTTTTGTTCTTATGTCTCAAGAATTATCAGCCCAAGGAAGTGGGAATTTAGCGGTGAGATACGCAGACGACACGGACTGAGCGGATGAACACGGACTTTTAATAAGATGTAGTATCTATTTATTCGAATGAATCCTTAAAATGATTATCTTTGGGGCAGCGAAAGATCGCTACTAACTTAATCAATACAGTATTATGAGAAAACTTAACCAAATGCTCCTTGCAGGCGTCATCGCCTTGGCTTGTTCATCTTGCCAAAAAAGTGTAGAAGCAAACTTCCAAACAATCGTTCCCCTCCCCCAAGAGGTAAATCCGACCCAAGACGGCTCGTTCCGACTGAGTAAAAGCACCACCATCGCCTATCCCGAAGGAAACGACCTATTGAAGCGCAATGCCGAGTTCCTGGCGCAATACATAGGCCAGGTGATAAACGGAACCCCGAAAACCAAAGCCATCGCCCCGGGCGAAGCAGCCGGAAAGAAATCCATCATGCTGAGCCTCGACCCCGGCATTGAAAATAAAGAAGGTTACGTACTCGACGTAACCCCCGAAGCAGTCACCATCAAGGGACAGACCGAGAACGGAGTATTCTACGGCATCCAGACTCTGCGTAAATCCATGCCTCCCACCGATACGGAGACAGCAAACATTCTGTTGCCCACCGGTACCATCAAGGATGCTCCCCGCTTTGCCTACCGGGGCATGCACCTTGATGTAGGCCGCCACTTCTTCCCCGTCGAGTTCATCAAAAGATACATCGACCTGCTGGCGCTGCACAACATGAATACCTTCCACTGGCACCTCACCGAAGACCAGGGCTGGCGCATCGAAATAAAGAAATACCCCAAACTGACCGAAATAGGTTCCATACGCAACCGCACCGTCATCGGCCGGAATACCCAAGAGTATGACAACACTCCCTATGGTGGATTCTACACCCAAGAGCAAGCCCGCGAGATAGTGAAGTACGCTCAGGAACGCTACATCACCGTCATCCCCGAAGTAGACCTCCCCGGACACATGCTGGCCGCACTTGCCGCATACCCCGAAATGGGTTGCACCGGCGGCCCGTACGAAGTATGTCCGCGCTGGGGCGTATTCGAAGATGTGCTGTGCATCGGCAACGAACAATCCATGCAATTTCTGGAAGACGTGATGGCCGAAATCATCGAGATATTCCCCTCCAAACTGATCCACATCGGCGGTGACGAAGCACCGCGCACCCGCTGGCAGAAATGTCCAAAGTGCCAGGCACGCATCAAAGCCGAAGGTCTGAAAGCCGACAAGGAACATACCGCCGAAGACCGCCTGCAAAGCTACTGCATGACGCGCATCGAGAAGTTCCTCAACTCAAAGGGACGCAGCATCATCGGCTGGGATGAGATTTTGGAAGGCGACGTCGCCCCGAACGCTACCGTCATGTCTTGGCGCGGTTCTGCCGGAGGCATCAAAGCCGCCCAACTGGGACACGACGTCATCATGACGCCCAACAATTTCTGTTACTTCGACTACTACCAGACTGACGACACCGCCAACGAGCCCCTCGGCATCGGCGGATATGTGCCATTGGAAAAAGTATACAGTCTGGAACCCACCGCCTCGCTCACCGAAGAACAAGCCAAGCACATCCTCGGCGCACAGGCCAATCTGTGGACCGAATACATTGCTACTCCCGAACATGTAGAGTATATGGTACTTCCCCGCATGGCTGCCCTTGCCGAAGTACAGTGGATGCAACCGGAGAAAAAGAATTACGAGGACTTCCTGAACCAGCGCCTGCCGCGCCTTGTGAAGTTCTATGACAGAGACGGAGTTAATTACTGCAAGCATGCGTTCGAGAAGAAGGAAGAACGCCCTGCCGATTCAGCAGTGGAATAGAAAAAAGGGCTTGTCCGAGCAGTCGGACAAGCCCATATATATATTATCAAAGGCCGGACAGATACTTAAAAGAATGCTTGCAGCGGATATCGGCAGATGAAGCTCCGATATACACATTGAACACTCCCGGCTCTGCCACCCATTGGCGGCTAGCCTCATCGTAGAACTTGAGATCATCGGGGGTAATGACAAATTCCACTTGAACAGTTTCACCGGGAGCAACTGCTACTTTGGCAAAGTGCTTCAACTCCTTCAGCGGACGAAGTACACTGCACTTCGGATCTCCGAGATAGAGTTGTACCACCTCTTTGCCACTCTTCGTACCGGTGTTGGTTATAGGCACCGTAACTTTAATACTCCCCTTTTCGTCCATCTCTTTCGCCGACAGTAGGGATTTTCCGTATTCGAAGGAAGTGTAGCTCAGCCCATGTCCGAAGCTGAAAAGAGCAGGAATCTTTTTGGTATCGTGCCAGCGATAGCCCACCAGGATATCCTCCTTATATTCTTCCCTGGGGCTGACGCCCACATTACGCTGATAGTCTGTCAGGGAGTTGTCCGCTTCCCTACCGGCATCAATGCCCGGATAAGCACCTTCGCCATAGGTATGCGCAGCGCAGTCGCTCAGTTTCACCGGGAAAGAATAGGGAAGTTTTCCCGACGGATTCACCTTGCCGCTGATGACATCAGCGATAGACGCACCGCCCATAGTGCCCAGATAAGATATGTGCAGCACAGCGGAAACCTTCTTCAGCCAAGGCATGGCATAAGCATTACCGCTGATGTTGGCAATCACAAGATTGGGATTGACCGCCACGAGCGCCTCTATCAGTTCATCCTGACCAAAAGGCAGGTTATAGGACTTGCGGTCGGTAGACTCGCAATCCTGAAAGGCATTCTTGTTCAAGCCCCCCACATAGATGATGACATCCGCCTGACGCGCCTTAGCCACAGCCTCAGCACACAAAGAATCCATCACCTGCTGCGGAATCACCTCTTCATGCCCGAAGAAGGGACGCCCGCAAGCATACCCCTGGGCATATTCTACCTTGTCGCCATAAAGGGTACGCAATGCGTCGAGCGGTGAAATCATATCCTTGGGCTTGAGTTCCGACGAACCGCCGCCATCGGTAAGCCGACGGGTGGCATTGTCGCCCACCACCAGAATCTTACCATACTTATCGCCCTGCAAGGGCAAGATGCCATTGTTATACAAAAGCACGATGGACTCATCACCGATAGCCTTGGCAGCATCGTAATGCTCCTTAGTACAAAGTGAACCGTATGGTTTATCCCGGTCGAGCGAAGTACGGAAAATCAGACGGAGTATATTCCTTGCTTTCGCATCTACCGACGACATCGGCAGTTCTCCCTTCTTCAGCATTTCCAGGTAAGGATCGGCCAGATAGTACCGGTTATAGCCCAAACTGTTATCCGAAGTCAGGCCGTTGGTGTAAGACCCCATTTCGATGTCGAGTCCATTAAGAGCTGCTTCCTTGGTATCATGGGCACCTCCCCAGTCGGTAATGACGCAACCGTCGAATCCCCATTCGCCGCGCAGAATGTCATTGAGCAGACGGGCATTGTGGCAGCAATGCTGACCACGGTACTTGTTATAAGCACCCATGACACCCCATGCTCCTCCTTCTACTATAGCCTTCTTGAAAGCAGGCAGATAGATTTCGTAAAGGGCACGGTCGCTCACTTCCACATCGACGGTGCCGCGCCACTGCTCCTGATTATTCAGTGCAAAGTGTTTGACACAAGCGGCAACACCGTTTTTCTGCAACTCCTTGACGTAAGGCACTGCCATCACCCCAGCCAGATAGGGGTCTTCGCCCATATACTCGAAGTTGCGTCCGTTGAGGGGAGTGCGGTAAATATTGACGCCGGGTCCCAACAACACGTCTTTCTCGCGATAGCGTGCCTCCTCACCGATGGACTTGCCATAAAGTGCGGCCATGTCCGGATTCCAGGTAGCGGCAAGAGCCGTAAGGGCAGGAAAAGCCGTGATAGAGTCATTTGTCCAACCGGCATAGTTCCAAGTGTTCCACTCGAACTCATGACGGACGCCATGGGGGCCATCGCTCATCCATACTTCGGGGATGCCCAAACGAGGCACACCGGCTGAGGAAAACTTGCTTTGCGCGTGGCAGAGTGCCACTTTCTCTTCGAGTGTCATACGGTTCAGCGCATCCTCGACGCGCTCTTCAATGGGCGCGTCGGGATTCTGATACAAAGGTACTTGTGCACTGAGGCTTGTCGTCAGTACAGAAAGTAATAGTACGAACCGCGAAATGCGATTATTCATCTTTGTCATAATCTCTATCAAAAGTTATTGAACAGTTACCAAGTCAACATAATAGCCATGCCCTACGCAGAGGAATCCTGCCTCAGCCGCTATCTGGTCGATAATTTTTTGTGTAAGGGTCAGTGCATAAACACCTCCTTCAGTAAACTCAATCTTGTCCTCCAGCCCTGTCCACCAACCGGTAGCAAGCTGCATCTGATGATATTCGGCGGTAGGTTCTATGGAATAGTAAACACGCAGAACGGTTCCCGGTTTAAGTGCAGTAATCACTTCCATAGGAATGAGGTTGAATGTCTTGTTTGGATCGCCGTCGGCTTTATCCCAAGATACATAGTGGTGTCCTTCCCACAAAGCTTTCTCGGAAGAAATGACAACCGTCCGTTCCGTTGACACTTCGCCATTGACATAGAATTGCACGCTTTCACCCGCCTTGGTCTTACCGGTCACGGCATATTCTCCTTCTGCCACTTCAGGGCAAATCAGCGTAAGAGCAGCAGCAGTCTGGTCTACAAATTCCGTCACTTCCACGCCGTTGACGGTGATGGAAGCCACCATATCCAGATTAATACCGGTCATCACCCATTCCGCAGCAGCAGTGGCGCGGTCGGCACCTGCCGTAATCATGGCTGCCTTGGTCACCTTTACTTTATCGGCACCATACTCATTACCTCCGGCATCGGTGAAGAGAACACGGTAATCACCTTCCGCCAAGTCGGCAGGCACAGTATATTCCACATAGTTACCGGCTTCGTCTTCCACACTGGCAATGTCCGTAGCATGTTTATCTCCGATAATGATGCCCGTCACTTTGTCGAGGTTGTTGCCATAAAGACGAGCCTTGCTGCCGGGAGCCACGATACGTTCAAAAGCCACCTCGGTAGCACCGGGATCATCCGCCAAAGGATTTACCTGAATAAGGCCTTCACGGTAAGTAGATTTGCCGGCATCGGTGGTAACCGTCACCTTGAGGTGATAGGTTCCTGCCAGGAATTCCTTCTCTATTTCGGTGCCGGTAGCCACCTCTTCGCCATCGATGAACCAAGTCACCGTAGTGTAATCTGCGGGAGTCACAGTGAGTTTCATCGAAAACTGACCGTCGCGGCTGAAATTGGCAAACGTAGGCAAATTGCCGTTCACCCTGTCCGGGAAAGTGGGGTCGAGGATGCGTGGTTCGTCACTGGCCGTAGCAGTAGAAAACGGTTCTTCTTCGCTGCATCCCGTAAAAAGGGTACTGAACGCCAGCAGGGAAAGCAGCATGATATATATCTTTTTCATATTGATACTTAATTTGATGTTGAAATAAGAATTTATTGAGCATTGTTTTTATCCCACCATACGGGTGTATTCCAGCTATTGTTGCCTCCCATGCGGCTCAATGCTTCTTCGTAGTTCTTCTTGTTGTACGAAGATTCGAGCACAGGATAGCAAAGGCGAACGGGAATTTCCGCCCCACCGGTCAGAACCTGGCTGAAACCATATTCGGCAGGCGACTTGAGCTGCGGATAGTTGGAACGGCGCAGATTGGCCCAGCATTCCAGCGGATTGGTGAAATGCAGAATCCATGCCTGTGTATTGATGGATGCCTTTTTCTGCTCGGCAGTATAGCCGATGCCGTTATTGTTCATATAGTTATTGAACCCCTCATCGGTCACCTTGGCGCAGCCATAGTTATCCGTAAGAAAATCCATGGCGGCACGCACACCTTTCTTATAATGTTCTTCTACAGAACCTGCCACATTCCAACCCTTCAGGGCAGCCTCCGCCAACAGGAAGTCCACTTCGGCCGAAGTAATAACCACACCGGGGTTCTCACCCTCCAGGAAGTTGCTGGCCAGCTTGGGTTCCGTTTCGGTATCCATGGAAGTTTTATCAATGGCAGGATTGCTTTCCTGAAGTTCTTTTATAAGGTCGCTCTCATAAGCTTCGGGCCAGGGTTCATAGAAGAATGCTCCCGGATCTCGCGGATGCGCCATGTTCTTGGCCAGCACCTCTTCGGTAATGTCGATACGGTCTTCGGTACTGGTGGTGCTCATAATCTGGTCGTAGTAGAACCGGATGATGGCAGTGAAACGGGGGTCGCCGGTATTGAACAACTGGTTATAAAGAGTAGAGCAGATGAAACTGGGGTTATTACGGGGATCGTTACCATACAGACGTTGCGACAAAGCGTTGCGACGATAGTCGGTATAGCTTTCACCACCGAAGTCGAAGGCAATATCCAAATAAGGAATCAGCGCGTCATCAGCACCCGATGTAATGATGCCGCCATCTGCTGCCAAGGCTTTTTCAAATTCTTCCTGAGCCTTCTGCGGGTTGGCATCAGAGATACGCATGGCATAACGCAGGCGAAGCGAATTGGCCAACTTCTTCCACTTGTTTATGTCACCGCTGTAGATTACGTCGCCGGTAATGCGGTCTTTAGTAGCATCAAAGGCAGTTACTGCAGCGTCAAGTTCTACGAAAAAGTCATTGTATATCTCTTCCTGAGTATCATATCTGGGCGTAAATTTACCGTCAATGAAGCCTCTTCCTGCTTCAAAGTAGGGCACATCGCCATAAATATCGGTAAGATGCGACATGAGATAGACACGATAAATGCGGACAGCCGCATTGATATTCACCTTCTCGTCATCGTCCATGGTACGCGCCTGTGCATCGGTAAGGTCCTTGATATTCTTCAGATAGTAGTTCTTCCATATATGCCCCATCTCGTTAAGGTCAAGGGTATGACGACCGCCATAGTTCGTGGTATTCCAGCATCCCATCAGTTGCTGGTTGAAGGCATAGATATAACTACGGTAAGTTTCGCTCACCTCCAGGTCACCATAAGTATGGAGCTGGGCAGTGGTAAGCTGTGCATTGGGGTCGATGGTGGCGGGCTTTGAGGGGTCGGTATTCATGTTCTCCATATACTCGTCGCTACAAGAAGCAAAAAGCAGGGTACATGCCGCCAACGCCATTGTGATATATGATTTATAATGTCTCATTGTATATATCTTCTTTAAAATAATGTATTGGATAAATTATACGGGGTCTCTTAGAATTTTACATTGACATTGAAGCCGTAGCTCTTGCGCGAAGGCAATGAGCCATACTCCATACCCATACCGGTAGTATTGTTATAGTTGGAGTCCGGGTCGATGTTCGGAATATTCTTCCAGACGATGAACGGATTACGGGCAACAAACGATACCGTCAGACCGTTCACTACTTTCTTCAGCCAGGTCGTGGGGAAGGTATAGCTCAGCGTGATTTCGCGGCACTTCACATAAGAGTTGTCGTAGATGAACATGGAAGGCGCATTGCGGCAAACATTCATCCAGTATGTTTCGGGGTTGATGACGATGTCGTTCTCGCGATAAGTGCCGTCTCCGTTATCTATCACACCCGGGGCAATGAAACCGCCGGTGGGTGTCCAGTCGGGAGAATCCTTGGCATAGCCTGCAGCCTGACGGGCTTCTTCGGACTTGTACCATGCTTCGCGACCTTCCAGGGTGGCCATGCTCTTACCGGTTTCGTGGGCAGCACGTGCCGACATGGAATAGAGGTCGGCACCCACCTTTACATCGAATACGGCAGAAAGCGAGATATTCTTGTAAGAGAAGTTGGTATAAACACCGCCGGTCCAGTCCCAGGAAGCATTGCCCAGCACATGGTTGCTCTTGTCGTACATAGGCAGTCCGGTTGCCGGGTCAATGAGGATGTCACCGTTTCCGTTGCGCTGGAAGTCGGGGCCTACGATGGAGCCGAAATTTTCGCCCACCTTGGCAGCCACCTGCACGTCGAGCCATGTAGCCTTCTCCAGTTCGAACATATCCATGTCGTCCACCAGTCTCTTCACCTTATTGCTGTTCTTCGAGAAGTTGAAGTTCAAGTCCCATGAGAAATCCTTCACTTGAATGGGGCGAATGTTCAAGGCTATTTCAACACCTTTGTTCTCAATCTCACCGGCATTGATCAGGCGATAGCCGTAGCCGGAAGTCGAAGAACTGGCCATGCCCATAATCTGGTTCTTACTGAGCTGGCTGTAATAAGTGAAGTCCAGGCCGATGCGGTTCTTCAGGAATTTCAGTTCCAGACCCATTTCCATTGAGTTGGTCTTGGTAGGCTTCAGATCCTTGTTGGGGATGGTGCCGTTGCTGATGTAACCGATGGTATAGCCGGGATAGGTAAACTTCGATTTGGTATACACCAGTCCGAGCTGATAGGGGTCGGTATCACTACCCACCTGCGCCCACGACATACGTACCTTTCCGTAAGGAAGCCTATCACCCAACTTCAGCAGTTCGGAGAAGACGAAGCTGCCGGAGAAAGAGGGATAGACGTACATGTTATTGCCTACGGGCAGTGTGGAAGACTGGTCGCCACGCAGGGTAGCATCCAGATAGAGCATGTGTTTCCAACCCAGGTTGATGGCACCATAAACGGAGTTAATCTGCTTGCGATAGCTCTGAGGCTCTACGCTGACTTCGTTAAAGCTCATCAGGGCCACTACATCGCGAATCTTCATGTCCTTGGCAGTGGTGACGATGGTCTGGTTGTTCACCTTGTATACGTTGCCGCCCAACGTGGCATTGAAGTCGAAGTCGCCCCAGGAGTTGTTATAGAGGGCCAGAAGCTCGAAGTTGTACATGCGGTTGCGGAAACTGCTGCTCTGCAGGTAACCGGACTCATATCCCGGAGTGGTAGGGGCCTTGAAGTCTTCAAAAGTAAACCAGTTGAGTTCGGCGCCCACTGTTCCCTGTACTTTCAGGTGCTGATTGATGTTCCAGGCAGCCTTGCCGTTGAAACGGAACAAGTCTTTCTTCGATACGTTCGAGTTCTTATAGACATCCCAGTAAGGATTTACGTTATAGGGGTCCATACCGTTCCAGTTGGCATACTCACCGTTGGCATCCTGGTAGGACTTGAGCCAGGCCTGGTCGTAGGTAGTAGCCAGTGTCATCAGGTTTTTGCCAATGTTCGACTTGCTGTCGCCCAATGCGGGACGGTTTTTCACGTCTTCACGGGTGTAGTTTCCGCTGAAGTCCAGGTCGAACTTACCGGCAGTGGTATTGGCACGCAGGTTGAAGATGTCGCGGCTCATGTGGGTCTTGGGTACAATATCCTTGTTGCGCATATCGGTATAGGTGAAACGGATGCCGGTCTTGCCGTTGTTCACACCGATGATGGCACTGTTAGTAGCGGTGAGACCGGTACGGAAGAACAGGGAAGTATTGTCGGGAACGATGAGGTAAGGACGCTCCACGCCGTCGAAATACTTCAGCATGTTGGAACCGTCGGCCTTGGCACCCCAGCTCATATTCGTACTGGAAACGGCGTTGATGGGATAAGTACCGTTGTTTCCCATACCATAGATTTGCTGCACATCATCCCACTTGGCCAGCTGCGTATCGAAGGTCAGCGTACCGTTGTACTCCACACTGACTTTGTCCTTATGGGCTTTTTTAGTAGTGATAAGAATCACACCATGACTGGCACGGCTACCATAGAGGGCAGACGCGGCAGGACCTTTCAGTACCGACATACTCTCAATGTCGTCGGGATTGACACTTGAAATGCCGTCGCCAAGGTCGAAACCGCCGTAGGTACCGGCACTACCGAAGTTGGTGTTATCCAAAGGCACACCGTCTATCACATACAGTGGCTGGTTATTGCCGGTCATTTCGGTACTACCGCGCAGAATTACGCGCGAAGAACCGGAAGCTCCGCCTGCCGTCTGGCTCACCACCAGACCCGGTACACGGCCCGCCATCGAATTGATTACGTTCGTTTCCTTGGCTTTGGTCAACGCTTCGCCCTGCACCTCGGCTACACCATATCCCAAAGCCTTGCGCTCGCGCTTGATGCCCAAAGCTGTCACCACAACTTCACCCAGCAGCTTACTGTCTTCTTCGAGCGTGATGTTCAGCGGGGCATTGCCCACTTTCACCTCCTGCTGCTTATACCCCACAAAACTGATGACTAACGTGGCGCCTGAAGCGACGTCCAAACTGAATTTTCCGTCCAGGTCGGTAACAATGCCATTACCGGTTCCTTTTTCAACGACCGAGGCACCTGCCACCGGTCCAAACTCGTCTTTCACAGTACCTGTCACTTTCTTGCTCTGCTGTTCGATGGCAAACCTTTCAAATGAAGCAGCCTTCACCGGCAAAAAGCCTCCCCATAAACAAAGGGAAAGTGTGCCGCAGAGTAACGTGTTCTTGCAATTCTTTACTTTCATAATATTATTAATAAAAATTGGTAAATCGATTCTCGGTTCGGGCACAAAGGTCATCAGAATATCCGTCCGACAGGTTTGAATCCCTACATATCGGGTTTGAACCTCTACATATCCTCCGGAAGGTCGCTGAGTTAGCAGATAAAAACAGGAATATTATGAATTAATTTTCAAACAAATCCTGAAACTTATCAGAATGATTGCTTTGAACATTCAGGCAGTTAGTGTATTTTTGCATCTGTTAATCAACATTGCACAGTAAATGCACCACACCACCAAACGAGCTGTACTGGCTCTGACCCTACTCTTTCTCATGCTGTTTGCCGCCACAGCCAATGCAGAAAGGTATGCCCGGCGATTTTCCAGCCTGCAACTTGGTACCAAAGAGGGACTGAACAGCCTGCGTATATTCTCCATCACCACAGATAAATCGGGAGCTATATGGATGGCTACACTTGATGGTATCAACCGCTTCAACGGCCGTTCGATGAAGAGCTACAGCCTGGGAGAGAGCCCCAAAAAATCTGATGCTTCGGGAAGCACCACCATGCTGGCCATAGGCCCCGACAATTCACTTTATGCCTATAACAATGTAGGACGAATCTATAGATACAACCCGCTCACCGAGCAATTCGAACTTCATCTCGACCTGGCAGAACACATTCGCGCCGGACTGGTCCTCTCGCACCTCTTCATTGACGCGCAGGACAATATGTGGATAGGACTCGATTCCGGCCTCTACTACTGCCGAGCCAACGAGACTCCCACACAGATTGCCTCCGGCTACTATGTCACATATATCACAGAACTGCCTCAAGGCATTGCTGTGGGCACCACGCACGGCCTGCACATCTACTCCCGAGAAGGAGAATTGCTACATCAGCTCTGTCCGGACACCTACGTGCAGAGTCTCTTGGCGCCTTCGGGCAGCGACACGCTACTGGTGGGCACCTTCAACCGCGGCGTGAGGTGTATCAGCCTCAGTTCATGGCAATCCCTGCCGACAAGTACCGCCCCACTGCCCCACACCCCCATCCGCTCCATGGTAGAAGTGGCACCGGCAACCATCCTGCTCGGATTCGACGGTGACGGAGTTTATACCTATAACAGCTCCACCGGCGAATCTTCCCCCCTCTTCACACGCTCCAACCGGATGCTCAACGCCATGGGAGTATACTCCTTGTGTCGCGACCACGAGGGCAACATCTGGGTGGGCACCTACACAGGCGGCGCATTCTTCATGACACCCGAAGAGACCACTACCACCCTGCTGAAACACCGCGAGGGAATTGAACCGTCACTGGCCGACAACAACGTGAACGCCTTTTGCGAACTGGATAACGGAGAACTCTGGATTGCCACCGATAACGGTATCAGCATATATAACCCAAATACCAACCAATGCAGGCAAATCCTCACAGATAACGTAGTACTGAGCATCTCGGCCGACTGCAAAGACATCATCGCCGCAGGTACCTATGGCAACGGAGTTTTCCTCCTCAACAATCAGGGACAGATATTGCACCATTACCTCAACGCCAACAGCGACCTGCCCTCCGACTATCTCTCCACACTACGGTTCGACACAGACCGTGACCTATGGGTGGGCACCATGGACAATCAGTTGCTGCGACTGGAACACTCCACCCGGCAGTGGAAATCATACAACGTAATGAAAGTACGCTGCATAGCACAAAAAGATTCCCACACTATTGCCGTAGGCACAGTAGACGGCCTGGTACTGATAGACAAGCAGACCGACAAACAGGTACATCTATTCAGGAGCATCGACAGCCAGGGAGAAGATTTCAATGCTTTCATCCAGGCTATAGCCTTTGTGGACCACGAACATGTGTGGCTGGGCAGCGATGGTGGAGGGCTCTATTTGTGCAACTTGCGCACTGCCGAAAAGAAAATATTCTCCACCGAACAGCGGTTACCTTCCAACCGTGTGAGCGCCTTACTCATCGACTGCAACCAAATGTTGTGGATAACCACCGACCACGGCTTGGCATGCCTTCCTCCGGATTCATCCATGAAGGTGTATAACCAGAACTTCGAGCACGTCAAGGCGAGATTTTATAACCGCGCCGCTGCCATCATGCTGGCCGACGGACGCGTAGCATTGGGCAGCACCACCGGTGTACTCATCTTCAAGCCAAGCATCCTGCCCTCCTCCTATCAGGCTCCACCCTTACAGTTCACCAACTTCCGGATAGACAATATCGACACCGAAGAATCCACGGCCATGCATCCGAAACTCATGCAGATGCTGGCAGACGGCACCATCACCCTATCCTACCGTCACAACTCGTTCACCATAGGATTCGAATCGGTAAGTTTCCGTTATCAAGGAGACATCACATACGAATACATGCTCCAAGGCTTCGACCGTAATTGGAACAAACAAGAAGACAACGACCAGCTGCGTTACACCAACGTAGGACCGGGCAAATACAAACTCTGCATGCGGTCGCGCAGCCTCAACAGCGGCCTCATTCTGAGTAGCCGGACGGTAGACATCACAATCCGCCAACCCTGGTGGAATACGTGGTGGGCCTGGCTGCTGTACGCCGCAACCTTGTGCAGCATCGCAGGGATAATCATAAAGAACAAGCAGCAGCAGTTGATGCGCCGCTATATGAATGAGAAGATAGCCTTCTTCGTCAGCATAGCCCACGACATCCGCACCCCACTGACGCTTGTCAAAGCCCCCTTGGACGAACTATATCATGACTCCACGCTCCATGAAGGCGCTATACAAGCCGTACGACTCGCACACCTCAACCTCAACAAGCTGCTGGACATGCTGTCGCAGTTGCTCGACTTCGAGCGGACGGAATATTCCGGCATAGAGCCCCGGATAGAGGCAGTACCGCTCGGCCGGGTCATCGACAACCTTGTCATAGTCTTCCAACCCCTATGCCAGCAACAACATCAGACTTTACAGGCAGACATCATAGACAGCCGGTTATGCGTGTCGGCCGATACCAAGCTGTTGGACCGGATACTCACCAATCTTTTATCCAATGCCCTCAAGTATACCCCGGCAGAAGGTAAAATCAGTATTCGCGTAAAGACCGAAGGCGAGAAAGTAAAGATTACCGTAAGCGACACGGGCATCGGAATCTCCCCAAAAGAGCAAAAGAAACTGTTCACCAGCTTCTTCCGTGCCAGCAATGCCGTCAGTTCCGGCACTTCCGGCGTCGGACTGGGGCTGCAACAGGCCAAGCGGTTTGCCGCCCTGCTGAAAGGTGACATCGAAGTCGCCTCCGTCCTAAACCAAGGTTCGGAATTCACACTCATCCTCAATAAAGCCACCACCGAAGATGCCGCTGCACCCGTTGCCGCCCCAATCGCAGAAGCACCCGTCGCCCTTGCCGGAGACACCGCATCCGATGACTCCGACAAAGACACCCTGCTCATCGTGGAAGACAACAATGAACTCCGCCTCTATATGCGCCGGATGTTCGAACCGCTCTACCGGGTGACGGACAAGTCCAACGCAGCAGAAGCACTGGAATACATGGAAACCCAATATCCCGGGTTAGTACTATCGGATGTCATGATGCCCGGCATGCAGGGCGACGAAATGTGCCACCGGATAAAGAGCAATCCCGCCACCTCGGGCATACCGGTAATACTGCTCACCGCCAAAAGCTTCAGGACAGCCATCATAGAAGGATTACAGAAGGGAGCTGATGACTACATCACCAAACCCTTCGACATAGATGTGCTGAAGGCAAAGGTCAGGGCGCAGATAGACAACCGCAAGCGGCTGCAACGATACTACACCCAGATTGCCCTGCAACGTCCCCTTGCTGCTCCGGTTCACGAACCGGCATCCTCCGGCAAATCTCCGGAAGAGATGCCCGTACCATCTACCGTGCCCAACGACGCCGACAGCGCATTTGTAGAAAAAGCCACCCGAATCGTGAAGGAGAACATGGACAACCTGGAATTCGACATCGACCGGCTCTGCCGCGACATGGCCATGTGCCGCACCCTTTTCCACGAGCGGCTGAAAGCCCTTACCGGCCATACGCCGCAGGACTTCATCCGCATGATACGCCTTGAGCAGGCGGCCACCCTGCTGCTGCAAGGAGTACCGGTGACCGATGTCTCCATACGCACGGGCTTTGTCAATTCCAAATACTTCAGCACCTTGTTCAAGAAGTATTTCGGCGTCCAGCCCAGCCGATATACCGGAGAGAAAGGGCAGGCACAAGCTGATTTGCAGGATTTCAAACCTTGATATGCAAGCATTCAAACTCTTTGCAACCTTGCTGCCGTTAACTTTGCCGCCATAAATCTATATACCAAGTTTTATGAACACCAAATTCATCTCCCGGAAAAAGGTAATGGCTCTGCTATTGGCTACAGTCACCTTATCCTGCTCCTCTTCAAACACTCCCGAAGAGGAGTCCCCGTATCTCACCGTAAAAAGTGTATCGTCTCAAACCCTCCCGGCAACCGGCGGCGAAGTAATCATCAGCGTAGCGTCGTACCCCGCCGCCACAGCCCAGTCCGATGCCGGATGGATGACACTGAAGTCGAGTACCCCGCTTAATGAGTTTACTTCATTCGTATTCACGGCGCAGGCCAACGAAGGCAATGCCCGAGAAGCAATCATCACCATCACAGCCGGCGAAAAGAAAGAAACCGTCACCATCGGCCAGGCCCAAAGCGACGAACCGGAAAACGAAACTGCCATAGACGAAAACCTGCCCGCCGTGAAAGTGGCGAAAGCGCTGGGACTCGGATGGAACTTGGGCAATCAGCTCGATGCCCATGCGAACGAAGTAGCCGACGAAACCTCGTGGGGCAACGGCAAAGCTACCCAAGAAACACTCAATAAAGTGAAAGATGCCGGATTTACATCCGTACGCATCCCCATCACCTGGCTGGGAAAAGTGGGCGAAGCGCCCGGCTACACCATCGATGCCGCCTGGCTTGAACGTGCTGCAGAGGTTGTGGGCTATGCCGAGCAAGCCGGACTGAAAGCCATCATCAACATCCACCACGACGGACATCGGCAGGTCAATGGAGACGGCTCTGAGGAGCACCACTGGCTCGACATCGTAGCAGCTGCGAAAGACGAAACCGCCAACACCTCCATCAAAGAACAGCTCAGAGCCATGTGGACACAGATAGCCGAACGCTTCAAGGAAAAAGGGGACTTTCTGATATTCGAAGGCCTCAACGAAATACACGACGGAAGATGGGGTTCGGGCACCAACACCACCGACGGCGGCAAGCAATATGCCATACTCAACGAATGGCAGCAAGTATTCGTAGACGCCGTGCGTGCTACCGGTGGGAACAATGCCACGCGCTACTTAGGCATCAGTGGCTACAGCACCAATCCCGACCTCACAATGAAGCATCTGAAACTCCCCACCGATCCGGCGAAGGACCGTCTGCTGGTATCGGTGCACTACTACGACCCTGCCACCTTCGCACTGGAAGACAAGTTCAGCGAATGGGGGCACACCGGCGCTACCGGCAAGAAGGAGAATTGGGGAGACGAAGAACACCTGAATGGAATCTTCACCGCACTGAGGAGCACGTACGTAGAGAAAGGTATACCCGTATACATCGGTGAGATGGGATGCGTGCACCGCAGCAGCAGCCGTCCCGAATCATTTCGCAAATACTATCTGGAATACGTATGCAAAGCGGCACGCACGCATGGCATGTCCGTATTCTACTGGGACAACGGCAACGCCGGTGCCGGACGCGAATGCTCAGGCTTGATGAATCATGCCACAGGAGTCTATTTCAACAATGGAAAGGAAGTGATAGATGTCATGACCAAAGGCTACTTCTCCGACGATGCCTCATACACTCTCAAGAGTGTATATGACCGTGCTCCGCAATAACTGCTTCCCCGGTGCCGGAGGCCATGTTCCCCGGTGTCGAGCCACCCGTTCCCCGGTGCCGGTCCTTCTGCTTGTCAGAACTGGAAGTAAATGAACGGCTGGATTTCCGAACTTTTCATCTGAATGACCAGATAAATCACAGCAACTATCAGTACCGCCTTTCCCAGCAGGGGGAGGCGGATTACTGTTTTTGTACAGGCACGTTCCCAACTGTCCGGTACAAAGTGCAGGAAGTAGCCTAATGCCATCAATGCAAATACCTCCCAATATCCCTCTACCAACTGCGGGAACAGCTGCGGACGGAACGTAGTGAATATCTGCCTCAGCATATCTATCGAAGTAGAAAACTCCGCATTACGGAAAAAGATCCAGCAGAAACATACAAAGTGGAAAGTGATGACGATGCCGAAGAACCGACGAATGCCGTGGCTCCGCTCTCCTTTTTTGCGTCCGGTAAGCGTCATCCAGAATTTATGTGCAGCAAGCGCCACCCCGTGCATTACTCCCCAAAGCACAAAGTTCCAGGAAGCACCGTGCCACAATCCACCCAAAAACATGGTGATGATAAGATTGGCATACTGCCGGATTTTCCCTTTGCGGTTGCCTCCCAGTGAAATGTACAGATAATCCCTCAGCCAGCTGGACAGCGAGATGTGCCACCTACGCCAGAACTCCGTAATGGAAGCGGACTTATAGGGAGAATCGAAATTTATATTGAAGTGAAACCCCAGCAACAAGGCAATGCCGATAGCCATATCACTATATCCCGAGAAGTCGCAATAAATCTGTAAGGCATAACCGTAAACGCCCATCAGGTTCTCTACTCCGGAGTAAAGCGTAGGGTTGTCGAAAATGCGCTCCACAAAGTTGATACTGATATAGTCGGAAATGATTGCCTTCTTGAAAAGACCGCTGGCAATAAGGAAGATACCCCGTCCGAACATCTCCGGCGATACGAACAGCGGACGGCGTATCTGCGGAATAAAGTCGCGTGCACGCACAATGGGACCTGCTACAAGTTGCGGAAAGAAAGAGACATAGAACGCATAATCCAGCAGATTGGTAAGGGGCGTTATCTCCTTGCGATACACATCAATGGTATAACTCAGCGACTGGAATGTAAAAAATGAAATGCCCACAGGCAAAAAGATATCCATTGCCTCGAACTTGCCGCCTGTAAGGGAAGCAAAGAAATCTAAAAGGAAATTGGTATATTTGAAGTAGCACAGCAATCCCAGGTTGATGGTGAGGCTCAGCACCACCCATGCTTTGCGCCGCCAGCGGGTGGTAGTGCGGTCCATAAAATGAGCTATCAGGAAATCGCTCACCGTGACCAGGGCAAGCAGAAAGAAATAAGTACCGCTACTCTTATAATAGAAGTAATAGGAAAACAGCGTAACAAACATCAAACGTGCCGTTGCACGCCGTTGCAGCAGCAAGTAGAAGAAGATAAATGCTGCAAACAGCCACAGGAAAATACCACTACTGAATATCATCGGTGCCTGCGGGTCGTAAGTAAAAATATCCGTTAGCCTATTCCACATAGTCGTTGTAAGCTTTTAGTAAGGCCTGATGGAATAACTCTCCTTGCAGGTGATAGCCATCGGGCAGATAATGGATATGGTCGGGACGCATCAGTCCGGCCTCCTGCCAGTTGAGACAGGCACGGCGGATGCCACCCAGAATCTCGTACATGTCCCACACAGCCAGGCCGTTTGCATCGGCATAGCGGCGGATAGTCTGCACCGTGATGGCAGTGCGGGGATTAATCTTGTAAGTGCGGCGCCGACGGCTCACACGTGTACTTTCGTAGGAACCGGGAGGCGTTGTCATCAGCATAGGTACATCCGGCAGGCTCTCGCGAAGCATGCGCACCAGTTCGTCCATCTGGTGATAATGCAGTTGCGCGTTGTAGCGGCGGTTGTGGCTCTCGTTGGTACCGAAAGAGAGTATCAGCAGGTCGGGATGCAGGGCGGCAATCGCTTTCACACGGTCCGGACGGGTGAAGGTGGTGCAGAAAGCGCCGTTGATGCCGACATCGGTATAAGAGATGGCACCGAACGTTTGCTGCAACAACTCGCCGGTAGTGCGGGGGAAGATATGCCCGCGGATATGGCTGTCGCCAATATGCACAATACGGAGGGTATCGGAAGAAGTGCCGAGAGTATCTGCGGTAAAAGTGCCGAGACGAACCAGACGCAGCTTCTCCCAAAAGGGACGAAGGATGCCGAGGCTGTCCGTCAGTTCATTCTCCCTCAGCTGATGAAAAGCGGTGGGCAGAACAACTATAGGCACAGCAACCGTGTCCGTACGCTGGGAATAGAGATAAAGGGTGTCACAATCTGCCGCGGCTTTGCTGACAAGAGAACGGGAAGGGAGTGCATCCTGGGCATGAAGGGACAGGAAACACAGCAAGAAAAAGATAACGAACGATAGTCTATTCCGCCTCATACTCCATCCTCCTGTCATACTGCTCCTTACCATATATCAGCGCCTCATACATCAGTCCTGCCAGGCGCTTTCCGCCCCGGAAGTTGATATGCGTGTAGTCATAATTAGCCTGAGACGGCTTGGCATGCACCATCTCCGCCATACTGCCCTCTCCGCCCATCGCTTCGAACATATTCCAGAAGGCAACCGCCTCATCCGCTGCCAGATTCTGTTGGTAGCGCACCAGATTCTTGATGCCGGGCATTGTGCGCAGTTCGCCATCTTCCGTCTTATAATCGCGGTCGCCCACGCTGACCACCAGGATACCCGCTTGCGGAAATGCCTCCTTCAAGCGCTGCAACGTAGTCTGCATGCCTGCAATGTATCTATCATAATTCCGTCCGCGCTCGGTAGCTACATTCAGTCCGAATTGCAGGATGATCAAATCATAGGGCCGCTGCTCATTAAACTCGCGCATCATCCACACAGGAACCGAACGCAACGAAAGTCCGGAACTGCCACGCAACGAGAAGTTGTCCAGCGCAATGCCCGTGAGCCCGTCCATCGCCAGCCCATAGAATAGTGTAGAATCAGCTCCCTCTACCGTCCAACGTACCGAGCCGATGTTGCCTTCCACACTCATTTCCCGCAAGTCGTCGATTGGCGCAAAAGTCTCGGTAGTGCTCTCGCCCCGGTTTACACTGACGGAAAGAGTAACCTCTCCCCGATTATAAAAGAAGATGCTGGCACGCTGGCAGGTATCAAGTCGCGAAGCATACGTCTTCTGCCCTTTCAGCTCTACAGATGCACCGACGGTGGGAATGAAGTAATGTCCCGAAACGCCTTGCTTGTTGCGGTCGAAGAATACCGAATCCATCACAGAGTGACTCTGCCACCCACTGAAAGAATGACGCACCGTAGGACGGAATCCGCTGGTCATGGAAGTGATAGTAACGAAGCCCACACCGCAACCTCCATACTTCTTCTGAAGCATCTCACGAAGATCGGCCGTCAAGATATCGGCTTCGATGAAGGAATCGCCGAAATAAGCAATGCGCACAGGCCGGGGCTTTCGGGCAAGTTCATCGAGTGCCCGGTAGAACAGTGTCATACCCCGTAGGGTGGAGTCGCTATAATCCTCAATGCAGGTCATACCCGAGCGGCAAGTATCTACAAACGCAGGTTTCACCTTGGGCGGAGGAGGCAACAGGCTGTCCGGTTGCTCACTGACCGGTTTGGAAGAAGGAGGACGTATATCACTGAGTATATCCACACGCCTCAGCACATGCCCGCCTATCGTCATGCCCGGCAGCAGATGCAACAACAGCAGCGCACCCATCACGATGAACGCCAATATACCCGTATGTACCAATACATTCTTCTTCATAACTCGAATCCGGGCGCAAAGATAGAGAATAGGAGGGAAAAACATATACAGACAAAAAGAATTATCCCCGAAGAAAACATCTTTTTTCTCCGGGGATAACAATTTATCAAGATCTCAAGGGCTATCAAATAGTCTTTTCAATGTTCCAGACGAAAGCCCGGAGTCCCAATTGCTCGGTCTCCACATCCATTTTGTGGAGTGCATCAAGTAGCGGGTCTACTTTGGCATCCTCCACTATGGTGATGATGGCAGAACACATACTGGGCCATGCGTGGCTGCCATAGTGCGGTTCACCCGTCTTGCTGCCGCGCCCCTGCACTTGTTGCCAATAGCTAAAGCCACGACAGTTCTGTCGGTCGAGTAATGCCATAATGCGCTCAAAGAACGCTTGGTCGAATGTGATAAATACTGATTTCATATCAATTACTAATTACAAGTTACAATCATTGTTTCTTCGGTTTCGTCATCTTGTCCTTATGTGACAAATAATAGTCGTTCAACTCACGATCTTTCTTAATCTTGCCACGTGTACGCTTGATACCGATGCCGGCAAACGAGCAATAAAGCACAGGAACCAGAATCAACGTCAGAATAGTAGACACCGTCAGACCGCCAATCACGGCAACACCCAGCGGACGCCACATTTCAGCACCTTCGCCCTGTCCTACAGCCATCGGCACCATACCGAGGATGGTAGTCAACGTAGTCATCAATACCGGACGCAGACGGCTACGGCCTGCCGTAACTACAGAATGAAGTACCGCCATACCACGCTCACGACAAAGCGTAATGTAGTCGATAAGCACAATACCATTCTTCACCACAATACCGATCAACATAATTCCACCCAGCAAACTCATTACGTTCAGGTTTGTACCCGTAAAGAAGAGCGCCATCAACACACCGCTGAATGCGAACGGAATGGAGAACATGATAATGAACGGATAGGTCAGAGACTCGAACTGGGCTGCCATCACAATAAATACCAGAATGACAATCAGTACGGCCAGTGTACCCAAGTCGGAGAACGAATCCTGCTGGTCTTCGTACGAACCCGAAATCTGGATAGAAACACCGCTCGGAAGATCCATCTTGTCGATAATGGCATTACCTTCGGCCACAACATCGCCCAGCGGAGCACCGGAGATGACAGCAGATACAGTTACAATACGTTCACGGTCTTTACGCTCGATAGTAGGAGGAGCCGAACGCTCGACTACTTTACCAAGATCTTTCACACGGATGCCTTCTCCGGAAGGAGTATAAATAAGTATATTCTCCAGATCCTCAATCTTGGTACGGAACTCAGGGGCATAGCGCACCCGGATATCGTACTCGTCACCGTCCTCACGATAATAGGAAGCCAAAGCACCATTCACGCGGTTACGAAGGTAGCTCGAAGCCGTCGACAGGTTCAGACCATGCAATGCCAACTTCTCACGGTCGAAGTCCACCTGGTATTCGGGTTGGTAATCCTGACGGCTGATGTTTACCTCACTCACACCTTTCACTTGCAATAACTTCTCTTTCAGTTCGGCCGATACTTGGTCGGTAGCAGTAAAGTCATAACCGTAAACCTCAAAGTCGGCACTGGCCTGGGCACTCATGCCACCGGTACTACCACCAAGAATTACCTGCGCCTTGTCCAACTCGGGATAGGCTTTCAGGTCTTCACGCATCTCATCGCAGACTGCCTCCAGCGTCACATCACGGTCACCCGGACTCACCAAACTGATGTTGAAGCTGATGATATGGCTGCCATTATCCTGCATAGAAGCGAATGTATTGTCCGAGTCGGCTTGTCCCACAGTATAGTTGCAGACTTTCATCACACCTTCGTAACGCTTCATCCACTTATCCGTCAGCTCCGAAGCCAATGCCTGCGCACGTTCCACACGGGCACCGATAGGCAACTGAAGCTTCACACCGATACGGCTGTTGTCGGCTGCCGGGAAGAACTCCGTACCAATGTACTTGGCGCAGAACAAACTTGCCGCGAAGAAAACGGCACAGCCCACAACGATAGTCTTCCGATGGCGTACAGCCCAGTTCAAGCGATTCTGATACCATACATCAAGGGCGTCGAGTCCACGCTGGATCGGTTTGTAAAAGGCAATGAACATCTTGCTCTGTTTTTTCTGCAAGCGCAAGAGTTGCGCACACATCATCGGAGTAAATGACAAAGCCGAAACAGTGGAAACAGTCATAATCACACACATCATCCATCCCAACTGGCGGAACAATACACCGGACATACCGCTTACCATCGTCAACGGGAAGAATACCGCAATCATGGTCAACGTAGAGGCTATTACGGAAATGGCCACCTCATTCGTGCCATGTACCGCCGCTTGTTTCGGTTCCGCCCCTCGCTCAATATGGGTAGTCACATTTTCAAGTACCACAATCGCGTCATCCACCACATTACCGATGGCAATGGAGAGACAAGAGAGCGAGATAATATTCAGCGAACCGCCGTCAATAATGCCCAGATAGATAAACGAAGCAACCAATGACATCGGAATAGTGATACAGATGATGACCGTAGCACGCCAACGCCCCAGAAAGACAAATACAACCAGGATTACGAACAGCATGGCGTATATAATGGTTTCCTCCAAACTGTCAATAGTATTCAAGATGTTATCGGAAGTATTGACAATGATGCCCAACTTCACATCACTGGGCAGCGACTTTTGCAGCTGCGGCAACATGTCGATAACTTTCTGCGAAATAGCTACGGAATTGGCGCCCGACTGCTTCTGTACTACAATCATAGCACCTTGCACACCGTTGCTGTACGTCTTTTGTGCACGCTCCTCCACAGAGTCTACTACCGTTGCCACATCACGCAGATAAACGGAAGCTCCGTTGTGCGTACCCACCACGATGTTCTCCATCTCTTTGGGATCTTTGAACTCACCCTCCACACGCAGTGAATAGGTGTTGTTTCCCACATCGAAAGTACCACCCGGCGTATTGCGGTTCTCGGCACTGATGATGGAACTGATGGTTTCCACAGAAAGGTTATAAGCATCCAGCTTGTTGGGGTCACAATAAACGTTCACCTCACGCTTGGGTGCACCCGAGATGGATACCGTACCCACACCCGGCACACGCGCCAACGGGTTCACAATATTGTCATCCAATATCTTATAGAGTGCCGGTTGGCTCTCCTCCGCCTGCACAGAAAGCAGCAGGATAGGAATCATGTCTGTACTGAACTTAAAGATGATAGGGGTTTCCACTTCATCCGGAAGCTGTGAACTTACCATGTCCAGTTTATCGCGCACATCATTGGTCAGCACGTCGATGTCATATCCGTATTCAAACTCCAGCGTAATTACAGAGATATTTTCTGATGAACGGGAGGTGATATGCTTCAGATTGCTGACAGAGTTCAGCGTATTCTCCAACGGACGGGTCACGTTGTTCTCAATATCCGATGCACTGGCACCCGCATACGAGGTCATCACCATAATGGTGTTGGTCTCAATATCCGGATAAAGGTCTACCGGCAATTTCGATAAAGAGAACAGACCAAATAACGCTACTGCCAGGAAGCAGAGCGAGGTCATAATCGGTTTTTTAACCGCTCCTTCGTATAAACTCATGTTTCTTAAGGATTTACGTTAATCATTACTTTTCTACTTCGACTTCTACCCCGTCGGCCAGTTTTGTCTGTCCGGCAATAACGACCTGTGAGTTATTATCCACACCGGAAATCAACTCATACTCAGTATCCATACGGCGGCCCAGTTCCACTTTATTATAAGATACTTTGCCATCCTTATATACATAGACATAGCGGTCACCAGAACCGGCACGCTTCACAATAGCCAAATCGGGTACCACCACATGTTCTTGTGTACCGAAGTTCAATGTAGCACGGGCAAACATTCCCGGACGGACACGCTGGTCACGGTTGACAAGCTGAATTTCTACCTGGAAAGTACGGGTAGCAGGATTAATAGTGGGGTAAATAAGACTTATTTTACCTTCGAACTCCTCATCACCGTAAACGTCTATTTTTACAGACACGGGAGCACCTTTCTTCACTTTCGTAAAGTAACCCTCGGACACATTGATGTACAATTTTACCGGAGTGATTTGTTCTACTACCAGTACAGGCTCTCCACCACTATACATATCACCATTATCATAGTTACGTGCTGTCACCACACCGTTGATGGGACTGAGCAATGCAGTATTCTCCAAGAGGTTATTATAGGAAGTCTCGCGGATATCAAGATTCATCTTGGCGGCATCCCATTCCGATTTGGACGCACCTCCCACCTTATAGAGTTCGTCAATGCGCTTAAACTCTATCCGCTGGTTGTCCAGCTGATACTTTATCTGCTTCAGGTTGGCAGCATCCATGCTGACCAATCTTTGTCCTTTGGACACACGGTCACCCACTTCTACAAAGATGCGATCGATGCGCACCGGAGAAGAGGGAGCGATATTGTTTTTCACTTCAGCCTCTACCGTAGCCGTATATTCCTGGATCTGGTCCACAGGACGGGCAACTACATCGGCTAACTTCACTCTCGGCTTTTCGTCTACTTTCTCTGCAGCAGTTTTGTCTTTATCTCCACTACATGCGCCCAGCAGTGCAACAGTCAGCAGGGCAATCAATTGAAAACCTTTTTTCATATCGTTGTTTTTCTTTTATTTCTGTTTATTAATTATATAATCTCTTCCCAGCACCTGGTCAAGGTCGGCCTTAGACACCAGATAGTCGTAAATGGATTGGTTGTAAGTCAGTTCCGCCTCGGTGAGCTGCACTTGCGACGTGTTCAGTTCGAGCACCGTGCCCTTACCTACTTCATAGCGCTTACCGGCAATCTGCACGGCTTTCTGCGCCTGCATCACGTTCTCACGATTGCTGACAACCTGCTCCGAACTGGCGGCCATGTTCTTCTGATAGCTGGTGATCTGCATATTCAGCTTACGTTCCGTGTCGATACGGTTCTGCTCTAACTGACGCATCTGGATGCGGTTCGTTTTCAACTTGGTGAAATTGCTTGCCTTATATAAAGGAATACTCAGGCTGAATACCAGCGAAGAACTGCCACCCCAGTCGTAACTGAAGACATCCCAATTCTCATTGTTCAAAGATTGATACTGATAAGAATAGTTCATAGCCAATGTAGGCATGAAGTTGGTACGCAACGTCTTGATGTTCTGCTGAAGTGTCTTCCAGTTCAAATCCAACTGCTTCATCGTAGTGTTGTTTACCAGTCCTTCAGTGGTTTGTTCCAGCTGATTGGCAAACAAATCCGTTTCGTACTGCTTCAGATTGTCATCAATCTTGATTTCCACATCGGCAGTAACTCCCATCAGCACTTTCAGCTGCAATCTTGACAATGTCACAGCATTGTTTGCGGAAATCACATTCGGCTTGATGCTGCGCATCTGTACCTCGGCACTGATTTTATCGAACTCGCTGACGGTTCCTTGCTGATACTTGGCATTAACGATGTTATAATTGTCTTCTGCCAGTTTATAGCTCTTCTGCAACACGTCGTAAGAGTCTTGCGAAAGCATCAGCTGGTAGTATGCCTTCGTCACCTGGTTCACCAAGTCTTGCTTGGAAGCACGCGATTTCTCCACTGCCAGCTCGATATCAGTCTTTGTCATCGACATAGCCCGATATACGCTTGGGGCAAATATAGGCAGACTGATGTTCAGTGCGCCACTTACAGTATTGGAGTTGTCCATACCCATTTTGAAAGACTGTCCTCCCAGATTAAGCTGGGCGGCTGTAATCGTATGGCTCCATGTTCCATCGATACTTGCCTGCGGAAGCAGGTTTTGCCAGGTTTCCTGATGAGTCACTTTCTTCAAGGCAATCTCCTCATTCGCCACCTTAATGGTCGGATTCTCACTTAGAGCAATCTCCAACGCCTTGTCAAGGTTCAGGGTCAGGGTATCCTTCGCCTCTTGTGCTTGTGCATAACCACCGGCATAGAGCACGGCAGCAGCAAACAGTAGTGCTTTGCCTACCCAAAATCTCTGCATCTTCATAAATAAATAATAGGTTGTTGATTAATTATTTTTCTGTCTCGTCACTATGTGTGTGTTTTTCACGGTATTCGATAATAAAGTTTTCCAACTCATGAGCACCTTTCTCCGTAGAAATGCCACGCAAGAAGGTAAACATAATAGATTCGTAAACATCAAGGAAAGAATATTCGTCACAGATGTTGGAGTTCATCAGCAAGTCGAGCTGACCGCGTACCAGCTGGTTGACAATGGCAAAGTTCACGTCACCACGGAAAATGCCTTGCTTCACACCTTCTTTAAAGAAATTGACCGTATCTTCCGAACTGCGGTTATGATTTTTCTTCACCAGTTCATAAGCTTTGGGATACTTTTTGAGATCTTCAAAGAATTTCCTATTTGTTGCATGGAATTTCTCTATACTCCACTGATAGCATCTCAGTATAACTTCCAGCACATTATTGGAAGTTGCCAGAATATCTTTGAGCCAAGCATCGGTATCCTGCTGGCTTTTCAGAATACATTCTTCCAGCAACGACTCTTTGTCGGAAAACACTTCATAAAGAGTACGCTTGGATATACCCAAAGAAGCAGCAATATCATCCATTGTGATACTTTTGATTCCATGTGCACTAAACGATTCCACGGCGGTCTGAATGATTCGTTCCCTCAGTTCCGACCTTGATGCTGAATGCTTTGTGTGTTCGCTCATTTTTCTTCCTTTCTTATTCAAAATAACTGTTTTTCTATTCATTATCGGAATAAAACGAGGCAAAGATAGAAAGAAAACTCAATTCACCAATTGAGTTTTCTTTCTTTTGTTTAGAGATTAATAAAAATTAGGTTTCCGGCAGATTTATTGGGAAGTTCTAATAGTCGAACTTCGTCCGGTTGAGGAAAGCAACGGTTTTATGGATTTCCTTATACATCACGATATCGTCCTTCACAAAAGGGACTTCCTTGCGGTATTCGTGCAGGAAGCGTTCCAGGACAGGAGATGTTTTTTGCGGGCGGCGGAAGTCGATGCCTTGGGCGGCATTCATCAGTTCGATGGCAAGGATATGTTCCAGGTTGTCCATGATGCGATACAACTTTGTAGCTGCATTGGCACCCATGCTGACGTGGTCTTCCTGACCGTTGCTGGAAACGATGGAGTCGCTGCTGGCTGCATAACAGTACATCTTGTTCTGGCTCACCATCGAAGCGGCAGCATATTGCGGTATCATGAAGCCGGAGTTCAGTCCGGGATTGGCTACCAGGAATTCGGGAAGTCCGCGCAACCCCATGATGAGCTGGGCGACGCGACGCTCGGAGATATTGCCCAGTTCGGCAAGGGCGATGCCGAGGAAGTCATAGGAGATGGCAAGCGGCTGACCATGGAAATTGCCGCCGGAGATGATGCGGTCTTCGTCGGGGAAGATGGTGGGGTTGTCCGTCACGGAGTTGATTTCCGTCAGCAGTACGGAGGCTACGTAACGGATGGCATCTTTCGTGGCACCATGCACCTGGGGGATGCAACGGAAAGAATACGGATCTTGCACATGCTCCTTGGGGCGAGCTATCAGTTCGCTGCCCTCCAGCAGTTTACGGAAGTTTGCACCCGTCTCTATCTGACCTTTGTGCGGACGGATTTGCTGGATGCAGTCCATAAACGGGTCGATGCGTCCATCGAAGGCTTCGAGGGAGAGGGCGGCAATCAGGTCGGCTTTCTTGGAGAGGCGGAAGGCTTTGAGGATGGCAAACACGCCGTTGGCACTCATAAACTGCGTGCCGTTGAGCAGTGCCAGTCCTTCCTTGCTCATCAACTTTACGGGTTCCCAGCCGAATTCGTCGAGCACGCTGATGGCTTCGCGTTTCTTACCTTTATAATAAACGTCGCCTACGCCGATAAGGGGCAGGAAGAGGTTGGCAAGCGGGGCAAGGTCGCCGGAAGCTCCCAATGAGCCGCGGTCGTAGACGATGGGCATCACGTCGTTGTTGAAGAAGTCGAGAATGCGTTGCACGGTGATGACCTGCACGCCGCTATGTCCCAGGGAAAGGGCATGTGCCTTGAGCAGCATCATCAGTTTGACGATGACGGGGCGTATCTCCTCGCCCACGCTGCAAGCATGGCTCTTTATCAGGTTTTCCTGCAAGGTGCCCAACTCGTCGGACGAGATATTCTTACTGCACAGAGAGCCGAAACCGGTAGTAATTCCGTACAGAGGTTCGTCGGATGCTGCAATCTTCTTGTCCAGATAGTCGCGGCATTTCTGTATGCGCTGTTTGGCTTCGGGAGCCAATTCCAGCTTCAGGTTTTCGTTGATAATGCGTTCGATGAGGTCGAAAGTAAGCTCACCGGAACCTACGTAATAGACATTGCTCATAGTTTCAGTTCTTGATTGATTTCGTCCAATAATTCTTTTTCCTGTGCGCAGGCAAGACGTTCCAGCTCGTCGGCTTCGGCCTGAAGCTTGGCTACGAATTCTTTGTCTTTCAGCGAACCGAGGTTGATGCGTACATTCATCAGCGCGCCCAGAACGGCAGAACGGGCGGACATCATGGCTACGCAGGCATCGGTCACGGCATTGCGGTTGCCCAGGCGGGCCACATCCGCTATAATCGGCATCAGTTCGTAGGCATTGCGGGCCACCTGCATCGGTACAAGAGCGGCATGCTTGGTAGCCTCCTGAATGGCGGCGCTACGGGCTGCTTTTTCTTCATCGGTAGCTTTGGGCATCTTGAAGCAGGCAAATACGCCGTCGTAGGCTTCGGAGTCACGGTCTATATCGGCAACAAAAGTATCTTTCTGCCGCATGGCTACTTCGGAGATATAGCGCATCAGTTCTTCGTGAGGTTCATAACCTTTCTTGCCGATGGTGAGGTTGGCAACCATCGCTGCCAAAGCGGAGGCGATGGCGCCATTCAAGGCGGCGATGCTTCCTCCGCCGGGAACGGGATCACTGCCCGCTACTTTATTCAAAAACTCTTTTACTATTAGTTCTGCTAACATGATGTTTAAGTATTAATGCGAATCAGGAGTTGAGATTGACTCCGTTTTGACAGGATATGAGCAAGAGTATCTCCAACTCCTCCGCCTGAAAGGGGAGGTGCCCGTAGGGCGGAGGGGTCTTACATCCGCAGGGACTTATCTATTGCAAAGTTACTCTCTGCTTATGTAAGCCCCCCTCCCCCCTACGGGGTACTCCCCCTTTCAGGCGGGAGAGTTTGAGATACTCATGTTTATCATTTCATTCATTTCTATCATCGTTATGAATCAGTTTCAACTACTGATTCGCATGGTTAAATATTATGTATCAAAGTCTTATTTACTATATCATACTACCGGATAGAGTACGCCTTCCTTAATCGTAGTATTGACACAATTCATCCCTATATAATAAGGAAGGAAATGATAATTATCGGTATTCAACACTACAAAGTCTCCCTTCTTCCCTACCTCGATGCTGCCGATGCTATCCGCACGCTTCAAGGCAGCGGCACCGTTCAGCGTCAGTGCGGTGATGGCTTCCTCGATGCTCAACTGCATATAGATGCACGCCAGGGCAAACGTGAGGGGGATGGAACCGGAAAAGCAACTGCCGGGATTAAGGTCGGTAGCAAGGGCTACGGCACAACCGGCATCAATCATTTCGCGCCCGCGGGCGTATGGTTCTTTCAGGGCAAAGGCGGTCAGCGGTAGCAGGGTAGCCACTACGTTCTTCTCTGCCATCGCACGGATATCGGCGTCGGAGGCATGCAGCAGATGGTCGGCCGAAACGGCTGAAAGTTCGGCTGCCAGTCCGGCACCGCCCAAAGGAACGATTTCGTCGGCATGGAGTTTCAGGGCAAGCCCCATCTCCCGGGCAGCAAGCAACAGACGGCGGGATTGTTCGATGGAGAAGACGCCTTGCTCGCAGAAGACATCGCAGAATTCGGCCAGGTCGTTCTGCACGACGCTGGGCATTACTTCCTTGATAATATAATCTACGTACTCGTCCGTGCGTCCGCTGTATTCTTCGGGCACGGCATGCGCGCCGAGGAAAGTAGAGACAACATCCACCCGCTTGTGCTCATCGTTATTGAGGCTGCGCATCACGCGGAGTTGCATGAGTTCCGTATCGCGGTCCAGCCCGTAGCCGCTTTTGCCTTCTACGGTGGTCACGCCCATGGCGGTCATTTGCTTCAGAAAGTTTTCGGCACGGCTGCGCAGTTTGATAAAGTTCTCGGCACGGGTCGCTTTCACGGTGCTTACAATTCCGCCGCCACGCTCCATGATGGACATATAGCTCTCGCCTTTCAGCCGCCAAGAGAATTCTTCGGCACGCTCGCCGCCAAACACGAAATGCGTGTGCGAATCGACAAAGCCGGGCAGCAGGCACTTGCCGCGGGCATTGTAGTGCCAGTAGCGCTGGTAATAGCCATCGCGTTGCTCTCCGCGGTTCTCGCCCACATAGGTGATGATGCCGTTGGTTACTTCCACCGTAGCGTTGTCAATGATGTGCAACTCTCCCATCTCCTTGCCGCGACGGGCGGAAAAGCCGAGGGGCGTCACAACACGCGCATTGAATATAATCAGGTTTTCTGCCATAATTTCTTATTCCATTATTCTTGCTTCCAGCACTTGCTCCATCGAGAAATTCTCCAGTCCCAGGTAGTAGGAGGCGGTGTCGATCAAGGCTTCCATAGGCACCAGTCCGATGATTTCGCTACCTACGATGCTGACGCCATAGCGGCGCGCCTCGATCCGTACCAGTTCGAAAGCGCGGTAGAGAGCGGTACGGGTAAAGTCCGTCATATTGATGGAGACTTGTGTGATGCCGCGGTCTTTCAGCTCCACGCCCATCGCCTTGCAATAGCGCAAGCCACCGCCGATGAAGCGGATCTTCTTGGCGATGTCGTGGGCAATCTCCAGGCTGGGGGTATTGAGGTTGACGTTATACGCCACCAACGGCATACGGGCGCCGATGGCTACCGTTCCTGCGGTAGGATGGCGCTCGGCCGGACCGAAGTCGGGATGCCATTCCGGTTGTTTTATCTTCTCTGCCATTCCTTCGAACTCGCCCTTACGGACTGCCGCAAGGTTCTCGCGATGCGGGGCGGAAGCGGATTTCTCGTACAGGAAGACGGGGAGATTGTAACGTTTTGCTACCTCCTCGCCTACTTCTTTGGAGAGGGCGATAGCTTCGTCCATCGTTACATTCTTGATGGGGATGAAGGGCACTACATCTACGGCTCCCATGCGGGGGTGCTGTCCGGTGTGATGATTGAGGTCGATCAGTTGCACGGCAACACCGATGGCTGCGAGCACGGCATCGCGTAGCGGTTCTGGCTCGCCTACTACGGTAACGACAAGGCGGTTATGGTCTTCGTCGTTGCTGTAGTCCAGCAACTTCACACCCGGTCTGCCCCGGAAAGGGGCTACTATTTGGTCTATCTTCTGCAAGTCGCGTCCCTCGCTGAAGTTGGGGACGCATTCCATAATTTTGTTCATATCGTAATTGTTTTTAGTTGAATAAATGGGAATTTAGCGGGCGGAGCGCCCCTAAATTATCATTTATCTTATACATTTCTTTATCAATTCCTCATCCGCCACATACGGCATTGTAATATGATACCCCTCGGCATGCGTGCGGTTGAACGCCTCGCTCGTCTCCATGGCATGCGGATTGCGTGCCCACGAACGGCGTGCCACGCCTCCCATCACATCCCACAACATGGCAGAGCGGAGAATCTCATCCACCCGCTGCGAACCGTCGCACACCATGCCGAAGCCGCCGTTGATGGCTTTTCCGATGCCCACGCCGCCGCCATTGTGCAAGGCCACAAGGCTCATGCCCCGCGCACAATTTCCGGCAAAACACTGCACGGCCATATCGGCCATCACATTGCTGCCGTCTTTGATATTCGCCGTCTCACGGAAAGGCGAGTCCGTACCGCTGACGTCGTGATGGTCGCGTCCCAGCATAATAGGGCCGACTTCCCCGTTCCGTACCATTTCATTGAAACGAAGTGCAATGTTCATGCGTCCTTCGGCATCCTGATAGAGGATTCGGGCTTGCGTGCCCACCACCAGGTTATTCTTCTCGGCATCACGAATCCAGTTATAATTATCCAAATCCTGCCCGCGCCGCGTAGGGTCGATGCACTCCATCGCAGCCCGGTCGGTCTTCACCAAATCTTCGTGTTTACCGCTGAGGCATACCCAGCGGAAGGGCCCGTAGCCGTAATCGAAAAGCTCCGGCCCCATGATATCTTCTACGTAGCTGGGGAAGATAAAGCCATTCTTCGTATCGCCGTCACGGGCAATCTCGCTCACGCCGGCATCGTAAACGGCTTTCATAAAGGAGTTTCCGTAGTCGAAGAAGTAAGTACCCCGGCCTACGAGTGTCTTGATCGCAGCAAAGTGACGCGACAGCGAAGCATCCACCAGGCGGTGGAACTGCTTCGGGTTCTCGTGCAGCATCGCGGTGCGCTGCTCAAAGGTCAGACCGGCAGGGCAATAGCCACCGTCGTAGGCAGCATGGCAGGAAGTCTGGTCGGAAAGCAGGTCGACGGGAAGACGCTCCCGCACGGCATATTCCAGCAAGTCCACCACATTGCCGTGATAGGCTATGGAGAGAGGTTGGCGGCTGTCCATCGCTTCGCGCGCCAAGCGAAATGCTTCGGGCAAAGAATCGGTGACGCGTCCCACCCATCCCTGCTTGTGGCGGGTTTCGATGCGCGAAGCATCTACCTCGGCAATGATTGCCACCGCTCCTGCCATCTCGGCAGCCTTGGGCTGTGCGCCGCTCATGCCTCCCAGACCGGAGGAAATGAAAAGACGTCCGCGCAAATCTCCGTCTTGCGGAATGCCCAGTTTCAGGCGTCCGGCATTCAGCAAAGTGTTGAATGTGCCGTGCACGATGCCTTGCGGACCGATGTACATCCAGCCGCCGGCAGTCATCTGCCCGTAATTGGCAACGCCCATCTGCATGGCGGTGTGCCAGTCGTCCTGATTATCGTAAAGCCCCACCATCAGCGCATTGGTGATGATGACGCGGGGTGCCTCGGGCTTCGACTTGAACAGTCCCAGCGGATGTCCGCTTTCAATGACGAGTGTCTGTTCGCGCGTCAGCACTTCGAGGTATTGCTTGATAAGGCGGTACTGCATCCAGTTCTGGCACACCTGCCCCGTCTCGCCGTAGGTAACTAATTCGTACGGATAGAGGGCAATGTCGAAACAAAGATTATTGTCAATCATCACCTGGAAGGCACGGCCTTCGATGCAGTTTCCTTTGTATTCATCGATGGGCTTCGCCTTGAGGTCGCCCTGCGGACGGTAGCGGTAGCCGTAGATACGCCCACGGGTGCGGAGTTCTTCCATAAACTCGGGGGCAAGCGTTTCGTGCAATTCCTTGGGAATATAGCGCAATGCGTTCTTCAGCGCCGTGGCAGTCTGCGCAGGGGTAAGGGTGTAGCCACGGTCGGGTGCCCGGCGGATGCCCTCGATGAAGGAGGGATAAGGGGGCAATGTTTTATTGATGGTTATCTCCATAATAATTAGGATATAGTAAGGTTACAAATTGTCAGTTATTACCGGCTGATATCTGCCGCAATATAAAAATAAATCCCGATATTCGCAATAGGTAGAGGCAGTTATTTATCTTTTAGTCAAAGAGAGGGAGGAAGCCATGAAAATTAGGCCCTATGTTGCTACGGACAATCACAAAAATACGTATATTTGTATGCATCTCTCCGGGAAGCGAGGGAGATTAATTAATAATGCGAATCAGGAGTTGAGATTGACTCCGTTTTGACAGGTTATGAGGTAAATGACAAAAGAATTATTTTAGACAGAAGAACAAAAGAACAAATTAGAAAATATAAGCTATAGCATATCATGAATATGTTCTTTTGTTCTTCTGTCTAAAAAATATAACTCATGTCTAATTTAAAGGAGAAAGCTATGAAGAATTTACTTTCAAGTATCGTCGTACTGGCTTGCGTGCTTGGCTTCGCAGGTTGTACGGATCTGATGAAGGATGACGGTTCCAGAGGATTTGCAGACGTGGCAACCATTGCAGGAAACCCGGAAGATGGATATTACTGCTACTTGGGGCATGGCGGATTAGCCATTTCCTACAGTGCGGAACTTGCCGACAAAGAGAGAGGCTACTTCTCTTTCTCTTATATGGAAAGCGACTGGACCACCTCTGCCAACGGTATAAAATATATAGACAATGTACGTGTCCATGCGATTGAAGCCTACGACGTGATTCATCCCCTCTCCCAAGAGGAGGCAGCGGCCGGGCACATCACCGACAAGGAGAATTGCGCCATTCCCCGGTCACTGACGGTAGGTTATGCCTCCGCCGGCTATGTCGATTTATCGGCAGGATTCGCCACCTTCAATGACATAAGCGGAGAAAGCCACAACGGAGAAGTGAACCTGGTATACGACGTAGCAAAACAAGAGCCGGACACCCTCAGACTGCAACTCTGCTATAATCCCCGCATCCCCGACGGCTGGACGAAAACAAACAGCAGCCACCGCACTGTGTCGTGCGACATCTCTTCCCTTTCTTCTCTCGCGCAATGGAATGACTCGTTGACCCTTGTCATTGATGACGGAAGCGAGAAGAAACAGCTGATAAAAATGAGCCGGAATGACTTCCAGAAACCCGGCATAAGGATTGAATAATCGGAAACAGAAACATTTGTTATTCCAATCAGTATGTTCGTGCTGCCCCGATAAAGGGTTGTAACTCAGCGCATCCATACTGCAAAGCTACTGCATACATCTTGCAGTGACGCTGCATATAAGCTACAGAGCCGCTGCAAATTAATGTGCAGCAGCTCTGCAACTCGTTTGCAGTGTCTCTGCAACTTATATGCAGCAGCTCTGCAACTTGTTTGCGGTAACTCTGCAACTTGCTGCATACAACAACGCCATCAGCTTGCGTCGATACCGCAGACTGATGGCGTCTTTACAGCTTTCTATACAGGCTGCACCTACAAACCGGACTTACCAAGCCAGCCTGTACTCATAACTGTCGAATTTCGGCTTTGTCCCTATCCCGGCAGCCCTGAACACTCCGGCTATCCGCTGCTGTTCTTCGGGGGTAATCAACCGTTCGCCCTTACGGCAATGGTAATAATAACGTTCGCACGAAAAGCACCCCATGACCCTGGAACGTACTGCGGATGCCAGCTTCAAAGGAATATCATCGAAAAGGCGGGACATACCGCGGGCATAATGCAACGGTTCGTTGGAACGGTAGCGTTCGCAGGTTGAAAGGTCGGACAAACGGTCGACGTAAAAGGGATTCACCACACGGAGGGATTTAGGCTGTGTTTCTTCACTCTCAGACAGCAGTTGTGCCGCTATGGCCCGCAGGCAGGAGGATGCCTTGGGGCACTTGTCTTTACCCGCAAGGCAGTATTCGTACCCATCGGGCACGTCTTGCAATAATATCATTTTATTAGTAATTAGTGATTTAATGATTAGTAGCTGACGACCGGAGTGCCCGCAGATACCTGCCGATGACCTCTGCCGCCTCGCTTGTTTCTTTCTCGAATCCGGCGCGCAGTTCGGGATATTCTTCCAGCAGCTGCAGCATCCGCTCGCGCCCCACGAACTCGGATTTTCCGGTTTCGGGATTCAATTCGTAATATACGCGGGCATGAACCAGCCCCGAAGCATTGATGGCATCGCCCACTTCGCCACCCAGCCGCGTAGCATCATCGGGAGTCATGGTACTGGTGGCTGCTTGTCCTACGGGTTGCGCACAAAAGTAAATCTTTTCTTTCAGCCATAGGGCCGGTGCATACCATTGCCCGAAACGGTAGCGCTTGTAGCGCATCTTCCTGCAGTTGACGTAGAGCGACGTATCTATCTGCACAGCATAGCAACGGGATTTCAGATAACGGCAAAGACCGGGATTATCGTCCGCCATAATGCGGTAATCGGCACCGCCCATCAAGTATATCTGATTTTTGGAGCGCTTCTCAACTTTCAGTGTAGTAACCGTATCGCCACGGCCTTCCACCAGTCCTTTCAAATTGGAATACATCACCTGCTGGGCTGCACCTGGCAAAACCAGCAACAGTGTCAAAATGCCTAACAGCCACCACCTTTTCATATCCGGCCTCCTCTTCTGAAACTTTGTTTTAGTGAGCGAAAGGTACACTTTTTATAGGAAGTAGACAAAAAATCGTGGGAAAAAGATAGGCAGATGTTCCTAAAAGATAAAGAAAACAATTGTAAATGCATATCTTTGCCGCAACTTAACATGTATAGCACCAATGAATACGATAGATAAAATAAGTGCCACTTACCACGACATTGCGGAGCAGGCAAAGCATGAATTAAATAAAGTACAGCAACAGATTTACCGCATCGGCACCCTGCGACTGCTGTTGTTCTGCGCCGGAGTAGCGGGAATTATCTATTTCCGGGCGGAAAGCTGGGCGGTATTGGGAGGCATTGTGCTCGTTACGCTCCTGCCCTTCGTGCTGCTGATTAAATATCACAACCGTCTGTTCTACCGGAAGGATTACCTGGAAAAGGAGATAGAAATCAACGAACAGGAACTCGCAGCGCTGAATTACGACATTTCTGCTTTTGATGACGGAGAGGAGTTCATGGACCCTACACATCTGTACACTTACGACTTAGACGTATTCGGCCCGCATTCTCTGTATCAATACATCAACCGGACGTGTACCCAGTTAGGAAAAAGCCGGCTGGCATCCTGGCTGAACGTGCATCTGAAAAAGAAAGAAGAAATACAAAAACGGCAGGAAGCCGTGCAAGAGCTTGCACCGGAACTGGAATTCCGGCAGCGCTTCCGCATCCTGGGGCTGCTGCACAAAGGGAAAGCCGCCGATGAGACGGAACTGAACGCCTGGGCAAAAAGTCCGAGCGTATTCCGGACCCAAAAACTGCTGCGTGCCTTGCCGCCATTGGTAGTGGCAACAAACGCTATCTGCATCGGACTGGTTATAGCCGGAATACTGTCCGGAGGGACTTATGGCATCATCTGGACGTGCTTTGTCATCGCCAGTTTCAGCTTCACAGGCCGTATTACCAAAATACAAGCCATCTACGGAAAGAAATTGCAGATACTTTCCACCTATGCCGTCCTGCTTCGCCTCATGGAGGAAAAGCCGGTGCAATCGGAATTGCTCAAAGAGATAAAGGAAGAGATTGGTGGAGAAAAACGGAAAGCCTCCCACTCCATCCGGCAGTTGAGCAAGCTGATGAATGAACTCGACCAGCGAAACAATGCATTTATGTACGCCATCCTGAACGGATTCTTCTTTTGGGAGTTACGCCAAATCATGCGCATTGAAGCCTGGAAAGAGCAATATGCCACCGAACTGCCTCACTGGCTCACCGCCATCGGACTGATTGATACGCTGAACTCGCTCGCAACGTTTGCCTATAACCATCCGGACTATGTCTTCCCCACTCTGCTGGATAAGGCGGATATCACCTCTGGAAAGAATGCCTCGCACCCTGGAACTCCTTTCCGTGCCGAAACCCTCTCCGGCAAGCCCGTCCTTCCTTTCCGCCTGCGCGCCGAGGCCCTGGGGCATCCGTTAATGCACCGCGACCGCTGCGTACGCAACGACATCGATATGGAGAAACGGCCCTTCTTCATCATCATCACCGGTGCCAACATGGCGGGCAAGAGCACTTACCTACGTACCGTAGGCATCAACTATCTCCTTGCCTGCATCGGCACTCCCGTTTGTGCCCGCCAAATGGAGATCTATCCGGCGCAGCTCATCACCAGCCTGCGTACTTCCGATTCGCTGAACGACAACGAATCCTATTTCTTTGCCGAACTCAAACGTCTCAAACTCATCATAGACAAATTGCAGGCAGGCGAGGAACTTTTCATCATCCTCGACGAAATTCTGAAAGGAACCAATTCCATGGATAAGCAGAAAGGCTCTTTCGCCCTCATCAAGCAATTCATGGCGCTGCAAGCCAACGGTATCATCGCCACCCACGACCTGCTGCTGGGAACGCTCATCGACCTCTTCCCCGAAGACATCCGCAACTATTGCTTCGAGGCAGACATCACGAACAATGAGCTAACCTTCTCGTACCGTCTGCGCCCGGGTATCGCCCGGAATATGAATGCATGTTTCCTGATGAAAAGAATGGGGATTGCCGTTGCCGACTAATCCCCATCTCTAGCTTAAAGTCAAGTCTGAGTCACCCTCACGGGTTATGCCATTTTACATTTAGACAAGAATGTTGATACAGAAACCGCATCACTGCCTGTAAAGTAACGTACAGAAGTCACCGGCGTATAGGTATAGGGTACGAACTGGAACAACTGCACCGCAGCAAACTTATTGTCCTGCGAAATCATCACATCCATACGTACATTTCCGCTGGCTTCACTCTTTACCGCAGCATCACCACTCAACTGGCCATTCTCAAGCATATCCGTAAGCTTGCCCAAATACTTCAGATCAAAGAAAATACTACGTTCTTTCGCAATACTCCCCGTGGGCAGATAAACAATTTCTTTCGATTTCCAGAACAGACGGAATACACCAAGCAGGACAAGAGCCGTGCCCAACACCATCAAAGCCATGCTGACAGTGGAAGATTTATCACTCATCTCAAAGATAGATGCAAAAACAAAAAGACCTACCAGCAGCATAGCCACTGAAAAGATAAGTCCGGAAATACTGGTACGCTTAGCGATATCGGGGTGTGTAGACGCAAAAAGGGTTGCATCAATAGTTTTAGTTGCCATAATATATGATTTATTTAATTGTTTTATTTGAAATAGAAAAAATACAATACTCCCCTGCATGTATAAGCTTCGCTTCACACAAGGAACGAGACCGAATTCAATAAAACACTAAATAAGGATACGCCTTAGTGTGAAAATATAATATTCACACACAGGTTGGCAACGATAATAAGCAGTAGCATCGTAGAGCTTTTCACGATGCAGAGACAGGACAGCAGCCCGCTGAGCCACCTTATCTATCCAATCTCTCAGAGAGAAAATATATTTTGTAGTATAGGAACGTTGTAAACGCGAAAAAGTCAACAACTGAGACTGTCCGCCGGTACCTGCCAGTTCTGCATCCGGCAGATAAGGTAATTGGGGAGCTGCAATGCAGGAGTTATCTTGCTGATTGTATACCGCAACCGTCTTTTCATTCACAGCCTTCCCCGCATCTACCGTTTCACCGATAAATGTATCGCCCGCAACCTGCCATAAAGCCAATGCAAGCACCAGGAATCCTATGAATCGAACAAATCTAGCCATATCGCAATGCAAATATAACAGTTTCCAACATTGATTTGTTTAATGCACACATCTTTTAATGTTTATTCAACGATTAATACAACAAAAAAGCCGCCCCAATCTCTGGGACGGCTTTCATATATAAAAAGAATAGTTGAATTATTCAGCTTTGGCTTCTTCTGCTTTTGCTTCCTCAGCAACAGGCGCTTCAGCAACCGGAGCAGCTTCAACAGCAGGTGCAGCTTCTGCAGTCTTCTTTGAACGACGGGTACGAGTAGCTTTCTTAGCAACTTTTTCCTTAGCCATGTTATCGTTGTAATCAACGAGTTCAATGAAGCACATTTCTGCGTTGTCACCCAGACGGTTGCCAGTCTTGATGATACGAGTGTAACCACCCGGACGATCGGCAATCTTCACAGAGATTTCTTTAAACAACTCAGTTACAGCATACTTGTCTTGCAAATTGCTAAATACTACACGACGAGAGTTAGTCGTGTCGTCTTTAGCTTTTGTGATCAAAGGCTCAACAAACTTCTTCAGAGCTTTAGCCTTTGCTACGGTCGTAGTGATTCTTTTGTGCTTAATCAAAGAACACGCCATATTAGCCAACATAGCGTTTCTATGAGAGGCAGTACGACCCAAATGGTTGAATTTCTTATTATGTCTCATTTTTTATTCTTTATCTAATTTATATTTAGAAATATCGGTTCCAAACGACAGATTCAGACTTTCCAGCAAATCATCAAGCTCGGTAAGCGATTTCTTTCCGAAGTTTCTGAACTTCAGCAAATCCGTCTTGTTGAACTGTACCAGGTCGCCAAGAGTCTCTACATCAGCAGCCTTCAAACAGTTGAGGGCGCGCACTGAGAGATCCATATCAACAAGCTTGGTCTTCAGCAACTGACGCATGTGCAATACTTCTTCATCAAACTCTTCATTGCCGTCAACGTCGTTGTTCTCCAACGTAATCTTCTCATCAGAGAAGAGCATGAAGTGATAAATCAGAATTTTCGCAGCTTCTTTCAGAGCTTCTTTCGGATGTATGGAACCATCGGTACTAATCTCAAGTACCAGTTTCTCGTAGTCAGTCTTCTGTTCTACACGGAAGTTTTCTACCTGATACTTCACATTACGTATCGGGGTATAAATAGAATCGATAGGAATTACGTTCACATCGGTGCAATATTCGCGGTTTTCGTCAGCAGGAACATAACCACGACCTTTGTTGATCGTAATATCGATCTGCATAGTAGCCTTTGAATCTAAATGACAAATAACTAATTCAGGATTTAACACTTCAAATCCAGTCAAATACTTACCTATGTCACCTGCTTTAAATTCACTTGAATTCTCGACTGTAATAGTTACTTTCTCACTCTCGAATTCTTCAACTACTTGCTTGAATCTCACCTGTTTCAGATTCAAGATAATGTTAGTAACATCCTCTTTTACTCCCGGTACACTGGAAAACTCATGCTCAACACCGTCTATCTTGATAGTGGTGATAGCAAAACCTTCCAATGACGAAAGCAGGATGCGGCGCAGTGCATTACCCACGGTAATACCGAAACCGGGCTCCAACGGACGAAATTCGAATTTTCCGAATCTAGAATCCGCTTCCAACATTAATACTTTATCAGGTTTTTGAAATGCTAATATCGCCATGAAATTAATTATTATTTAGAATACAATTCTACGATCAAATGCTCTTTAATGTTTTCAGGAATGTCTGCTCTTTCAGGTACGTGCAGCAATTTGCCAACCTTAGAGTTATCATCCCATTCCAACCAAGGATACTTGCTGTGGTTAAAACCAGCCAATGAGTTAGCGATAACTTCCAAAGATTTGGATCTTTCGCGAACACCAATCACTTGACCCGGTTTCACTGCATACGAAGGAACATTCACAACTTCGCCATCTACAGTAATATGCTTATGGCTCACCAACTGACGAGCAGCTGCACGAGTAGGAGCAATTCCCAAACGGAATACGATGTTATCAAGACGACCTTCCAGCAATTGAAGAAGAATTTCACCGGTAATACCTTTAGCGGTTTCTGCCTTCTCAAACAAATTACGGAATTGTTTCTCTAAAACTCCATAGGTGTATTTGGCCTTCTGTTTCTCACGAAGTTGAACACCATATTCAGAAGTTTTTCTCTTTCTTGAATTTCCATGCTGTCCGGGAGGATAGTTCTTCTTTGACAATACTTTATCTGCTCCAAAGATTCCTTCACCGAACTTACGGGCTATTCTTGATTTTGGTCCAGTATATCTAGCCATTTCTTTTAAATATTTAATTGTTTATTCATGAACTCAATTTGTTGCAGCCGCGATTGTAGAGAGAAATTTTACAATCCAAAAACAAAATCAAGTATCATTTTTATTAAAGGTAAATCTTAAACTCTACGTCTTTTCGGAGGACGACAACCATTATGTGGGAGCGGAGTTACGTCAATGATCTCAGTAACTTCAATACCTGCACCGTGGATAGTTCTAATAGCAGACTCACGTCCGTTACCTGGACCCTTCACATATGCTTTTACCTTTCTCAAGCCAAGATCGTATGCTATTTTTGCACAATCCTGGGCAGCCATCTGTGCTGCATAAGGAGTGTTCTTCTTAGAACCTCTGAATCCCATTTTTCCGGCTGAAGACCAAGAGATAATCTGACCTTCACTATTTGCCAGAGAAACAATAATGTTGTTGAAAGATGAATGAACATGCAACTGTCCATTAGCATCTACCTTTACATTTCTCTTTTTTGCTGCAACTGTTTTTTTTGCCATATCAACAATTATTATTTAGTAGCTTTTTTCTTATTAGCAACGGTTTTCTTTCTACCCTTACGAGTACGAGCGTTATTCTTTGTACTCTGGCCTCTTACAGGAAGACCGATACGGTGACGAACACCACGGTAGCAACCGATATCCATCAAACGCTTAATGTTCAATTGAACTTCAGAGCGAAGATCACCTTCAACTTTATACTCTGCACCAATGATCTCACGAATCTTGGCAGCCTGATCATCCGTCCAGTCTTTTACTTTCAGGTCTCTGTCAACACCTGCTTTATCCAAAATCTTTGCTGAACTACTACGACCTATACCATATACATAGGTCAACGCAACTTCACCTCTTTTGTTCTGAGGCAAATCGACACCAACTATTCTTATAGCCATATACTAAATTATTTTTTTTGCAAAAATAATAATATTATCCTTGACGTTGTTTATACTTAGGATTTTTCTTGTTAATAACATACAAACGGCCATTACGTCTAACGATCTTACACTCTGGCGTACGTTTCTTTAAGGATGCTCTTACTTTCATATCTTAATTTATTTATATCTAAATACAATTCTTCCTTTCGATAAATCGTAAGGAGACATTTCGACTCTTACTTTATCCCCTGGCAGGATCTTGATGTAATGCATCCGCATCTTACCGGAAATATGTGCAGTAATCTCATGTCCGTTTTCTAATTCAACACGAAACATTGCATTAGACAATGCTTCAACTATAACTCCATCTTGTTCTATTGCAGATTGCTTTGCCATATTAATTTCTTAAATTGCTTTATCTCCTAATACTTCTTCAATGAATTTGAAAGATGACAATATATCAGCTTCACCAGTTCCGACTGCTATCGTGTGCTCAAAATGAGCTGCACACTTGCGGTCTTTAGTTCTGACTGTCCAGCCATCACGCTCCATTACTATTTGTCGGCTACCCAAGGTTATCATCGGTTCAATTGCAATGCAAAGACCCTTTTTCAATAACGTTCCATAACCACGTTTACCGTAATTAGGGACTTGAGGATCCTCATGCATTTCTTTACCGATACCATGACCAACAAACTCACGCACCACACCATAAGAATTAGACTCGCAATGTTGCTGTATCGCATAACCGATATCGCCTAACCGCTTGCCGTGAACGGCATTCTGTATTCCTATATATAATGCTTCTTTAGTAACCTTCAGTAATTTACGAACTTCCTCATCAACTTCACCCACACAAAATGTATAAGCTGAATCACCACAAAAGCCATTCATGTAAGTACCACAATCAACCGACACAATATCACCATCTTTCAGTACTACATCATCTCCTGGAATACCATGTACTACCTGCTCATTCACAGATGTACAAACAGAAGCTGGAAATGGATTACCATATTGGTTTGGAAAACCCTTAAAAGTAGGAACAGCACCATTATCTCTAATGAACTCTTCCGCAACCTTATCCAGCTCTTTTGTAGTTACCCCCGGCTTTATCACCTTAGCTATTTCAGCTAACGTTCTTCCAACAAGTAAATTACTCTTGCGGAGCAGCTCTATTTCATCTTCTGTTTTAAGAAATATCATTCTTCAAAAAAGATTAATATGCAGCTACATTGCCAGTACGACCCTTAATACGTCCAGATTTCAGCAGACCGTCATAGTGTCTCATCAACAAATGACTTTCAACCTGTTGGAGTGTATCAAGAACCACACCTACAAGAATTAACAAAGATGTACCGCCGAAGAATTGAGCAAACTCAGCTTTCACACCAAATATTCCTGCAAATGCAGGCATAATAGCAACCAAGGCCAAGAAGAAAGAACCCGGCAAAGTAATACGTGACATAATAACATCAATATACTCGGCAGTCTTCTTTCCCGGTTTGATGCCCGGAATGAAACCGTTGTTTCTTTTCATATCCTCAGCCATCTGAGTCGGATTAATGGTAATTGCAGTATAGAAATACGTGAACAGTATGATCAACACTGCAAAAATAAAGTTATACCAAAAACTTGTATGATCGGTCAATGCACGTACAAAGCCGCTTGCATTGCCTACATTAGAGAATCCTACAAGAGTAATGGGGATAAACATGATCGCCTGAGCAAAAATGATAGGCATCACATTAGCAGCATTAACTTTCAAAGGAATATATTGTCTGGCACCGCCATATTGCTTGTTACCCACAATCTTTTTGGCATATTGTACAGGGATCTTTCTGGTACCTTGTACCAAAAGGATAGCAAATGCAATAACAACCAACAAGACTACGAGTTCAATCAAGAACATAACCAAACCACCGGTCTTATCCGTCATACGGGAAATCAATTCCTGGAACAGAGACTGCGGCAAACGGGCAATGATACCAATCATAATGATCAAAGAGATACCGTTACCAATTCCTTTGTCTGTAATCCTCTCACCAAGCCACAAAATAAACATACTTCCAGCCGCCAAAATAATGGTAGAAGTAAACATAAACAGAGTCCAATCTAATGAAGCATTTAAAGAAGGACCAGCCTGCATTTTAAGATTGAGCAAATAAGAAGGAGCCTGAACCAAAAGAATAAGAATCGTCAGATAACGCGTATATTGATTCATTTTTCTTCTGCCACTCTCACCCTCGCGCTGCAACTTCTGGAAATACGGAACCGCAATACCCAGCAACTGAATTACGATGGAGGCAGAGATGTACGGCATAATACCCAATGCAAAGATAGATGCATTGGAGAATGCTCCTCCGGAAAACATGTTTAACAAGGCTAGAAGACCTTCGCTTGTTTGTTGATGCAACTGTGCTAGCATTGACGGGTTGATACCCGGCAATACGACATACGAACCGAAACGGTAAATTGCCACAAACAATATGGTAATGAGGATCCGTTGTCTCAGATCCTCAATTTTCCATATATTCTTTAATGTTTCAATAGCTTTTCTCATTGAATTAGAGTTTTACTACTTGTCCACCAGCAGCTTCGATGGCAGCAACAGCAGTCTTAGAGAATGCATGTGCTTGTACATCCAACTTAGCAGTCAAAGTTCCGTTACCTAATACTTTTACCAACTGGCTTGCAGAAATGAAACCAGCAGCAATGAAGTCACTGATACCTACAGTCTGCAAATTCTTAGCTTCAGCCAGTTTCTGAATTGTATCCAAGTTGATAGCTTTATATTCTACACGATTGATATTTTTAAAGCCAAACTTAGGAACACGACGTTGAAGAGGCATCTGACCACCTTCAAAACCGATTTTCTTAGAGTATCCAGATCTTGATTTAGCTCCTTTATGACCTCTAGTAGAAGTACCTCCCAAGCCAGAACCCGGACCACGTCCAATTCTCTTTCTTGTTTTAGTAGATCCTTCTGCAGGTTTTAAATTACTTAAGTTCATATTGTAATTCGTTTTATATTCAACAAATAATTACTTAACAATGGTAACCAAGTGTTTAACCTTATCCACCATTCCAAGAATTGAAGGAGTGCATTCGTGTTCAACCACACGATTCAACTTATGAAGTCCCAGTGCATCGAGAGTTCTCTTCTGATCAGCAGGAGCACCAATTCTACTTTTAGTTTGTTTAATCTTTATAGTCGACATATTATTCCTCCTTATCCTCTAAATACTTTTTCCATACTAACTCCTCTGTTCTGAGCAACCATACGAGCATCGCGCATTTCGCTCAACGCCAAGATAGTAGCCTTCACCAAGTTGTGCGGGTTAGAAGAACCTTTTGACTTAGCCAAAACGTCCGTTACACCAACACTTTCCAACACTGCGCGCATTGCACCACCAGCTACAACACCAGTACCGTGAGAAGCCGGCTTGATGAATACCTCGGCACCACCAAACTTAGCAGACTGTTCGTGGGGAACTGTACCTTTCAGTACAGGCACCTTCGTCAGGTTCTTCTTTGCAGATTCTACACCTTTGGCAATAGCAGCTGTTACTTCGCCGGCTTTACCAAGGCCCCAACCGATGATACCTTCTTCGTTACCTACTACCACAATAGCAGAGAAACTAAAAGTTCTACCACCTTTGGTTACTTTGGTTACACGATTAATAGCAACCAATCTGTCTTTCAGTTCTATATCGTTCGTAATCTTAACTCTATTATTAAGTCCTGCCATAATGATTAAAATTTAAGTCCACCGTTACGGGCAGCATCAGCTACCTCTTTTACTCTCCCATGATACAAGTAACCATTACGGTCGAAAACAACAGTAGTAATACCTGCTTCCTGAGCTTTTTTTGCAATCAGTTCACCTACCTTGACAGCTTGTTCCTTCTTCGGCATCTTTTCAGTCAGCCCTAAAGAAGAAGCGGCAGCCAATGTCTTACCAGACAAGTCGTCGATAATCTGAACATAGATTTGCTTATTACTTCTAAATACACTCATACGCGGGCATTCAGTAGTACCTGAAATTTTATTGCGTACTCTATATTTGATCTTAATTCGTCTTTCTATTTTTGTTGTCATAATAATATCAATTTAAATGATTATTTAGCACCGGCTGATTTACCAGACTTTCTACGAATTTCTTCGCCAACAAACTTAATACCCTTACCCTTATACGGTTCAGGCTTACGGAAAGAACGTATTTTAGAGCAAACTTGACCAAGCAATTGCTTATCGCAAGATTCCAAAATGATAAGAGGATTCTTATTTCTTTCAGACTTAGTCTCAACTTTCACTTCAGGAGGCAACTGTATAAAGATATTATGTGTATAACCTAAAGCCAGTTCAATGATATTTCCTTGGTTAGAAGCACGGTAACCTACACCGACGAGTTCCAACTCTTTCTTATATCCTTCTGATACACCAACAACCATGTTGTGAACCAATGAACGATACAAACCGTGAAATGCATGTTTTTGCTTGGGATTATCCAGCATTGCATTTTCATTCTCGGTCAGTACAACTTGACCATCTTCGATGGCAACATTGATAGCAGGATCTACATATTGGCTCATTTCGCCTTTGGGTCCCTTAACGGTAACCACGTCATCCTTTAGAGTAACTGTTACTCCAGCGGGAATACTAATGGGTAATTTTCCTATTCTTGACATTGCTAATTCCTCCTCCTATTAATATACATAACACAAAACTTCACCACCAATCTTCAGTTCAGCGGCTTCTTTGTTGGTCATTACACCCTTGGAAGTAGATATTATAGCAATACCCAAACCATTAATAACTCGCGGCATATCCTTGTAACCGGTATATTGACGCAAACCCGGAGAAGAAATTCTCTCCAGCTTCTTGATAGCGTTAACCTTATTTACCGGATCATACTTCAAGGCAACCTTAATTGTGCCTTGGGGACCATCTTCTACAAACTTATAATTAAGAATGTAGCCTTTTTCAAAAAGAATCTTAGTGATTTCTTTTTTCAAATTTGAAGCCGGAACTTCCACAACTCTGTGCTTCGCTTGAATAGCGTTCCGCAACCTCGTCAAATAATCTGCTATTGGATCAGTCATATAAAAATAAATTAAATTAATCAGGCCTACCCTGACAATATTTAAAAAACAAAATTACCAGCTTGCTTTCTTTACGCCGGGAATAAGACCGTTAGAGGCCATCTCACGGAACTGAATTCTGGAGACACCGAATTGACGGATATATCCTTTCGGACGACCAGTCAACTTACAACGGTTGTGCAGGCGAATCGGATTAGAGTTCTTAGGCAGGTCCTGCAATTTCTGTGCAGCTTCAAAAGCTTCAGCAGGATCACCGGTTCTAACGATTTGCTTCAATGCAGCTCTTTTCTCGGCATATTTGGCTACTAATTTAGCACGTCTTACTTCACGTGCTTTCATTGATTCCTTTGCCATATTATCAATCTTTTTTAGCGTTCTTAAACGGTAAACCAAATTCTTTCAACAAGGCATACCCTTCTTCATCTGTTTGCGCAGAGGTTACAAAGGTAATATTCATTCCGAGAATTCTGGTAATACTATCGATATTAATTTCAGGGAAAATGATTTGTTCCTGAATACCAAGGGTATAGTTACCCTTGCCATCGAACTTACTTTCAATACCTTTGAAGTCACGGATACGAGGCAGAGCCACACGAACCAACTTCTCGAGGAATTCGTACATTCTCTCACGACGCAAAGTTACCATAACGCCAATCGGCATTTTCTTACGCAACTTAAAGTTTGCGATATCTTTACGAGAAATGGTTGCTACGGCTTTCTGACCAGTGATAGCACTCATTTCATTAATTGCCACTTCGATAATCTTCTTATCAGCAACGGCCATACCTAAACCTTGATTGATAACAATCTTCTTAAGTACGGGTATCTGCATTGTAGAAGAATACTGGAACTGTGATTTCAATGCAGGCGCAATACGCTCTGCATATTCTTTCTTTAGGCTAGCAGTATTACTCATTACTTAATCTCCTCTCCTGATTTTTTAGAATAACGCACTAAAGTACCATCGGCACTTTCTTTTCTACCAACACGCGTTGCTTTACCAGTTTTTGGGTCAACCGGGTTCAAGTTTGACAAATGGATAGAAGCTTCCTGCTTCACGATGCCACCTTGCGGGTTCTTTGCATTCGGTTTTGTGCTCTTAGATACCATGTTGATACCTTCAACGATTGCACGACCTTCTTTCACAAGAACTTTCAATACACGACCAGTCTTACCCTTGTCTTCACCAGCATTTACGTAAACTGTATCGCCTTTTTTAATATGTAATTTACTCATTACTTAAATCTTTTACAAAATTAAAGTACTTCAGGAGCGAGTGAAACGACTTTCATGTTAGTAGCACGAAGTTCACGAGCTACCGGACCGAAAATACGACTACCTCTAATTTCACCTGCATTGTTCAACAACACGCAAGCATTATCATCAAAACGTATATAAGAACCATCGGGACGACGGATTTCTTTCTTAGTACGTACGATCAAAGCCTTAGACACTGCACCTTTTTTAACATCACTTGAAGGGATGACGCTCTTTACAGAAACTACAATCACGTCCCCTACAGAAGCATAGCGACGACCTGTACCGCCTAAAACGCGGATACAGAGAGCCTCTTTCGCTCCACTGTTGTCACATACTGTAAGTCTGGATTCTACTTGTATCATAATTACTTAGCTCTTTCAATTATTTCTACCAATCTCCATCTCTTAGTCTTGCTCAAAGGACGAGTTTCCATGATGTGTACAGTATCACCGATATTGCACTCATTCTTTTCATCATGAGCATGGTACTTTTTCGTCTTACTAACGAACTTACCATATATGGGGTGTTTTTCCTTAAACTTAGCCGCTACTGTAATGGTCTTGTCCATTTTATTGCTCAGCACAACCCCAGTTCTTTCTTTTCTTAAATTTCTTGCTTCCATCAAGCTCATCATTTATTGTTAAGTTCTCTTTGGCGCACTTCAGTTTTCATACGCGCAATAGTCCTGCGTAATTGTTTGATCTGAGCAGGATTATCCAAAGGAGAAATAGAATGATTTAAAACCATTTGGTTGTAATTAGCTACTTCTGCTTCTACTCTTTCTACCAAATCGTTGGTAGTCATCTCTTTAATTTCTGCTATTTTCATACTTCTTACGCATTTTGATTTTGAATATCATAATCACGTCTAACCACAAACTTCGTTGTGATAGGAAGCTTCTGTGCAGCTAAGCGCAAAGCTTCTTTTGCGATTTCATAAGATACTCCTTCAGCTTCGATAATAATTCTACCGGGTGTAACAGGAGCCACGAATCCTTCCGGAGCACCTTTACCTTTACCCATACGTACATCAGCAGGCTTTCTTGTAATGGGTTTATCCGGGAAAATACGAATCCAAATCTGTCCTTGACGTTGCATATATCTCGTTACTGCAATACGCGCAGCTTCAATCTGACGGCCTGTAATCCATTTCGTTTCCAAGGCCTTAATACCAAAAGAGCCGAAAGCCAGTTGGTTTCCTCTTTGGGCATTACCTTTTTGACGGCCTTTTTGTTGTCTTCTGAATTTTGTTTTTTTCGGTTGTAACATAATTCCTAAAAATCAAATTCGTTAGCGATTATTTTTCTTTCTTTTGAAGTTCTTTCCGCCATTGTTTCCGCTATTGCTTCCACGACCACTTTCTTTGCTTTGCGTAAAGTTCGGAGCCAATTCTCTCTTACCATAAACTTCACCTCTACAAATCCAAACTTTAATACCGAGAAGACCAACCTTTGTCAATGCTTCTGCATGACAGTAGTCGATATCTGCTCTGAAAGTGTGCAACGGAGTTCTTCCTTCCTTATACATTTCAGAACGGGCCATTTCTGCACCATTCAAACGTCCTGAAATCTGAATTTTGATACCTTCCGCACCCATACGCATTGTATTGGCGATAGCCATCTTGATGGCACGACGGTAGGCAATTTTACCTTCTACCTGGCGGGCGATGTTGTTAGCCACGATAACAGCATCCAGTTCAGGTCTTTTCACTTCGAAGATATTAATCTGAATATCCTTATCAGTGACCTTCTTCAACTCTTCTTTCAGTTTGTCAACTTCTTGGCCACCTTTACCGATAATGATACCCGGACGTGCAGTACAAACGGTAATAGTCACGAGTTTCAGTGTACGTTCGATTACAATTCTTGAAACGCTGGCTTTAGCAAGACGAGCATTCAAATATTTGCGAATCTTACTATCTTCCAACAGAGAATCGCCGTAATTCTTTCCACCATACCAATTGGAATCCCATCCTCTGATAATTCCCAAACGGTTGCTTATTGGATTAACTTTTTGTCCCATTTACCTTAATTTTGATCTTCGTTATTACTTTTAGAACCAACGAACAGCGTTACGTGGTTTGAACGTTTACGAATTCTGTAACCTCTACCCTGCGGAGCCGGTCTCATTCTTTTGAGTGTAGCACCACCATCAACAAAAATCTTGGTTACGAACAATTCACCGCTTTCAGCTTTACGTTCGTTTTTCTGCTCCCAGTTAGCAATTGCAGAGCGCAGCAACTTTTCTACTCTGGCAGCAGCCTCTTTAGAAGAGAACTTCAGTACGCCGAGCGCTCTGTTCACCTCCATCCCACGAATCATGTCAGCCACGAGACGCATTTTACGGGGGGAAGTAGGAACATTTTGCAATTTCGCAAAATACATGGTCTTAAGGGCTTCTTTTCTTTTTTCAGCCGATATTTTTTTTCTTGCTCCCATTATATTATTACTTTATTATTTCAGATAAATCCTGTTTTATTTTTTCTTGTTACCAGCGTGTCCTCTGAAAGTACGAGTTGGAGCGAATTCACCCAACTTGTGTCCTACCATATTTTCGGTAACATAAACAGGAATAAATTTATTTCCGTTGTGAACTGCAACCGTATGCCCTACAAAATCAGGCGAAATCATTGAAGCTCTGGCCCAGGTCTTAACTACCACTTTCTTGCCCGATTCATTCATGGCAAGCACTTTGTTCTCAAGCTTAACGTTAATATACGGACCTTTTTTTAATGAACGACTCATAATTTACTCAATTAATCAGATTACTTCTTTCTTCTCTCAATAATATACTTAGACGATTGTTTCTTCGGAGCTCTTGTCTTAAGACCCTTAGCATACAATCCCTTACGAGATCTCGGGTGTCCTCCTGAAGCACGTCCTTCACCACCACCCATCGGGTGATCAACCGGGTTCATAACAACACCACGGTTACGCGGACGACGTCCGAACCAACGAGAACGTCCAGCTTTACCTGAACTTTCCAATCCATGATCTGAGTTACCTACACTACCGATAGTAGCCTTACAAGTACTGAGGATCTGACGAACCTCACCAGAAGGCAACTTGATAACGCAGTATTTACCTTCTCTTGAAGTCAACTGAGCAAAATTACCAGCCGAACGAACCAAAGCAGCGCCTTGACCCGGACGTAATTCAATGTTGTGAATTACAGTACCGACCGGAATGTTCTGAAGCGGAAGCGCGTTTCCGATTTCCGGAGCAGCAGTTTCACCTGACATCAAAGTCGTACCAACTTGCAATCCATTGGGAGCAATAATATATCTCTTTTCTCCATCTGCATAAAACAACAGAGCGATGCGAGCCGAACGGTTCGGATCGTATTCGATTGTTTTAACCACTGCAGGCACACCGTCTTTATTTCTCTTGAAATCTACGATACGGATAATCTTCTTCTGACCGCCACCGATGTAGCGCATGGTCATCTTACCTGTGTTGTTACGACCACCTGAAGACTTCTTACCAAATACAAGAGACTTTTCTGGTACTCGTGCAGTAATCTCTTCGAAAGTACCAATAATTTTATGTCTTTGCCCCGGTGTTGTGGGCTTAAATTTACGTACTGCCATTTTTATTAAATATTGCTATAAAAATCAATAGTATCTCCTTCTTTCAACGTAACGATAGCTTTCTTGAACGCATTCGTACGTCCGTTGATGATACCAGCTCTCGTATAGCGGCTCTTGTTTTTGCCGGCATACTTCATTGTATTCACATCAACTACTGTAACGTTGTAAAGGGCTTCAACTTCCTTCTTAATTTCCAGTTTATTAGCTTCAGGACGCACGATAAAGCCGAAACGGTTGTTCGCCTTATCAGTAATTGCAGTCATTTTCTCTGTCACTAACGGTTTAATAATAATTCCCATTATTTAAGCCTCCTTTTTACATTAAGATATTGTCGATAGCAGAAAGTGCACTCTCAGCAAACACAACAACCCCAGCGTCCAATACTCTGTAAGTATTTAACCCTGAGATAGTCTGCACGTTAGCACCCTTCACGTTACGAGCCGACAAATATACGTTTTTATTTGCTTCTGGTAAAATCATAAGCAGCTTTTTGTCAGAAACTTTAAGATTTTTTGTCATTGCAACAAAATCTTTAGTTTTCGGAGCTTCAAAAGAGAAGTCTTCTATAACTACGATTGCATTATTCTGAGCCTTGTATGACAAAGCCGACTTACGAGCCAAAGCCTTAACTTTCTTATTTAATTTGAAGTAGTAATCTCTCGGTTTCGGACCGAATACGCGAGCACCACCAACAAGTACCGGTGAATTCATGTCACCACGACGTGCACCACCGCCACCTTTCTGACGACCGATTTTACGAGTAGAACCACTGATTTCGCTTCTTTCTTTCGATTTGTGTGTACCCTGACGCTGATTAGCCATAAACTGTTTAACGTCCAAGTAGATAGCGTGGTCATTGGGCTCAATTCCGAAGATAGATTCGTTTAACGTAACCTTTCTCCCAGTGTCTTCACCTTTAATGTTATATACGTTAACTTCCATTATTTCTCAATTATTACGATTGAACCTTTGCAACCTGGAACAGAACCCTTAATCAAAAGAAGGTTATGTTCTGCAATTACTTTTAATACCTGCAGGTTTTGAACAGTTACTCTGTCACCACCAAGCTGTCCACCCATGCGCATTCCTTTGAATACTTTTGCAGGGTAAGAACAAGCACCGATAGAACCCGGTTTACGGGCACGGTTGTGCTGACCGTGAGTACTCTGACCTACACCACCGAATCCATGACGCTTTACAACACCTTGGAAACCTTTACCCTTGGAAGTACCAACAACGTCTACGAAAGATGCGTCATTGAACAATTCTACGGTAACAGTGTCACCCAGATTCAACTCCGTCTCAAACTCTTTGAACTCAGCCAAGTGTTTCTTGGGAGTTACTCCAGCTCTCTTAAAGTGGCCCATTAAAGGCTTTGTAGTGTGCTTCTCTTTTTTGTCCTGGAAGCCCAGCTGAACAGCTGCATAGCCGTCATTTTCTACAGTTTTCACTTGAGTAACAACACAAGGACCTGCTTCGATAACAGTGCATGGTACATTCTTACCCTCGGCACTGAAAACGGATGTCATTCCGATTTTTTTTCCTAATAATCCTGGCATTTCACTTAATTTTTAATACTTACACTTTGATTTCTACTTCCACACCACTCGGCAACTCCAACTTCATCAGAGCATCTACTGTCTTAGCCGTTGAGCTATAGATGTCGATCAATCTCTTATAAGAAGAGAGTTCGAATTGTTCACGCGACTTCTTATTAACGAAAGTCGAACGATTCACGGTAAAGATACGCTTGTGCGTAGGGAGAGGAATAGGACCACTAACGATAGCGCCTGTCGTCTTCACCGTTTTTACGATCTTCTCAGCTGACTTGTCAACCAAGTTGTGGTCGTAAGATTTCAGTTTGATTCTAATTTTTTGACTCATTACTGTTTTAATTATTAATAGTGTTATATAAGATGAAGTTCCGTAGGCTAAGAGTCATTCGCTAGCCTACGGACTTCAAGTATTTTTTAGAGTAAATCAGCACGTCCCTTTACTTCTTCCAATACAGCTTTCGCAATGGAATTAGAAACCTGAGCGTGATGATCATAAGTCATGGTTGAAGTAGCACGACCTGAAGTGATGGTACGCAAAGCGGTCACATAACCAAACATTTCTGCCAGTGGCACCATAGCCTTTACGATACGGGCACCAGAACGGCTGGACTCCATACCTTCTACCTGGCCACGACGTTTGTTCAAGTCACCGATAACATCACCCATATTTTCTTCCGGAGTTACAACTTCCAGCTTCATGATAGGCTCCATCAAAACCGGACCTGCCTTAGCACAAGCATTCTTGTAAGCCTGGATAGCACAGATTTCGAAAGACAACTGGTCAGAGTCAACCGGGTGGAATGAACCATCGAGCAGAGTCACCTTCAGTGAATCCAGCGGATAGCCAGCCAACACACCGTTCTTCATAGCAGTTGTGAAACCCTTCTGCACAGATGGGATAAATTCCTTAGGAATGTTACCGCCCTTCACTTCATCTACGAATTGCAGACCGCCCTGTACAAAGTCTTCGTCAACCGGACCGATGTTCACAATGATATCAGCAAACTTACCACGACCACCGGATTGTTTCTTATAAACTTCACGGAGGTTAACAGTCTTCGTAATAGCCTCTTTGTAGTTAACCTGCGGCTTACCTTGGTTACACTCAACCTTAAACTCACGTTTCAGACGGTCGATAATGATATCCAAGTGAAGCTCACCCATACCGGAGATAACTGTCTGACCAGTCTGTTCGTCAGTTTTCACTGTGAACGTCGGGTCTTCTTCAGCCAACTTAGCCAAACCGTTAGACAGCTTATCCATGTCTTTCTGAGTTTTGGGCTCAACTGCGATACCGATTACCGGTTCCGGGAAGTCCATAGATTCCAATACAATCGGAGCTGTTTCATCACACAAAGTATCACCAGTGTGGATGTCCTTAAAGCCAACACCTGCACCAATATCACCGGCACCGATCACTTCAACCGGATTCTGCTTATTTGAGTGCATCTGGAACAGACGGGAAACACGTTCCTTCTTACCAGAGCGGCTATTATAAATATATGAACCAGATTCAATCTTACCAGAATAAACACGGAAGAAAGTCAAACGGCCCACATACGGGTCAGTAGCGATTTTAAATGCAAGAGCAGAAGTCTTTTCGTCTTCATCCGGTTTACGGTCTTCTTCAGCACCCGTATTAGGATTTGTACCGACTACATTTTCCGTATCCAGCGGAGACGGCAGGAATGCACAAACATAGTCAAGCAAGGTCTGCACACCCTTATTCTTAAATGAAGAGCCACACAGCATCGGAACGATCGCCATCTGCACTGTAGCGTTGCGAAGAGCTCTCAACACTTCTTCTTCAGTAATAGTAGAAGGGTCGTCGAAATACTTCTCCATCAAAGCATCATCATACTCAGCTACCTTTTCAAGCATTTTATCTCTCCATTCGTTAGCTTCGTCCATCAGGTTCGCAGGGATCTCTTCTACAGTGTAGTCAGCTCCCATTGTCTCATCGTGCCAGTAGATAGCTTTCATCTTGATAAGGTCTACCAAGCCCTTGAAAGTTTCTTCTGCACCGATAGGAACTACGATCGGGCACGGATTAGCACCCAGCACGTCCTTCATCTGGCGAACAACTTCAAAGAAGTCAGCACCCGAACGGTCCATTTTGTTAACGTAACCGATACGCGGTACGTTGTATTTGTCAGCTTGACGCCATACGGTTTCAGACTGCGGTTCTACACCACCTACTGCACAGTAAGTAGCAACAGCGCCATCCAATATACGCAGTGAACGTTCTACTTCAGCAGTGAAGTCAACGTGTCCCGGAGTATCAATCAAGTTGATTTTATAAGTATCACCTGCATATTGCCAACGGGTAGTAGTAGCAGCAGAAGTGATAGTAATACCACGTTCTTGCTCTTGCTCCATCCAGTCCATCGTAGCGGCACCATCATGTACCTCACCGATTTTGTGGGTCAAACCCGTATAGAACAGGATACGTTCAGAGGTTGTTGTTTTTCCGGCATCGATATGAGCCATGATACCGATATTACGCGTCAAATGTAAATCATGCTTTGCCATTTTCTAATTCCCTTTACTTTAAGTTTTTAATCTATTAATTGGTTATGTCTTATAGTATTAGAATCTGAAATGAGCGAACGCACGGTTAGCTTCTGCCATTCTGTGCATATCTTCTTTACGTTTGTAAGCACCTCCTTGTTCATTGAACGCATCCATGATCTCAGCAGCCAATTTATCAGCCATTGACTTACCGCCACGCTTGCGGGCGAAAATAATCAAATTCTTCATGGAAATTGATTCCTTGCGGTCAGGACGGATTTCGGTAGGAACCTGGAAAGTAGCACCACCCACACGGCGAGATTTCACTTCGACTTGAGGAGTCACATTGTCCAAAGCCTTTTTCCAGATTTCAAGAGCGGATTTCTCTTCATTCTGCATTTTGTTCTTCACTGTTTCCAGAGCAGCGTAGAAGATTTCATAAGAAGTGTTCTTCTTTCCGTCGTACATCAAATGATTCACGAATTTGGAAACTTTTACATCATTAAACACGGGATCCGGCAGGATAACGCGTTTTTTTGGTTTTGCTTTTCTCATTTTCTGAAAGAATAATGTTTTCGTTCTTGGTTGTTTACTCTGTCTTCTTCAACTCTCCCACCGGAGAATTTACTCAACCTTTAGCATTTCCAACAAACTAAAACGTAAGTTATTACTTTTAATTTAACTGTTTTCAGTATTCGGCTGCCCGATTATTTCTTCTTAGCGGGAGCTGCTTGACCTGGTTTCGGACGCTTAGCACCGTATTTGGAACGTCTTTGAGTACGACCTGCAACGCCTGCGGTATCCAATGTACCACGAACGATGTGATAACGTACACCCGGAAGGTCTTTCACACGACCGCCGCGTACCAATACAATAGAGTGTTCCTGCAAGTTGTGACCTTCACCCGGAATATAAGAGTTTACTTCTTTACCGTTGGTCAAACGCACACGAGCTACTTTACGCATAGCTGAATTCGGTTTTTTCGGAGTGGTTGTATACACTCTCACGCAAACGCCACGTCTTTGAGGACAAGAGTCTAAGGCAGGAGATTTACTTTTCTCTACCAGCTCCTCGCGTCCTTTTCTTACTAATTGCTGAATTGTAGGCATTTTAATTGTTTTTAGTTATATATTATTGTTTATATTAATTCAAAACTATACACTTTTGGGCTGCAAAGATACGAATAAGTTTTGAATAATCAATGCACTACAAGTTTTTTTTTAATTTTACGCTTCACCTTTAATGTTGGGCAACGGAGGTAAAGGTTGTTCATCGGGCATACGAATCGGACCGAAAGAGCGTTCATATTTACCGATATTTTCTTCAAGCGCGCGCAGCAAGCGCTTTGCATGTTCGGGTGCCAGCACGATGCGAGATTTTACTCCCGCCTTGGGCATCCCCGGCATCACCCGCACAAAATCCAGAATAAATTCCGAGCTGGAATGTGTAATGATGGCAAGGTTGGCATACGTACCCTCTGCCACTTCTTCTTTCAGTTCAATTTGTAACTGACCGTTGTTGTTTTCTTGATTTTCCATATTTTATTTCTATGATAAGGGAAGACAAATATACTTCTTTCGGTTGAGCCCGCAAAGGACTTCCCCAGAAAAGCATCTCTAAAGGCCTAAGAAAGCAAAAGGGTGAACCGGAAAACCGGGCCACCCTTTCTTATCAAATAACTGATTGTATTAACGTAATGTTATTCGTCTACTTTTTCGTCTACAGCATAGTCGAGCACCGTCTTCTTGTTAGCAAGCATGCGGTCGTACTCTTCCTTGGAGCCTACGATAATCTTATCGAATTCGCGCTGTCCGGTACCGGCAGGAATCAAGTGACCGCAAATTACGTTCTCCTTCATACCCTCCAGACGATCTACCTTACCATTGATAGCAGCTTCGTTGAGCACCTTCGTTGTCTCCTGGAAGGAGGCAGCCGACATGAAGCTCGAAGTTTGCAGAGCAGCACGGGTGATACCCTGAAGAATCTGCGTAGAAGTAGCAGGCACTGCATCGCGCACTTCAACCGGTTTCAAGTCACGACGCTTCAGCATAGAATTCTCATCGCGCAACTTGCGGGCTGTTACAATCTGGCCGGCTTGCATTGTCTGGGAATCTCCAGCATCTACTACCACCTTCTTGCCCCAGATGCGATCGTTCTCTTCCATGAACTCCAACTTGTCCACTACTTGTTGTTCCAGGAAGCGGGTGTCGCCCGGTTCGTCGATTTCGACTTTACGCATCATTTGGCGAACGATAATTTCGAAGTGCTTATCATTAATTTTTACACCTTGCAGACGATAAACGTCCTGAACTTCGTTCACGATATATTCTTGTACAGCCGTAGGACCTTTGATAGCGAGGATATCGGCAGGCGTGGTGGCACCGTCAGACAACGGAGTACCGGCACGCACATAGTCGTTCTCCTGCACCAGGATCTGCTTGGACAGCGGTACGAGGTATTTCTTAACTTCACCGGTCTTGGACGTAACGATGATTTCGCGGTTACCGCGTTTCACCTTACCCATTGTAACCTCACCATCGATTTCGGAAACCACAGCAGGGTTGGACGGGTTGCGTGCCTCGAACAACTCAGTGACACGAGGAAGACCACCCGTGATATCACCCGCTTTACCAACGGCACGCGGAATCTTCACGATTACTTCACCGGCTTTCACCTTCTGACCGTCTTCCACTACCACGTGGCCACCCACCGGCAAGTTGTAAGTACGGATCAGTTCGCCATCTTCGGTCATGATGTGTGCAGTAGGCACCTTCGTCTTATCCTTGGACTCGATGATGATGATTTCGCGCAAACCGGTAGACTCATCAGACTCTACTTTATAGGTAACGTTCTCAATAACACCTTCGAATTCAATCTTACCGGTAGCTTCGGTGATGATAACTGCGTTGAACGGGTCCCAACGAGCAATCATCTTGCCTTTCTCTACCATTTCGCCATCGGCTGCATAAAGCGTAGAACCGTAAGGCACATTATGCGTAGAAAGCACGATACCCGTGTTCACATCCACGAAACGTACTTCGGCCAAACGACCTACTACTACCTTGGCGGGTTCGCCTGCTTCGTCAATCACGTCTACCGTACGGAGTTCTTCAAATTCCAAACGGGCAGGGTTCTTGGCTACGATACTGGCATTGGCAGCGATGTTGGCTGCCGTACCACCGGCGTGGAACGTACGCAGTGTCAACTGTGTACCCGGTTCACCGATAGACTGTGCAGCAATTACGCCGACTGCCTCACCCTTCTGAACCATGCGACTGGAAGCCAGGTTACGTCCGTAACACTTAGCACAAACACCTTTCTTAGATTCGCAGGTCAATACAGAACGGATTTCAACGCTCTCGATCGGAGAATCTTCAATCTGCTGTGCAATATCTTCTGTGATCTCTTCACCACCGGCAACAATCAGTTCACCGGTTGTAGGATGAACGATATCGTGTACAGATACACGGCCGAGGATACGTTCGTACAGCGTAGCAATGGTTTCATCATTGTTCTTCAAAGCTGTACAAACCAGTCCACGGAGCGTACCGCAGTCTTCTTCATTAATAATCACATCGTGTGACACGTCTACAAGACGACGAGTCAGGTATCCGGCATCGGCTGTCTTCAAGGCCGTATCGGCCAAACCCTTACGGGCACCGTGGGTAGAGATAAAGTACTCCAACACGGACAGACCTTCCTTAAAGTTCGAAAGAATCGGGTTTTCAATGATCTGACCGCCTTCGGCACCTGCCTTTTGCGGTTTTGCCATCAAACCACGCATACCGGAAAGCTGACGGATCTGTTCCTTAGAACCACGGGCTCCGGAATCCAACATCATGTATACAGAGTTGAATCCTTGGTCATCGGTAGAAATAGTTTTCATCAAAATATTAGACAACTCGGAGTTTACATGTGTCCAGATATCGATTACCTGGTTATAACGCTCGTTGTTGGTGATGAAACCCATGTTATAGTTGTTGATTACCTGCTCTACTTCGTCGTAACCCTTCTGTACCAATGCTTCCTTCTCTTCGGGGATGATAATATCGCCCAAGTTGAACGACAGACCACCCTTGAAGGCCATCTGGTAACCAAGGTTCTTGATTCCGTCGAGGAAGTCGGCAGCTTTGGCAACACCGCACACTTTGATTACGTGGCTGATGATGTCGCGGAGTGACTTCTTGGAAATAATCGTATTGATGTATCCTGCTTCTGCCGGAACGATCTCGTTCACAATAACACGACCTACTGATGTATCGTGCATCATCTTGTCAACGATATTTCCATGTTCGTCCACGTCTTTCACAACGACGCTGACCGGAGCATGAATATCGACCTTACCTTCATTGTAAGCGATAAGAGCCTCTTCAGGACCGTAGAAGGTCAAGCCTTCGCCCTTAGCACCCTTACGCAGTTTGGTGATGTAGTACAGACCAAGTACCATATCCTGTGCAGGCACTGTGATAGGCGCACCATTGGCAGGGTTCAAAATATTGTGTGACTGGAGCATCAGCATCTGTGCCTCCAGTATAGCTTCGTTACTCAACGGCAAGTGAACAGCCATCTGGTCACCGTCGAAGTCGGCGTTGAATGCCGTACATGCCAACGGGTGGAGCTGGATTGCCTTGCCTTCAATCATCTTAGGCTGGAATGCCTGAATACCAAGACGGTGAAGTGTCGGGGCACGGTTCAACAACACCGGATGACCTTTCATCACGTGCTCCAAGATGTCCCAGATTACGGGTTCCTTGCGGTCTACGATCTTCTTGGCGCTCTTTACCGTCTTCACGATGCCGCGCTCAATAAGCTTACGGATAATGAACGGCTTGTAAAGTTCGGCTGCCATCAGTTTGGGAATACCGCATTCGCCCATCTTCAACTCAGGACCTACAACGATTACGGAACGTGCAGAATAGTCGACACGTTTACCCAGCAAATTCTGACGGAAACGTCCCTGCTTACCCTTCAAACTGTCGGAGAGTGACTTCAACGGACGATTGGCATCGGTCTTCACAGCGCTGGACTTGCGGGAGTTGTCGAACAATGAATCAACGGCTTCCTGCAACATACGCTTCTCATTACGCAAAATCACTTCAGGAGCTTTGATCTCAATCAGTCTCTTCAAGCGGTTGTTACGGATGATGACACGACGGTAGAGGTCGTTCAAGTCGGAAGTGGCGAAACGGCCACCGTCCAGTGGAACCAACGGACGAAGCTCGGGCGGGATAACGGGTACAATACGCACAATCATCCATTCGGGCTTGTTGCGTCCGCGTGATGCACGGAACGATTCTACTACCTGGAGACGCTTCAAGGCTTCGCTCTTGCGCTGCTGTGAAGCATCACTGCCGGCACGGTTACGCAATTCGTAAGACAAAGAGTCGAGATCCAAGCGTGCCAGCAAATCATAGATTGCTTCGGCACCCATCTTGGCAATAAACTTATTAGGATCGGAATCTTCAAGGTACTGGTTGTCGCTCGGCAACTTTTCCAGAAGATCCAGATATTCACCTTCTTCGAGCAGGTCATACTGTGCGACCTCACCGTCCAGCGCACCCGGCTGGATAACGACGTAACGCTCGTAATAGATAATGGCATCGAGTTTCTTGGTAGGCAGACCCAGCAAGTAACCGATCTTGTTGGGAAGTGAACGGAAATACCAAATGTGAGCCACCGGCACAACCAGCTGGATATGTCCCATACGCTCACGACGTACTTTCTTCTCAGTCACTTCCACACCGCAACGGTCGCAGACAATACCTTTGTAACGGATACGTTTGTACTTACCGCAATGGCACTCATAATCCTTGATAGGACCAAAGATGCGCTCGCAGAACAAACCGTCGCGTTCAGGCTTATACGTACGATAGTTGATGGTTTCAGGCTTTAAAACTTCACCACTCGAATTCTCAAGGATTTCTTCAGGAGAAGCCAAACCGATAGAGATCTTCGAGAAATTACTCTTTATCTTGTTATCTTTTCTAAAAGCCATACTTTTATATATAATTGATAATTGACAATTGATAATTGATAATTAGAAAACAGACTGACAAATTGAGAATGAGACAACACATTGTCCATTCTCAATTATCCATTATCCATTATTCAAGATTGATGCTCAAGCCCAAACCTCTCAACTCGTGCAGCAATACATTCAGTGATTCAGGAATACCCGGAGCAGGCATCGGTTCACCCTTCACAATTGCTTCATAAGCCTTGGAACGTCCAACCACGTCATCAGACTTGATTGTCAGGATTTCCTGCAGGATGTGTGCGGCACCGAATGCTTCGAGTGCCCAAACTTCCATTTCTCCGAAACGCTGACCACCGAACTGAGCCTTACCACCCAACGGCTGCTGTGTAATAAGTGAGTACGGACCGATGGAACGTGCGTGCATCTTATCTTCAACCATGTGACCGAGTTTCAACATGTATGTCACACCCACCGTAGCTTGTTGCTCGAATGCGTCACCTGTACCACCATCATAAAGCGTTGTTTTGCCATAACGCGGCAGTCCTGCCTTGTCTGTCCATTCGTTCAGGTCATCCAGCGATGCACCGTCGAAGATAGGAGTCGCAAACTTCACGCCCAACTTCTTCCCGGCACGCCCCAGAACAGCCTCGAATATCTGACCGATGTTCATACGAGAAGGCACACCCAGCGGATTCAATACGATATCTACCGGAGTACCATCGGCAAGGAACGGCATGTCTTCCTGGCGTACAACGCGGGAAACAATACCCTTGTTACCGTGACGACCGGCCATCTTATCACCAACACCGATCTTACGCTTCTTGGCGATATAAACCTTAGCCATCTGGATGATTCCGGCGGGCAACTCGTCACCGATCGTGATCGCAAATTTCTTGCGCTTCAACTCGGCATCAAGTTCCTTGTATTTCTTGATGAAGTTCATCACCAAAGCACGGATCAGACCATTCGTGTGTTCATCCTTCGTCCAGTTACTCAACTGTACGGCGGTGAAGTCCAGGTCACTGAAATCGGAAGCTGAAAACTTGGCACCCTTAGAGATGATGTCAGCACCCATATAGTCCTTCACGCCTTCAGAAGTATAGTTTTCGGTGAGCTTCAACAGTTTGTTTATCAATATTTTCTTCAAGTCGCCTATCTTGGCATCGAACTCGTCGTCAATCTTCGGCAGCAGAGCCTTGTCGGCCAGCTTGGAGCTGCGGGTCTTGATTACGCGAGAGAACAAACGCTTACCGATGACAACACCTTTCAGAGAAGGAGAAGCCTTCAAAGAAGCATCCTTCACATCACCGGCCTTGTCACCAAAGATAGCACGAAGCAACTTCTCTTCGGGAGAGGGATCTGATTCACCCTTCGGAGTAATTTTACCGATAAGGATGTCACCCGGTTCAATGCGGGCACCCACGCGAACGATACCATTCTCGTCAAGGTCTTTCGTTGCTTCTTCACTTACGTTAGGAATATCGGAAGTCAACTCTTCCATACCACGCTTCGTTTCACGAACTTCCAAAGAGTATTCTTCAACGTGTATAGAAGTCAAAAGGTCTTCGCGAACCACGCGTTCGTTCAACACGATAGCATCCTCGTAATTATAACCCTTCCAAGGCATGTATGCCACCAACAGGTTCTTACCCAAAGCGAGTTCTCCGTCCTCGGTAGAATAACCTTCGGTCAAGATTTGACCTGCCGTAACACGCTGACCTGCTTCGCAAATAGGACGAAGGTCGATCGTCATGTTCTGGTTGGTACGACGCCATTTAGGGATGTTATATTCTTTCAGTGCAGGTTCAAAGCTTACAAACTCTTCCTCGTCCGTACGGTCGTACAGAATGCGGATAGTCGTAGCATCTACAAAGTCAACCACACCATCACCCTCGGCAGTAATCTGCGTACGAGAGTCGCGTGCCAACTGACGTTCGATACCTGTACCTACAATCGGAGCTTCACTCTTCAACAAAGGAACTGCCTGGCGCATCATGTTCGATCCCATCAATGCACGGTTGGCATCATCATGTTCCAGGAACGGGATCAAAGAAGCTGCGATGGAGGCGATCTGCTGAGGAGATACGTCCATTAATTCCACCTCATCCGGAGTAACTACCGGGTAGTCGGCATCCTGACGGGCTTTTACTTTATCACGGATGAATGTACCGTCGTCGTTCAGAGGTGCATTACCCTGAGCGATGATTTTGGCTTCTTCTTCTTCGGCTGTGAGGTAAACCAAACCTTCATCAGAAAGGTCAACCTTACCATTTGCTACCTTGCGGTAGGGAGTCTCGATGAAACCGAGTTCGTTGATCTTGGCGAACACACAGAGTGAAGAAATCAAACCGATGTTCGGACCTTCAGGAGTTTCAATCGGACAGAGACGGCCGTAGTGCGTGTAGTGTACGTCACGTACCTCGAAACCGGCACGCTCACGTGACAGACCACCAGGACCCAGGGCCGACATACGGCGTTTGTGAGTAATCTCAGCCAGCGGGTTCGTCTGGTCCATGAATTGCGACAAGGCGTTCGTTCCGAAGAAAGAGTTGATAACGGAAGAAATGGTCTTTGCGTTAATCAAGTCAATCGGAGTGAAGACTTCATTGTCACGAACGTTCATACGCTCACGGATGGTACGCGACATACGTGCCAAACCGATAGCAAATTGATTGGACAACTGCTCGCCTACGGTACGTACACGACGGTTGCTCAAGTGGTCGATATCGTCCACATCTGCTTTCGAGTTAATCAACTCGATGAGGTATTTGATGATCTCGATAATATCTTCCTTGGTGAGGACACGTACATCCATGTCGGTCGTCAGATTCAACTTCTTGTTGATACGGTAACGACCTACATCACCCAAGTCATATCTCTTTTCTGAGAAGAACAGGTTGTTGATAACCTCGCGTGCACTGGCATCATCGGCAGGGTCTGCATTACGCAACTGACGGTAGATGTAAAGCACAGCTTCTTTTTCCGAGTTACTCGGGTCCTTCTGCAGCGTATTATATATAATGGAGTAGTCAGACTGGTTCGGCTCTTCCTTGTGTACAAGGATGTTCTGAACGCCCGACTCTAATATAACGTCAACATGTTCCGGTTCAATCACCGTTTCACGGTCGATAACGACTTCGTTACGCTCGATGGAAACAACTTCACCGGTATCTTCGTCTACAAAATCCTCAATCCATGTTTTCAATACACGTGCGGCCAACTTACGTCCCACAATCTTCTTGAGATTGGTCTTGTTCACCTTCACGTCTTCCGCCAAGTTAAAGATTTCGAGAATATCCTTGTCATTCTCAAAGCCGATAGCTCTCAGCAAAGTGGTAACGGGCAACTTCTTCTTACGGTCAATGTACGCATACATGACGTTGTTGATGTCGGTAGCAAATTCAATCCATGACCCCTTGAACGGGATAATACGGGCTGAATACAATTTGGTACCGTTGGCGTGTACGCTTTGTCCAAAGAATACACCCGGTGAACGGTGAAGCTGGGAAACAACCACACGCTCTGCACCGTTAATGACGAAAGTCGCCTTGTCCGTCATGTAAGGGATAGGTCCCAAGAATACATCCTGGATGACGGTATCAAAATCTTCGTGGTCGGGATCGGTACAATATAACTTCAATTTTGCCTTCAAAGGCACGCTATATGTAAGCCCTCGCTCTATACATTCATCGATGGTATAGCGCGGCGGATCAATATAGTAGTCCAAAAACTCAAGAACAAAATTGTTTCTTGTATCGGCAATGGGGAAGTTTTCAGCAAATACTTTATACAACCCCTCGTTTCTACGTTTCTCGGGTGGGGTATCCAGTTGTAAAAAGTCTTTGAATGACTTCAATTGTACTTCCAGGAAATCCGGATATTCAAGCGGATTCTTAGTCGAAGCAAAATTAACTCTTTGATTTACAGTATTTGAAGACATCTGATAATGGATTTGTAGAACTTAATTTTAAATATATACACAAAAAGGTTAAGAACCCTTTTCGCAAGGGTTCTTAACCGAATTACCTGATTTACAGGCTAATGTTATTTAAGTTCAACTTCAGCTCCAGCTTCTTCCAATGTTTTCTTCAATGATTCTGCTTCGTCTTTAGCCAAACCTTCTTTTACTACGCTAGGAGCACCGTCTACCATGTCCTTAGCTTCCTTCAAGCCAAGACCGCAAGCTTCCTTAACGGCTTTAACTACCTGAAGTTTAGCTGAGCCAGCGCTCTTCAATACTACGTCGAAAGAAGACTTCTCTTCTACAGCAGCAGCACCAGCTGCGGGGCCAGCAGCAACAGCAACAGCTGCAGCAGCAGGTTCAATACCGTATTCTTCTTTCAGGATTGTTGCAAGTTCATTAACTTCTTTTACTGTCAAGTTAACTAATTGTTCTGCAAAAGCTTTCAAATCTGCCATTTTTGTATGATTTTAATTGTTTAAATACTAAATAAATTGATTATAATTTTTTCCGAAAATTACGCTTCGGGACGTTCACCAAGAGTTTTGAGAACTCCGTGGAGGGTGTTACCACCTGATTGCAGAGCAGAAATAACATTCTTGGCCGGTGACTGCAGCAAGGCAATGATATCGGCAATAACTTCATTCTTACTCTTGATACTTACGAGAGCATCCAACTGGTCAGCACCAACATAGAAGCTTTCTTCTGCATACGCAGCTTTCAGTCCGGGAATACCGTTTTTAGACTTGTCCTTGATCAGCTTTGCCGGAGCGTTAGCAACATTGCTAAACATTACGGCTGTGGTGCCTTTCAAAGTGCCATAAAGCGGAGAATAATCCTCTTCCAGGCTCTCCAATGCTTTGTGAAGCAATGTATTCTTTACTACCATCAATTTGATGTCAGACTTGAAACATTCTCTTCTCAACGCGCTTGTTGCAGCAGCGTCCATAGCAGTGGTATCAACCAAATAGAAGTGACCGTATTCCTTCACTGTAGCAGCAAGCTGCTCAATAATCGTACTTTTATCTTCCTTTCTCATTATTACTCCGTTTTATTAGATTTCTTCTACTGTTTTCGGGTCAATCTTGATGCCCGCACTCATCGTGCTAGAAAGATAAATACTCTTAATATATGTACCCTTGGCTGCAGTCGGTTTCAATTTATTCAAAGTAGAGATGAATTCTTTCGCATTGTCGCGAATTTGATCAGCACTAAATGAAACTTTACCGATAGAAGTGTGAACAATACCGCTCTTATCAACTTTAAAGTCAATCTTGCCTTGTTTTACTTCTCTAACAGCTTTAGCAACATCCATAGTTACAGTGCCACTCTTCGGGTTAGGCATCAATCCACGAGGACCGAGCACACGACCGAGTGCACCAATCTTACCCATGATAGACGGCATAGTGATGATTACATCAATATCAGTCCATCCACCTTTGATCTTTTCAATATATTCGTCAAGACCAACATAGTCAGCTCCGGCTTCTTTTGCAGCAGCTTCAGCATCCGGTGTACAAAGCACCAGAACGCGTACAACTTTACCAGTACCGTGAGGAAGTGATACAACACCTCTCACCATCTGGTTAGCCTTACGCGGGTCTACGCCCAAACGTACGTCTATATCCAGAGAAGCGTCAAACTTGGTATAAGAGATTTCTTTTACCAATGTAGCAGCTTCCTTGAGAGAGTATGCTTTCCCTGCTTCAATTTTTTCTGCAGCCAACTTTTGATTTTTTGTCAGTTTACTCATTCTAATTGAAGTTTATTAGTTATTAACCGGGAACTCCCCTTTTACAGCGATACCCATACTACGTGCCGTACCGGCAACCATCTTCATGGCAGCTTCGACAGTGAAACAGTTTAAGTCAACCATCTTGTCCTGAGCAATCGTACGAACCTGTTCCCAAGTAATCTCGGCAACTTTCTTACGGTTAGGCTCAGCAGAACCACTCTTTTGTTTCGTCACTTCCAATAACTGGATAGCCACGGGAGGAGTCTTGATTACAAAATCGAAAGACTTATCTACGTAGTAAGTGATAATCACAGGAAGAATCTTTCCTGCTTTGTCCTGGGTTCTGGCGTTGAATTGCTTGCAAAACTCCATGATATTGATACCCTTGGAACCCAATGCAGGTCCTACTGGGGGTGATGGGTTTGCCGCGCCTCCTTTAATCTGTAATTTGATTAGTCCAGCAACTTCTTTAGCCATTTTCTAATTGATTTATATATAAACATTAATGAAGAATACTACAGCGTAACACCTGTACTATTCTTTTTCAACTTGCATAAAGCCCAATTCGAGCGGAGTCTTCCGTCCGAATATCTTTACCATAACCTTCAGTTTCTTCTTCTCGGTGTTCACTTCTTCAATGATTCCACTGAATCCACTGAACGGACCGTAATTCACCTTTACAGTCTCGCCAACTACATACGGGATATTCAGGTCTTCACCTGATTCCTGCAATTCATCGACCGTACCAAGTATACGATTCACTTCTGACTGTCTCAGAGGAACGGGTTTCTCCGAACCACCCAAGAACCCTATCACATTAGGAGTATTTCTCAGGTGATGAGCGACCTCACCTACCAGAGCAGCCTCCACCAAAACGTAACCAGGGAGATAACTTCTCTCCTTCACAACTTTTTTACCATTGCGAACCTGATATACCTTTTCGGTAGGAATCAATACCTGAGACACGTAATCACCAAGGTCGCTGTTTTTAATATCAGCTTCAAGGTACTCCTTTACCTTAGCTTCTTTTCCGCTAATAGCACGCAGAACGTACCACTTCTTTTCAATCTCAGACATTTTCTCCTTACTTTTTTAATGTGGATAAACAAACTCCATTACGTGTTGGAAACAGAAGTCCATCGCAAATACTACCAATGCAATGAGCAGGGAAGCATATAAAACAACTACTGCACTGTTAGTAAGTTCAGAATACGTAGGCCACGACACTTTATGAACAAGTTCGTCGTAAGTTTCTTTAAAATAAGCTACAATCTTCTTCATTTCAAAAATATTAGCACGGGAGGAGAGGCTCGAACTCCCGACACCCGGTTTTGGAGACCGGTGCTCTACCAACTGAGCTACTCCCGTGTGAACATAATCAGTTCCCAGCATTCACCAGGAACTGATTAGTATATTAATGGTTATTAGTCAAGAATTTCAGTAATCTGACCAGAACCTACTGTACGACCACCTTCGCGGATAGCGAAACGCAAACCTACGTTCAAAGCTACCGGATAGATCAGTTCTACGTTGATTTCTACGTTATCACCAGGCATTACCATTTCAGTTCCTTCCGGAAGAGTGATTTCACCTGTACAGTCCATAGTACGCAGATAGAACTGAGGACGATATTTATTGTGGAACGGAGTGTGACGACCACCTTCTTCTTTCTTCAAAACATAGATAGAAGCTTTGAATTTAGAGTGAGGCTTAATCTGACCCGGCTTACAAAGAACCATACCACGTTTGATTTCGTTCTTGTCGATACCACGGAGCAACAGACCTACGTTGTCACCAGCTTCACCTTGATCCAACAGTTTACGGAACATTTCAACGCCAGTTACAACTGACTTCTTATCTTCACCCAAACCAAGGATTTCAACTTCATCACCTACATGGATAATACCAGCTTCGATACGACCAGTAGCTACAGTACCACGACCTGTGATTGAGAATACGTCTTCAACCGGCATCAAGAACGGTTTATCAACGTCACGCGGAGGCAGCGGAATCCAGTTATCAACTGCATCCATCAGTTCCAGAACTTTTTCTTCCCACTTTTCAACGCCATTCAATGCACCAAGAGCAGAACCCTGGATGAAAGGAGTGTTGTCGCCATCGAATTCGTAAGCTGAAAGCAACTCACGCATTTCCATTTCAACGAGTTCCAACATTTCAGGATCGTCTACCATGTCGCACTTGTTCATAAATACAACCAGTCTCGGTACGTTTACCTGACGAGCCAACAGGATGTGTTCGCGAGTCTGAGGCATCGGACCATCAGTTGCAGCAACTACGATGATAGCACCGTCCATCTGAGCAGCACCAGTTACCATGTTCTTTACGTAGTCGGCGTGACCCGGACAGTCTACGTGAGCGTAGTGACGGTTAGCTGTTTCATACTCTACGTGAGAAGTATTGATAGTAATACCTCTTTCCTTTTCTTCAGGAGCGTTATCGATCTGATCGAAAGACTTTACTTCTGAAAAACCTTTTTTTGCCAACACTGTAGTGATAGCAGCTGTCAACGTTGTCTTACCGTGGTCTACGTGACCAATTGTACCAATGTTTACGTGCGGTTTGGTACGTTCGAATTTCTCTTTAGCCATAGCTTTACTTGTTATTTATTTGATTAATAATCAGCTTTTACATCTTTGTGAGCTGTTACCGGGACTTGAACCCGGGACCTCTTCCTTACCAAGGAAGTGCTCTACCGCTGAGCTATAACAGCAAGGAGAATAAGAGTTGTGGGCAAAGATGGATTCGAACCACCGAAGGCGTAAGCCAGCAGATTTACAGTCTGCCCCATTTGGCCACTCTGGTATTTGCCCATGCATTAATATAAAGAACTCTTTTTTCCTTACCGACTGTTGCAAAGTGAACTTACCTTGAACAATCTTCTTCTTTTTTCTTCGAGCCTCTTGTCGGATTCGAACCAACGACCCCGAGATTACAAATCACGTGCTCTGGCCAACTGAGCTAAAGAGGCAGGCTTAAAAAATGCAACCGTAACGTTCTATCGCGAGCGAAACGGCTGCAAATTTAGGCATTTATTTTTTACCCGCAAATTTTTAGCGAGATTTTATTTGCTCCGTTGTTTTTCCTTGTACTTAACCAGCTGTTTTTCCAAAGCTTCCACGCATAAATCGACAGCTTCTTCAAACGAATCACAAACCTTATTAGCATAAAATTCACCGTTGGGAACCAATATTTTCACTCCGGCTTCTTTATTTTCGGCTGTTTCTGGCTTCACCACCTTTAATGACACCTCTACTTTCTTTATATCGTCGTAATATTTCTCCAACTTAGCAACCTTTTTCTGAACAAAAGCTTGCAATTGCTCTGACGCGTCAAAGTGAATCGATTGAATTCTTACTTCCATACTAACCTCCTTTTTACTTTAGGCCCGAGGATGAGCCTGGTTATACACTTTTTTAAGTTCTTCAAAAGTAGTATGCGTATAAATTTCAGTCGTCGCCAAACTTTCGTGCCCAAGAAGTTCTTTTATCGAACCCAAATCTGCACCATTGTTCAACATTGCTGTTGCAAAGGTGTGCCTAAGCACGTGGGGACTTCTTTTCTTTACAGTCACTACCTTCGAAAGATTTCGTTTCACAAGAGATGATACGATACTTGGATAGAGCCGCTTCCCATTTTCCCGGACAAAAAATGCATCCGAGCGAACCGAAACCGCTTCATTCCGTACGTTGACATATTCCCGCATCGAGCGTTTTAACTCCTCGTCAAAAGGTATCAGACGCTGCTTGTTTCGCTTTCCCGTCACCTTAATGAGGGAGGTCGAAAAATCGACGTCTTCATCATCCAACCCTATCAATTCCGAAAGTCGCATGCCCGTGGCATAAAACATTTCGATAATCATGTGGTCGCGACACCCTTCAAATCCTTCTCCAAAGTCTATATCGTCCAGCAACCTATCCATATCCTTCTCTCTCAGAAAAACAGGAAGCGGCTTTGTTTTTTTCGGTCCCGTTATCTTTTGCAACGGATCCACCTCCACCTCTCCTCTCCGCAAGAGAAATTTATAATATGTCCGGAGCGAACTCAACTTTCGGTTAATCGTAGCTGGAGCACAACCTCTATCCATCATGAATATAATCCATTCACGAATAAGCTCAGCATCCACGCCCGAAGGAGTCAATTCCTCAATTTGTTCTTCACCAAACTTCTGCAACTCCAGGATATCCATCTGGTAGCGTTTTACCGTACTTTCGGCATAATTCCGTTCATACAGAAGATAGTCAAGAAAAGAGTCTGTCAACAACATATCGCTACATATCTAAATCATGCAACGAATGTATGAAAAAGAATTCAATAATTCAAAGGAATTTACGAATTATTAATCTTCTACTTGCTGAAGTTGCTGAACGTAAACGGCACGCTCTTTCTTAAGTCTTTTGGTTACAGACGGTTTGTCAAACTGCTGTCTGCGTCTCAGTTCCTTAACGATGCCAGTCTTTTCAAATTTTCTTTTGAATTTCTTCAGCGATTTTTCAATGTTTTCGCCTTCTTTTACAGGTACTACAATCATTTTCTTTTTATTAATTGTTAATGGTTTAAAAATCTCACGATTAAATTGAGCGGCAAAATTACACATACTTTCTTTATTCACAAAACTTTCGAGGAAAAATTCCATAAATCAAGTGTAAATTACGTGCAAAACAGAAAGATTCTATTTTCAGATTCCTCAGAAACTAAATCCTGCGCAGGCAACAATTAATCGTTCGACAATTGTCATATTATCGTCCGACAACTGTCGAATGATTATACGACAACTGTCGGATGATTGTTCAACGTATGTCGAACGATTAATTATTAGTAACCACAGATTAGTTTTAGACAACAGCAGAAATTGTTTATCGCAGTTGCAAAGATAAAATGCAGCATCCTGCAAGGTAGTTTGTAGAAAGATAAGTATCTTTGAGGAGAAATTTCTTATACCTTATAATATATGAATCAAACAATCAATAACCGAATCAATGCCTTGCGGGGTATATTCGGCAAGGAAGGCATCGCTGCCTTCATCGTCCCCAGTACGGACCCGCACCTGAGTGAATACGTCGCTCCACACTGGCAATCAAGAGAATGGATCTCCGGTTTTACCGGTTCGGCAGGAACCGTAGTCGTCACCCGCGAAAAAGCCGGTCTATGGACAGACTCTCGCTATTTTCTTCAGGCTGCCCGGCAGTTGGAAGGAAGCGGCATCGACTTATATAAAGAGATGTTGCCCGAAACGCCCTGCATTCCGGCATTTCTTAGTGCAAACCTGAAACCGGGAGAAGTGGTAGGGATTGACGGCGCCGTATTCTCTGCCGAAGAAGTCAAGCAGTTGCAAGGCAAACTGGAGAAAGACGGTATCTCCGTCAAAAGCATTACCGACCCTATGAATCAGATATGGGCAGACCGCCCTGCGATGCCGGAAGCTCCCGCCTATATTTATGAGACTAAATATGCAGGAAAAAGCAGCCAGGAGAAGATTGCTATCATCCGGGAGGAAATGAAAAAGCAGGGTGCGGAAGCCTTGTTGATTTCAGCCCTGGACGAGATAGCATGGACGCTGAACATCCGTGGCAACGACGTACATTGCAATCCGGTAGTAGTGAGCCATCTGCTGATAGGAGAACAGGATGCACACTTCTTCATCCAGCCTCAGAAAGTTACCGGCGAACTTTCTGCTTACCTGAAAGAAACTGGAGTTTCGATACATCGCTATGAAGATATAGAGCATTTCTTAAACAGCCTTACAGCCGGCAGCATCTTGCTAAATCCCGGCAAGACAAATTATGCAGCCTATTCGGCTATCTGCCCCGACTGCCGGATTATTGAAGGGGCATCGCCCGTCGCCATGCTGAAAGCGATCCGCAATGAGCAGGAAATTGCCGGCATCCATGCAGCCATGCAGCGCGATGGAGTAGCTTTGGTGAAATTTCTGAAGTGGCTGGAAGAAGCTGTTCCCGCAGGTGGGGAAACAGAGATCAGCGTGGACAAGAAGTTACATGAATTCCGCGCCGCGCAACCGCTCTATATGGGCGAAAGTTTCGATACCATTGCCGGTTACAAAGAACATGGAGCCATTGTGCACTATGAAGCAACTTCCGAAACGGATGTTCCACTGAAACCGGAAGGTTTCCTGCTGCTGGACTCGGGAGCGCAATACCTGGACGGAACAACGGACATCACCCGTACCATCGCACTGGGGGCACTGACCGAAGAAGAGAAAACAGATTATACCTTGATATTAAAAGGACACATCGACCTGGCAATGGCAGTCTTTCCCGAAGGCACGCGAGGCGCGCAACTGGACGTACTGGCACGCATGCCGATATGGCAGCATCACATGAACTTCCTGCACGGAACCGGCCACGGGATAGGACACTTCCTCAACGTACACGAGGGTCCGCAGAGCATCCGCATGAATGAGAATCCGGTAACCCTGCAAGCAGGCATGGTAACTTCCAACGAACCGGGCGTCTATAAGGCCGGCAGCCACGGCATACGTACCGAAAATATCGTTTTGACTGTGAATGCCGGCGAAGGCATGTTTGGCAATTACCTGAAGTTCGAGACAATCACCCTCTGCCCCATCTGCAAAAAAGGCATTATCAAAGAGATGCTGACAGCAGAAGAAACAGACTGGCTGAATGATTATCACCGGAATGTGTACGAGAAGCTCTCGCCGGACCTGGACAAAGAAGAGCAGGAATGGTTGAGAGAAGCTACAAGCAGAATTTAATTATTAATCAATACATAAAAATGGCATTAATAAAATCAGTAAGAGGATTCACTCCCGAAATCGGGGAGAATTGTTTCCTGGCAGACAATGCTGTTATCATCGGCGACGTCAAGATGGGACGTGATTGCAGCATTTGGTTCAGTACGGTATTACGGGGTGACGTCAACTCCATCCGCATAGGAAACGGAGTAAACATCCAGGACGGAAGCGTACTGCACACTTTATACGAGAAATCGACCATAGAAATAGGCGACCATGTATCCGTAGGACACAATGTCACCATACACGGAGCTACCATCAAGGATTATGCTTTAGTAGGGATGGGATCTACCATCCTGGACCATGCAGTGGTGGGAGAAGGAGCGATTGTAGCCGCAGGCTCCCTAGTGCTAAGCAATACGGTGATTGAACCGGGCAGTATTTGGGGAGGAGTACCCGCCAAGTTTATCAAAAAGGTAGATCCGGAACAAGCCAAGGAATTGAATCAGAAGATTGCACACAATTATTTGATGTATTCGGACTGGTATAAATAAAGTGATAAGATGGTAGGGTGATAAGGTGGTAATTGGCTGCGCGATGTTGACGCCGCATGGTTATTACCACCTTATCACTTTATCACCTTATCACTTTATCTCCTATTAGCACATTAAAAATTAATCATATTCAAGATCTTCTCCGTTGCCCCTGCATTACTGGTCACATAATGGCTGGCATTCATGCCCGCTTCACGCAGGAAAATTTCATCGGTCAACAGACGGTCGAGCAGGGTTTTCAGTTCTTCGTAATCTTTTACTGAGAATGCACCTTTAGCTTCGAGCAACTGGATAGCTTCCTGAAACTTCTGATATTTTGGACCGAAAATTACCGGGATGCCATAGACTGCCGCCTCGAGTGTGTTATGAATACCCACACCGAAACCACCGCCGATATAAGCTATTTCCCCATAGCGATAAATAGAAGAGAGCAACCCGAAACAATCGATTATCAAGCAGTCCGCCTTGCGCACATTCTTCTCGTCGGCACGGGTATAGCGTACATACGGACGCTTCAACTTACTGATAATCTCTACTAGGTGGTTTTCGTCAATGACATGCGGAGCAATGATTAATTTCACTTCCGGATGCTGGTTGAAGTATTCGATAAACAAATCTTCATCCGGCTGCCAGGAACTGCCCGCAACAAAAGTCATTGTATCATTTTTGAAGAGTCTCACCAAAGGCAGTTCTTTAGCCTCTTCACGAATCTGCAGCACACGGTCGAAACGGGTGTCGCCTACCACCGTAACACGGTTGATGCCGATCTTTGCCAAATAACGTTTGGAGCGTTCGTTCTGCACAAACAAATGGTCGAAATCGCGTAGCACATGCCGGTACGTACCGCCATACCACTTGAAGAAAACCTGCCCGCGACGGAAAATAGACGAGATGCTATACACCGGAATACGGCGTTTATGCAATTCATCCAGATAGTTTTTCCAGAACTCGTATTTGATAAAGAATGCCATGCAAGGATTTACAATATCCAAGAACTTTTTCACGTTGCGAGGCTTGTCAAAAGGCAGATAACAAACCACATCGGCTCCTCTATAATTTTTGCGGACCTCATAGCCCGAAGGCGAAAAGAAAGTCAGCAAGATACCATAATCCGGATATTTTGCACGGATTTTCTCAATCAGCGGCCGTCCCTGCTCAAATTCCCCCAAAGAAGCAGCATGAAACCAGATATAGCGTACATCCTTCTCCAACTGCTGCCGGAGCAGTTCATAGACCACCCAATGCCCTTTCATCATCTTGCGGGGCTTGCGGCTAAACGGAGCAGCTAGATGTATCAGGATATCGTAGACGGCTATTGCCAAGTCGTAGAGCATACTTTATTAATTTAGAAATTGAGAATTGAGAATTAAATCTTCAATCTTAATTAAGAAAGCACTTCAATGGCACGCCCGATGCGGGCCAAGGTTTCTTCCTTACCGAGCAGTTCGGTAATGTCGAACATGTGAGGTCCCTTACACTCTCCTACTACCGACAGGCGGAAAGCATTCATCACATTGCCCATGTGATAACCGCGTTCGGTAATCCAACCGATAACGATATCCTCGGAAGGTTTCGACGAGAAGTCTTCGATGCCACGCAGTACGTCCATCAACTCGGTCATGATGCGCGGAGTATCCTCGGACCAGCGTTTCTTGACATCTTTCTCCGAATATCCCACAGGAGCCACGAAGAAGAAGCGTGCCTGATCCCACAACTCCTTCACGAAGTTGACACGACCTTTCACAAGAGAGACCACTTTAGTGAGGAACGCATCGCTGTATTGTTCTGCATCGATGCCATTGTCCTTCAGCACAGGGCGGAAAAGAACCGCTATTTCTTCATCCGGCTTCATCATGATATATTCATGATTGAACCAGATACCTTTTTTATAGTCAAATTTCGCCCCCGATTTGCTGCAATGGCTCAGGTTGAAGAGTTTCACCAGCTCGTCCATAGACATCAATTCCTGATCATTGCCCGGATTCCATCCCAGCAAGGCAAGGAAGTTGATAACCGCTTCGGGCAGATAGCCGGACTCACGATAACCGGAAGACACATCTCCTGTCTTAGGATCGTGCCACTCGAGCGGGAAAACGGGGAAACCAAGACGGTCGCCGTCGCGCTTGCTCAGTTTGCCATTGCCCTCGGGCTTCAGCAACAAAGGCAGATGGGCAAAGGCGGGCATCGTATCTTCCCAACCAAAAGCACGGTATAAAAGCACATGCAGCGGTGCGGAAGGCAACCATTCTTCACCACGAATCACGTGGGATACCTCCATCAAATGGTCGTCTACGATATTGGCCAAATGGTAAGTAGGAAGCTCATCGGCCGATTTATAAAGAACTTTGTCATCGAGAATGGAGGAATTGATTACTACTTCCCCGCGGATCAAGTCGTTGACATGTACATCCTCATTGGGTTCTATCTTGAAACGTACCACGTACTGTTTTCCGTCGGCAATCAACGCATCGACTTCTTCTTTGGAGAGTGTCAGCGAATTGCGCATCTGCATACGGGTGGAAGCGTCGTACTGGAAGTTTGCAATCTCGGCACGCTTGGCCTCCAGCTCTTCGGGAGTATCGAAAGCGATATATGCCTTTCCGGCATCGAGCAAAACCTGCACATACTTCTTGTATATTTCGCGACGCTCCGACTGACGGTACGGACCGTGGTTTCCACCGAAACTCACTCCTTCGTCGAACGGAATGCCCAGCCACTTGAAAGACTCCAATATATATTCCTCTGCACCCGGCACAAACCGGTTGGAATCAGTATCTTCAATACGGAAAATTAAGTCTCCTCCATGCTGACGCGCAAAGAGATAATTGTATAAAGCTGTACGCACACCACCTATGTGCAAAGCCCCCGTAGGACTCGGGGCAAAACGGACTCTGACCTTTCTTTCTGTCATAATCTACCTTACTTATGAATATTTTAGACGGCAAAATTAAATCTTTTTTTCCACACTAATGTTTTTTTTCGTACTTTTCGCAAAAATTTCAGCCGATATGAGTTATTTCAAGACGAAAAAAGAGTTCTCACTCAGAGATTTGCTATACAGAGCACTGATATTTATCGGTACAGTGGCAGTTATTGTTTATTTTCTGCCGCGCGACGGTAAATTCAATTATCAGTTCGACCTCGACAAGCCGTGGAAGTACGGACAGTTAATGGCTACCTTCGATTTTCCCATCTATAAGGGAGACGAAGTGGTGAAACACGAGCAAGACAGCATACTTGCCCACTTCCAACCCTATTTCCAGTTGGACAAGAGCACTGGAAAAAGTATCCAAACTAAGCTGAGAGCTGATTATCAGACGCACCTGCGTGCTTTGCTCCCATCCAGCGACTACGTACGGTTCCTGGAGAAGAAACTCGCAGAAGTGTACCAGGCCGGTATCGTCTCGACAGACGAACTGGACAAATTGCGCAAAGACAGCACCAGTGCCATCATGGTGATTGACGACAAACTTGCCAACCAGCGAAACATCGACAAGTTGTACTCCGTCAAGGATGCCTACAACTATATACTCACCGCCGACACCGTCCACTACCGTCCCGAAATCCTGCGGCAGTGTTCGCTGAACGAGTATTTGTTCCCCAACCTGACCTACGACGAGATGCGCACCCAAACCGCCCGGAAAGAAATGCTCGACAACTATTCGTGGGCCAACGGCATCGTACTGAGCGGACAGAAAATCATCGACCGCGGAGAAATTATCGACCGGGAAACTTACAACATCCTCGAAAGCCTCCGGAAAGAGTCCATCAAGCGTAGCGAGTCCATCGGACAGAAACGGCTGATGCTGGTAGGACAGATTTTGTTTGTCGGTATCTTCATGCTGTGCTTCATGCTCTATCTCGACTTGTTCCGCAAGGACTACTACAAGCGCAGGGGCAGTCTTTCCCTGCTCTTTGCACTGATCATGTTCTATTGTGTGGTGACGGCTCTCATGGTTGCCAATAATATATTCAACGTCTACATCATCCCGTATGCCATGCTGCCCGTCATCATCCGCGTATTCCACGATTCGCGTACGGCATTCATCACGCAAGTAGTCACGATACTGATATGTTCCATCTGCCTGCGCTATCCGCATGAGTTCATCCTGCTGCAACTCTCCGCCGGAATGGTTGCCATTTTCAGTTTGCGCGAACTGTCCCAGCGCTCGCAACTCTTCCGCACGGCAGTGCTGGTGATACTGACGTATGCCGCCGTGTATCTTGCATTTGAACTGATTACGGAGAACGACTTGTCGAAACTCAACGGAAGCATGTATACCTATTTCGTCATCAACGGAGTATTGCTCCTGTTCACCTACCCCCTGCTCTTCCTTGTGGAAAAGACATTCGGCTTTACCTCGAACGTTACCCTGGTGGAGTTGTCAAACATCAACAACAACCTGCTGCGCCGCATGTCCGAGACCGTTCCGGGCACATTCCAGCACTCCATGCAAGTGGCCAATCTGGCAGCAGAAGCAGCCAATCGTATCGGTGCCAAAAGCCAGCTGGTGCGTACCGGTGCCTTGTATCACGACATCGGCAAAATGGAGAATCCGGTGTTCTTCACCGAAAACCAATCGGGAGGCGTCAATCCGCATAAGAACCTGAATTATGAGCAAAGCGCCCAGGTAGTCATCAGCCACGTGACGGACGGACTGAAACTGGCAGAGAAGAACAATCTGCCCAAGGTCATCAAGGATTTCATCACCACCCATCACGGCCGCGGAAAAACGAAGTATTTCTATATCTCCTGGAAGAACGAACACCCCGGCGAAGAACCGAACGATGAACTCTTCACCTACCCCGGTCCGAACCCGTTCACCAAAGAGCAGGCTATCCTGATGATGGCCGACTCGGTGGAAGCAGCTTCACGCAGTTTGTCCGAATACACAGAAGAAAGCATCAGCAATCTGGTAGACAAGATTATCGACTCGCAGGTGGCAGATGGCTATTTCAAGGAATGTCCCATCACCTTCAAGGACATTGCTATCGTGAAAACCGTGTTCAAGGAGAAACTTAAAACGATTTACCATACCCGTATCAGCTATCCCGAACTAAAAAAATAAGACCATGAAAGTGACCGCAAAAGAACAGAAAAGAGCCGAACGATTGCTGCAAAGCCAGCACATAGGGCTACATCAGATTCAGAGTTTCAGTTTTATGAAACGTTATCACCAAGCACCCCGCAAAGACGGCAAGCCTGCGGGCAAGGACAAATATGGTCCCGGCGTACTGACATTGCATCTGAAAGGAGGGCAAGATAAAGCCGTTTACGTGCCTCCTTTCCGCCATCCGTCGTCAGTCATCCGTTTTCTGGTTTCAAAAGAGATACCTTTTGACAACTACGTGCCTCAAGAGGAGGTTATCCTCAGATCTCAGGAAATAACATACCAGCGCCCTTCACTCTATATGTTCTGGTTCTTCATATTATTCCTCATGTTCCTGATACTGGGGTACTACTGCATCAGCAGTTCAGTGTGGTGGGGATTCATACCTGCCATCATCTCCTTCGGGCTGAGCCTGTTCTTCATCAGCATGCTGATGACCCGTTTCTGCTACCTGACGCTGGCAACAGACGGACTCCTGGTGCACAGTGTAGGCCGGACCATCTGCTATCAGTACGAAAAACTGCGCAAGGTGAACTTCGACTTCGCCCGCGAACAGAACTTTACACATGTCATGGAATTGCTGGATGAAAACTATCGCTACCGGCTGTTCTACATCGGCCGGGTTTCAAGAAAGAAGCTGAACGAAATTGCTAAACGCCTGCAGGAATCCGGTGTGGATGCGACTTGCAGCCTGAACGACAATAAACGGTTTTATCAGGACACGTACGTCAACCATTGAGGCTTGCCAATAGCCCTGCACATGCATCTTCCAGCAGGTCGAGCACGTATTCGAAGCCTTCGGCGCCTCCGTAGTAGGGGTCGGGTACGTGGTCGGCGTGTGTAAACCGGGTGCAATACTCCGTCATGCGATGAATCTTGCTCCACGCCTCGGGTGAAGGAGCACGGTCTTTCAGGTCGTCGATGTTGCGGTCGTCCATACCTATTATCAAATCAAAGTTGTAGAAGTCCTCGGTGCGTACGGGGCGTGAGCGGTGAGTCAAGTCGTATCCGCGACGGGCGGCATGGGCGCGCATCCGGCTGTCGGGCAGTTCGCCCTGGTGATAGGACAGAATACCGGCAGAGTCTATCACAAATTCATCTTCACGGCCGGCTTCTTCCACCAAATGTTTCATCACTCCCTCGGCCGACGAGGACCTGCAGATATTGCCGAGGCATACAAAAAGGATTTTATGGGGCTTGTTCATAGCTACATTTTTTGCTTTGGGGCGTAAAGATAGATTTTTTTTGTGTTTCCCTAAAATATTTCTCCACCACGATTGTCTGCATAGATAGAGAACGTCCTCAAAGCAGTATGAACCAATAAAAATTAGCACATTATGAAAAAGAGATTCTTTCTTATACCCCTGTTTTGGATATTGGCAGTCGCAGGTTTCGGCGCAGCCATCATGTTATTGTGGAACGCAGTGATGCCGGCAATACTTGGAGCAGCCTGTATCAGTTTCTGGCAGGCACTGGCACTGTTTGTCCTGGCACGGCTTCTTTTCGGCAATTTCCCTTTCCCCGGAGGAAGAGGGCGACGGATGCCCCGAAGCGGCAGAACCGGAAACCCATTCCGTGAAAAATGGGAAAAGATGTCGCCCGAAGAACGTAAGAATTTTATCAGCCGGAGGCGGAATTTCGGTTTCGGAGGTCCTTTCGATAGAGAAGATTTCTTCAGCAGAGGCGGGTTTGACAATCAAACGGAAAGATCGGGAGAAAGCGAAAAAGCACAAAGGACAGAAAAGCCCAAAGGAAGCGAAAAGCCGAAAGAAGATGAATAATCAACCCGGAAAAGACAGCAACCTGGAAGAACTGATAGCCGAGCATCAGCCCCGCCTCAAGGCATTTATCCGGAAGCGGGTTTCGAGCAAGGAAGATGCCGAAGATATTCTGCAAGATGTCTTTTATCAGTTGGTGAAAACCATCGAAACAACCTTCAACCCCATCGAGCAAGTGACTGCCTGGTTGTATCGTGTGACGCGTAACACGATCATCAACAAAAGCAAAAAAATGCAAGAGGAAGAGTTACCCTCACCGAGCTACGATAAAGACGACAACGTACTGGAAGACTTTTCGGAAGTACTGTTCGGTGAGTCCGCCCCCTCTCCCGAAACGGAGTACATGCGCTCGCTCGTCTGGCAAGAGTTGGAAGTTGCACTCTCGGAACTACCACCCGAACAGCGGGAAGCATTCGAGCTCATGGAAATGGAGGGCATACCGGCAAAAGAACTTTCACAGACCACCGGAGTTCCTGTCAACTCCTTGTTATCGCGGAAACATTACGCAGTCCTCCACCTCAGAAAACGGCTGAAAGGGCTGTACAACGACCTCCTTAACTACTAAATACGAATCAGGAGTTGGATTTAGCACCTGTTCCTGCCGGAAATGAAAGGAACTTTTAGTGCGGCAGCACCTTCGGACACCCCAAAAGTCGGATTTTTGCTCAAATGCGGCACCTTCGGACACCCCGAAAGTCGGATTTTCGCTCAAATGCGGCACCTCGGACACCCCGAAAGCCATATTTTTGCTCAAATACGGCATTTTCGGACACCCTGAAAGTCGGATTTTTGCTCAAATGCGGCACCTCGGGCACCCCAAAAGCCATATTTTTGCTCAAATACGGCATTTTCGGACACCCCGCAGGCCATATCTCGGGCTGATTCGATGTATGCAGGCAATAAGTAATCCGGCTACTGATTCGCATTACCAACTAATTCATTATTCAAACCTTTGCCTGGCACATCAGGCAGCAATCCCCCTACAATAAACATTTATGAAAACCATCGTATCATTTATGACCATACTGTTCTGTATGGTTATCCCCTCTCGTGCGCAATTAATTGCCAAAGATTCTACAGGCGTCATGGCGATCGAGTTGGACGAAGTAACCGTAAAAGCCCGCTCCGTCATCGAGAAAGGCGACCACAAAGTCGTCCTCCCCACCCGGAGCCAGTTGAAAACCTCTTCGAGCGGTCTGGAATTGCTAAATAAGCTGCAACTGCCCCGCATCATGGTCGACGTCATATCCGGCGAAGTGACCGTCTCCGGCAATGGAGAAGTACAACTAAGGATCAACGGCATCCAGGTCACTTATGCAGAGATTGCCGCTCTCAACCCAGAAGATGTTCTCCGCATAGAATACCACGACAGCCCCGGAGCGCGCTATGGAGGTGCTGCCGCCGTGATTGATTACATCACCAGAGTCCGCAACTCAGGCCTCAGCCTGAACGGAGAAGCACTCCACGGCATCGGAAGCGACCGTACTTCCATCGATGATATGTTCTCCGGCAGATACAACTACGGGAAGTCCGAAATATCTGCAAACGTGCACTACTTACAGCGCAAGGGAGACTGGACGCGCGAATACGACGAATGGTTCCACTTCCCCGACAAGCAACTGCACCAGCTGGAAACCGGCGAACCTACATTGTTCAACAAGAAACTGCTGACCTCCAATCTGACTTACAGCCTGCAGGATAAAGGAAAATATCTTTTCAACGCCCAACTCCGATATACCCTGCAAGACAATCCTGCCGGTTACGAGGACCGGAAAAGCAAACTCTATACTTCCGACTCCGACATTCCCCTGTCCATCTACGACCATACCCGCGAGCGAAACCACCTGCCGGCTCTCGACCTGTACTACCAGCAAAGCCTGAAACACAACCAGCAACTCATCTTCAACCTGGTGGGCACCTATATCAACAGCAGCAGCACCCGCACCTACCACGAAGAAGCTGAAAATGCAGCCAATGCCGAACTCCACTCCGATGTATCCGGTAAGAAATACTCTCTGATAGCAGAAGGTATTTATGAAAAGGAAATGGAATATGGCACATTATCCGGCGGACTCAAGCATATGCAGGCTTACACCGACAATCAATATCGGGGCGGCAACCAGAAAGACATCCTCATGAGGCAAGCCGAAAGCTACGCGTATGCCGAATATCGAGGCAAGATACAAAACTGGAGCTATATGGCAAACCTCACACTCAGCCGTTTCTATTACAGCCAGGAAGATAACCGCAGTGAGAAGTACGCCCTTCAGCCCTCCTTCCTGTTATCCTACAACCCGACGGATGAGTTGCACTTCCGCTACCACATCAATCTGAAGAACAACGTTCCTTCCATTGCCTACCTCAACGACATAGAGCAGGGCATTGACAACCTGCAGATACGCAGAGGGAATCCTAATCTGAAGTCATTCCATAGCACCATCCAGGACTTCAATGCAGTATACTCCTCAGGCATTTGCAGCATAGACGCCCTGGTACGCTACTCATACGAAAAGAGCCCTATCATGGAGAGTGTGCTCTACGAACAAGGAGTATTTGTGCATACTTATGAGAACCAGAAGTCTTTCCGGCAGCTGGCAGCAGAAGTCACCTTCAAGATAAAGCCTTGGAAAGACCACCTCAGCCTCGCCGTCACACCCGGCATAAACCGCTACATCAGCACCGGAAACAACTACCTGCACACCTATACGCTGAAAGAAGTGCGCATCGACCTGGATGCCTCGTTCGGAAATTGGATGATGAACTTTACCACCATCGCCCCACCCAACCGGCTTGTATATGGCGAACAACTGATGAAGGGAGAACTGATGCATGCGCTCATGGCGGGCTACAAACAACCGGCATGGTCCATCATGGCGGGAGTATACAATCCCTTTGTGAAAACCTACCGCTCCAAAAATGAGAACTGGTCGGCGCTGAATCCGGTGAAGTCCGATATACACAGCAACAACATGTCGAATCTCGTCGTCGTCAAAGCCAGTTTCAACCTCAACTTCGGCCGGAGCTACAAGGGGGCCCGAAAGAGCATTCAGAATATGGACAATGATACGGGAATCCTGCAGGGAACCAAGGAGTAAAACTGAAGCATCGGGGACTTAAGAGGCACAGCTACATCGGGTCTACATCATAATAGACAATCAGCGACTTGAAGCGGTCCTCCATCAGCATTTCCTTCTGAACCTGCACCAACAATTCACGGGCACGCGCCATCGGGGCATTCGTCTCTATCTTCAACACAATCTTGCGGATGAACAAAGTCTGGACACGCGCCACGGGGGGCTTGTCAGGACCGAGTACGCGGTTGCCGAAGACGGCGCGGAGCTTGGTGCCCATGGTTTGTGCCATCAGGTCGAGCAGCGTCTCATTGCGGTTCTTCAGGTAGACGTACACCAGGCGATAGTAGGGCGGATAGTGGAACATCTGCCGTTCGGCAAGCTGTCCGGCGACCATGCCTTCGTAATCGTTGGCGATGACCTGCGGGATGATGGGGTGGTCGATGCTTTTGGTTTGCAGCACTACCCTGCCCCGTTTGTTCTTTCGTCCGGCTCGGCCGGCTACTTGTGCCATCAGTTGGAAGGCACGTTCGTAGGCGCGGAAGTCGGGGTAGTTCAGCATGGTGTCGGCGTTGAGGATGCCTACGATGCTGACGTGGTCGAAGTCCAGGCCTTTGGATACCATCTGCGTGCCGATGAGGATGTCGGTCCGCCCTTGCTCAAAGTCGGCAATGATGCGTTCGTAGGCTGAACGGGTGCGGGTGGTGTCAAGGTCCATGCGGGCGACGCGTGCTTCGGGGAAGAGAGTTTTGATGTCGTCTTCTATTTTCTCCGTGCCGAAGCCGCGGTGGCGCAGGTCGGTGCCCTCACAGGCGGGGCAGACACGCGGCACTTGGTAAGTGTATCCGCAGTAGTGGCACGTCAGTTGGTTCAGCCCCTTGTGGAACGTCAGGCTTACATCGCAGTTCTTGCACTTCGGCACCCAGCCGCAGGTGTTGCACTCTATCATCGGGGCAAAACCGCGGCGGTTCTGGAACAGGATGACTTGCTCTTTCTGCTCCAGTGCCTCGCGCACATATTGCAGCAACAACGGGGAGAAAGGCCCTTTCATCATCTTCTTGCGGTGTAGTTCCTTGATATCTACCGGAATAATCTCGGGCATCTGTATCTCCTTGTATCGCTCCTTCAGTTCCACCAGCCCGTACTTGCCGGACGTGGCATTATGCCAACTCTCCACCGAAGGGGTGGCCGTGCCCAGCAACGTCTTGGCACCGTACATGGATGCCAGCACGATGGCAGCGTTGCGGGCATGATAGCGGGGTGCGGGGTCTTGCTGTTTATAGGTATTCTCGTGCTCCTCGTCCACAATCACCAGTCCCAGGTTACGAAATGGCAGGAAGACGGACGAACGGACGCCGAGGATAATGTCGTAGCCGCTTTCAGACAGTTGCTTTTGCCAGATCTCCACCCGCTCGGCGTCGGGAAACTTGGAGTGGTAGATACCGAGACGCGAGCCGAAGACACGCTGCAAGCGCTCCGTAATCTGTGTAGTCAGGGCAATCTCCGGCAAGAGATAGAGCACCTGCTTTCCCTGCCGGAGGACTTCTTCTATGAGATGAATATAAACCTCGGTCTTACCGCTCGCAGTGACACCATAGAGCAGGCAGACGTTCCGGGTTTGGAAATCTTCCATAATCTCGTGGTATGCCCGCTGTTGGTGTTCGTTCAGCGGATGAAGGGGAACGGTTTCCCTGACAAGTCCGGCATCCAGCCTACCGATTTCCTGCTGGTAGACCTCGAACACTCCCCGTTCCACCAGTCCGTTGAATACGCCGGGAGTGGCAGCAGCACGCTTCAGCAGTTCCGCTTTGGAGACTTCCTTCACTGTTCCGGTGGCGGAAAGGCAGCCGGAGAGTTCAATGTATTTCATCAGCAAGTCCAACTGTTTGGGCGCACGGCGCTGCAATTCATCGAAGAAGAAGTGCAGGCGGCGTTCGTTGCGGGCGGCGGACGTCAGGCGTACGCGGGTTTCGGTCTTTGGTTTGTAGGTGCGACGCATCTCTTCTTTCACGAAGATGGCCTCACGGTCGAGCAGTGACTTGATGACGGCGAGGATATTCTTGATGCCGCTATCCTTCTCGAGTTTCGTCACGCATTGTTCCGGGTCGGCGGAGAGGAGATACAGTATCTGCTGTTCGCGCTCGGGCAGACGGGTTTCGGATACGAAGTCGGGATTGTACTCCACCATCGTTTCGCTCTCCAACTTCAGGCCCGATGGCAGGGCGGCTTTGTAGACGTCGCCCTGCGTGCAGAGGTAGTAATCGGCCAGCCACTCCCAGAACTTGAACTGGCGGGGCAGCAGGATGGGCGCAGCGTCCAGCACAGCGGAGACTTCTTTTACTTCATATTCGGTAGGCGCGGAATAGTGTACGTTGCGCACGATGGCGGTGTAGTACTTCTTCCGGCCGAAGGGCACTACGACGCGGCAACCTATTTGCACCTCGTCGGCCCACTCCGCAGGCAGGGAGTAGGTGAAGCAGCTGTGCAGGGGCAGGGGCAATATGACGTCGACGAATTTTTTCATTGCGGGGGCAAAGATACGAAGTTTTTGGAAAGAAACGTCCCGCCCCGTGCAGTTGTTGATGCAAGGGACGGGACGAAACCACATTAATAGCGAAGTGAGAGGGATTACGGCATCTGCATATCTCCCCTGTGTCCCTCCGTGCACTGCGCAGGCTTATCACTGCCGCCTGTGGCAGCGCCGCCGATACCGTTAGTCTGCGGGTTGGCAGGCACGCCATCCACGGTGACGCCGGGGGCGATGGTACAGCAGTCGTAGAGGAAGCCGAAGGTAGTGGTGGTACCGTTGCTGCTGCGGCCGCTGTTGTAGCCTATCCAGGCACCGGTAGCGATGATGGTGGCGTTACTAGCAGAGGGCGACCACACATTGCCTCCGTTATGGCAGAGGTGGATGGGACGGATGTCGAGGTTATCGCCCGCAATGCCGCCCGTGTAGGAGCCCACGACAGCCGCGCCGCCGGTCACCTCGCCCTCGTTGTCGGCGTAGAGCAGGGAGTGGGTGCCGTCGTAGAACCCCGGAGGATTGGAGGAGAGGGCACCGGCAATGCCGCCCGTGCCGCACTGCTTGACTTCGGTAGCGGGGGTTACGGCAACGGAAACAGTGCCGCGGTTCACGAGATTGGACGCGGAGGTGACGGAGAGGAAGCCCACGACGCCGCCCGTGTAGGTCGTGACGCCGGGATGGACACCGCCGGTCACCGCACCGTTGTTGGTACACTGACGGATGGACGCCTGCTGGTTTTCCCGTCGCACGCAGCCCGCGACGCCGCCGGTGTAAAATGTCGGATCGTTTCCCGTGCCCGACGCGACGACGGGCCCGCTGACGGCGGCGCCGTTGGTACAGCCGGACACGGTGGTGGCGTATGTGCACTCCCCGGCGATGCCACCCAGGCTGAGATTAGCAGCGCCATTGACGCTGACGCCTTCGGCAAAGGAGACGGAGGCGCCGGAGGTGGTGGTGCAACCGGTGATGCGGGAGATGTCGTTGCGCTCAATGACAACGCCGCCAACACCGGCGATGCCGATAATGCCGCCCACGTAGCAGTAGGTGGGACAATGGCCCAACACGGTGAGGTGACCGCCGAAATGGCAGTTCTCCACCGTAACATTCACTTGCGCGGCGCCTACGATGGCGCCGACGCTTCTACTGCTCACGTCGGTGTCGGCAAAGGTGCTCTCCACGTCGGCCATCACGGTGAGGTTGCGAATGTCGGCGGTGAAGTTTTCGTCGGGTTCCACGTGACCGAAGAACCCGAACTCCTGAGCATCGCCTTGGAGGCTGCCGGTGATGACGTGGCCCGCACCGTCAAAGTGGCCCTGGAAGGGGTGCTCGGCGGTACCGATGGGCGTCCACTTGACGGGGGTGCTGGGGGCGTTTATCTTGACGTCGCTGTCGAGACGGTAGTAGGCGGTGGCGGCGGGGCCATCGGCGGGGAAGCCGCCCTCGTTGACGTTCTTCACCAGCCAATGCAGGTTCGAGTTTGTCTTTATCAGATAGGGATTGTCGGCGGAATTCTCCTCGTTGGTATTCAAGAGTTCGGGTGCCGTGAGCATGCCAGCCATCGCCGAGCTATATGTAATGCAGTTGGCGGCGGCCAGATGCCAGTTGTTGTCAATCGCCACATCGTACACCTTCCCCGGGACGTAGTAGAGGTCGGCGGGGTCGGAGCTTTCCGATTTGCTATGCCCCTTGGCCTTACAGGTATAGGTAGCGTCGGTGCAGGTCAGGGTGAGGACGAGCTCGGTGTCAACCAGCTGTTTGGGCGACACTGCCAGGTATGCCACGAGCTGACCGCCCTTGGGTATCTTCTCCATGTCGGAGAAGGCGAGAGTGAGGCAGTTGGTCAGCGTGCCGGTGATGATATCGGCAACGAACGCCTGCTCCTCCGTGGGAGCCGTCAGGTTGAGGCTGACGGGGGTACCGGCCGCGGTCATGGTGATGACGAAGCGGAAGAACGAGCTGTAGCGCTTGAACTCGAAGTCGAAGCCGGCAAGCGAGGTGAGCTTGTATCCGTTGGCGGTCATGTAGTCGAAGTCGCCCAAGTGGCGGGTATCGCCGTTGCCGCGCTGCACTTGTCTGCTGTAGGAGTAGCTCTGTGCTAACGCCTCGACGCTGTCAATCGGCTTGGCGGGATAGATTGCCTGGCAGTCGAACGGGGCATCGTCGTCGTAGGTGATGTCGGTGCCGGTGAAGGCTGCGGAGGGGATGCCGCCATTGGCAGTGGTGAAGACGGCGGTAGCGGTGGCATCGAGGGGGAGGTACTTGTTGGAGAGGTTGTATCCCTTGGCGCAGACAATGAAGGCATCGCGCGGTGTCCAGGCACTCTTGAGGGGATGTTTGAGCAGGTTGCCGGAGGTGCCGGTTTCGGTGATAGTGGTGCGCGTACCTGCGAGGTCGGCAGGCAAGGTGGCGCGCAGGGTGATGGACTTGCCACGTCGGGCGGCATCGGGGTTTTGGTTTCCGCCGTCGGGGACTGCATCATCGGTGCAGGAGGTGGCGAGGGTCATTCCGCCCAAGAGGGCGAGAAGGGCAAGGGGGTGGGTGAATGTGAATTTATGGTTCATATGAATTTCTGTTATTGGATTATTAATGTATATAATATTATAAGGTTACTCTTTCTGCCATCCTACCGGTCACGGTTTCACCAGCCCTTCCCCACCCACGGGAATGTCGGGCAGACCGATGCCCGCACACAGCTTGATGGCGTTCGCCGCCTTGTCGAGGTACAGCCCGTAGCCGTCGGGGGCGATGAAGCCGCTGCTGCCCTGCTTGCGGATTTTCTCCAAGGTGAAGCGCGAGAAGTCGTCGTCGGTGAGGATATGTCCGTTCCCCCCGGTGACCACCGTTTCGCAGATGACAGTGCCGTCCGCCGTGATGTAGTTATCCAGCGTCAGCACGTAGGCGGAGGTCGTGGGGAGGGCGGCGTCCACCGTGACGGTGGGGGCGGTATTGCTATAAGACAAGAGGAGGCTTTCGCCGCTGTTGCCCGTGATGCTGCCTCCCGTCAGGTGCAGGGAGGGATTGTACGAAATGAGGGAAACCGCATTCCCCGTGCCGTTGCCCGTAATGGTGGCATCGCCTTCCATCACCAGTGTCCCGCGGACGACAATTCCGTTTACTATATTACTGGACACCGCACCCGTCAGGCGGAAGCCGCTGCCCAGCGTCAGCCGTCCGATACCATACTGATGTGAGATATTGGAATCTCCTATAAAGAAAAGGGCGTTACCGCTGGTGTTTTCGCCGTCCGCCGTCAGGTTGGTCAGCCGCAACGAGGCGCCATCCGTCACCCAAAAGAGGAAGTCCTCCGCATTGGCGCGCGTGAGTGTAAATTTGTCCGCACCGCCATCGATGGCGATATGCTTGCCCTGGGGGAGGAGGATTGAATTAGAAATGCCAACCGTCCGTGCCGGGAACTTGATATCCGCTCCCAGCTCTATCAGCGTGGGCGCATCTGCCGTGCCATCCGCGGCATCAATGGCTGCCACCAGTCCGGCGAATGTCGTCACCGTTCCCTTCCGGCGCAGGCGGATGCTGTTGGTGGCCTCATCGAGCCAGAACTCGTACTGTTCGCCGTTGGGGTCGCTGAGGCCGTCGCTGTCTACCCACGTCTTATCCGGAAGGAGTGTCAGCCTTGCCACGTCTGCCGCAGTGAACCGTCCCTCGGTGGGGGTCACGGTGAAGTCCTGCGTGTAGAACATTCCGCACAGGGGCACCGTGGTGGCGATGCCGGGCGCCATGCTGATGTGGGCACGCATCGACTGCATCACGTTGATGCAGTCGTCGGCCCCACCGAAGGAGAAGCTTTTGAGCACGAGGTTCGTGTTATATGAACCGCCCACGTTTATCCACTGGTCGAAGCTGCCCGTCTCGCTGCCGAACTTGACGCCATCCAGCACTACCGTAGCGTTGTACCCGACCTCGATGTAGGCGAATGCCTTATTAGAAGTGTCCCTCCCTTTGGTGACGATGGAAACACCCTTGCCCAAGGTGAGGCGGCACTCATTCTTCAGGTCGAACAAATTGCTCCCACGCACATTATCATCCTTTATCACCAGGTCAGCCAGTTCCAGCGAAGTGTTGTTGTCTTCAATCTTGATTTGGTAGTTTCTGCCGGTGACGATGCCATTCGTCAGCGTGAAGCCGTTGCCGTCCAGCACCTTGTAGCCTTGCACGGCGAAGTAGCCGTTATACGTTCCCGTAGCTTCATCCACATCCTTCGCGGTCACGGTTAGGTCGTTCGCCAGCACAATCCTCACCGGTGCGTCCGCCGTTCCTTTGTTGTCCATCAACGCTTTTATCAGCTCGTCGGCGGTAGAGACGATGGTTACGTCCATCACCTTGACGGCGCATGTAGCCGTGTACTTCATCCCCTTGCTGTCCAGCAGGGTCACTTCCAGCCACACGGGGGCGTCGTCCGCCACCTGCCCGTCTATGCGGGGTGCAGTGAGCGTCACCACGGCCTGCCCGCATTCTCCGTCAAAATTCGGTTGGGTCACGGAGACCTTCCAGCCGATGTTGTTTCCCTCGTCAGCGCGCGTCTTCACGTCCGTACTCGTGCCGAAGCTGCCTTTCACCTCGGCCATGATGGAGACGTAATCTTTGTCCGTGAAGCCCGTGGGCAGCGTCACCGTGACGTCGTAACTATCCATGGCCGCCGGGTAGAGGATTATCCCGCCCTTGCCCATCATGAGGGGCGCCGAGCGCGGAACGGTGAACGTCGTCGTCCCGTCCACCAAAGTGAAGGTGACGAAGGCGGGGTTCGTGAGGTCCACACCGCCAGCGGCGAAGACGGCATCGCCCTGGGGGCCTGCGGGACCTTGAGGACCAGTAGCTCCGTCTTTGCCGTCGGTACCTGCGGGACCTTGAGGACCGGTGGCGCCGTCTTTACCGTCGGTACCATCCTTGCCGTTCTCCCCGGTGACAGGTACTTTCTTCCCATTTCCATCCAGCAGCCACGCGCCGTCTATCTTCCAGCAGAGGCGTCCGTCGTCGGCCGTATCTACGCTAATCACGGGCTTGGCACCCGGGGCGCCATCCTCGCCGGTCACGCGGATTTTGTTGCCGTCAGCATCCGTCAGCCAGGCGGGGGCGGCATCGCCGGTCTTCACCGTCCAGTAGTACTTTCCGTCATCGCCCTTCTGCACACCGATGATGGGGGTGGCGCCGTCCTTGCCGTCAGCGCCGTCTTTACCGTCGGCACCATCAGCACCATCAGCACCGTCTTTACCATCGGCACCATCTTTACCATCGACACCGTCCTTACCATCGGCACCATCCTTACCATTCAGAATAGTGATAGGAGAACTTTTAGAAAAGGTAATCGTGTAACCTGTCTGTTCTCCGGTAGTCGCATCAATCACCGGAGCTACGCCGGTCACATAATCGTTCTCCTCCAGCGCAGACACCAGTCCCTGCAACGCAGAGATTTGAGAATTGGCATTGCTGCACCACGCTTCCAGTTTTTCTACTCGCGATTTAAGATCGTTCACGTCATTGCGCAAGGCAGTGTCGTCATAGTCATCGCCACAGCTGAAAAAGGCTATCGCCATCAGCAGTGACAGGAACAAAGATTTTAATACTTTCATTGCATTGTTGTTTTATACTGTAAATACGGCAAAGTTAATCGTTACGCACGAATATCTTTTACATTGGGTATGGACAGTTTGATAGACGATTACAGGCAACAAATGCAATTTTAGCCGATTTCATCGAAAAAGGCCCTCCCAAACGGGAGAGCCTTTTCAATATTAATCAATCAAATAATTGCCGCATCAGAAGAGATAAGCAGCAGAAATCTGCCAAGTTTTAGTCTTGGCCTTGCGGGTCAATGCATCGCCCGCAGCTTTCCAGGTAAAGCTGTCGCCCATCGGGATATTATAGTTTACACCAATCTGCAGATGCTTGATAAGTTTCACACCGGCACCCACATTGATGCCCACCTGGGTTTTCTTCCGATCAATATCCCCTCCTTCAAGTTGTTCTTTCTTGGAGAAGTCGAAATAGAAATCGGGACCGGCAGCAATAAACACGCCCAGCATGCTACCCAGACCGATCGTATACTTCAAGTTCACCGGAATATCCAGCCCATACTGCTTCGACGCATCCGTATCAGCCTTGATGCCCTTCTGAGAGAACAACAAAGCACCGTCTACACCCAGGCCGATAATAGGAATGGTAACTTCGGCCATCGGGCCGATAAAGAAACCACCCACTTTGTCTTCCTTAAAATTGTTCCCCGGGTTCTTCACATCTATCTTCGCCACATTCACACCACCTTTAACACCCCATTTAAGGAGTTGCGCCTGGGCAGGCATTGCACACAGTGTACAGCATACAGCTATCATCAAGGCACTAATAATCTTTTTCATAATTCATTGTGTTTAAAATTATGGGACAAATATATGCAAAATCTTCCTAAAGAAACAAGAACCATCAGAGTTTGTTCATCAAGAAAAGTACAACAAGCCACAAAACACACTACATTTGCATTGTTATATCAAGGAAAGTCAATAAAGCTTATGATAGAAATCAGAAAGACGCAACCCGCTGAGATAGAAATCCTCATGGAGATCTTTGAGCAAGGCAAACGCATCATGCGCAAAGACGGAAACATGAAGCAGTGGACGGGCAACTACCCTTCTCCGCAATTGATTATGCAAGACATCACTAATGGCAACAGCTACGTCTGCCTCAACGATGCCGGAGAAATCATCGGAACCTTCGCCTTCATCCGGGGAAACGACCCCACCTATGCCCGCATCTACGAAGGAGAATGGCTGGAAGACACCCTTCCCTACGGCGTCATCCACCGTCTGGCAAGCACCGAAACGAGCAAAGGAGTAGCCGCCGCCTGCCTGGAATGGTGCTACCGGCAGATTCCGAACCTGCGTGCCGATACCCACCGCGATAACCACATCCTGCAATACATCCTCAAGAAACACGGTTTCAGCTATTGCGGCATCATCTTCCTGGCCAACGGAGACGAAAGGCTGGCATTCCAGAAGATAGAACAATCATACTGAGAGATACGTTTATAATAGACTATGATAGAATTACGTACAGTCAATCTGACCCGCTACATCACTCCGCTGCGCGAAGGCGGCTCGCTGCCTGCGCTTGCCGAGGCAGACGATGAGTTTAAATACGTCGTCAAGTTCCGTGGCGCCGGACATGGCACCAAAGCCCTGATAGCCGAACTGATAGGTGGAGAAATAGCCCGTACGCTGGGTTTCCGCGTGCCCGAGCTCGTGTTCCTGAATCTGGATGAAGCCTTCGGGCGTACCGAAGGAGACGAAGAAATACAAGACCTGCTGCAAGGTAGCAGGGGCTTGAACCTGGGCTTGCATTTTCTGTCCGGTGCCCTCACCTTCGACCCCGCAGCCACGCATATCGATGCCGAACAAGCCTCCCGCATTGTCTGGCTGGACAGCTACCTGACCAACATCGACCGCACCTCCCGCAACACCAACATGCTGACGTGGCACAAGGAACTCTGGCTGATAGACCATGGCGCCTCCCTCTATTTCCACCACTCCTGGGGAGACTGGAAGAAGCATGCTCAAAGCCCGTTCAACTACATCAAGAACCATGTACTGCTGCCCGAAGCGTCCCAACTCGAAAAGGCGGATGCAGATCTCAGCGCCCTGCTGACGGAGGAAAAAATACAATCCATCGTAGCCCTGCTGCCCGATGACTGGTTGCAGTGGAACGACACGTCCCAAACACCCGAAGAAATCAGAGAAGTATATACCCGCTTTCTGACCGAAAGACTGGCCCATTCCGCAACATTTGTAAAAGAAGCGCAAGATGCAAGGAAAACACTTATATGAATACGCAGTCATCCGTCTGGTTCCCAAAGTAGAACGGGAAGAGTTCTTCAATGTGGGAGTCATCCTGTTCTCCAAAAAGGCGAACTTCATCCGCTCTCTTTGCCATATAGACGAGCGTAAGCTGAAACTATACGCCTCCGAGCTGGACCCGGAACTGGCGTCCGCCCACTTGCAGGTGTTCCAGAAGATATGTGCGGGAGATAAAGACGGAGGGGCGATAGCTGCACTCGATGTGCCCGAACGCTTCCGGTGGCTCACTGCCGTAAGAAGTTCCTGCATACAGACCTCCCGTCCGCATGCAGGCTTTTCCGATAATCTGGAACAAACGCTGGAAAGGCTGTTTAAGGAGTTAGTCCTATAGCCCTTCCCCGCATTCGTATGGTAGAAAGAGGATGTTTCGCTATTGTGCAAACTTCTTTTTCAGTTCCTCTACATGCATGCCTGTAAAGTAATCTTCTATCAAGTCCCAACGCTGTTCATCCGTCAGCCGGTCCGTACCGAAGAAGAAAGAAAACAGGTCAATCTGCTCCTGGAATATCTGTTCGTTGGTATCCAGGATAAGATTCCGGTAATCGTCCGAGCATGCAATCTCCTGCAAGTTCTCGGGATCATTGAAACGGATAAAGACACAAGGCGTACCACCACCCTCGACGCTGAACGAAAGGCAATCGAGCATGGAAAGCAGATTGAGAAGCATATTCAAATCGGAGAAGGGCGTGCAGTAGAACTGTAAACGTGCGCCCTTATTGCCCACAATGCGCTGGCTGAACAGCTTCTGATAACGGGACAGGAGCAAATCGAAACCTTTTGTCACGGTAAAGGAAAGTTCGTTGGAGTCTTTCTTCTTCACGCTGCTGATATAGCTGACGCTGCGTCCTTCTTCCGTACGGCTTTCCAGCAGGGAGCCGATGAAACGCTTGGCGGAGCGCACATCCATGCCATGCTCGGCAAAGAGCGCCCGCAACTCTTCCTCATCAAAACGGCCTTTGGACTTGAACAGGGCAGTCTTCAACATCACCGTCAGGTCCTTGAACAAGGCGTCCATCCGTTCGCGAATCACCGTTGCATCTTCTTTCAGCAAGACTTCATGCTTGCCCACAGACACGGCACGGGCACCTTCCCACAGCGTTCCGTTATTCAATTTCTGCTTGAATTCCTTATAACCGTATTCCGGGAAACGTTCTTCCCAAAGTTCCTCCAAGCGCGCCTTGTAGACGCCTTCTTCCCCTTCTACTTTCGTCAGATAATGCTCGAATTCACGGGCAAAGACATCACCCGTCTTGTCTTGAACGTATCCTTCGGTGAGCAGATTCTTGGGGCTGACTTCCAGCAGATGCTTCCCATAACGCTGTGCCAGGTCATCTTCCAGCCACAACAAAGCGGTCTTGATGAGCTGTCCCAACTCTGCCTCATACTCCAACTTATTTTTTGTACGCGGCATTTTCACCACAAACTCAAAATCGGATAAGGACACCAGCATTTCCTGCTTTTTCCCTTTCATCCGGTATACTTCCATGAGCTTCCGCAGGATAAGCACCAATTGTTCCTGGGCGATGTTCCCCGTCTGGTGCAGACGCTTCATATAGTAGAAATCACGTTCGTGGTAATCGGTTGCAGAGATACCCTGAATATCGGCATCGCGCGCCGCACGGCCTATCTCCTGGATATAATCGACAAACGTACTGGACGGAGCCACATGATACACACGGTCGATATCACTGATATCCACTCCCATACCGAAAGCTTTCGTTGCCACAATCAGGCGCTTGGTTCCTTCCTTGAACTCCTGCACGATGGCAGCTTTCTGTTCCTTCTCCTTCTTACCATAATAAGAGGCCACCAGGGACCAGCCGGCCGGCTTCACCCATGTCTTGATGCGCATGTCGATGCTGCTGGCAAACGGATAGTAGAGCAGCGTCTTGTGCCCGTCCAGAAAATCGTCTACCCGTGCAGAGATCACACGTTGCTTGGCTTTATCGTAAGTCTCGCCTTCTTCTATCTCCATCTGGCGGATATCAAAGCCGATGTTCCGGCGCTTCACCGTACCCACATAGAGCACACAAGGTTCCATCTTCAGCGAGCGGATGGTTTCGAACACCATGTCGTTGCCTCCCTTCGGGTTCCATACGGCCGTAGCCGTCAGTGCAAACAACGGGAAGTTATAGCCGAGGCTCCGTTGCAACGTGCTCAGGTAGCGTCCCAGGAACCAGTAATCCACACGGAACTCCTTGCCCCATGTCGTTACCGTATGTGCCTCGTCGATAACCACCATTCCGATACGGCGTTCGCCCACAAAATGCTTGATGTCATAAGAAAGAAGCAACTCCGGCGAAAGGTAGAACAAGTCTATTTCGCCTTCACGCACCTGCTGGTAAACTTCCATTTTCTGCTCCGGCGAGAGGTCGGAAGAGGCATACGCCACGCGTGTATAGCCCAGATCGAGCAAACTGTCCACCTGGTCTACGATGAGTGCTTTCAGAGGAGAAACCACAATGGTAAGCAGGTTGTATTCTTTTCCCAGGTAGATGGCGGGAAGCTGGAACAGCAATGATTTGCCGGAACCGGTGGGAGCCGTCAGCAAAATATTATCTACTTGCGTTTCGCCCTTGTGCGCCTTCTCCGCTTCCAGGATAACGTTCTCTATCAGTTGTCCTTGCGAAATGCAAAGTTTCTCTCTGCTCTTGGACAAATCATCGTAAATCTCAAGGTCGCGAAACTGTTCGTAACCATAAATCTCATTTAAAAGCGCTTTTACTTCCCCACGGCAGGTTTCAGGTAAATGCCGTTCTTTCAATTCCGGTAACCGCTGTGTTGTTCCTTCTTGTATATCAGTCATTATTACGGGTGTTACATTCGTATGCGAGAAAACACCACAAAGATAAGAGAGATATTATTGTTATCCTACCATTTTTTTGTAAAACTGGCGATATTCACTATCTTTGGCTAACGAAAGACTAAATGATAATAAATGTATGATGAAAAACATTCTCTTAATTCTGAAAAGCAACCGGGAGAGCATTGCTAACCGGGTATTGCTATTTTTACTCTTCTTTATAGCAAGTCCCTTTGCTTGGGGGCAAGATACACCCCAAGGATCTACAGTCAAGCAATGCCTTCCTGCCAACCAGCCCGTAGGGACAGCCCGCGGAATATTTCCCGGCCGGGTGGTTTGGAGCCATGCACCCGGCGCGGCACACTGGGACGAAGGAGACAGTTTCTGGTTCGAAGACCGCTTCAACAACCAGGAAGACTGCGACTGGCTGATAGACCACGCCCTCTGTTCGCTGACCGGCACCAAGAATGCAAAAGCAGCCTGGAAAGCCTTGTTCAAGTATTACAATGCCAACCACGGAAAGGGAAAAGCCGGTTATGCCCCCACCGAAAAAGTCACGATTAAAGTAAACAACAACAATACTTACTCCCATGCCGACTGCAAGGAGATAAATACTTCTCCCCAACTGCTGTTGTCATTGCTGAAAAGCCTGGTACGGGACGCCGGGGTACCGGAAGAATCCATCACCGTTGCCGAGCCGAGCCGGTTCATCACCGACTTTCTGTTCGAGAAGTGCCACAGCGCATTCCCCAAAGTCCGCTTCGTAGATAATCATGGAGGCGACGGACGCACCAAGTCGACCTATGTGGCAGACGCAATGGCTTACTCCCGCGACAACGGTCCGCTGGCACGCGGCATTGCCACAGCCTTCACCGAAGCCGATTACGTCATCAATATGGCATTGCTGAAAGGGCACGTCGGACAGGGTGTCACCCTCTGCGGTAAGAACTGGTACGGAACCATGAGCATCCATGCCGACTGGAGAAAGAACTTCCACAACAACTTCAATCAAAGTGCGGACGGAACGCCCAAGTATATCACCTTCGTCGACTTCATGGGACACAAAGACTTGGGTGGCAAAGGGCTGCTTTGGCTGATTGACGGCCTGTACGGATGCAAGAAAGTAGACGGAATGCCCTCACCTAAATGGAGCATGGAACCTTTCAACGGCAACTGGCCCTGTTCCGTGTTCGGCAGCCTCGACCCGGTAGCCATCGATATGGTAGGAAATGACTTCCTGATCAACCAATTCCCCGACATGCCCGACGTCAACTACTCGGATATGTACCTGCAGGAAGCCGCGCAAGCCGATAATGCACCTTCCGGCACCAAGTACGATCCCGAAGGCGACGGCACCTATCTGCCCAGCCTGGGCGTGGCCGAGCATTGGAACAATGCGAAGGACAAGCAGTACAGCCGCAACCTGAAGAAAGGCAAAGGAATAGAACTGATATACGTACCCCGCTCCGGGAAATAACCAGAGAAGGAACAGCATAAAACGAAAAATGGGCGATTCTTCAATCGTCCATTTTATTTTCTACTGCCTATATACAAGGCTTTACCGTTTCTGCATCAGTATTCCTCTTCATTGAAAAAGAAGTCTTCTTTACTGGGGTAATCAGGCCAAATATCTTCAATGCTTTCATAAATCTCGCCTTCATCTTCCATTTCCTGAAGATTCTCAATCACTTCAAGCGGAGCACCCGAACGCATGGCATAATCAATTAATTCATCCTTAGTTGCCGGCCAAGGAGCATCTTCTAGTTTTGATGCTAATTCCAACGTCCAATACATATCTATAAGTATTAAAATTGTACTTAGTAAGTCCTACTTTCTATTTTTCGGCAAAAGTATAACAAAATATTTCACTTGCAACTATTATTCCAAAATATTTCGTCATTTTTCTCATCCTGGTTGATTTTGCGCGACAAAACAAACAGATAATCAGACAAACGGTTCACGTAAGCCAGCAGTTCCGGGGATATTTCCACTTGTTCGGCCAAGGCAAGTATGCGGCGTTCGGCACGTCGGCAGACTGTGCGGCAAATGTGGCAAACGGCAGCACCACGGCTTCCACCGGGGAGTATAAAGGCAGAAAGAGGCGGGAGGAGACTGTCCAGGCGGTCTATCTCGTGTTCCATCGTTTCAACCAGCTCCGGGTTGATGATGCTTGCGTCTTTGAGCCGGGTCTTTTCCTGGTCGGTGGCCAGGTGGGAACCTACTGCAAAGAGTTTGTCCTGCACTTGTTGCAGAAAAAGTTTATCGGCTTCGTCGGGCAGGTAAGTGATAAGCAGTCCCAGGTTGGAGTTCAGCTCATCTACCGTTCCGTAGGCTTCGAGGCGGATATGGGTTTTGGGTACGCGGGTACCTCCCACGAGGGAAGTAGTTCCTTTATCTCCGGTTTTGGTATATACAAGGCTCTTTTTCATAATGAAAGATGTTTAGAGTAAAACGCCTAAAGATAATCAAAAGTTGACAATATAGTCTTGTTTTATCTTTGTTTTATCGAAGAAGATGATACCCAGGTCGTACAGGTCGAAGGTGATGCCTGCCCGCTCGTCCTGCTTCATACGCTTCCAAAGGGCGGACATGCGCGAAGAATAGCGGATGCCCTCGACGACAAAGACAGACTGCCCCGTTGTGCGCGCGGCACAGATACGGAACACTTCTTCTACAAACTCCGGATGACGGTAATCGTGCAGATAAAGAAAGCCCACAGGCACACCCGCTTCCAGGAAGAGTTCGGTGAGGTCGGAAGCAGAAGTATAGTCCGCACTTTCCTTGCCTGCCTTCAGATAGAGGGCAGAAGCGGCAAGCGTGCCGGCATCTACAATGGTATCGGGCTGCGTATAGTTGACCAGCCGGAACAAGAGACGCTTTATCTTCCTCGACTCGTATTTCCAGTGTCTGTCTTTCTGCAACGCCAGCTGCTTCTCTTCCTTAGCCAGCGCTTCATACTTATAATAAGGTGTATTTTCATAAATCACCTGCGTTATCAGGTTGAAAGCAAAAGGCGAATGTACCCCGTAGCCGCAACGATGGCGGAAACGGTACAGCCAGATAAAAGGACGTTTCAGAGCAAGTGTAATACGATTCATAACTATTACTTTTATTTTCTGTCAGCAACTGCTTTATATTCTACCTATTGTACACTCCCCTTGATTACCGACTCCTTGGAGGAGAAGTTCTCCGCAACCGTCAAGAGCACCTTATCTCCGTCGAACTTAAAGGTAATGCCGAGGGCACTGACCCAGTTTACGTAATGCGCCTTCAACTGCAAAGTGGCAGGCAACTGCCAGGCATAGCTCCCTGCCACCCAGAAAGGGCCTTCGATACCTTTAAAGCGATCTATCGCAGTGACGGAATAAGGCGGGCAGGCATCTACTGCCGTCTTCAGCCATTGCTTATAGCCAAACGGAAGTTCGTACGCAGCACCTCCCTTTTCAGTAACCGTCATCGTCACCTCCTTCGGCTTGAACTCCAGACGGAGGGACTGCCAGCCATATTTATTAGGCTCCAAAGCAATGCTTTTACCGGCATATCTTCCGGCCACAGATGAACTTGCTTTACCCTGTACTAAAGGCAGTTGATAAGCACTCTGCTTCTTTTGCAACAGCTTGTAGTCCTTGCCCGGAGTCAGCGGTTCATCTGTTACTTGGGGCAACAGACGGTTCCAGACCAGGCGGCGCTGGGTACGGCCGTCTATCAAAGTACATTCGGTGATGACCACTACCATATCTTTATCGGGGATAATCAGGACGTATTGCCCCAAAGCACCGTCGGCCCGCACGGCACCGGGGTATTCGCAAAGCCACATCTGATAGCCATAGCCGTCGCCTCCGGTCTCCATCTGCTTGCTCATCATCTGCTCTACCCAGGAGGCAGGAAGCAGTTGCTTGCCTTCCCACATGCCACGATTCAGCAGCAGCAAACCGAATTTTGCCAGCGACTCGCTTTGAATGTGCAGTCCCCAACCGCCGGTGTTGATGCCTTCGGGACTTACTTCCCAGGCAACGTCCGTAATGTTCATCGGGGTGAAGAGTTTCAGTTTCAGATAGTCCAGCAAGGTCATGCCGGTTACTTTCTGCACGATGGCGGAGAGGAGGTAGGTACAGATGGAGTCGTATTGAAACTTCTTGCCGGGAGTCTGCACGGGGCGGGCGAGGTAGGTGCGTATCCAGTCGGGGGTGAGGCTGCGCATGTTCCAGTCGGGGGCAATGCCCGAGGTCATGGTGAGCAGGTCGCGGACGGTCATGTCTGCCAGATTCCCGGAGACGGTATCGGGAAGAAGTTCGGGGAAGAAAGTGCCGACACGGTCCGTCAGGCGCAAGCGGTTATCGGCTATGGCCAGGCCGATGGCGGCACCGACAAAGGTCTTGGAGCAGGAATACATCGTGTGGCGGTACTCCGGGGCGAACGGTGCCGGATAGGTCTCGGCTATCACTTTGCCGTGGCGCAGCACTACTACGCTATGGATATCGGTCTTGGGCAGTGCGGTCAAAGAGTCGAACAAAGCGATAAGTGCCTTTGAAGAGACTCCCTCCGCCTCGGGCGTGGAGCGTGGCAACTCGTTGATTTGTGCGGTGGCGGCCAGCGGGCACAATACACTCAGCAAGCAAAAGAAGGAAAGGATAGAAAGGGATTTGTTCTTCATTATATTATTGTTTTAAGTTCCGTGTTTACATCGGCTGCAAAAATACGGCATTCGAGAGCGAAAGACAAATCTTAGGAAGAAAAGTTCGTGGCAGGAAGAAAGTTCAGGAAGCAGAAGGAGGGAAAGAGGGAGGAATTACGGCAGGAGATTCAAAAGGATATTGCCGGATATAAGGAATATTATTGCCCGATAGCAGGAATATTATTGCTCAATATCAAGAACATTATTACTCAACAGCAGAAACATTATTGCCCGACAGCAGAAACATTACTTCATCAGAAACAGAACTCCCTTTGATGTACTGCACAAGATGCCATCTTGAGCAACACAAGATGCCATCTTGAGCAGCATAAGATGCCATCTTGTGCAGTACAAGGAATAGTGTTACAGATGAAAGGCAATAATGTTCCGGAGGATGAGGAATAATGTTTTAGAAAATAGGGAATAATATCTTAGAAAATAGGGAATAATGTCTTGAAAGTTAAGCAATAATGGTTTGCTCGGGTATAGCAGGTAAAGGGCAGCCTGATAAATGGGATTTTACGGAGTATCTCAAATTCCTCCGCCTGAAAGAGGAGGTGCCCGTAGGGCGGAGGGGTTTCACATCCGAAGGGACTTGCACAAAGTTACTTTCTATTTATGTAAGACCCCTCCGCCCGCAAGCGGGCACCTCCCCTTTCAGGCGGAGGAGTTTGAGATACACTTGTTATCACACGACGCTAAATTATCATTTACTGGAAGCTCACCTCGCACTGCTCCCCTCGTTGCATTTCCACCGGGAAGGTCTTTGCCGTATATTCGTGCTTCTCCCCTCCCGTCTTTACTTCCGCACGGGTAACGCCCGCAGGCATCTTGAGGACGAACTGCCCCGGAACAAGAGCAGTAATGACGGCTTTTACGGCTCGTCCGTCTTTCCAATCCAAATCAACGGAAGCGCCGCCACGCACGCGCATGCCACGGAAACTGCCGCTACTCCAACTATCGGGCAAGGCAGGCAGCAGGTTGATGAAACCTTCATGGCTTTGCAACAGCATCTCGCCGATACCTGCCGTGCCGCCGAAGTTCCCATCGATCTGGAAAGGCGGGTGCGAGCAGAATAGATTGGGGAAGGTGCCACTGCCGTGACGCCCCGTCTTGGCATCGACCGCCGGATGAAGCAGACTCTTGAATAGCTTCCAGGCACGGTTACCATCGCCCAGTCGTGCCCAGAAGTTCATCTTCCACGCACGGCTCCAACCGGTAGCCTCATCGCCCCGGCGGTTCAGCGTGACGCGGCAAGCATCAGCCAGTTCCGGCGTTGCATCGGGGGAGATCAAATTGCCGGGATGCAAGCCATAGAGGTGGGAGACGTGGCGGTGGTGCACATCTACCTCACGATAGTCTTCGAGCCACTCTTGCAGATAGCCTTCTTTACTAATCTGCATGGGTGGGAACTTCTGTAAATCGGCTTGGAGGCGGGCGGCATAATCGGCATCACAATCCAGCAGGCGGGCGGCGGCGATGACGTTGGTATAAAGTTCGGTCAGCAGTTGCACGTCCATGGTAGGGCCCATGCAGATACTGACATCGGTTACGCTATCACCCGGAACATAGAAACTGTTCTCAGGCGAAGAGGTGGGAGCGGTAACCAGCCAGCCGTGACGGGGTTCCTGCACGGTGGTGGAACTGAAGAAGCGGGCGGCACCTTTCATGATGGGATAGATGCGGCGCAGGTATTCGCGGTCTTGCGAGTAAAGATAGTGCTCCCACAGGTGGGCGCAGAGCCAGGCGCCGCCGGTGTTGGTAGCTCCCCAGGAGGGATGCTCACCGGGGGCGGTGTAGTTCCAGACGTTGGTCATCATGTGGAGCACCCAGCCATCGGCACTGTCACCGTAGAAGGTGCGGGCGCTCTCGCGGCCCGAAGGGATCAGGCGCCCTATCAGTGTGGTCAAGGGCTGGTAGAGCTCGGAGAGGCCGGCTTGCTCCAGGGGCCAGTGGTTCATCTGAATATTGATGTTGGTATGGTAATCACCGTTCCAGGGAGTCCACACGCCATTAGCCCAAAGGCCTTGCAAGTTGGGAGGCAGGCTGCCGGGGCGGGTACTGCTGATGAGCAGGTAGCGACCGTAATTGTAGTACAGGGCAGCCAAGGCGGGAGACTCTTTCTGCGTGAAGCGGAGAATGCGCTCATTGGTGGGGAGGGCATCGTCGGCAGTAGCGGGCAGGGTCAGGGAGACACGGTCGTAGAGGGAACGATGGGACAATTGAGAATGGAGAATGGACAATTGAGAATGGGGCTGCGTGGCAACAGCATCAAGAAGGCTGTCGCAGACTTCAACGTAACGGGCACCGGGGAAGGTGGTGCTGGCGGCGGCGTAGGAGGTGGCGGCGGAAAGTATCAGCCAGGCTTCTTGTCCGCCGGACAGGGTGATGCCATCCTGAGAAGTGGTAGTCTGCTTGCCGTCGCGGGAGACAAGGCGCATGGCAACACGGTACTTCATACCGTCTTGTCCGGGCTTGCCGCTATCCAGGGTGCCGTTCATCAGAAGAGTATTGCCTGCGGCGGTTACTGTGCCACGTTCGGCGCGACTCAGGCGGGCGGAGAAGTTGAGGGCTCCTTTGCAGTCGGCAGTCAGATGCACGATCATTACGTCGCGATCGCGGGAAACGAAGTATTCGCGGCGGTAAGTGACATCGTTTTGAGTAAAAGTGGTGGTTGCCACGGCATCACGCAAGTTGAGCCAACGGCGGTAGTGCTGAGGTTGGGGAGCGGAAGTCGGAGACTGGGAGGCATAATTAAAATCAATATTCAAATCACCCAATACCTGATAGGCTCCATATCTTCCATCCGTCTCCTGCTTCTTGGGAACGAAGCTGCTGTACATCAGTTCCTGCGCTTCGCGGTTCTTGCCCTCGAATAGTAATTGGCGGATGGCAGGCAGGCTTTTTGCAGCATCGGGATTGCTGTAATCGGCTTCCATACCACTCCAAAGAGATATTTCGTTCAGGACGATGTGCTCGCGAAGGATACCTCCATCGGGCATCATACCCAGACGGCCATTGCCCAGGGGAAGGGTTTCTTCCCAAATAGCGGCGGGGGCGGTATAGTAGAGCTGATGGTTACAGGTGTCGGATGGCGTTCCGGCAGATGTTTCAGCAGGTGTTCCGACAGGCATTCCGGCAGCAAGAAGCGGTGCCGAAATAATAAGAAGAAGAGAAGAAAGAAGTGTTTTCATATAGATATTGTATTAACCTGTTGGCGGAATTAATTCCTTTCTGACAGGATATGAGCAAGAGTATCTCAAACTCCTCCGCCTGAAAGGGGAGGTGCCCGTAGGGCGGAGGGGTCTTACACCCGCAGGGACTTATCTATTGCAAAGTTACTCTCTGCTTATGTAAGACCCCCTCCCCCTACGGGGTACTCCCCCTTTCAGGCGGGAGAGTTTGAGATACTCATGTTTATCATTTCATTCATTTCTATATCGATTCAAGTTAAATGGGAATTTACCTGCGTAGCGCTCGCTGGTAAATTACTATTTCACTTTAATAGCCGTTGTCGCCTTACTCAAACCGTCCGCCGTAGCCGTCACCTTGACGCTGCCGGGCTGGCCGTCGTTTTGTATCACCACCAGGCACTTTCCATAGAAAGCCTTGCGGTGATTATCTTTGAAGCGCTCCAGCGAAATGGGGCTACCATTGTCTACACCGGCAATGAATCCGGAGCCGTCGAGGGCAAACGTTACATCGTTCTCGGCATTGGGGCAAAGATTGCCGTCCTTATCCAATATCTCTACCGTAACGAAACTCAAGTCGCGACCGTCGGCCTGGATCGTGCTGCGGTCCGGTGTCAGACGAATCTGTGCAGGCTCGCCGGCTGTACGGATTTCCTGCTCAGCCACCACCTTGCCGTCCTTACGGGAAATGGCCTTCACCGTGCCCGGCTCGTACTTCACACGCCACATCACATGGAAATCGTCCTTGCCCTTGCTGCGCACGCCTTGCGACTGACCGTTCACAAAGAGTTCCACTTCATCGGCATTGTTATAGTAGGCCCACAGGTCAATGTCCTGTCCCGGAGTCCAGTTCCAGTGCGGGAAGAGGTGCAGCACGTTCTTGTCAGGGCGCCACTCGGATTGATACATATAGTAGACGTCTTTCGGGAAGCCTGCCAGGTCTATGATTCCGAAGAAGGAACTGCGTGCAGGCCAGCCATGAGGAGTAGGCTCGCCGATATAATCGAAACCGGTCCAGATGTACTGCCCGCTGATAAAGTCGTTGTTCTTCACATGGCGCAACGAGCCCTCATGATAATTTCCCCAAGGCACATGGCAGTTATCGTAAGAAGAACAAGAGAGAGACGATTCATAGAATGGTTTGTCCCAACTTACAGGCCAGATGAACATCGAGTCGCTCGGCATGCGGTAATAGCCGCGGGTCATCAAGCCTGATACACTCTCCGTCACAATAAACGGCTTGCCCGGGAAGTTCTCGGGAACGCCTGCAAACCAATCGTCGTGGTAATTGAAGCCGATGATATCCAATGCTCCCGAACGGAACAGGTGGTTATTGGGGTTCGGCTCGTTGCAACCCGCAGTCACGGGACGCGTGGGGTCGAGTGCCTTTACCATATCTGCCAGCTTCTTCGTCAGCAGTGAGTTGACGGACATTTCCTCTCCGCCGGCCAGCATATCGGCACTGCGTCCGAAGTTCAGAATCAGATTCGCTTCTTCCAGGCTAAGGGTGTCGGCTTTGGCGTCGGTCCATTGTTCCAGCACTTCGTTGCCGATGCTCCACATAAAGATGGAAGGATGGTTACGGTCGCGTACGATGAGATCGGTAAGGTCGCGCTCGTGCCAGTCGTTGAAGTAGCGGGAGTAGTCGTGACGGGTCTTGCGCTTGCGCCACATGTCGAAAGTTTCGTCCATTACGATGAAGCCCATACGGTCGCAAAGGTCGAGCAGCTCGGGCGAAGGCGGGTTGTGGGAACAGCGGACGCCGTTGCAACCCATCTCTTTCAATATTTCCAGCTGTCGCTCGATGGCGCGGGTGTTGATGGCAGCACCCAGACAGCCCAGGTCGTGGTGCATGCAGACACCGTTTATCTTCACCTGCTCGCCGTTCAGGATAAATCCTTTTTGGGCATCGAAGCGGAAGGTACGGATACCGAAAGGGGTGTTGTAGGTATCAACCGGAGCGCCCGCCATGCGGACTTCGGTCTTTACATTATAAAGATAAGGGCGGTCGATGCTCCACAGCTCAGGATTTTCAACGGCTATCTCTTGTACCGCTTCAAGCTGCTTGCCCTTTTCTACGGTTACCTGGCTGGAAACTTCGCTTACTACTTTGCCCTTTTCGTCTACCAATCGGGATATCAGTTCCAACGGAGCATCCACATCCTGGCTGTTCTCCAAAGTAGTGCGAACGGTGAGACGGGCGCTGTTCTTCGAGACCTCATCGGCGGTGACGTAAGTCCCCCATTGTGCCACATGCACCGGGTTCAGCTTCGTCAGCCATACATTGCGGTAGATGCCGCAACCGGAATACCAGCGGGAATTGGGTTGTTCGGCATTATCTACACGTACGGCAACCACGTTCTTCTCTCCCCACTTGATGTACGGGGTCAGGTCGTAGCTGAATGAGATATAGCCGTAGGGGCGTGTGCCCAGTTCGTGTCCGTTGATGTAAACGGTAGAATTCATATAAGCGCCGTCGAAGTCAATGCGCATGCGCTTGCCTTCATCCGCTTTATCGGCGGTAAACGTTTTGCGATACCAGCCGATGCCGCCGGGTAAGGCTCCCCCACCCGTTCCCGAAGGATTCTTTCGATCGAAGTCTCCTTCTACAGCCCAGTCGTGAGGCAGGTTCAGCCGCCGCCAGTCCGAGTCGTTATAGTCCGGACGGGCTGCTGCAGCATCATCGCCTAAACGGAAAGCCCAGCCATCTGTAAATCTTTGCTGGCGAGTATCGGTTACTTCCTTTTGAGAAGTACATGCACCTGCCAATAGTAAAAGGAGCAGGCACGGTAACAGTTGTATTATTGATAGTTTCTTCATGGTATTGAATTAGATAAATGAGAATTTACCAGCATAGCGCTGGAGCAAGGTTTCTATTCGGATTACTTGCAGTAAAGCCTGAAGGGCTTTCATCTATCAGCCCAGGGCAACGCCCTGGGTTTAAGCCCCTCTGACCTTACGCCCTGAAAGGGCATAAGATATAACACACGGGCTTTTGCCCTTTCAGGGCGCAGAGATAGAGGTGCATTATGACCCAGGGCATTGCCCTGGGCTGATAGCAGGAAGCCTTTCAGGCTTGCTGCACTGATGCTTTGCTGCGCTAAATTATCATTTAGATTTGTACACTCTGCGCCTTTCCGTCATACTTCACCACGGTACCCTTCGCCTTCAAATCGAACGGTTGCGGTTTGTCTTTGCTTACCTTTACAACGTTGAACGTACGTTCCTTCAGCATACCGGGGAATTCACCCGTGCGGTCACCGATAGTCAAAGTACCTTCAGCATCATTGTAAGTGAACGGAATAGTGGCGTATTGTCCCTTCTCGTAGTTGTAGTTCACACCTTCGTCTTCGTACAGCGTGAATGCGCCGTCCTTACCTGCATAAACATAAAGCGTAATGTCTTCAGCCGGTTTTTCATCGCTATACTGCATATCGGGACCGTAAGGAACAATGGCACCTGCACGCACATACAGCGGCATGCGTTCGTACGGAGCATCTACCTTCAGCTTCTGTCCGCCTTCCGTGTACTTGCCAGAGTAGAAATCGTACCAGCCACAACCTGCGGGGAAGTACATCTCGCGGCTACGTGCACCGTACTCATAAACCGGCGCAGCCATGATGGCAGGACCGAACATAAACTGATCGCTGATATTATTCACATTCGCATCTGCCGTAAAGTCCATCACCAGCGGACGCATGATGGTATAATCATTGAAATAGGTCATACCGGCCAACGAGTAGATATACGGCATCATATTATAGCGCAACTTCGTATAGTAAAGAATAGAATTGTAAGCAGGATGTCCCTCCGGCGCAATGTTCCATGCCTCGCGCAACGGGAACTGGCCATGTGCACGATACAACGGACAGAAAGCTCCGAACTGATACCAACGGGTGTTCAACTCCCGCCATTCCTTATAATCGGCATTCTCGCGACCGCTTCTGTCGTACTCCATCTGTCCGGCCACGTAACGGTTCTCTACGCAGAAGCCGCCGATGTCCATCGTCCAGTAAGGAATACCGCTGACTGCAAAGTTCAGACCGGCAGAGATCTGCGCTTTCATATCTTCCCAACGGGTAGCGATATCACCACTCCAGGTGGCAGTAGAGTAACGCTGCAATCCTGCAAAGCCCGAACGGGTCAAGAGGAATACACGCTGGTCGTTGTTCACGCCGCGCTGTCCGTCGTAGATAGCTTCGGCATTCATCAAAGCATACGCATTGAAGAACTTGGCAGAAGGACCGAGAGCGGTAGGTCCACTAAGGTCTTTACGATACTGGATATCCGTACAGTCACGGATATTCGGTTCGCTGGCATCCATCCACCAGGCATCGATGCCCAACGTATAAAGGTGATCTTCCATCTGTTTCCAGAAAAGTTTGCGGGCATCTGCCGCGTATGCGTCATAGAACGAGCCGATGTAGCCGGGGCCAATCCAGTCGCGGATGCTGTCTTTAACGGCCAGTTGGTACATCCAACCGTTCTTATCAAATTCTTTATAGTGTTCTGTGGTTGCATAGAACTTAGGCCAAACCGAAATCATGATTCGGGCGTTCAGCGCGTGGATAGAATCGACCATTCCCTTCGGATCGGGGAAACGTGCTTTGTCGAATTCGTGACTGCCCCAAGAATCTTCCGGCCAGTAGTTCCAATCCTGTACAATGTTATCGATAGGAATCTGACGTTTGCGGAATTCTTTCAATGTTCCTACTATCTCATCTTGCGTCTTATAGCGTTCGCGGCTTTGCCAGTAGCCCATCGCCCACTTCGGCATGATCTGCGACTTGCCGGTCAATGTACGGTAACCTCCGATAACATCGTCCATATTGTCACCGTATACAAAGTAGTAGTCTATCTCGTTCTGCATTTCGCCCCACCAGGCCAGTTTGTTCTGCTCTGCATCGGGCACGGGGTCCATGACGCGCAATCCGCAATAGGACACACCGCCATCGGGATTCCACTCAATCTTTAAAGGTACTCGCTTGCCTGCTTCGAGCTTAACGGCAAACTTGTAGCTGTTAGGATTCCAAGAAGTACGCCAGCGTTCGGGAACAACGAGTTCATTGTTTATATATACCTTTATATATCCGGCATAATACAGGATGAAACGGAACAATCCGCTTTCCGACGGCTCAATCTCGCCCTCGTATGTGACCTGCGCACCACCGAGCGGGAATCCTACCGGTAGGTTCACTACCTTGGACAAATCTTCCCTTTTCAGATGTTCGAAGTAAAGAGAATCCTCGCGACGTACCAATGTTTCTGCTTTCGTTCTGGGAGACGGAACATAAGTTCCGGTCAGTGCACCCTCTTTCCCCTCTTTATCATAGAGCTTGAACACACCACCCAACTGTGAATAATCGCGTGAATCGCCGAAGCGGCAAAGTGAATAGCTGTCCCAGAGCACACCGTAGTTCTTATTGGATACGATGAAAGGTACAGAGACTTTTGTATTGTACTGAAAGAGTTCTTCGTTCTTTCCCTTATAATTGAACTCATCCGCCTGATGCTGTCCCAGACCATAAAGGGCTTCATCATCGGGCGACTGGAATACCTGACGGACAGTGTAACCCTTCGTACCCTCCACTTCAACCGGCGCAAAGCTTCTCTGGTCTTCTGCAAGGATCTGCTTGCCGGCTGCATCGGTAAAGCGGACTTCACCGGTTGCCTTAGACACAATGGCGCATACCTGCGATGTCTTTACAAAGATCTCATCGCCCTGCTCTTCTACCTTAAAATCCGTCTTGTTCTGTTGGGGAACTACAATGAGGCTCTTTTCCTGTGAAAAGTTTTTTTCCGGGGTAGCCGATACATGGATAAGCTTCTCTCCCATAACTTCTACCCGTACTTTACGTACATCTGTCGGTTGCTGTTGCTTAACTTCTACAACCACACCGTTTCCGGTTTTCTGGTATCCGCTTCCGGCACATGCTGCAAGCAACAACCCGGTAAGCAAATAAACTGAAGTGTTTTTCAATTTCATATTACTGTTTTTAAAGTTATTTTCTCCGAGTGTAAAAGTAGGAAGTTTCATCCAAACAAGCGCCCCTCCAATGTTGAAACGAGAGGGCTCATTTGATTTTCTAAAAGACAATATGTTTCTGTAATGGGTATCGTTTGTTATTTACCTTCTCTTTCTTGATAAACAGACGGTAAAACGCCGAATTCATCCTTGAAATATTTGCTGAAATACTTGGGGTTATTAAAGCCCAACTGATACGCTATCTCCGATACATTTTGCTGGCTTTCGCGCAACAGTTGCGCCGCTCGTTTCAAGCGTATGATACGGATAAACTCGATAGGCGTTTTGCCTGTAATCTGCAACAACTTCTTGTATAGATGCACCCGGCTCATGCCTAACTCATGGCTCAACTCCTCTACGGACAAATCGCTGCGGGCAATATTCGCCTCTACATATTTGATAGCATTCTCTATCAACTTCTCGTCCAGTGAAGTAATGGCTATTTCACTCGGCTCGGGATCGATGTGTGTCCGTACCTTATGCTTTTTACTCAAGGCAATCAACTTGCGCATACGCAGAATCAGGATTTCCACATTGAAAGGTTTCGTCACATAATCATCCGCACCAATAGTCAGGCCTTCCACTTTATCTTCCACCGTTTGACGGGCAGTGAGCAATATCATCGGAATGTCACAAGTACGCTTATCCGTCTTCACCCAGCGGCACAACTCATTGCCGTCCATTTCGGGCATCATCACATCACTGACAACAATATCCGGCATCAAGTCCGGTATCATTTGCCAGGCTTCCCGGCCGTTGGAGGCGGACCGGATGCGGAAGTACAGGCTCAGACTGTCTTTCATAAATGCAATCAAGTCCTCATTGTCGTCCACGATAAGAGCCAGCGGTTTTTCCTTTTCGCTCTCGCTGTCATCGTCTTCCACATCATCCGGCAATTCATTCTGTAACGCTTCTTCTTTATCCATAGCAGATAAAAGTTCCTCATCCTCGCGTGCCGTTTCGGCAGACTGTGCCGGAACGGCGGTCAGCTTCACATGTTTGACCGGTATTTCAACCATAAACACACTGCCCGACCCCACATTATCGACCACACGTACCGTGCCTTCATGCAACATCACAAAATCACGTACCAGGCTCAGCCCGATGCCGCTGCCTGTAGACTGATGGTCCGGTTCTTCCTGCTCTACTTGATAGAAACGTTCGAAAATTCGCTCCTTGTCTTCATCCCTGATGCCGATGCCCGTATCCGCAACTTTTATCAGCAACCTGCCGGGTGCCTCCTTCGACATCTCCAATGCTACGTCGACCCGTCCTCCTTCCGGAGTAAACTTGAAAGCATTGGAGAGAAGGTTCATCACCACCTTGCCTATCTTATCCTCGTCGAACGACATGTTCAGTGATTCCATAGCCGAGAAAAAGGTGAGATGCACGTTCTTCTTTTCGGAAAGTATCAGAAAGGAAGTACAGATACTGCGCACATAGGACACAATATCCCCTTCGGACAAGGTGAGATGCATACCCGCCATCTCGTTCTTACGGAAATCCAGCAGTTGGTTGACCAGATTCAGCAAACGCTGCGCATTGCGGTACATCAGTTTCAATTTGCTTTGCTGCTTTTCATCCCCAATCTCCTTCATCATACTTTCCAACGGCGATATAATCAACGTCAACGGTGTACGCAGTTCGTGACTGACGTTCGTAAAGAAGCGGAACTTCATCTGGTTCAGTTCTTCCTTCTTTTTCGCATCTTCCTCCATCTGGCGTATCTTGAACTTATTCCGTTCCCTGCGCTGCACGGTGTAGAGTGAGAAGAAGATGATGCCAAGAATCAGAAGTATATAGACAACATACGCCCATGGAGTCATCCAGAAAGGCGGAAGGATAACAATCTTCAGGCAAGCTTCTTCAGTGCCCGCATATCCGTCACTGTTCGTAGCCTTTACCCGCAGCGTATAAGTTCCCGGTGCCAGATTTGTATAAGTGACGCGGTGCATGTCGGACATACTTGTCAGCCAGTCTTCGTTGAATCCATCCAGTTTGTAGAAATACTGCGTCTTTTCGGGAAGTACATAATTGTCCGAAGCAAACAGTACAGTAAAAACATTCTGCTTATAGTCCAAAACGATTTCCTGGGTTTCATTCAGAGCTTCCGGCAATATAATGCGCCCGGCATACTCCTCGCCCACCTTTACCTCTTCATTGAACAGTTGGAAACCGGTAAACATCACTTTCGGCAACGTACTGTTGTACTTTATATTATCGGGCCTGAAACGGTTCAATCCATACAGACCTCCCACTACAATTTCGCCCGTATACAGCCGTTTGAGGGAACGCTGGTTGAAGTCGCAGCTTTGCAGTCCGTCCTTGTCGTTGTAGGTATAGCAACGGAATACGGGGTGCCCCGTCTTACTGTCAACGGACAGTACAACGTTGATTAACTCTCCTCCGGTACTTACCCACATGCTCTTGTTCTCATCCTCCGTAATGCCCAGTATCAGCAATTTCGAGAAGTCCGGTTTGATGGGTACCTCATACAGTTCATCCTGTTTCGGATTATAAACATTCAATCCTTCACGTGTTGCCAGCCAAAGCAAACCCCGGCTGTCTTCATAAACCTGGTTGATGTTCTGGTTTGAGAATCGGGTTTTACCGGACTTTGTACCGGTGAAGTTTGTTATCTTCCGGGTCTTCAAATCCATGACAGCCAAACCTGCCGACGTTCCGATAATCAAAGTATGGTCACGCCCCACACAGATGGAAGAGATATAATCAGACACCAGATTTGAATTGCCGGTTGCATAAGTGGTAAAAACACCGGTCTGAGGATTCAGGCACTGCAACCCTCCCCCAAGCGTACCAATCCAGATATTCCTGTCCGCATCTTCTGCCAGAGCCCATACATTATCATAAATCAGTGAATTACCGTTTCCCTTATCTGCCCGGTAATGGATAAAACGATTTCCGTCGTAACAATTCAGGCCACCCCAGAAAGTACCTGCCCATAAGCGGCCTTTACTATCCTGGAGAAGACAGACAATCACATCACTCGAAATAGAGCCAGGGGCTGCCGTGTGCGAAAAGATTTTCCGCTCGTCCGTCACGCTGTTCCACCGGATCAGTCCCCGGTCATTCGTACCCAGCCACACGACATCATTTCCACCATCTTCCACACAATTTATATCACCTATATCGGCAATGCCGAATTTGAAAGCACTTTCGTTATAATAAGAGATTCCCTTCTTATAAGTCCCTACCCACATGGTGCCGGCCTCATCTTCATAAAGAGCGGTTACAGTATTGTTGGATAAGGTACGCCCATTACCGGGGTCATTCGTCAATCGCAAAGTCTTTCCCGACGGGTCTATCACTTCAAGGCCATCCTGGTCTTTTCCCACCCATATACATCCGTATTTGTCTTGCGACACGGCACGCACCGTGTTATAAGTATCGTTTCTGGGAGAACGCAGTTCCCAAGCTTTCCGGGGTAAATGATAAACCCATATCCCTTCGACACTGAATATCCATATCCGCTCATTACAGTCAACAAACAGAGAAAAGGTAGCATCCCTGTTTTCCTTCCATTCCTCGGCAATATCACGGTTGGTCCATTTAGGTTTCAAGTTGTTTTCGTCCAGGCAAACCAGAACACCGTCATTAAAAAACAGCAATACTCCTTCACTGCACTCTGCCATAGCCGTAATTCCGGCTTTCGATATCATTTCGTCCAGCCCCTCCACCATTACGGCACCCTTCTGTCCGACACTGTATTGATAGACGCCTTTACCGGCAACATACATCCAAAAGTTTTTTCCTTTGTCGATATAGATTAACGAAGGAGTTCCACTAACACCGATATTCCACATCCAAGCCTCGACATCACGGTCGAAATTATCGGTAACAGAGTTATAAAGGACATATCCTGTCCCTGTACGTATCCATAAATTGCCGGATGCATCTTCTTGTATCTCTTCTATGTAATTGTCGGGCAGGGAGTTGACATCGTCTTTCTGGCTACGGTAAATCCTGGTGTCATAACCATCGTAACGGTTCAAACCGGAAGCCGTGCCAAACCACATGAAACCGTTTGAATCTTTGTAAATAGCATTAACCTGATTATTGGAAAGCCCGTCTTTTACCTCCAGATGTTTAAACATATAGTTGTGTGCAGCAGCAGAGAAACAGATCGTCCAAACCCACAAGATAAGCAGTTGCAATCTTTTCATACTATCAGAATAAGGGGAGTTCATTTTTTATTGCAAATGAAGCAAAAAGCCGACAAAAAACAAAGAAATCCGGAGCTTTTTTATCGGAGAAGTACATCCACTAAAGCCACATGATACGGGCCTAATAGGGATATTTTCCTTCTTTGGCTCCCTTCATAACACCATCGATGGCGTAAGCTTCCTTTGCCTGACCCGATGTACGTTCCATGTCACCGCCCGTTTCCCAATAGAAAGGAACACAACCATGATTTTTTGCTTCACGGGTGACAACTTCATTCCAGTAGGCACGACTCTTATTATGCATTTCCTCGTCGATGTCGGAATAGGCAAGCCCGGAAGTACCGTCTATCTTGTCCGCTTTTGTCCGCTTCATAGCACTGTACTCACCGACAATCACAGGAATGCCTTTATCCACATAAGCTGTCTTCATCTTCTGGAATTGTTCTTTCACATAATCTTCCTCATAAGCAGTGGCATTGTGAATAGAACCAGCCACATGGTTATCCTTACCCCAATAAAGGAATACTTTGCCCCAATTTTCATCATGGTTCATCATGGTGAACTGATAGGGGTCGTAGAAGTGGACCTCCACCATCAGGCGGTCGGGCACCGCATCTACAGGCATTGTATATTCTTTCACCGTCTTATCTATATTGGTATAGGGGCCTTGAACTATCAGGCAGCGTCTTGCATTATTCCCACCCGTGGCACGTACGGCATCAATAAATGTCTGCTCATAGGCTATGATTGTTTTTACTACCGATGCATCCACTTTATCCTGCGCCTGTTGTCCCGGCTCGTTGCATCCGGCAAAAAGCAAATGTTCGTCATAAGCATTGAGTTTGGTGGCAATCTGTGTCCACAATGCCTTTTGTTTGGCATCCACCTTACTGCTGTAACCGTTCACGACACTTTCTTCGAGCCAGCCGCCATCCCAGTGGATATTGACGATGGCATACATATCATTGGCTACGCAATAGCCCACTACCTCGCTTACCCGGTCGAGCCATGCAGCATCTATCTCATACGACGTCTGATTGATGATATACGAATCCCACGCACAAGGTATGCGCACTGCATTGAATCCCAGCTTCTTCAAACCGTCGATATATGCCTTGCTCACCTTAGGATTTCCCCAAGCCGTTTCATTTCCGGGCACCTCCAACGTGTTGCCTATATTTATACCGGCATACATTTGGGCAGCAAGCGTCTTGGCATCATTGCCCATACTGTCGCCTTCTCCCCGGGCCTGCACGACGGAAAAATGCCCCACTTCGTTGCCATCCGCCTTTACCGTAATCACAGCTTCACGGTCATTCGTATCCGTATTAGGCTCCGCAGTAACTGCATATTTAAAGATGGTGCTCGAAGCAGAAGTTTCGGGAGTAACCTTGCACCAGTCCGATGCGCTACTGATGACTTCCAGCGGCACATTCGATTTTATACTCAATGAGATTGTTCCTCCGTCCTTGGAAAAGGTCATTCCGGTATTCAATATATTCTCCGGTATTATAACTTCCGGTGTTACAGACTCGGCATCGTCACCGGAACATGCGGCAACAAAGGAGCAAAGAGTAAGAGACAGTGCCACCAGAACGGGATTTCTTTTGGTAACTGTCACATTAATAATATTTTATAGAGTATCAAAACAACCGCGCAAATGAATGAACATAGTGCTTTTTTCGGCATTTTGCTTGGCAATACTGTTTCCATTTCCAATACGATACAAATATAAAGAAAAATATCTGATTATCAATGAAAAAATCGTTTTTATGTATAGCGATCTCTTTCCTAACATAAGAAAACTAACAATTAAATTAATAAGGTATTTATAACTCGTCGGTTGTCAATATTATGCGAGTTAAACGTTAGAACAGTGGCAATATAGATTCTATTATGGTTTCAGAGCATTGTAGCGGCCTCACATATATAATGATTTCCCTACCTTAAACAAAGCAAACTCAAAAAGACTATTAAATGACCGCCTGATTCTCTTATATGTGAGATTACCAAATATTCGATATAATTATTTGGTATATTGGAAGTAAACGCCTAAATTTGTATTCCATAAAAATGAAAATAACATGTTTATTTTCATTTTTGAAGCATGAATATGGAACAGAAGCAGGCTATCATATCAAAGATAAACCGAAGCAAGAAGGGTACTATCTTCTTGCCAGACAGTTTTATGCCTATTGACACACGTCACGCAGCAAATGTTTTAGCAGAACTTACCAAAGCCGGAAAACTTGTGAGAGTGGCATTCGGTATTTACGTAAAACCTCTAATGTCGAGTTTCGGGCCGGTGATGCCGACGCCATATGAAATAGCTGAGGCTGTGGCCAAGCGTGATGACGCCCAATTATTGCCTCATGGTACGACAGCCGAAAACTATCTCGGCTTCTCGACACAGGTGCCGATGAACATAATATATCTGACCTCCGGTACTTCGAGAAAACTAAAAATCGGGAATCGCACGATAACATTCAAGCATCGTGTTCCAAGCACTTTCGCCTATAAAGGAAAAATTTTGCCGATTCTTGTATTGGCATTACAATCCATTGGGCAAGATAACATTACCGATAAGACACTTGATGTCGTGTACGGTGTGCTGAAAAAGAATCCGGAAGAAAATACATGGCAAGAAGATATTGCTCACGCACCAAACTGGATAAGGTTAATAATAATCAATATTAAAGCGAAGATATACGACCATGAGTAAATGGATTGACGCATCGTATCCTGATCGACAGCAATCTGCACATATTGTTGCCGAGGAAAAGATGATAAGCGAAGGTGCAGTAGAAAAAGACTGGTGGGTAACTGCCGTTCTCAAAGCGTTATTTACGCTGTCTCCTGCTCCATATATGTTTTTCAAAGGTGGTACAAGTTTGAGCAAAGGCTGGAATTTAATTGACCGATTTTCAGAGGACATTGACATAGCCTTATATCGTGACTTTTACTTGGTCGAACTTGGTAAAGAGTGCGCAAAGGCTGCGACAAATAACCAAGTTAAGAATTTGCGCATCATTAACCGTGACTACATTATAGGAGAGTTCGTTGATGAACTGAAAACGAGACTTGACGAAGCTGGTCTTGAGTGTAAAGTATTACCGGTGACACATAAGGACGATGGCACACCTATCGATCATGACAGCGACCCGGTTGTGATAGAGGTGCATTATATACCGAGACTTAAATCCGACCTGTATGTGCGTCCGATAATAAAAATCGAAGTTAGCTGCCTCTCGATGAAAGAGCCTTATGAAGTTAAGCGCATAACTTCTCTTGTCGGTGATAAATTTCCTCAAATCGATAACGAGACAACGGCCGATATACCGACGATTAGCCCGACCCGTACATTTCTCGAAAAAGCATTCCTGCTCAACGAGGAGTATCAACGTAAGAACCCACGTACCGAACGTATGAGCCGTCACCTCTACGACTTGGAACGACTGATGAATACCCCCTTCGCCACAATAGCTCTTGCCGATATGTTACTCTATCAGGAAATTATAGCGCACCGTTGCCGCTTCTACCATGTAGGAGGTGTGAACTACAATCTCAATCTCCCTGCGACAATTGCTTTCTGCCCCACTGGAGAAATCCGCGACAAAATGCGTACCGACTACGAAGCAATGAAAGCCTCTATGATTTACGGAGACAAACTCACATTTGATGCCCTTGTTTCCCGTATCGAGGAATTGCAATCCCGCTTCCGGGTGATAGGACTTGGTAAACTTTAATATCTACTATAATTCGTAATCTTCGGAAAGGATATGGCCTTATTTCCGGGGCAGCCAGCCTGATCGGTTTGGGAGGTAACCGAAAACAAAATACATGGTAACGGAGTTATGGGTATGGTCTATTCAAAAAAGTAACAGGATGATATGCTACCCTCTTACCTTTTAATTATAAAGTCTTTATATATGGCATAGGAAGAAATTTGTTGCGGTCATACTATACTTTTGTGACTGATTTTTAATATAATATTTAGTATGACAAGCATGAATTTAGTGTTGCGTCCTTCCACAAAGGAAGGCCACCATCCAGGAAGCCTATCCCTGCGTGTAATTCACAACCGTCAGGTAAAGACCGTAACCCTTCCGGGTTGCCGTCTTTACCCCGAAGAATGGAACAAGGAAACGCAGGAAGTGATTTACCCCGACAACAATCCCCGCCGCCTGGCCGCATTGGAACTGTTGGCGCGGCGTGTGAACGATGAGGTGGAGTTGCTGAATACCCACCTGCAGACGCTGGAAAAGCAAGGGCGGTATAGTGTGGAGGATTTGGTAAGACTCTACCGCCAGCGAAAAGACAACAGTACGCTTTCGGGTTACTGTGATACGCTCGCGTCTGAACTCAAACGGCTGGGGCAGGGCCGCACCGCCAACGCATACCGTACCGTAACACGCGGACTTATCAAATTTAATAAAGGGCAGGATATTCCCTTGCGGGAGATCAACGCCCGTTTGATAAAGGAATTTGAGATATACTTGAAAACGTGCTGTATGCCCAATACGATTTCGTATTATATGCGGAACCTACGGGCGATTTACAACAAGGCGGTTGCCGAGAAGATCATACGCGGCCGGGACGAGAAACCGTTTGCCGGGGTATATACCGGCGTAACCAAAACCATGAAACGCGCGTTGAGGCTGGAAGAAGTACAAAAGCTGCTCTCTCTGGATTTGAACGGCCTTGTCAAAGAGCAGGAGCCGGATAACGCAAAGCGCATCGAACTGGAAAAACTCTACACCGCGCAACGTTATTTCGCCTTCTGCTTCAACGCTCGCGGTATGTGCTTCATCGACCTGGCCTATTTGCAGAAAAGTAATATCCGAAGCGGGGTTATCAAGTATGTACGTAAAAAGACCGGTCAGCAAATGGAGGTGAAGGTCAATAACGAAATGAAAGCGATCATTGATAGCTTCTCTAAAGAAACCATCGGAAGCCCTTTTTTATTTCCTATAATCCGGGATATGGGAAAAGATTACAGGCCACAATACGAGAACGGATTGCGTATTCAAAACCTGCGGTTGAAGAAACTGGCTGTCATGGCTGACATTCCCCGGCAGCTAAGTACGCACTGGGCCCGGCATTCCTGGGCAAATATGGGTAAGCAGCAGGATTTACCTTTACGGGTAATCAGTGAGTGCCTGGGGCATAAATCGGAAAAAACGACGTTAATCTACCTGGATCAGTTGGATAACTCCCTGCTGGATTCAGCCAATGACAAGATAACATCCGCCGTTTACGGGTAATCCTTTTTAGTGCCGCGGCACGAACAAAGGATAACTGTTTTATCATTCCAAACTTCCACTAAAGCCTGTCGCTATACGGTAGGCTAAGGATGTCATGTGCCTATACTTACGGGGACCGATAATTTATACATGAGTGTTAAAACGGGAAACAATTAGTCCGAACTTTGAGATTTTAGTACCTTTGTACTGTAGTTATGGTATCGTGTCGTTACCGACACTTTAGAAGTGTGGGAATACCTTATACCCTCTACTCGTACTTTGTCAGCATAACGGGTGCAAAAATAGACACTATTTCCTTACCACCACCTGACTTTTTTTCACTTTCTCCTTACCTTTTTTCCCTTACTTCGCATCTTCCCGTAATTCGGTAGGTGTTTTTCCGAGTTCTTTTTTACAAAAGCGAATGAATACCGTGTCTGAATTAAAACCGTTCTCCATCGCTATTTGCTTGAATGATTTTTTTGTCGAGGTGATCTCTTTATGTACCGCCTGCGCTTTACGTTCTATCATCCAGCGATTAGGTAACTCTCCAAATATTTTTACAAATCGTTTTGTGAATTGTTTACGGGTCAAGTTCATGGACTCGGCCAGCTTATCAATAGAATGATAGAGCCGCCAGTTCAGCCGGACATATTCGGAAAAAGCCGTGTCTCCGGAGAGTATCGTATTGAAAAAGCATGATAATGCTTCCTTTGTGTAGTAAACACGGAAAAGGGCAAATAATTCTTTGATTTTCAAATCAAACCAGCAACGGCACTTTAGCCCGTCCGTTATACAGTCGATAACCCCGTCCAGGAAATACCATACCCGCGAATTGATTTCCAAAATCCCGGCAGGTACGGTCTGTGGCAGTGTATCAAAATCTTCCGGGGATATGAATTTATTGTTTCCGTACAGTTTTTCAATGGAATAATTTTCACAAAATTGGATCGGCTTGTGCACTCTGAAAATCACAACCATGCACTCTGTCAAAGCCTCATAGGAATAATTGCCGCCAACGGGAAGAAATAAAATCTCTCCCTTTACAGCCTCGTATGTCCGAATTTCCAGGAAATAGAATCTCATCCGCCCTTCAATCATGCAAACGATCTCGTTATTGGCAACTGACAATTTTTTCTTTTCTCCTATTACCATTTTTGCCACCTCAATAACCGGCCTTTCCCCTTGTTCGTAGTAAGGGCAAGCCAAATGTTCCGCTTTATATAAAATATCCATAACTATGTGATTATTAGATTGTTTTACTAATGTTTTACAAATTAAGAAACCGAACCTACACCAAAGACTTACCATTAACCCGGTAATTGGTAACCCTTACGGGTTATCGTCTCTGCTATTTATGGCCGGAATCCAAACGCCATGTTTTACTAATGTTTAACAAACCCTTGCTTTATTAAAACTAAAAGCTATGTAAGCGATTGATATTTAAGGCATATCATTTTCTCTAAAATCGTTACCCACACTTCTAAAGTGTCGGTAACGATTATTCATTCAAGAGATTAAACAAAGTACAAATATTTAATGGTGAATTACAGATTGTATTTAAGTCAATGGGTATTTCTTACCCTTGTTTTTCTATTGGTGATACAGAAAGTGCACGGACAGGAGAAAATTGTCAGTCCGCCCCCTGCGGTCGGCATAAAGACCAACCTGCTGTACGATGCGACAAGTACGTTGAACTTGGGCGTTGAGTTTCGCACGGGCAGGCGTACTTCGTTCGATATGTCGGCTAACTGGAATCCGTTCAGTTTTTCCGATAACCGCAAGTGGAAGCATTTACTGATCCAGCCGGAGTTTCGTTACTGGACGAAAGAAACCTTTTCCGGTCACTTCCTCGGCCTCCACGCACACTATGCCTACTATAATATAGGCGGTCTTCCAAATTCCATTTTTTCCGACTATATGGCGACACACCGCTTCCAGGGCTGGCTTGCCGGGGCGGGGCTGTCATACGGTTATCGTTGGAACTTTACCCGTAATTGGGGGATGGAAGCCACTTTAGGGGTTGGCTACGCTTATCTGAATTATAGTAAATGCGAGTGTGTAACCTGCGGCAAGAAGCTGGGAGACGCGACCAGGCATTATTTTGGCCCCACTAAAGCAGGCATAACCCTTATCTATACTTTCGGAGGGAAGAAAAAGGCCACTGTAAGTCCTGCCCCGCAGAATATACCGGAGGTTGTTTCTGAAACAACGACACCGGTTATACCAGTGGAAGAAACAGAACCAGAGGCGATACCTATTCTGCCGGAGAAATCAGAAATCGAAATTCTGTCCGAGAAATACCCGTTCGTACTTCCGGCTTCGGATTTTGACCCGGCGAATCCCATACGGTATTATAATGACGAACGCGATAATGTACTTACGGTCTATTATCCCGTCAATAAGAGCGTAATCGAAAGCTATTTTGCCGGGAATGCCGCTACACTGGCTGCGTTACTTGATGCTGTAAGAAGCATAGTTGATAGTGAAAAAGCCGAAATCAGCCGTATTGTGATTGCCGGCTTTGCCTCACCGGAAGGCTCTGCGAGTGTAAACGAACAACTTGCCGGAGAAAGGGCTGCGGCCGTTCGGGATTATATACTGGCAAACACCCCGGTAAGCAAGGAAACGATACTCTTGCATAACGGCTCGGCAGACTGGCAGGGATTACGACGGCTTGTTGCCGCTGACAGTAATGTCCCCTCACAGCGTGAAGTGTTGGAGATAATCGACACCCGCCCGATATGGGACAGTCGGACGCAAACGGGACGGCAAACCCTATTGCACCAATTAAATGGTGGGCATAGCTGGGAATATATGAAAACGAATCTTTTCCCCAAACTGCGTAACGGTACATTCATCCGGGTTTACTGGAGCCCGACAGATAGAAACAATGAATAATAAATAAGTGATTGGTAACAAGTTAAAAACAATTTTTACAATTAAATTATTAAACGATGAAAGTAAACTTTAAGTATGCGATTATGGCTGTCGCTGCCCTCACGCTGGGCTTAACAAGCTGTTCTAATGATAACGATGTAACGGGTGGAGAAACCGACAACGGTACGAAAACTTACATGAAGGTTTCCATTAACTTCCCAAGTACGAATGATCCGCAGACACGTGCAACGGGTGATAATAATGCAACCGATGACGAAGTATTAATAAAACACGTGGACGTGTATATTTACACTGCTAGCGGTGCGTATCTATCACGTAATCGTCTTGATGCCAGTGCATTTAAAACGGCGTCAGTTTCCCAAGACGGAACTACTTACGAAGCTCAAACGAAGATTCCAACCACAACGGGATTTAAATCCATATTGGTCGGTATCAATCTCCCTGACGGAATAGCAACAGGATTGGAAAATAAAACGTTGAGTGAGGTACTGACAACTCCCCAGACACTTACCCGCACTCAACTGACGAATTTAACAAACGGTATACCGATGTTCTCTACCGCTGTGGTAAACGGAGATTTCGTTGCTGACGAAACTGATTCGCGCAACACCATTATCGCAACCGTACAGCGTATGGTGGCAAAGGTGACAGTAGAAAAATCGTCCAGTATGACACAAGGTGGTGTTAAAGGAGAACTCGGTACATTGGAGTTTGCCATTAACAATTTCAACGAAAGATCCTACCTGGTACAAAAAGCTTCCCCGAATTTTGAAGATCCCAACTGGGCTTCGGGTAGCTACCTGTCCTCTGAATTTTCGGATGCAGCCACAACTGCGGATTGGAAAACTGTTGTAACACCTGTTGCTGACGTGAAAGACCTCGATGCTCACTATGCCGCTGAAAACACTTCGGAGGGTAAAACGATGGGTGAAATCACCCGTGTTACGGTACGTGCGACCTTTATGCCGGATGTGATTACAGTATCTGATAACCACGGCGGATATGAAACCGTAGACCGAACGACTTTAGGCATTACTGTCCCGACAACAACATTCTATACCGTTACAGCCAGTGCTACTTCGGGTACAGCTTATTTCTACGATAAAAATGTCGCAGAAAGTTATGCCAACGATAACGGTTTAAATAATAGTGATGTGAACGAATACGAAAATGGTTTTTGCTACTGGAATATGTTCCTCAACAAAGAAACCGGTAAAAAAGGCTATCAGTGGGATGTTGTACGCAACGAATTTTTCCGCTGTCAGATTACCCGTATCGTTGCTCCGGGTAACCCAACGCCCGAAGTGAATAATCCAGATCAAAAGCCGGATGCGGAAACCAATATCTTTACGAATATTGAAATACTGAAATGGAACATGATTACTTCTGATTATGTGTTGGAGCCTTAAATATCTAACATATCAAAGTAAATAAAGAAAAGCCGGGCGGAAAACAGGCCGTACCCTCTTTCCGTCCGGCTCCTTTCAAACAATCACTGAAAAAATGTAAGCAAATAAAAAATGAATCAAAGAAAGCTATATAACATAACTGCCGTACTTGTGATTATAAGTACCCTGCTTGCCTTTTCCTCCTGCATCAAAGAGGATTTGTCTGAGTGTCCGCCCCCAAGCGCATCCGTAAAAGTACGCTTTGCGATTAATACGGAGGACGAAGAAACGGGGCTGTCCAATGCCGGGGTTATGGAAAAAGCTACCCTATATATTTTTGACCGTAACAATCGGTTTGTAGCCATGTCCTCCCGTAATGATATTGTGGTGGGCAGGGAATATGAACTGGATATAGACCTTGCTCCCGACACCTATAATTTCGTGGTGTGGGTGGGAGAAAAAGCACCCTATTACACTCTGCCCGCTTTCGCAGACTTTCCGGTAGTTAAACCCGGCAAGGAAGAAAGCACAATGAATTTGGATATACCCGCTAACCGGATAGTGGATTTCACACTTCCCCGGTTACTCTTTTCAAAGGTGGATAACAAAGAGATTACCGGCGACGACCAGATAATCGACTTCAACTTGATACAGAATACCAACACGCTTATATTCACAGTAAACGGGTTGGAACGGACGGATAACACCTATTCGTTCAACATAGCCGATGATAACGGCTCCTACGACTTTGACAATAATTACGCTTCATGTAAAGCGTTCCAATATACTACCGGGGCATTGTTCCCGGCAAACTCTGATGTGCTGGATGGCACGATAACCGTTCTTCGGCTTGGTAGTAACCGCAATCCGCAGTTTACCCTCCTCGATAAGACGACCGGGGAAACACTGTATCCCAGTTATGCCGGTCAACAAACAGATCTCATACAGTTAATCTTAAAGGCGTATGAAGGCAAGACAGTCAATTTTGACCGCCGCCATACTTTCCATATCACGCTCGACTTCGACACGAACATGGAAGCTACCGTTACAGTGGACGGCTGGAATGTAAATGACTCCGGTAATGAACTGTACCCCGATTATTAAAAGATGAAATAAAAAAATATATAGAATGAAAAGACGAATAGAAAGAATAACGACTGTTTTTTCCGGCCCTTTCAGTAAAAAGCGGAACGGACTGCGTAAATCCATATCTTTATTGCTGTTGGGTATGATGGGGTTAGCTGCCTCCTGCATATCCGAAGAAGAAATCTATCCTTCGGAATCCGGCGGTAATCAAACGGATAGGGAAGTGAACTTTTTAATTGCTGTTCCCTATGCCGCACCTACCGGGACGCAAGCCGGGACACAGAGCCGTGCGATAGGGACAGACGAAGAAAATACGATTGGCAATATTTATGTGCTGGCGTTCAAAGTGGAATATGACCAGAACGGTACAACAATCAAGAGCGAAACCTACGATTATTCGGCAATCGGCATAAAATCAGCAACGAATACCGAAGGAGCTTCCTCACAGAGTTTTACTGTCAAGGTAAGAGTGAAGGATTATAAGCAACGTTTTGTAGTCATTACCAATGCTGAGGATGCGGTAACGACCCTTACGGGTGACCATGCCGCGTGGTATGGTAAAGATAAGGCAGATATGCTGGCCAATCTGAAAGTATCTTTAGAAACATCGGAAGATCGCTGGAAAGTAATCAGCGCATCCGATTATACCGCTTTCCCGATGTGGGGGGAAAGCGGTACGGAAAAGATAACGGGAAGCACCAATAGTCTTTCAATGGCTATCCCCATGCTCCGTATGATTGCCAAGATAAACGTTCAGTTGGATGAAACGGTATCGGGACTTACGAATAAATTCAAGATGAAAAGCGTACACCTCTACAATACGAATACAAGCGGTCATGTAGTACCGTCGATAGCGGCAGTAAAAGAAGAAATACGTAATACCAGCCAACGTTATTTATTTGTTGAAGAGCCAACCGTTCCTTCCGATGCAGTTCTTTCGAAAGAGCCGATTGAATACACCGATTTCACTGCGCCCGGAACACCGGATGTTGCCATGAAAGGGGCTATCTATACATTTGAGACCAAGGCTCCGTCAAACGAAGATCGGATGAAGGCAACTTGCCTTGTGATCGGCGGGCTGTACGGTGATGATACCAACGAGACCTATTACCGGGTAGACTTCTTTGAAAGCGATGGAAAGACCCTGCGGGATATTCTGCGTAATTATCAGTACGTGGTTAATATCACTGATGTAAAGGGGCGCGGGCATGAATCGGTGGACGTGGCCTATAAAAGTAAGTCGGTTAATATGGTTGCTGAAACTCTATACTGGAATGAAGCAGGATTAGGTAACAATGTTTTTGACGGTCAGAATATACTAAGTGTAAGTCAGGACAGCTATTTCTTTTCCCGTGATGCAAAAATATCTAAAGAGGAAGATAACGTACTGAGCATTATGACAGATTATAAGACTACCGCAACAGGAGGTAAGTCGGGCTGGTATGTGGAAAAGATTGTAGACGCAAACGACGAAACTGTTGATGTCACATGGGTCGATCTTTCACAACGAGACGGCGCAGCAGACAATCTAGCGGAAGTTTTCCTAGAGGTTGAAGAAAATAAGACCACTACGGAGCGTAGTGCGATTATCTGGATTGCAGCCGGAAGGCTCCGCTATCCGGTGAAGGTAACACAGTCGCTTACCCCAGCATTGGGCATTCAGGTAGTGGATGGCAATAACAAGCCGATAACTGAATTGGTTTTTGCGGGTGTTAATCCTGCAACGCAGACATTTACGGTAAACTGGCAACCGAAAAATGCAGACCTGACAGTCATTAATGCGCAGGTGGGTACAGAGGCCTTCCCTTCAAATAGTGGTGCGCCAACCAGCGAAACGGTTCCAGCAGGAAATAGTGGAACAGGAACAATCACTTATACTATTGCTCCGAATGCATTTACGGCAGCAGAAGTAGACAAACAGACCGGTAATCCATTCCTGGAAAAAGTATCGAAGATTGATTTTACAACCACTAATGGTATTTCATTTGCGAATGCCAGTATCTTCCTTAGACAGATCAATTACAATTTGGTAGTAAGTGGAACAACCGACTATATGTTAGATGGTAGTACATATAGTTTCAATGTGAAAAGTAACGCTGCATGGCGCATTAAGAGAATTAAAGAAGCTCCGTCAGACGGTAAAACCCCAATGCTGCAATTCCAGCATGGCGACAATATGATTGAAGGAGAAACCGGCGGATACGATACCGCTAATGGGGAGACAATTACATTCAGTGTAATTACCGATCCGACCCAAAGCATTTCCGGAACTATTGATGTGGTATTTGAGAGCCAGGATGGTTTGTTTTCTGACGTTACTGTTACCTTGAATATTGTAAACAGTATTTGGGCGCGGAGTAATATCGTGTTTGTTCCAAGTAATGATTTAGAGAAATATCCGCAAGGAGGTTACCTAACCTTTGCCGTGACTCCGGCAGACAATGCCACGATACCCGCTAACTCACAGGGTGTATTCTTCCAGTGGGGGTCACTGGTGGCGATCAGTCCGGCACTGCTTCCAGGGTCAACAGATACAGGTTATAAAGCCGGTAAATATCCGCTCGGTCATATACTATTTTCACCGACTGGAACGTATAATTACGCATATGCAAGCATTCCTTATATTAGTGAAACTACAGGCAAATTCGGGAATAACGTCACCTCCGAAGACGATTTCGCGGGGTATGGGGAGGATGGTGTCGGATATGACGAAAGCGGAACAAACGGTGGAAAGGGCGATATTTGCCGATATATCTCTAAACAGGGATGGGTAAGCGGTAAGTGGCGTATGCCGACAGCGGATGAATTCAATAAGTTGATTGCCGAGCAAATCAGTGTTTCCAACGGCGGTGTTTTCGGCAACACTATTACTCACAATGATGGAAACGACGACAGCGGTTATGGACTTAATGCTTATGGTTATTACTTGGTCGAAGCAGGGCGCTGGCTCGGTGCTGGTGCCACTGCGACAAGCGGGGAAATGAGTCCATCGATCGGTGTGTATATTCCAGCCGGGGGCGGACGAAATGATTATAGTGGGGTTCCGTACAGCCAAGGGAATCACGGATTCAATATGACAGCATCATCGAACACGATACAAATGTGGGTTATGGATATAAATGCCAATACTGCACATATAACCAACCAAACGCGCACACGCAGTTTCACGGTGCGGTGCATCCGAGAATAAATTCGTTTCATTTGCTTTATTTCCCGGGGCATTAAAAGCCCCGGCATATAAACAAAATAGAGGGTCGAACAAACATACCCTAATAAACAATTCAGAACAGTAAAAATACATCCTCGCAGGTAAAGACTGCAAGCCAAGCGTTTAGCTTTCTTTACCGAACTGGAAAAACAAAAAAATAGAGGAAGGAAATGATAAAGAATTCCGAAGATAATGCTAATATATTATTATTCAGGATTAATGTCAATCCGACCCTGCAAAAAAGGATAAAAATGAAAGAGAACAAAGCATATCCGTCACAAATTCGTTCGCTTCCCTACTTTAACAGTGCGGGAAGCTCGGATGATTATCGCCTTGCAGCAACTCTGCGACGGGAGTTTGTCCCCAAAGTCAAACGCCTGCTACCCGGACACCACTTGGGCGCATACCGGCACGACTTCATTGTGAATTTCATCCGTAGACACAAGGTAAAATACCCTTGTTTCATCCGCACGGACATCAAACGGTTCTATCCGTCGGTGTCCCATCGGGATATTATCGCAGGCTGTCAGTTAGCTTATCGGGACCTATTGAACCTGCGGTACGTGCCGCACAGTTTCAAAGAAAAGTATGTCGGAGCGATTGCCACGTGGTGCAGGTGTTTGCCGCTGTATAAAGGAATATCACTCGGCAGTCCTCTGTCAGCGATTCTCGCGCCGGTGATGCTCATTTCCCTGTGGTTGCAAGTAAAACGACGATTCGGAGTACCATTCATCGTATATATGGATGATGTGCTGATATGCACGGCAGATGAAAACCAGAGCATGGAAATATATGCCTACATAGGAAATTACCTTCAGATAAATTACGAACTGGACTTGAATACATTCAATACATCATCCGGCCGTTTTTCGAGGAATAGCGTTGAATTCTGCAGTTGGCGATTCACCGGTGGATATGCCGTTATAGCAGAGGAGAAACTGGTCGCTTTCCGGCAGCGCATGCATGACTTTATCTGCGGAAACAAATGTGCTGACATCGCTACATTTATTAAAATGCTGAATAGGAAAATTGACGGTTTCGGGCACTATTACAAGTTCGGCCATGTGGCAGGGCAGTTTCGGGCTCTGGATATGTTCATCCGTAAAACAGTCCGGTACCGGTTAAGTCATTTAGGTGGATTCAAAGGATACACGGTAAAACATTTGTCTGCTTTAGGACTACACTGTCTAAGTACACTGTTTATGCAGGCACGTGAAGCCAATCGACCGACTGAACGGTCTAAAAACGGTGGAGACCGCCCCGTACCTGTAACGACTATGAAGTAAACTGGCTGTGGCTTACAGTCCCGTGTCGTAGAAACATTGGAAAAGATGCAAGCCCAACTAACACAACTATTATCGTTGCAAAGGAAGCAGGTACGGCTTATCGGTGAATTGGTAAATATGACTTGATGAAAAGATATAGAGTCCAAAGAAGAATGTACAAAAATAGTAAAGATGAATAACTAAACAGTAAATGAGAGTAATGGGAAACATACTAAGGAAATACCGCTGGGATATAATCTGCGGATGGTCGGTAATGCTTACCGGCTGCTTCATTTGTTTGTTCGGAGTCGGCACACTGTTAGCAGCCGGTTGTACCCATATCAAAGTAAAGCAACCCGAAGTGAGTGCAAAGCAAGCAACTCAAATAGCCCACAAGCCCTTTACCCTGCCCGAAATCCCCGCTACAATAACCAATCCCGGAGAGAGGGCCAAATATCTCATATCGCATTATTGGGATAACTTCTCTTTTGCCGATACTACCTGGCTGGCAACCCCCGATCAGATAGAGCAGGCATTTTCGGATTACCTTTCCCTTCTGCCGCATACCACACCGAAAGTAGTAACTGCTTCAATCGGCGGAATATTGGATAAATCCCTCGCACAGCAAAGCATTTTTAATTGGTTTATCGGTATGTTCGACAAATATCTTTACGACGTCAATTCCCCATTTCGTGACGAAGAATGTTATGCGATAGTCGTAGAACATATCGTAAACAACCCGGACGTGGACGAAATCTATAAACTCTGCCCTAAGGCACAACTGGAACAGATAAACAAGAACCGCCCCGGCAACGTGGCCTCGGATTTCACCTACACCCTTGCCAACGGCAAAAAAGGAACACTCCACGGGATAAAAGCCGATTATACGCTTCTATTCTTCTATGACCCGGAGTGTCCGGACTGTCGGCATACACGGGAATTCTTGCAGCAATCAGAGCAAGTCACAGAATTGGTAAACAGCGGAAAGCTAAAGATTCTTGCCTTGTATCCTGATGAGGATATAGAAACATGGAAAGCCTACCGGTCCGCTATCCCTCCCACATGGTTGAACGCCTGCGATGATACGGCGACGAAGAAAATAAAAAGTAAACTGTACGCTATCCGTGCAATCCCTTCGCTGTATCTGCTTGACAGGAATAAACGGGTGTTGCTTCGGGACGCGGTAATAGAACAAGTCATACCGGTATTAACAGCCAGAATATAATATATAAATTATGAAAAAAGGCATAGTAACATTTTCAGTATTGGCGTTCCTGCTTTACTCCTGCGCAGACAAAGAAGCGGAGGAACGCTTACCCGTGGCGGTAAATGTGTCCCTGCGAGCCACCGAACAGTACGATACCCGAACATCGGAGATACTTCTGTTCGATGCTGACGGTTATTTTGAGAGCCGTTATACCGACCAAATAACCGGCGACGGTATCAAGTTGAATATCGAAAGCGGAACGCACTATATCCTTGTTTTCATAAACACGGAGGACTATACCATCACCCCGCAGGTCTTTAAGCCGGGTCAAACGCATTACCATGAGGTAACGGCCACCGCCCGGGCAGGTGACAATCCCTACCTATGGGTTGGAAACTGTACACGGCTATTGAAAGCCGGATCGTCCGATATTGAGATTATGCTGGAAAAAGCATCTTCCGTTATCGGCCTTACCGTCAACGGATGGACGCATAGGGGAACAGAGGCAGACATTTAGCGGAGCCAAAAAATAAACGGGGTTATCCCTCTTAAGAAAAGACAGTATGAATATATTAAAAGAGAAAATTGCATATAACAGTTCGGGAGGAATAACAAGGATGTTATTGGAACGACTGAACGGATTTGACGCGGATCAAGATAACGATATGGTCTGCCGCGAGCAACTAAAGGGGCGGGTGGAATACATAGGTAGCAGCAACCACTACCGCCTGTTCTTTCTGTTGGAAGGCAAGATATACCTCAAAGGTGCGTTCTTGGGAAGAATCCTGCTTGACAAGCGGGAATTTATACTGCTTCCCCCGCATTGTGAGATAAGTTGCGCGACACTGCTGTCCTCGAATTATGTCATATTGGGCTGTACCGGCCTTCAAACCGGCGGTAACGTGTCGTTCATGGAAGAATTAAGAAATATCCCTTTCCGGGAGAAACCGCAAAATACCTCCCTACCGATACGTGAAAAGCTGGGGAGGGTGTTAAAAAGTTTTTTCGCCTATTTGACGGATGACAGTCATTACCCCGCCGTTTATGACGCGGTATTGATGCTTATGCGGTCGTTCTATACGGCCGGGGAACTGGCCACGCTCTTTTTTCCGCTCCTGCATGAAAACGAAACGGTGGGAGAATTATAAAACAAATTAATGATGGAGATATATTATAAAAGCATTTCAGTAACTGACATCCTAACATCCGTAAGAAGTAATTTATGAACGGCTTTTTGCAGGAATTGATGAAAGAAACGTCGGCTAAGGTACGACAAATAGAGGCGACCGAGAAAGACACCCTGAAACGTTCCTTTGCCACGGCCCTCGCGTTGGCAGATGCCAATTCGAGGCTGAAAACCTTTATAATGGATTATGAGTTTTCCAGCGAGGAAGAAGAGATCTATTTCTTCAAGCAGACCAAGCCGCAACTTGTGTCGCAACTGATCTATCATTGCCAGGTGTACAACATCGAAATGAACCGTCCGCATGGCGGTACGGATATTCAGCGGGAATACCTGAACAAGGAACTGGAGAACCTGCAGGATTATATCGACCGCCGGCCGGAGTTTTACAGTTACTACCGCCTGGGATCGACGCATAACGACGTCTGCTATTTTACGCGGGGCAAGTTCCGGATCGGGTTGCAATACCTGGAGCCTACCCTTAGCGAGCGTGAGCCGAGATATTCCACCAACTGCGATTACAAGCTGGCGAAGATACTGGCGAACGAGCGGCTGGAAATCCTGCTGAAATCCCAATTGGACGAACTGGAACATCCCGACGAGAAGCCGCATCTGCTCTGGAATACAAAGAAGAAATACCTCATTGTGCTTTTATACGCCCTGGATTCATTCCGTGCCTTCGGCAAGATACCCCTTTCCCGGGTGGTCAAGGCGATGGAGCACTTGCTGGGCATCGACCTGGGGAATTATACCAGCGTCTTTTCCGAGATCAAAGACCTGGATAATGTAACGGAGATTTTCGATTTGTTGAAAGACGCGCTTTTGCTCCGGATAGAACGGAGCCATACGAAAAGAAGGAGATAACGATACCGCGTAAGTGGTAACGATAAGAATATAAACGAATAATGCCTATGATGTAATAAATGGTAAAAATGAACTGTCGGCGTCCGATCTTGCGAAGCCTATCCGCCTGCGGATGCCGGAAACTGAATATACGCTGTATTCTTTTTATCGGGGAAACTGACAATTAAACGGATAAACGAGGAAAACATGGCGCGATATTCATGCTTAATTTGGCGTGGAGTTGCGTTGTTCTCGTTTAAGGTATTTGTCAGTACCTCCCGATTCGGCGGCGTAATTTCCACGCCTCTTTTACATCGTCGGGAAAAACTGACAGAAAAATGGATAAAACAGGTAAAATTAAGACCTTTTCCTTCGTATCGTTGGACGGGTATGCGGCAAAGATGGGCGGAAGTATCGACTGGCTTACCGACTATCCCCGGCCTTCCTCGGACAGGGACTACGGTTTCGGCGGATTTGCCGAGACGGTAGGTTGTGCCGTCTTAAACGGGATTCACTACGCAATGCTCCAGGCTGCCGATATTCGGCCGCTACGAGGAATACGAACGAAAGTGCTGTTGCCGGACTACTCCGTATTGACACCGGGGCGAATGCCCGATTTTGTGCTTTTGAGGCCGGAGAGCGGTTTCGGATATGTGGAGGCTGTCGAGGCGATCCGGCGTGAGACCTCCGGGGATATATGGCTGGCCGGTGACCGGGAGCTGTTATCCCAGCTTATGGAACACGGGCTGATAGACGAGATAACGGTAAACGTAGTGCCCGTCATACTCGGAAACGGATATACGCTTTTCAGCCGTAACCGGACGGAACAGTCTTGGGATATGGCCTGTTTTCAATGTTTCGATAACGGCGTGATGCAAATGCGTTATGTCCCCCGGCCTTAGCCGGTAAGCACACCTCTTTATATTTAACCGAGACCGGAATTTAATAGAATATATATTTAATCCCTTCGGGCCTCGTTAGAAACCCGGAAATATTTACTCATAATTACAGGTTCGCAGTGTTCCTTCTCCGCCGTGCGACGAGCATATGCGGAAAAATACACTTCCCGGCATAGAGACGGACTATGGAATCGTTAAAAAGAATCCGGAACACAACAACAGGCTTGTAAAGCGTGTTATTACTATCCGCATTTTACTCCCGTGAAGGATAAAAATGCGGACGGTAATATTTTTTTGAGTGCCTGGCGGGGATTTGCTGTTTTTCGGCCGTAAGGCAAAACAGCCCGCTATCCCCTGAAAACACGAGGTGTTCGGCGCCTCTGATAAAAACGGTAACTGTGTCTTTTCTGTGTATTTTACTGCAAATTTCCACAAAATCCTCTTTCAGAATCCCCTCCCGAAGCCGTTCCCGGACGTATTGATAAAAAAGTGATATGTGCCACAGTTTAAGGTAATTATAAACTCCCGACCTTTGCGAAATCAAAAACGAATCAGATATGAAACGAATCACCATTGACAGTGATGCCTATAAGTCACTTGCAGAAAAGATCGAGCGGATTTATAATTATATTGAGCGGCAGACCGAAAAGCGGGCCGTGCCGTCCGATCCCTCGACGGTATGGATAGATAACGCGAAGGCGGCCGAATTACTGGAGGTCAGTACCCGTACCCTCCAACGCCTGCGTTCTGCCGGGGAAGTAACCTATTCAATCCGGGGCGGCCGGGTACGCTACCGTCTTTCGGAGATCGAGCGGCTTATCGCCGGCCGCGTCTTTCCCCGTAAGGAAAAGAGTGACAACCTCTAAATAATCGTGCGATATGGGAGAGAATGAATTAACGGTGTGGTTACAGGAATGGTTTGAACGTTTCATGGGACGGTTTGACCGGCTGGACACCAATCTGGAAAATATGTCGGGCAGGTATCATTTTTTAGGCGGCGAACGCTTTCTGGACAATCAGGAAGTGTGCCAGTTGCTCCATGTGAGTAAACGCACCTTGCAACGTTACCGGTCATCGGGCGAATTGCCCTACCAGACCATCTACCATAAAACCTATTACCGCGAGAGTGACGTGGAGGCTTTCATTAATGCGAACTTCGCCAAAGGCGAAAATGAAGGCGACGATGAGACCTGCGAGGATGATTCCGCGGAGGAATAGGTTTTTATTTGTGCTTTGTCAACGTCCCGTACAGTCGTGAGATTGGGCGGGACGCGTTTTTAATAAGGGGATATGCCATAAAAAAAGGCGGGAACTTCCCGCCTTCCGGTTGGTATCGAAGCTGTCAGGCCCGGTGGAATACGTGTCCGTCCTCAAACCAATAGTCGGTCATAAACAGGTCGCGGGCGAACTTCTCATAATCGAAATAGCTTAAAGCGAACTCCGACAAGTCGTAGCACTGTTCGATAATCTCATAAGCGTAATCCTCCTCGTCCTTGTAATTACCCTGGTAATCGTCGCGGAACGAATCGATCAGCCCGTTTATATCTTCCGTATCCATATCACGGTTGCCGTCGTTCAGCCATATATAAAAGGCTTCCCGTTCGTTTTCGTCCAATTCCGAGACGGCCTCGATCACTTCAAAGAGGTTGTCCGATAACCAGCTTTCCCCGATAAGGGAGGACGGTATGTTTTCCCAATCCTGGAACATAAACTCGGCGTCCGGCTCGTCGCCGTGTAACTCATGGCAAGCCTCATAAAATTCTTCCTTATCGGAATAATCCGATAGGTCCAGCCACTTTCCATAAATGGAACCGTTGTTATACTTGGCATAAGTGCCTACATAAATCCTTGCTTCTGATAAATTCTCCATAACCTTAATTTTTAGTACCGACCCTTGGGGCGGTTGTTTTTTACGGGCCCTCTTCCGGTGCAGTGGTTAGGGACTGTCAAGTTTTCACCGAACAAATACGCCATGTCCCGAAGGGATGTCGGAAGATTTTTCGGGTGAACCTCCGGCCGAAGGAACTTTACTGCCCGTTAAGACCACGTAAGCACTTTTGCCCGCGGAAATAACAACCCTTGCCGGGAGGAAGGCGGATAAGGTTATGGACTGACAGAAAGCGGGAAGAACGGCACTTATGTTTTGTTACAGGTTTCCGGAAAGTGGCAAGACCTTTCCATAATACCGATGGAAGTAATAAGAAGGCTTGCCTTTCGGAGGCAAAGAGGCCGGGGCATAGAATATCCGGGATTGCCCTGCCGTCCTATAATGGGGAAAGCGCACGGGATAACCTTCAAGGAAATTATAGCCGGGAACGGGACGAAAACGTATTCTGCCTTTCAAGGGCTTATAAAGGCAGCCTATGGGGACGGAAGAAAAGATATGACGGGTATATGGCGTCAAGACGATTGCCGAAATGGATATAAAGGACGGCTGTTACGGTTTCATACGAACATTGATATCCGGCATAAGCCGTTCTATATGCGGAACTTTATGAAAAATCGCCCTGACCGTGGTAAGCGATAAGATATGGAGGATTCCGACGTATGGTGTCGTCCCGGAGCACCGATCCGGAAAAGAGGTAACGACAATCTTCTCTCGGATGAATCCCCGCAAGGCTTGTCCGTGAAACGGGCAAATAAAAAGGCGTCCGAAGCATAGCCCCGGACGCCACCACTAAAAAAATCAGTGAAGTTAAAGCAAACATCCCTATCAGCAATAACCGCAAAGATTCTTTCGGTGGCAAAGATAATGATTTACTTGGATTTACGTTTGCTTCCGGGCTTTCCTTTCTTCTGCTCGAAATCGAACACTGTCTTATAATCGGCATCGAAAGCAATGGCGGCATCGAAAGGCTTACCGGTCTTGCCGCTAATGAGTCCTTTAATGATCCCGGTCTTGCCGTTTGTCAGTAAGGATATAAACTGTGTATCGGATAACTCCTTTTTCGCAATGGTGCGCCATACGGTAAGTCCGCAGGCCTCGTTCTGACATTTGGCCACCTTGTTAAAGATAACCACGTTGCCGCTCTTACATTTCGGGCAGGGGCATGACTGCCGGTTATCCTGCCGTGCGAAAGCCATATCCAGCAATTCGGCAGTGATTTGTGAGGCGTACACCTCTATCGAGCGATGGAACGCTCCGGCATCCATATCTCCCGTGCCGATCTTCGCCAGTGCCGCTTCCCATTGTCCGGTCATGGCGACATCGGCAATCTTCTTGTCGCGTACAGCCAGATAAACGGTCAGCCCTTTGTTGGTAGGTACAAGCGTTTTTTTCTCCCGCACGATGTATTCCCGCGAAAAGAGTGTCTCGATAATGGCGGCGCGGGTGGCCGGTGTCCCGATCCCCGCGGCTTTCATGGCCTCGCGTTCTTCCTCATTCTCTATTTCCCTGCCCGCGCTCTCCATCGCCGAGAGCAACGTGGCTTCAGTGTGCAGGGGCTTGGGCTTGGTCTGTCTCTCCTGCACTTCGACATCACGGACGGCCGGCTTATCGCCTTCCGTCAGATCGGGCAGTACGGTTAAATCCTCGTCCGTTGTTTCTTCCCGGTTGGCTCCGAAAACATTACGCCAGCCGGGATGTAACATGATACTGCCCTTTGCGACAAAGTGTACGCCGCCGGCTTCCAGCGTTACGGCGGTGTTCTCTTTGACGCAACCCTCTCCGAAGGCTTCCAGCATACGGCCCGCTATCATATCGTAAACAAGCTGCTGATCTTCGGATAATCCCCTCGCGGGATCTTCCGTAATAATCAGCGCATGATGGTCTGTCACTTTCGCGTCGTTTACCGGACGTGTCCCCGGCTGGGTATCGGGCCGGGCGTCAATATAATCGCCGAATTTGGGATGCGCCCGCAGGGTTGCGATCAGGTGTGGTATTTCCTCCATGACATCGGCGGATATATACCGGGAGCCGGTACGTGGATAGGAAATGAACTTGCTTTCGTATAATCCCTGCGCTATGGTCAGTGTCTTGTCGGCGGAAAAGCCGTGCCGCTTGTTAGCGTCCTTTTGCAGGGCTGTAAGGTCGTATAAGAGAGGCGGCTCCTGCCGGACTTCCTTCTTGACGACGGATGTAACGGTCAGTTCCCCGGCAGCCTTCACGATGGCGTCCGTCTGATCGGCGACGCCGCGGCTGTCATATTTATCCGCTGAAAGAACGGCAAACGCCGTCGTGCCTTTCCCGGTATGCACCTTTAGCCTGAAATAGGTTTGCGGGATAAAGTCCTTGTTCTCCAGGTAACGCGAGCAGATCATGGCCAACGTGGGCGTTTGTACCCGGCCCAGTGACCACGCGCCGCTTCCAGCGGAAATGGAGAGGGCTTGCGAGGCGTTGATGCCCACGATCCAATCCGCCTGGCTACGTGCGCGGGCGGAGAGATACAGGTTATCGTAATCGCTTCCCGGGCGAAGGGTCTGCATCCCCTCACGGATGGCCCGGTCGGTGAGCGAGCTTATCCATAAGCGGCGGAAGGAGGTACTGCATTCCACATAATTATATATGAAGCGGAATATCAACTCTCCCTCGCGGCCCGCGTCGGTGGCGACTATAATTTCATCGGCCCGGTCGAACAACCCCTTTATAATCTTTAGCTGTTTGAGTGCGCCGGAATCGGCCTTATACTCTTTGCCCTCCCGTACCTGCCGGGGGACAAGGGTAAATTCCTTCGGGAGTATCGGCAGATTTTCCCGTCTGAAACCCGTAAAGCCGTAGGCTTCGGGCATGGCGAGTCCGACCAGGTGCCCGAACGCCCAGGTTACGGCGTATCCGCCACCTTCCATATATCCGTCCTTTTTGACGGTCGCGCCCACGATGGCGGCAATACTCCGCGCTACGCTGGGCTTTTCTGCTATTATAACTTTCATTCTCTGATTTTTTTAGTGGTTATTAATCGGGATTACATTTTGCGTCCCTTGCCCGTGCTTTTCTTGGGGGCTGCGGGGGATTGCTTCTGCTCCTGCTCTTTTTTCTTCTCGTCTTGTCGGGCAGTGGGATTAGTCTGCCCGGACTTCAACGGCTCGCCTTTACTTTGGGCGTGCTTGGTGGCTTCGTTGGTCTTACCCTCGTTGTTCACGGCCACTTGCGTTTTGTGGCTGTCCGCGGGTGTGACTTTGCGTCCCGCCCGTAATTCGTCGGGATGTTTCGAGGTATGGCGTACATACCCCCTTTCCGGGTCGGGCCATACCCAGGCGTTGTATTTCTGTCCTTTCCAGTCGGCTGTCTCGATCTGTTGTGCCCCCTCTTTCTGTTTGGGTGGGGTCTGTTGCATACCTTCCACCCATACCGGTATGCCTTTACAAACTTTTTGGAACTGTTCGCGGGTCAGTTCCACGCCGCCCTGAACAGGGCGAATCCAAATATCCCCGACTTTACGGGCTTTCAGCGGGCCATTCTCTTCGGCTTGTTCCCGTCTGGCCTGCCGTTCCTGTTGATACTGCTGTATCTGTTCTGGCGTAAAGCGGAAATCTATGTTACGGTTGGCGGCGTTGAATTGCCCTATACGGTCTATCTTGGACGGCTCCTCGCCCGGTTTTACCCGTTTGTCCATGCCCTTTATCAATATGCTTCCGCCATGTTCAAATGTGGTTATCTGTTCCTGGGAGAGTACGGCATTTTTTATGGTCGGGCCGATCTTGATCTCGGAAGTAGGTACGGACTCGAAACGGTTGGTCAGCTTGTCAAGTGAGATAAGCGAGGGTATTTTCTCGCCTCCGGGTACGGGTTCCAAATCGAATACCCGTCCGCCGTTACCCGTCTGTTTGAACTGCTCTATATCTTCCGGCGTGAATTTTACCCCCATATAGGGACTCTCGAAATCGGGCTGTTCCTGAAAGGGATGTGTTTGGATCTTGATGGAGCCGTCGGGTTGTTCCTGTAAGGAAAGCCGGGCTTTGACCGTTATTTCCTGTCCGTCAATCTCGGCTTTAATATCCACCAGACCGGGGGATTTATGCCCGTATGCCATCGCTTTGAGCGTGTCCTGTAACTGATCGCCCGAAAGCCCCAACTTTTCGGCATCCTTCCAATCGACTTTATTCAGGTCGAGCGGTTGGTACTTTCCCGGGGACTGTTCCTGCATCTGCCCGTCGGGTTTTACCTTGTAGGGCACGAGCACCTTGTCGTCGGGATTCATCTTGATGATCTTGTCCAGGAAAGCCGCAATCTTATCGACCGCGCTCCCGGCAACGGCATAAAGCCCCGTGTGTGACGGTTGCCGGTATTGCCCGGAAAATTTCTGCATGAAATTCTCTATCAGGTTTCCGCTGGGATTGACCTGAAAGAATTTGTCCGTGTTCTTTTTAGTGGGATCGACGGTATTCAATTTACCGTCTTTCTCCATTCCGCTGACGGCTTTCAGTTTGCCGTCCTCGCCTTTGGTCAGTAAGACTTTAGGCTCTTCGTTTTTGATGTTCTCGTCCATGATTAAAATGGTTTTTAATTCTGCATCACTATTAATGCGGAACGAAGATATGGCTTAGTAATGAATTGATTGCAAGGGTTTTGATGGGTGGCAGCTTGTGGCTGGGAGTGGCGTTAAAGTTTTGAAACAAAAGACCACTTGAATTGTCGTTTTTCTAATATTCTCAACTAAATCATATATCTTTGTAACTCATTAGTAAATTATAAATTATGAAATCACAAACTGTTGAGTCCGTAGAGATTACGTCTAATGGAATCCGTAAAATGTTGAATAAATACACGCCGGAGCGTGCTATTTCAGAATATGTATGGAATGGATTTGATGCTAAAGCTACGATTGTAAAAATAAATTTTGAATTTGATAGCCAGGAATTTGATACGGTAAAAGAAATCAGAGTTTGTGATAATGGTATAGGAATATGTTATGAAGAGTTACCAAGTAAGTTTAAGCAGTTTTATGAATCTCAAAAAAGCATTGCTAATGATAATAATGCCGATTTGACGCGTGGAAAAAATGGATATGGGCGTTTTACATTCCATAAATTTGCTCGTTTCGCCCAATGGCAAACTTTTTATCAAAAAGGGAATGGCATAATGTCATATGAGATAGATATAAGTAACGATAATCTAAAGGATTATACTCCGACAATTCCAATTAAATCACAAGAACCCGAAACAGGAACGTGCGTTATATTTAATGAAATTACGTCAGCTATCTCAACTTCTTTCATTGAGCAAGTCCTCATTCCTTATTTGAAGGCTGAATTTGCTTGGTTTCTTGAACTTAAAGACGAATATAAAATATTTATTAATGATACAGAGTTAGATTATTCTTCAATAATAGAGAAAAATGAGAATTTTCCAGTCGTTGCCAGTGGACTGTATAATCAGAAAAAAACGTTCAATTGTAAGTATATACAGTGGAATACAAAAATGAATGATGAATATTCCAGATTCTATTTTCTTAATAATGATTTGGAATTGAAAAATACAAAAACCACATTATTGAATAAGAAAGGAGATAAATTTTGGCACAGTGTAATTGTTATAGATGATTTTTTTAATGAAATAAATTGTGATATTGAGGATGAAAATATTGCTCAAAGAAAATTGTTTAGTGAGGTGGCAGATCGGAAATTGTTTAAGGATTTGATTGAGAAACTTAATGATTTTCTTAGAGGTAAAAGACGACCATTTCTAAGACAGCAAGCTGTTGCTTTAGTGAACAAATATGAGGAAGAAAAGGTATTTCCGGTATTTAGCGACAACGAATGGGATAAAACTCGTAAACAAGGTTTGGAAGATTTAGTAAAAAGACTATACGAAGTTGAGCCTGCTGTATTTATGAAATTGAATAAAGAACAAAAGAGGGTATTTTTAGAACTTCTAAATCTTGTAATGGATTCGGGAGAAAGAAATAACTTGTTTAAAATACTGGATGCAGTCGTAGAATTGGATTCAAATGACAGGAAAGAGTTTGCTAAAATTTTGGAAACAACTCGTCTTAAACAAGTTATATCCACAATAAAACTAATATCGGATAGGTTATCAACCCTTGAAAATTTGAAACAGATTGTTTTTAATCACGAATTAAAAGCCAATGAAGTGAATCATCTTCAATCATTCATAGAAAAACATTATTGGATTTTTGGAGAAGAATATAGATTAGTTTGTGCAGAAGAAGTGAAATTTGAAGAAGCATTGAGAAGATACGTTTATATACTTCGTGGTATTGATGAAGCTACTTATGTTGCGCATCCTGATAAATATAAAGAAATGGATTTATTCTTAGCCGGAACTGACTTCCGGGACGGTAAGCCTCATAATGTAATCGTAGAGATTAAAAATCCGACTACAATTAAGACTTTAAAATCAGAACAATTAACTCAATTAGAGAGATATATGGATGTAATATTGAAGCAGGATTGCTTCAATGATGCGAATGAATATTGGACATTTATTTTAATAGGCCAAGATTATGATGACATTGTAGGACGCCGTATTACGAACAAATACAATGGATTAGTCTTAACTGGAGATAATTACAGTCTCTTTGTGAAGAAATGGAGTGAGATTACAAATGAGCTCGAAAGGCGATTAAAATACCTATTGGAGAAGTTGAAGATAGAACGCTCTAAACTATCTAAAGCAAATAACTTAGAGGAAGTCATGGAAGAAGTAGAGAATAATTCAGCAGTTGTTACTAATTTAAAATAGTCAGATATGGCAAATATTATTGATATTACTAATCAAATAGGTAAAGAAGTAAAAAAAACTCTCAATCAAGATAAATGTTGGTTACCATTTTTAAGAAGGGAAAATGCGTCCCTCTATTTTCAAGAAACGACATTATTATATAGTTTGACAGAAAATCTGTTGAAGTATCTTGTTGCTACTAAAAATTGCTGGGATGAAAATTGTAGGCTTGTTGATGAGCTTGATGCAAAAAAAGCAAATGGAGAAATTGTAAAAGAGGATGATTATTATTTTGATGGTAATATAATTCGAGAGCAGGCACGAGATATGACTTTTAATAATGCAATAAATAAGGCTTCTTCTTTAGGCTTAATCTCTAATGAGCTGCAAGCAACCCTTCATCGGATTAGAAAAGATAGGAACGACCTTATTCATCAATTATATCTGTTTGATAAAAGAAGTGATGCTAATCATATGAGAAAATTATTAAAAGAAGCAGAATCTATAGTTATGGAACTCGTACCCGTGTTCGAAAAATTGATATACGATGAAATAGGAGTTGATACTGATGAGGTATTAGAAACATTACCTCTTAAACAGTAAATAATAGAGTCGCAAAATTGCGGCTCTAATTATTTTATTCTTCCTCTTTCGGCAGCAACTGGCAAAGGTCGGGATCATCCTTTATTCGCTGTATCTCATCCTCGACTATCTGCCTGGTCTCGGCTCTGATTCGCTCGTAATTCTCCTGTATCTGTTCTTTCATCCTGTCCACGCCGTTCTCGTCGGTAAAGTCCGTGATAACGGGTATTTTCTTATAAGCCTTTTCCTCTGCGGCTACCCGCTCATTATCCACTACGATCTCGGCATGAAAAATCTTTTGCTCTATCCGCTCCGAAAAGCTGTCCGCTACCGCCCCGACGAACATACCCTGGGTCAGATTGGAGATTTTCGACGGAGGTATGAGGCTGTCCATCTGTGTGGAAATGGAGGTCGATTTATCATTGTGGTTAATGGTCATGGACTGGCGTTTCTGCAATACCTTCCCGAAGCGGTCGGAGAGTGTTTTCGCCGTATCTCCTACAACCTGCCCCGAGAAGATGTTGCCTACGGTGTTCATCACAACGGCGGCCTCCTTGTCCCCGTAATCGCGCTTTAGCTGCGAAAAGTCCTGGAAACCGAGTAGCACGGCAACCTTGTTGCTTCGTGCGGTGGCAATCAAATTATCCAATCCTTTAAAATAAATAGTCGGTAGCTCGTCTATTATGACACTGCACTTTAGCTGTCCTTTCTTGTTGATGAGTTTTACGATACGGCTGTTATATAACCCCAGTGCCGCCCCGTATATGTTCTGCCTGTCGGGGTTGTTGCCGACGACAAGTATTTTCGGGTCGTCCGGGTTATTTATATCCAGGCTGAACTCATTGCCGCTCATGACCCAATAAAGCTGTGGGGAGATCATGCGCGAGAGCGGGATTTTCGCACTTGCGATTTGTCCCTGGAGTTGGTCGGCCGCCCCACCGAGCCACGCATCCATGAAGGGTGACAGGTAGTTTTCCAGTTCCGGGTATGAGGTGAGAATCGGAAAGATTTTCTCGTAGGGTTTATTCAGGAACTCGATTGCGTGGGGGAACGTGCAATATTTCCCGTCTTTATATATCCGCAAGAACCAGATAATCGCCGCGAATAAAATGATCGGTGACTCGACAAAGAAGTCGCCCTGCTTGCTTACCCAGGTACGATTCAGATTTAACATGATCGTATAGCTGGACTCGTAGGCATCCGAAATATCCTCCATGAAGGCGGGATTGATCGGGTTACAGCGGTGCGAACGGGAAGGGTCGTCAAAATTAATCACGTAAAACGTGGGTGTTTTGACGTACCCCTCCCGGTTGTTCAAAAGATGGTTATAGGCAATGGTGGACAGGTCGGGAAATTTGAAGTCATAGATGTACATGGCGAATCCTTTCTCTATATTCTGCTTAATGTACTGATTGACCACACAGTAACTCTTGCCGGAGCCGGGCGTTCCCAGGACGATGGACGCACGAAAAATTGAAACGACATTGGCGAACCCCTTGTGCCACTTCTTTTTATAGTAGAACCGGGTCGGCAGATTCACGGAGTATTCATTCTCTATCAGCCTCGTTTCCTGCATGAACGATTCGTTCTCGGTATTGAATACATCGTCGAACATATTGTTTTTCAGCAGGCGGGAAAGCCATATACCGCCCATGAGCAGCAGGATATAACCGGCGGTCATTGTAAAGACGTAAAATCCCGCATTGGTTTCCGGCGGGAGCGGCAGGGAGAGCAGCCACCAGTTCAGGAAAAACAGGATAAAACCGGCGGTAAGGGCGGCAATAATTTTCGCCCAAGTTATCTTTTCATCTTTGACGCCTCGTGTCCCGAGGCAGGAAAGTGCGAGAAAAACCACCGCGAAAAGTTTCGTCCAGAGGATCGAGGTAAACAGTCCGGCGGTACGGTTAAAATTCATCAGGATTTTATCTATCACCCCGATATTGATTCCCCACTCATGTATGGCCCCGTAACAGAACCAGTACACGTTAATCACTACGAACAATATGGATAGGGCGCGCATAAAGTCCATGACTTTAGCCAGTCCGCGAAGATCATCTTCATTTTGCATAATCTTAAAATTTTAATGGTTTGAAATACTTGTCGTTTACATCTGCCTGCCGTACCGCCGCTTCTTCTTTTTCCGGCGACGGGGTACGGGCGGATTTTCATTTTGCCCTTCAAATTCGGGCGTAAATACGGAGAGCAGGCCGCCCGCAGCGATCATGTCCGGCAGTTCCGTTACGGACTTCTTACCGGCGGGGGCGGTCGCAGGCTTCCGCGCCGGAGCGTGCAGATCCTCGCGGTGCGTATCATTAGCAAAGCGTCCGTTCAGGGCATTGGCCGAAAACTCCTTTCCCAGACGGGAGCCGTTTATCACCGTGCGGCTGTTATGGTCGATGAAAGTAGTACCGTATATGCGCCCCGTATCGTTGCGACGCAATACCAGGTCAATGCCTTTCTTTTGTAGGGCTTCCCGTACCCGGTTTTCGGTACGGGCATTTTGCAGGGCCTCGGCTATTGTGGCCCTTGTCCCGGCAACTGCCTTTCCGGACTTTATCATCTCACCGGATTCCTTCATACGTTTGTCCAGCGCGGCGATGCCCGCCGTTTTTCCCAAAAGGGAGGATTTAAGCGGCTTGCCTGCACGTTTGCCGTCAGCATCCAGGGCCGAGTAAACCAGCCCTTCGTATCTGTTCCCCTTGTTATTCCCCTCGATTTTCTCTATACCTATATTATATAAGGAGAGCAGGGCACGGTATTCGGCAAAGGATTGAAAACGGTACATTTCCGAAAGCGGTTTTATAACCCCGGAAATTTGCTTTTTAAGATTCCCCGCCGCGGCGTCTACCGGGGTGAGCCGCCACGCCTCGCCCTGCTTCTTCCCCTTGGCCGGTATCAGGCTAAAGTCCTTTTCCAACTGCGCCACAATCCGGGTGCTTCGCTCTTTCTCGAATTTGTCGGGTACAAGGGAGCCGTCCGTTCTCACGCGGGTAGTGACCAGGTGGATATGCCGGCGGTCTATATCCTCATGTTTGAAGATCATATACGGCTGGCTGTCGTAGCCCAGGCGTTCGAGATACCGCCGCCCCAGGTCGGCGAGCTGCGCGTCGGTCAGCTTGTCGTCCGGGTGGGGATTGAGCGAGATATGTACGACGGGCTTTTTCGTGCGGATATGCGAAGGCATGAAACGCTCGAAATCCTCCGCGCAGGAATACGCGTTGAACTTCCCGTCGGCAGGCTCCAGGACTAAATTACACCCCAAAACCTTCCCTTTATCCCCATCCACTTTCTGTTGGTTGTAAGCCAACGCGCCGTATAAATTGCTCCCGTGATTGATCTTTGCCACCATACCGTTATCCGATTTTGGTTTTGAAATCCTCGCAAAGTGCCAGTACCAGGCGTCCGATCCCAGCCAGTTCGATAGTCTGTTGCTCCAGTTTATAGAGCAATGACAACGCTTTTTTCTCCCCGAAAACGGTGTGAAGCTGCTTGACGACCTGGTTGTAATTCGTCCCGACCGCACGGATCTGCCCGTAAAAAACGGTCAGCTTGGTGACGAACTCCAGTGCCGTCGCGTCCGTTTTCACTACCCGGAACTCGTCGCCGAAGATACGGGCGGCGATAAAAGCGGAGAGCGAGGCGAGTCCCGATTGCTCGTACATGGAGAGAAAAGCGGCGTGTTGCTGCTCGGTCAGGTTCACGGTCAGACGGCGAAACGCCGGATCGTCTTTCGGGGGGCGTCCCCCTTTACCCCGCCTGCGGGGTACATTCTTTTGATTCATAATACGGATTTTTTTAAGTGATACATAAATCCGTTACGGCCCGGCCGTCCAATCGAGCGACTGACTTCGGAAGGTAGCGACACCCCCGGCAGGGGCAAGAGGTTATTTGCTGCAAAACTTGTTTTGCGATGCAAATAACACATCTTGCTATTTGCCCAAATGCAAATGGATTTTGCCCTGCGGAGGGGCAAAGATTACCCTTCATATTAACGGGTAAGATTTGTTCCGGGAAGGGCGTTGTAGGGAGGGGTACTACAACTTAAAATGCCCCGGACGATTAGCCGTAACGTTTCATGCCGCAAAGTTATCGGCTTATATAATACGCTGTATCACAAAGCACTGTGCCACTCGAAGCCACAAGCGACCACCTCAAAAAAACATAGTGCAAGTACCAAAAAGAAGTGTTTTATTTGCCTTGGAAAATGAATTAATGATTTGATTAGACAGGGCGATTAATGAGTAAACAGGTCGGGAAACAGTTAGTTGGAGATTGAAGCCCATACTCCCGTATTGTCGTACTGTCGTATTGTCGTATCGGCTAAAGGGTGTCCGTCAGAACCGAAACGAATAAATGAAGCCTTGTCTTGCTATTTATAAACTGGTTTAAAAAAGTGCCGATTGAATGGTACGGTAAAATAATTCAATAACAATTAAAAACATTGGAACAATGGAAAATCAAGAAAGTAAAAAAGAACCGATGTATGTAGCTTTCTCTACACAGAAGGGTGGAGCGGGTAAAACCACACTTACCGTTTTGGTTGCAAGTTACCTGCATTATGTCAAAGGCTATACGGTAGCCGTGATCGACTGCGATTATCCGCAGCATTCGATCGCCGAAATGCGCGAGCGGGATTTTAAAACCTGCGAAAATGATGAGTATTATAAAGGGATGCTGTACGAACAGTTTCTGCGTTTGGAAGAAAAGAAAGCCTATCCGGTGATTGAAAGTGATACGAAAGAAGCGCTGAATGAAGCCGAGGATTTGATAAAAGAAGGAGATTATGATTTTATATTTTTCGACCTGCCCGGAACATTGAATAACGAAGGTCTGGTACGTACTATTGCGAGTATGGATTATATCGTGGCTCCTATTTCCGCCGACCGCCTTGTGCTGGAAAGTACCCTGGATTATCTTATTTCCGTGAGAGATAACATAGTCAATACCGGAAAATCCAATATTAAGGGTATTTACCTTCTTTGGAATCTTGTGGACGGGAGGGAGAAATCAGAACTGTACGAAGTCTACGAATCGGTAATTAAGGAATTGGATTTACCCTTGCTTAAAACGTTTATCCCGGACAGCAAACGTTTTCGGCGCGAACAATCCGCAAGCCATAAATCCCTATTCCGGTCTACGCTGTTCCCGGCAGATAAATCCCTTGTGAGAGGGTCCAACCTGGATGTACTGGCAGATGAACTTTTAGGACTCTTTAAATGACTGCCATGAGTAAAAAAGTGGATACATCGGGTATTGATGCGGCAATGGTTATCGGTCAGGCCAAAAAGAGTAACCGGGTAACCTCTCCCGTGCCGGCTCCGGATCCCCTGTCGGAACCGGAGTTGGTATCCGAACCATTGCCGGAGATTGAAAGGGAGAGCGAGGGGGCAAAAGAGCGGGAGCGGTCCAAGCGTAAACGCACCCAGGTGGCAAGCTATAAGGAAACATTCATAAAACGCAATGAAATGAAGTTGCGTCAATGTGTCTATATCAGCCATGAGGTACATTCGGTTATCACGAAACTTGTCAGGGCTTTGGCCGATGCCGGAAATGATATAACCGTCGGTGGCTACATTGATACGGTAATGAATGAACATCTGCAACTCCATAAAGAGGAAATCAACGCACTGTACCGTGAACGTCAGGGCGACCTGTTATAATAATGTATAGTCATGGGACGATATTTCATTTATGCGATTCTGTTGTACGCCCTTGTGGTTGTAATTTACCTGCTGTGGGAGCGAAAGGTAAAGCGCGGGAAGAACACCGCACGAAAAAAGGGTTATAACCTCTTCCGCCCTGCCCCGAAAGAGGATATAATCGGAAAAAGCAAATTTACCCTGCGCCACTCGCAGCCACAAGCTACCACTTTGGAAATCAATGAAAAAGCGATTGAAAATGCGGTTATATTTGCAGGCGATAACGGGCAAACCGACCCGCGGGGCATTCCGGCGGCAGTCCTTCGACCCGCAGGTGAAACGGGCACTGTTCCCGAAAACTCGGACGCTGATTCAGGCGAGATAGATATAGTTATCGAAAACGAGCCGGAGGGGGAATCAGATACCGGGGAAGAAGGGGATTTGGATGTTTGGGAAACCGAAGGGACGGAGGATGAAAGCGCGGGTGGCCGGGCTACGGGCATCGGCTTCGAGGAACTGGCGGGAATGGCGCGGACGGTGGCGAACGCCGGGCGTGCCACCCCACGGGAAAGAGAGGAAGCCGGGCGGGTACTTGCCGAGGTGCGGATGACTGACATAATAGGCCAGATCGCGCCTGACGAGCCTAAAAAGAAAGTGGTATCTGCCCTTATGGACGACTACTTCGCCGCCTACTACCGCCTGCGGGAAGCCGACCCCGCACCGGCGGTAAAAGCCCCTGCCGATTTTGACGTGCGCGGCTTTGCCTGAATTAAGTAAAATCAAAAAAGTAAGAAACAATGAAACAGAGAGATTACGGATAGCCTCGCGCCGTTCGACCATTAAAAAAATCAGAGAAGTAATCAGTAAACAAGAATCCCGGCGGTCAGGGGGAATCATCCCACCCCCTGCCGCCTTTAAAAAATCAAGCAATGAATAAAAAGAAATTCTTTTTGTCGGCGGTCGTCCTTATGGCTGCCGCGGCGAACGCCTTCGCGCAAGGCAACGGAGTAGGCGGCATTACCGACGCCACCAATATGGTGTCCTCCTATTTTGATCCGGGCACAAAGCTGATCTATGCGATCGGCGCGGTCGTCGGCTTAATCGGCGGCGTCAAGGTCTACGGCAAATTCTCGTCCGGCGATCCCGACACCGCAAAAACCGCCGCCAGTTGGTTTGGCGCGTGTATCTTTCTGATTGTGGCGGCGACAATCCTTCGTTCCTTCTTCCTGTAATCCGACATTATACGAGCGAGTTATGGAGTATAATGTAAATAAGGGGATTGGAAAAAGCGTCGAGTTCAGGGGACTTAAATCGCAATATCTGTTCATCTTCGCGGGAGGCCTGCTGTCCGTATTCGTGGTCTTTATCATCATGTACATGATCGGTATCGGCCAATGGATATGTATCGGTTTCGGACTCGTCGCCGCCTCGGTGCTGGTATGGTTTACTTTCCGCCTGAACGCGCGGTACGGGGAACACGGGTTAATGAAGATCATGGCCAAAAGCCGTCATCCGCGTTACCTTATCAACCGGCGCAACGCACGCCGCCTGTTCCGATGCCCGAAGAGAAAGGAGGCGGCCCATGCGTAACGTAATGAAAGCCGCCACGATCGAGAGCAAGTTCCCGCTGCTGGCCGTCGAGGGGGATTGCATCATCAGCAAGGACGCGGACATCACGGTGGCCTACCGGGTGGATCTGCCGGAACTCTATACAGTGACCGGTGCCGAATACGAGGCGATACACTCCGCCTGGAACAAGGCCGTAAAGGTACTTCCCGATTATACCGTTATCCATAAGCAGGATTGGTTTATACGGGAAAACTACCGGCCCGCCGCCGATCAGGGAGATATGAGTTTCCTCTCCCGCAGCTTCGAGCGGCATTTTAACGAGCGGCCCTATTTAAACCATACCTGTTTCCTCTACCTGACAAGGACGACAAAGGAGCGGATGCGTATGCAGTCCTCCTTTTCGAGCCTTTGCCGGGGAAACATCATCCCCAGGGAGGTAAACAGGGACACGACGGTAAAATTCCTGGAGGCGTCCGGCCAGTTTGAGCGTATCGTAAACGACAGCGGTTTTGTGAGATTAACCCGGCTGACATCGGAGGAAATAACGGGCACGCCGGAAAGCGCGGGGCTGGTGGAAAAATACTTTGCCCTGTCGCTTGATGATACGACCTGCCTGGAGGATATGGAACTCGGGGCGGACGGTTTGCGGGTGGGTGATAAAAAGGTCTGCCTGCATACGGTTTCCGACGTGGAGGACTTGCCGGGAACGGTCGCTACGGATATGCGTTACGAACGTCTGTCCACCGACCGGAGCGACTGCCGTTTGTCGTTCGCCGCGCCTGTCGGCCTGCTGCTGTCCTGCGACCATATCTATAACCAGTACATCTTCCTGGACGATTCGGCCGAGAACCTGCGGCGCTTTGAGAAATCCGCCCGTAATATGCACTCCCTTTCCCGCTACTCGCGGGGCAACCAGATCAATAAGGAATGGATAGACAAGTATTTGAACGAGGCGCACAGCTTCGGGCTTACCTCCGTGCGGGCTCACTTCAATGTCATGGCGTGGTCGGAAGATGCGGAGGAACTGAAACATATCCGTAACGATGTCGGCAGCCAGTTGGCACTGATGGAGTGCAAGCCCCGGCACAATACCGTTGACGCGGCCACCCTCTATTGGGCGGGTATGCCCGGANGGCAGCCAGTTGGCACTGATGGAGTGCAAGCCCCGGCACAATACCGTTGACGCGGCCACCCTCTATTGGGCGGGTATGCCCGGAAACGGCGGGGATTTCCCCTCGGAGGAAACGTTTTACACGTTCATCGAACCCGCGTTGTGTTTCTTCACAGAGGAAACGAACTATCAGTCCTCTCCGTCGCCTTTCGGCATTAAGATGTGCGACCGGGTTTCGGGCAAGCCCCTGCACGTGGATATTTCCGACCTTCCGATGAAACGCGGAATAACCACCAACCGGAATAAATTCGTGTTGGGGCCTTCCGGGTCGGGCAAGTCCTTTTTCATGAACCACATGATAAGGCAATACTGGGAGCAGGGCACGCACGTCGTCCTGGTCGATACGGGTAACTCGTATCAGGGCCTTTGCGAGATGGTACGCCGGAAAACCAAAGGGCGGGACGGGATCTATTACACGTACACGGAAGAGAACCCGATCAGTTTTAACCCTTTCTATACCGACGATTACAAGTACGACGTGGAAAAGAAGGACAGTATCAAGACCCTGCTGCTGACACTGTGGAAATCCGATGACGACCGGATAAGCAAGACCGAGAGCGGAGAACTCGGCAGTGCCGTTTCCTCCTATATCCAGCGGATCACGGAAGACCGTGGTATCGTGCCGTCCTTTAATACCTTCTACGAATATATCCGGGACGATTACCGCAAGGAGCTGGACGGGCGGGAGATCAAGGTGAGCCGGGAAGACTTCAATATCGACAACTTCCTGACCACCCTCAGGCAGTATTACCGGGGCGGTCGTTTCGACTTCCTGCTCAATTCGGTGGAGAATATCGACCTGCTGGGTAAATCCTTTATCGTATTCGAGATTGATTCGATCAAGGAAAATAAAGAATTGTTCCCGGTGGTGACGATCATCATCATGGAGGCTTTCATAAACAAAATGAGGCGGTTAAAGGGTATCAGGAAACAACTGATCGTCGAGGAAGCCTGGAAAGCCCTCTCGTCCGCGAACATGGCGGAATACCTGAAATATATGTACAAGACCGTCCGTAAATATTTTGGCGAGGCCATTGTGGTGACGCAAGAGGTGGACGACATCATCGCCTCTCCCATTGTCAAGGAGGCGATCATCAACAACTCCGATTGTAAAATCCTTTTGGACCAGCGGAAATATGTGAACAAGTTCGACAGCATCCAGGCCCTTTTAGGCCTGACCGATAAGGAAAAGGGACAAATACTGTCAATCAACCAGGCCAATAATCCGGGCAGGCTTTACAAGGAGGTGTGGTTCGGGTTGGGAGGCGTGCAGTCCGCTGTTTACGCCACGGAGGTCAGCGCCGAGGAATATCTCACGTACACCACCGAGGAAAGCGAGAAGCTGGAAGTTTTCAACAAGACCGCCGAACTGGGCGGTAACTATGAACTGGCGGTCAAACAGATCGCCGAGGCCAGACGGCGTAAAGAAAATAAGTATTAACCGGAGCCTATGGCTCCATAACCACTAAAAAAATCATGAAGTTAAGTAACGAACAACTCACGAGGCTGGCTCTTCACACGGCGGGAATAAACAGCGTCCTTGCCGAGGCTATGCTGGAGGCTTCCGTGCGGACCGATACCGGGACGGAGCGGGTAGAAACGGACATCGAGATAGATGTTTTCGTCGTCAATGACGGCGAAAAGGAAACGGCCGGCGTGCCGGATTACGATCCCGCCCTGTTGGTGGGTGACTGGAAAGCGGGCAAACGCGACCCCGACCTTCTTATCTTCAAGGCTTCCCCCGGCTATATGATAGCCTTGGGCAAGAAGCCGAAGAAGGGAGCGACGGGTGACTGCTACCTGCTCCATGAGCAGGACGGCAGGCTTTGTTTCAATGCCGGATTCGGCATGACCTTCCTGTGTTACGACCGGGAAGCGGACACGATCACGCTGTACCCCGGCGCGACCTATGAACGGGTAAAAACCGATAACCGGTAAGGAATCATGTTCAGGCCGTGCATGGAGCAGAAATCGGAGGCGGAAAACTGGCTGGAATTTGACCTGCGGGAAATCACGGGGCGTTGGGTAAGCCCGGAGGGTGCGCCGTCGGTGCGGATATACCGCACCCGTACGGAAGGCTACCTGCTGGAATTTACATACAACAACCCGCAGGCCGTATTCCACCTGCCGATCAGGGAGCTGTGCCAGGTACGGTACTTCGACCTGTTCGGGCGTATCGGGCTGGCCTATGACTCCCGGCGTGACGTGCTGCTGCTTTCCGCCTACGGCGAATATCAACGGGCGGCGGAGTAACCCCGTGGAAGGGTTGCTTCCCTTTCCGCCCAAGTATTAAACCAAGTAAACATTTTATCGCAATGAAAAAGATTCTTTTCAGCCTCCTGGTGCTGGCCGTATGCGGCACTCATGAGGCAAGGGCGCAGTGGGCGGTCATAGACCCGTCCAACCTGGCGCAAAACGTCTTGACGGTCGGAAAGACCGGCACGACGGCGGCGAACGTGATAAACTCCTTTCAGGAAATGCAAAAGATCTATTCCCAGGGAAAAGAGTATTACGACAAGCTGAAAAGCGTGCATAACCTTATCAAGGATGCCCGCAAGGTCAAGGAAACGGTCGAGATGGTCAGCGAAATATCGCAGATATACGCCGACAATTTCAACCGTATGCTGTCGGATAATAATTTCTCCGCCAATGAACTCTCCGCCATATCCGCCGGATATGCCATACTGCTGAAAGAGAGCGGCAACCTTCTTTCGGATATAAAGGAACTGGTTTCCTCCTCCAACGGGCTTTCCATGACGGATGCCGAACGCATGGGGTTGATCGACCGGATTCATACTGAAATGGTGAGCTACCGTAACCTGGTCAGCTATTACTCCCGGAAGAATATCGCCGTGTCCTTCATCCGCAGCAAGGAGAAGGGCGATACGGAGAGAGTGCGTGCGCTTTATGGCAGTCCTTCCGAAAGATACTGGTAAGCTATGGTACTACTGGCAATAGACTTCAATAATATGCACCAGGTCCTGCGCGACTTGTATCAGGAAATGATGCCTTTGTGTTCGGATATGATCGGAGTGGCCAAAGGAGTGGCCGGGCTGGGTGCTTTATTCTATGTGGCGTACCGGGTCTGGCAGGCCCTTTCCAGGGCGGAGCCTGTCGACGTGTTCCCCCTGCTGCGCCCCTTCGCGCTGGGCTTGTGCATCATGTTCTTCCCGACAATCGTGCTGGGAACGATCAACGCCGTCATGTCCCCCGTCGTAAAAGGTTGCCATACGGTTATGGAAGGCCAAATACAGGACGTGGAGGCACTGCAAACCGAACGTGACAACCTGGAATATGACGCACGGGTGCGTGAGGGTAAGGAATGGCTGGTCAACGACGAGGTGTACGAGGAAAAGTTCTCAGAGCTCGGCATCCGGCAGATCGGCACGATGGTCAGTATGTGGTGGGAACATACCTGGTACTCGATCAAGCTGTGGTTCCGGCAACTGATCTCGGACTTTTTCGAGTTGCTGTTCAACGCCGCCGCCCTCTCCATCGACACGATACGCACCTTCTTTATCGTGGTGCTGTCCATATTGGGACCGTTGTCGTTCGCCCTGGCGATATACGACGGTTTCCAGTCCACCCTTACGGCGTGGCTCTCACGTTATATCAGCGTCTATCTGTGGCTGCCGGTTTCCGATTTGTTCTCGGCGGTGCTTTCCAAGATCCAGGCGCTTATGCTGCAAACGGATATAGCCAGGCTTCAAGACCCTTCCTATATCCCGGACGGGAGCGACGGCGTATATATCATCTTTCTGATCATCGGTATTATCGGCTATTTCACCGTGCCGACCGTCGCCGGTTGGATCATCCAGGCCGGAGGCAACAGCGGTACGCGCGGGATGAATACGGTGGCGAGCAAGGGAGCTGCGATGGCCGGAGGTATCGCCGGGGCCGCCGGTGGAAATATAGCGGGCCGCTTATTGGGTAAATAGTAAAAATTGAAACAATGGAATTTAAGTCATTAAAGAATATAGAAACATCCTTCAAGCAGATACGCCTTTTCGGTATCGTGTTCCTGGTGGTATGTGCGGGGATAACCGGATATTCCGTGTATTCGTCGTACCGGTTCGCCGAGGCGCAACGTCGGCGTATCTATGTGATGGACGGGGGCAAGAGCCTTATGCTCGCGCTTTCCCAGGATATGAGTCAGAACAGGCCCGTCGAGGGCCGGGAACACGTGAAGCGTTTCCATGAACTCTTTTTCACTCTCGCGCCCGACAAGTCGGCGATCGAGAGTAATATAACCCGCGCCTTGTTCCTGGTGGACAAAAGCGCCTTCAAATATTATCAGGATATGTCGGAGAAGGGCTATTACAACCGCATCGTATCGGGTAACATCAACCAGATTATACAGGTGGACAGTATCGCCTGCAATTTCGACGTGTACCCTTACAAGGCGGTGACGTACGCCCGGCAAATGATCATCCGGCAGTCGAACGTGACCGAGCGCAGCCTGGTCACGCGGTGCGACCTGATCAATTCGGTACGGAGTGATAACAACCCCCACGGTTTCATCATGGAGAAATTTGAGATCGTGGAGAACCGGGACATCCGGGTAATGGAGAGGTAGGTCAGGCGATGGCAAAGAACTTCTTTCGTAATATCGGCGGGGATATAGAGTCTTTCCTACGCCGTTTGTGCGGGGAGATCACCCCCGATAAACGCCTGGTCGTAACCGTTACCATGCTGCTGTTTCTCAGCGGCCTCTCTATCTACATGACCGTTTCCTCGATTTACAATTTCGGTAAGGAGAAAGGCCGCAGGCTCGAAATCGGGCGCATTGAGAGCCTTAAACTCCGACCGGACGTAAAGAAGGACAGTATTAACTATCTAAATGAGTTTGAATATGGACGAACAGATGAATAACCCGGTGCGGCAGGAGCCCGGAGCTCACGCGCCCGAAGTGAAACCGGAGGCCGGGAAAGTGTCTCCGAAGTCGACTTCCCCCAAAAAGGAACTGACTCCCGCGCAGTTGCAGAGACGCCGTAAGATGGTGGTCCTGCCGCTATTCTTCCTTGTTTTCTGCGGGGCCATATGGCTGATTTTCGCCCCTTCGGGCAGTGAAAAGGCAGATACCGCCAGGCAAAGCGGCCTGAACGTGGAACTGCCTACCCCCACCGACGAGGGTATCTATTCCGACAAGCGTACGGCTTACGAGCAGGAAGCCCGGCGTGAGCGGGAACAGGCGAAAGTGCGGAGCCTTTCGGATTTTTCCACGATGCTCGGGCAGGACGAAGAACAAGCGGGGAAAGTCCCGGAGCCTGCCGGGTACGGCGGTGATTCCGGACGATCCCGGAGCGGTACGTCCCCCGCGGGTAACGGCAACGCGATCCGAACCTCCGCGGTGGCTTATCAGGATATAAACCGGCAATTAGGATCATGGTACGACCGGCCCGCGACCGAACAGGACGAGCAGGCGCAGCTTGCCGTCGAATGGCGGGTGCAGGAACTGGAACGCCGCCTGGGAGAGGCCGAGGCGAAAAAGGCCGAGGAGGACGAACAGACCGCGCTGCTGGAAAAATCGTACCAACTGGCGGCCCGGTATATGCCCGGCGGCGTGCAGCCCGCCCCGGTGGAAGAAACGGCGACCACCCCGCCGGCTGCTTCCGAGAATAGCGGTCAAAAGGTGAATGTCCAGCCCGTTAGCCGGGTGCGTAAAAGCGAGGTATCGCTGCTTTCCGCACCGACGGGCGACCGGGAGTTTATCGACTCCTGGAACCGTCCCCGTAACATGGGCTTTATTACCGCTGCCGGAAATGAGGGCGTGCGGGATAAAAACAGCATCCGGGCGTGTGTTTACCAAACGGCCACCCTGGTATCGGGCAGCGAACTGAAAATGCGTCTGTTGGAACCGATGCAGGCGGGTAATTTCCGTATTCCGGCGAATACGGTCATAACCGGGTCTTGCCGTATCAGCGGGGAACGCATGGACGTCTCGGTAAGCTCCATACAATACGGTGATAACATTATCCCGGTGGAACTGCTGGTATATGAAACGGACGGCCAACGTGGGATATTCGTCCCGAACTCGGACGAGATCAACGCCACCAAGGAGATTGCCGCGCAAATGGCGCAGTCCGCCGGGACAAGCATCACGATCACGGACGAGGCCGGGTCACAGTTCGCCGCCGACATGGGTAAAAGCCTTATCCAGGGCGTATCGCAGTATGTGAGCAAGAAGCTGGGGGTGGTCAAGGTGACGGTAAAAGCGAACCACGGCCTGCTTTTACTCCCGAAAATGCAATAGGAATATGAATAATAAAAAATCAAGCAATGAAAAAAATCTTTTTGATACTCGCCCTTGTAGCGGGTGTAACTGCCGCGAACGCGCAGGAAGTCGAAACGACCGAAACACAGCCGGTCGCTACCAGCCTCTCGACGGGCGACTATTTTCAGGGCTATACACGCCCGCTGACCTTTAACCGGATGATCCCGCCTTACGCGCTGGAGGTGACGTTCAACAAGACCGTACACCTTATTTTCCCGTCGGCAATCCGCTACGTGGATTTAGGCAGCGCGGATCTCCTGGCGGCGAAAGCGGACGGGACGGAAAACGTGCTGCGGGTCAAAGCCGCCCTGCGGGATTTCTCGCGTGAGAGCAACCTGTCAGTCATTACGGAGGACGGGGCCTATTATACGTTCAACGTCAAATACGCGGACGAGCCGGTAAAACTCTCTATCGAGATGACGGACTTCTTACACGACGGGGAGGCGGTAAACAGGCCGAATAACGCCCTTGCCATCTATATGCGGGAATTGGGGCAGGAATCCCCGTTGCTGGTAAAACTTATCATGCAGTCCATATACAAGAATAACGACCGGGAAATAAAGCATATCGGCAGCAAGCGGTTCGGAATCCAGCATACCTTAAAGGGGATTTATACGCATAACGGGTTGCTCTATTTCCACCTGCAACTGAAAAACTCGTCCAACGTGCCTTTCAATGTTGATTATATCACATTCAAAATCGTAGACCGGAAAATCGCCAAGCGCACGGCTATCCAGGAGCGGGTTATATGGCCGCTACGGGCGTATAATAACCTGACGGTGATAGGCGGCCGCCGTACCGGTCGGACGGTATTCGCACTGGAGAAATTCACGATCCCGGACGATAAGATGCTGGTCGTGGAACTGAACGAGCAGAACGGGGGGCGGCATCAACGTTTCGAGGTGGATAACGCCGATTTGGTGCGGGCGAAGGTCATTAACGAACTCAAGGTGAAATAAGTATGAAACGGATAACGATTCTTTTATCGCTCGCGTTGTGCCTGGTCTTTGCTGACCGGGCGCACGCGCAGCGTCAGCTTCCCGGTATGCGGGGCATCCAGCTTACGGGCGGCATGACGGACGGTATTTATTCGTCCGCGTTGGACAATGAGGCCGGGTATTACTTCGGTGTGGCTATGGCTACCTACGCGAAAAGAGGGAATAAATGGGTATTCGGGGCGGAGTTCATGGAGCGATACAATCTGTACCGGGCGGCGATCCGCATCCCGGTTTCCCAGTTTACCGCGGAAGGCGGCTATTACCTTAAAATCGTCTCCGACCCTTCCAAGACGTTCCTGCTTTCCCTGGGCGTGTCGGGACTGGCCGGATATGAGACGGTAAATTGGGGCGAAAAATCCTTGTATGACGGCTCTACGTTACGGGACGAGGACGGCTTTATCGGTGGCGGGGGCATGACTTTGGAAATGGAAACTTATCTGACCGATAAAATCGTATTGCTGCTGACCGGGCGTGAAAGGGTGTTGTGGGGTAACTCCACCGGACACTTCCATTCGCAGTTCGGGGTGGGCATAAAGTTTATAATCAATTAGTTTCAGCATGGTATTGTTAGAATTATTTTCAGGTATCGGCGGGTTTAGTCTCGGACTGGAAAAAGCCGGTTTTCATTTTGACAAACTCTATTTTTCCGAGATTGACAGACACGCTATCGCGAATTTTAAATATAATTATCCTTATGCAGAATATATCGGAAAGGTCGAAACGGTTATTGAAACCGGAATCGAGCGACCAGACATTATCACTTTCGGCTCTCCTTGCCAGGATTTCAGTGTTGCGGGAATCGGAAAAGGACTTGGAGGGGACAGAAGTTCTCTTATCAGCTACGCTATCGAAGTTATTAGGTATTTCAGGCCTGACGTATTTATCTGGGAGAACGTTAAAGGAGTGCTGTTCACAAGACATCGCACGGATCTCTTTACAATCCTCAAAGCGTTTACCGACGTTGGGGGTTATCACATCGAATGGCAACTGCTTAATACGGCATGGTTTCTACCCCAAAATAGGGAGAGAATCTACCTTGTCGGACGTATGTCAGAAAAATGTGCCGGACATATATTTCCTGTCGGAAGCGAGGATACGCAAGGTAGTGGAGCTTCACAAGAACCGGTACCCTCCCATATCGGAACGATAACCAAAAGCTACGGGCGTGCCTCGAATATCGTCCCCTATATACAGGTTATACCTCCGGGTGGTCATTACAAACCACTTATGACCGCCATAGATTATAATTCATTGAGGATGGTAACCGAGATTGAGGGTGAAAGGTTGCAGGGCTTTCCTGACGATTATACCCGTTACGGGGATTACGATGGAGAAATCCGTGAGATAAGCCGTAGTATAAGATACGGGCTTCTTGGAAACGCGGTGAGTGTTCCGGTTGTGGAACAAGTGGGAACAAATATTAAATTAACTACTAATTTATAGGAATGTAAGACGATGAAAAAGATAAGTATTCAAAGAATTTTGGCGGTATGTGTCGGCTTGGGCGTGATTATCCTCCTGCTGGTAGCCTGCGATACCGACCTGGACGTACAGCAGGTGTATGGTTTCCGGTTGGAAACGATGCCCGTGCAAAAGAAGATCATAGACGGTGAAACGGCGGAAATCCGTTGTACGTTGTGGCGGGAGGGCGATTATGACCGGACGCGGTACTATATCCGTTATTTCCAGCCGGACGGCAAAGGCGAGCTTCGCCTGGATGACGGTACGGTGTTTGCCCCGAACGACCTTTACCCGCTCGATAGAATGGTGTTCCGGTTGTATTATACCTCGCATTGTACCGATCAGCAAACGATAGATATATATGTGCAGGATAATAACGGGCAGGTCGTTTCTGTTTCCTTTTCCTTTCAGAATGAAGGCGGCGGCGATGAAGAAAAAGAGAGATAGCACAGAATCAGTGAAAAGAGAAAGCCCGGAGTTGCCGGGCTTTTTTCTTGGGCGAAGGGAATTTTATTCCCCGGTCAAAAAAGGTTATGTAAAGGTAAAAAAGTGTCAGGTACTATATAAGGGCGAATCGCTAACTTGCCGCCATAATCAATCTATAAGGATATGGACTACTTAAAACAGAACTTGCAACCGGGGGAAGAAATCAAATATGTGGCAAAGCTGCATCCAGCCCTGTTCTTTCAGCCCGCATTACTCTTTTTGCCGGGCTGGTGGTTGTGCACTATGGAAATAAAAGTGCTTCATTACGGAGGGATATTCCTGCTGTTTATGGGGGTGGTGTCGCTTGTCCAACGTATCATGGTAAAGGCGGGCTCCGTGTACGCCGTCACGAACAAGCGTGTAATCCTTAAAACCGGGGTAATCAGTCGCCGGGCACTCGATCTGGTACTGGCAAAATGCGAGGGACTGCAGATTAAACAATCCGTCTTGGGGAGGATATTGAATTACGGTACGATAACCGTAACTACCGGAGGGGCGACAAGCAGCTATCCCTACCTGTCCGATCCCGTAGGTTTCAAGCGGGAGATTAATACGCAGATAGGATAAATCTAAAAAATAAATCTGGCTCGAACGGCCGGATTTATCCAATATGTAAGGGATGTAAAGCCCATATCCCGTATCTTCCGGCTTTTTGTTACTTTTTCCTCCGCTTGTATCTTCGTTACCGGCTCATGGAAAAAGTAATCTCCCCGGAGGGGGTAACTGTTCCTGTCAATCCCGGAGAAGGAACGGCACACCCGGCTTTTTGCTTCTTTTTCTCCGCATAAAGCCTCGTTCATTGCTCATGGAAAAAGAAGCGGGTGCAAATTTCTCCGCACCCGTTCCTCCCCTATGATATGATACTATATATGCTAAATTTGTATGATACGTTCCACACGCCCGTATAACATGGCCCGTAAACTCGTTTTATCAATCGCTCTATACTCTATATATCTGCCGTATTGCTTAACCAAATAGGTTTTCAATACGTCCGAGAAATCGAAGCGGTAACCTCTCAAAGGTATTGCGCTTTTGAAATAAGGGTTGTTGTTCACCTGTGCGGTTATCCAGTTCTTTTCTTCCCGGCTTATTCTCTCCCCGGCGTTTAACCTCTCCCGAAGTTCGTAAACTTTTGACTGCTTCAAGGTTTCGAGGGGTGAAACATCCCACCGGGTAAACTTTATGGCTATTGCGTTCATCCACTTGCTTATTTTTGGGGCGGGATTTCTCCCGTCCCGGTTAATACTTGGTTTAAACTGCTTGCGGTATCGCTTCCGGCCTGCCTGTGGCGGTGGCGGGTTTGGGCTGGGTTTCCGGAACGGAAACAATCAACGCCTTACCCGAAGCGGGGGGCATTTGTACCTGTTCTTTCGCTTTTGTATCGGTCTTTATGGAGCTTGTAACCTCTACCGCCCCGGTTTTCGGGGTGGTTGTCGGCTGTTTCTGCACCTTATTCCCTGCTTTGACGGCCACGGCTTCCGCTCCGGCCGTTTTCGGGGCTTTCTGCTTTTCCGCTTTCCCTTTGGCCTCGCTTTTGGCTTTCTTTTCCGATTTTTTCAGTCCGGCTATACGTTCGTCCAGTCGGGCGTTCTTCTTGCCGTAATCTTCTTTTTGTGCGTTCACGACAGCCTCTGTTTTTTCGGGTAGGTGTTGACGGGCAAAGGCCAGTAAGATACCTCCTTTGGCATTGGCTACCGTGGTCGTGTGTTCGGTGAGGTGGCTATACAGATAATCACGGCGTATCACTGTTTTTTGTTCCTCTGTCAGTGCTTGGGCGATTTCCAGTTTCTTCTCGTCCGTCAAAGCGTAATAGTCATTCTCTTCCAATCCTACCGCCGGATAATGGCTACGGCGTAGCTTGGATAGCATAAAGAAATACATCGCCGTTTCCTCGTCTGCGGTAAATGCGGACACCGGGAGGCTTTCAGTCCGTAAAAGCTCTTTCAATCCCTCGGCGGTTTTTTCGCCTTGTATTTCAACGTTCCGTTTTTTCTTGGCGGTTAGTTCGGTTATTAATTGCTCGTTGCTCTTGGTGTCTTTGGTTGCCACTTCCTTGTAATGCAGGGTAACGGCATCCCTTGTGATGTTGGCATATACCCGGATTTTTCCCTGCTCTTTAAGTTCCTGAAGTTTTTTAACCCTTTTGTCGTACTGCTTCATATCCTTGTCGTGCCTTGCCTGTGCCTTCTCGAAGTCCTCCGGTTTCTTGTAGTCGGTGGCTTGGGGTGCGGCCGGGGCTTTCGGATAGCTGACAAGGTTGTAAGTCTGAACGTTCTTAAATTCGTACCCGGCTTTTTGAATGATTTGTTTCGCCTCGCTTGCGCTGCCGTATGAGTCGTTTATGAATGTCAGTTTCGGGTCTTTGAGTGCCTCGGCCTTGGCTTGGTCCACCAGGAACGCCGTTTGTTTGTCGGAGAGGCATTTTTTATTCGTACACCTTCCGCATCCGCTTCCCTCTGCGAAAAGGTCAAAATTGGAGGTGTTGAAAGCGCATTTCATGCAAGCTGCCTTGTCGAAAAGATAATTTTCAAGTTTGTTGGTATAGCAAGTATGTATCTTGCCCTCCAACACACCCGCAGAGATACAGCACCAGTCTCCCGTACCGTCCTTTCCTAAACGGTCGTTCAGTATTTCCGCCTGTATTTTCTTGTCGTACTTGCTTATGACGATACCTGCGGAAGCGGAGAGTTTGCGTTCCCTTACGAGCCGGGCTATGCCCGGTATGAGGTCGCAAAGTTTCAGCATTTGATAAATATGTTTTTCGCTCTTGCCGTAGATTATGGCGAGGCTTGCCACGTCGCACCCTTTTTCCAGTTGGTATTTATATTCCTCGGCGGCTTCCATTGGGGGCACGTCCACCCGTTGCACGTTCTCCGTTACGGACAGTTGCCGTGCCTGTTCGTCCGTTGCCTCCCGGATGATGCACGGGATTTCTTTCATGTTGAGCAAACGGCACGCACGGAAACGCCGTTCTCCGCAAATGATTTCGTAACGCATACGCTCGCCCTCGCCTTTCGCACGTACCGTAACGGGCTGTATCAGTCCATGTACGGAAATACTTTGCGAGAGTTCCCGGAGAGCTTCGGGGTCGAACGTCTTACGGGCGTTGTAGTCACTCGGCTCTATCTTGTCAGAGGGGAGGGGCACGGCTTTCCTTGCGCCGTCTGCGGGTTTGCTTGCCACTACTGCGGTTAATAACTCGTTGTTGCTGTTCTCTTTTACTGTTACGGCTATGCCGTTGTTGTTCTTGCTCGTTGTCATAACATTAATTTTTTAAGTGATTATTAGTTGATTATTTACTTGCTTTCCTCTTTTGCACAGACCGGGCACACTACAAGGATTTCCAGTATTTCCCTGTCCTGTCTGTCGCTCACTTCATACCCGCACCGAACGCCGTTACATCGGCATTTTTGGGGGACATACTCTACCCGGAAATAGTTTTCGGGGTACATTTGTTGTGCGTAATCCCTTACCGCATCCACTGAATTAAAATACTTTGTTTCCATACCGTTAATTTTAGAAGATTAAACCAAAGGCCAGGGCGACTATGACAGCCAGTGCGAGCAGGGAGACAAGGCACGAAAGCAGGGTTTTAACGACCGCAAGGGCTATTTGAATACCTACCGCCACCGCCACGAAAGACCAGCCCCAAAGGGCAAATCCCGTAACCATGAGAGCTATTCTCAAAACCAACCCAATGCTGATTGGAAGGTTGGAGGATCGAGTTTCTTTATTTTTTTCTGTCTGTTTCATAATTTCTGACCTTTTTTTTTAACCGCAATGCTGCTCGGAGCCGGTTAGGAGTGTTCGAGTTTCGGGGGCAGTAAACCGCCTTGTATAGGCATCACAGCAAGGTTTGCACAAACAAAAGCCGCCTGCGCCGGGGGTACGGACGCGGAGCGTTCGATAAGAGGAGCGGGTGGCTTTCGCGCGAAATACGCTCGCCCGGATAAGGGAATGGAGGGAAAGAGGAAGATTTTTTGTGCAACCAGCGGAACAAACCTTCAAAGTGCAGCCACCTTGCGAGGCCGGGCACGGCGGTAAATTCGCGCCTGAAATCGAAACAATCTGATAGGCAACGAACAGTTACCGCTTAAAACGGGGAAGAAATTAGGATTGAAACAGTCGAAAAAAATCCCTACGCCACCATTTAGTCCTCTTAGTGGTGTCGCAAATAACGGCTGAATATAGATAAGTGACACAGCCCGACAATCAAAGGGCTGTGCCACTCGCAGCCACAAGCGACCAGCGACCGTTAAACCGATACAAGCTGAATATTAATGCTTTATATTTGTCCTCCCCGTGATAATTACGAATAAAAAAAGAATGATATGGAAATAGTAAGCATTGAGAAGAATACTTTTGAGCAGATGTTAAACCGCTTCGAGCAGTTTACGAAGAAAGTCGATACGCTTTGCGATCAAGGCGAGGAAAAGGAAATGAGACAATGGCTGGACAGCCAGGATGTTTGTATGATACTGAATATAGGGAAAAGGAAGTTGCAGTATTTAAGGAACTCCCGCAAGATACCTTATTCGATGATTAACGGCAAGATATTCTATAAGCCGGAAGATGTGAGAAGATTAATAACGGATGTTGTAGGAGGTTAAGCGATGGAAAGATTAAATGCGGAGGGACTGAATACCCTCCTTACGAGGACAGCCCCTCAAATAGCGGCCTTTTTTGATTCCATAGACCGGATGCTTGACAGGATCGAGAAACTCTCGAAGAAGGGCCGTCCGCCCCTTAACGGGGAGAGATATTTAACCGATCGGGAGTTATCCGAACGGTTGAAGATAAGCAGGCGGGCCTTGCAGGATTACCGGAGCGAAGGGAAAATACCCTATTATCAGATAGGGACCAAGGTCTTGTATAAGGAATCCGATATAGAGAAAATGCTGAAAGACAATTACCGGAAGGTATTTAAGTGAATGAAAAAGGCTATCTGAACTCCAACAGATAGCCTTTTCATTATTCCGACACCCGCGACTCCCGAAATCAATAAGTTTCGGTCAAACTTATTTTGCTTTGAACCATTTTCATGTCGGAACATATGTTCTGAAATAGAAATTTGAATAGATGGCGTTTTTTTTGCAAAAAAAGACGAAATTTCTTTTTATTTTCAAGTATATGTCGTATGTTTGCAAAAAAAATGATATTTACGACAAATGATATTAAGAGCAAAATTTGAAAATATACTATCTTTTAACTCTGAAACGGAAATTAATTTCATAGCAGGAAAAGGCACATCTCTTTCGGAACACGTTTATCGAGCTGAAAAAAGAGACGATATATCGGTTTTACGATCATCTATTATTTATGGTGCTAATGCATCTGGTAAGTCTAATACTATCCGTTGCATAAGTATTCTGAAAGAAATTGCATTAGGTGGATTTCCTAAAAATAGTTGGAATGTGTTCAAACTTGCCACTGACAAAAAGATAGACTCTAAGCTGGAAATAGAAATAAAGGTTAATTCGTCATATTATTCTTACGGTATAGTCTTTAGTATCAAGGGAATCAAGAATGAATTTTTACATCAAATTAATAGTCGGACGAAGAAAAGAATATTTGAGCGAAAATGTGAAACAGATACAGTGGATTATTTTTTCGGGGATATTGAAGGAGATGATGAGGCTAGACAGTTTGTTAGGTTTTTATCTAATGGAACTCCATTGGATAGAAGTTTTCTTTCCGAATATTGTAAAAGAAATGGGAAAGGAATAGTCGCTATTGATGATGTTTACAGTTGGTTCGATAATGATTTGAAGATTATCTTTCCTGAAACTCGTTTTCAAGGTTTATCTTTTCGGTTAGAAAAGGATGATGAATTTTCCGAAGCAACAAAAGAACTATTACGTTTCTTTAATACTGGGATATCAGATATTAAAAGAGTTTTAACATGTAAGGAAGAAACAGATTTGCCCAAAGAACTAATATCACAAATTTTATCAGAAGCTAAGCCTGATGAGAACTGCTGCGTAGCTTCTTCGGACCAACAGTCTGTGTATTTCTTTGAAACAGATAAAGAGGGGCAAACAAAGATATATAAGCAAAAAACGGTTCATAAGAATAGTCAAAATGAAGATGTCATTTTTGATATGGATGAAGAATCTGATGGATCTATTCGTTTGTTAGATTTTATTCCTATGCTTATTGACTTGCGTTTTAATTCAGCCGTTTATCTTATAGATGAAATTGATCGTAGTATGCATCCGATGATGTCTCAAAAGATGTTGGAATACTATTTTTCGCAATTGTCTAAAGATAAAAACACTCAATTGATTTGTACTACCCATGAGTCTCATTTGCTGGATACTAATTTTATTCGCACAGATGAGGTTTGGTTTGTAGAAAAAGATAAGGATGGGTCTACTAAATTAACGTTATTGGCTGAATTTAAACCTCGCGAAGATATTCGTAAGAGTTACTTACAGGGACGTTATGGTGCAATACCATTCTTTGCTGATGTTAAGACATTAAATTGGGAAAATGGAAATAAAAAAATAGATGAGCATATGATGTAGTGAAGGGGTTAGCGACTAGAAATATAAAGAAAAAGAGAGCATGCTTTTGGAAGGGGCCGCTCTCTATTTCGAAAGTATGTCCTTTGGCTGGGGACAAGCCATATAAAAAATAGTCGAATTTTATATGGTCTTTTATTTGCGGCAAAGATAGAAGAAAAATGGCAAAGTACCATTCTTCTTAGATTTTTTAAACAAAAACAGCCTTGGTACTACAATGATTCATGAGAATGAGTTATTGTTTATTTAATAATTTCATAGAACCATCGAATAAGGTCGATGTAAAATATGTATAGTTATGGATGAAAAATCCAAGGTTTTTAAGGTGCTATCTCTTGACGGAGGAGGAATAAAAGGGTTATTTGGAGCGACTATTTTGGCTGATGTTGAAAAAAGAAAGCAAGCGTACATTTCAGATATGTTTGATTTAGTTTGTGGTACATCAACCGGAGGGATTCTTGCCTTAGCCATTGCTATGAAAATTCCAATGGCAGAAGTGTGTGACTTTTATCGAGAACATGGTCCTGATATTTTTAGTGAGAGAGAAAAAAAGCACTTCTTAAAGAGATATCTTTATAGAATAAAGCATCTACCTTCATATCGTATGCTCTGTAAACCTAAGTATGAGAGTAATATACTAAGAAATGCTTTGGTTTCCGTATTTGGAAACAGAAAAATAGGAGAAAGTAATAATTTACTGTGTATTCCTTCTTTTAATATCACACAGTGGACACCTTGTGTTTTCAAATATGATCATACCCCTCTATTAACTCGAGATAATAATAAGACATGTGTGGAGGTAGCTATGGCAACAACTGCGGCTCCTACTTATTTTAATACAGTTAATATAGGTCCTGATCAGCATATTGATGGAGGGTTATGGGCTAACAATCCAACATTGTGTGGTATTCTTGAGGCGTATGAATATTTTGTTGGAGAGGGTAAAGCATATCAGAAATTATCCGTTTTATCTATTGGATGCCTATCCTCTCCTAAGGGAGAAAATGCAGATGCAAATTCTGTTCGAGGGTTTTTAAATTGGGGTGCAAAGTTATTTGACGCATATTCTGATGGACAAAGTTTTTTTACCGATCTTTTTATACGAAAGCTATCTCCTCATTGGAATATCAACTATCAAAGAATAGACCACGTTAAACAATCAAAGGATCATATTGATTGCCTGGATATGGACAATGCATCATATAGTTCATTGAAACTACTTGAGTCTTGCGGACAGAATGTCGCAAATAATATAAAAATGGACTCGGAAATTGAGGCTTTTTTTGAAACAAATAAAACTTTAAAGATTTAAATACATGGCAAATAATCAAGAGCAATTTAATGCATTTCATGATACCATAAATGCAACCAAAAATAGACGAACGACACTGAAGAAGAATCGTGATGCGTTACGTGATCGTATAAGAAAATACTTCAAAGAAAATCATTCTGATTATATTCAGCCTAATTTTCACTGGCAGGGATCGTATGCTATGCATACGATTCTTGCTCCTATCAAAGACGAGGAGGGGTTGGGTGCTTACGATCTTGACGATGGCGTATACTTTGTTGGAGAATCGCAAGATGAACGTAAGGACTTAGATTGGTATCATAAAGAAGTACTAAAAGCGGTAGAAAAACATACAACAAAAGGTGCCGAGGACAATGCTCCTTGTGTAACAGTTCTCTATGCTGACGGACATCATATAGACTTACCTATTTACTTCATGGTAGATGGAGATGACCATCCTCAATTAGCACATCGTAAAGACCCTTGGATGTATTCAGATCCTCGTGAGTTAATAGACTGGTTTAGTAAAGAATGTGGCAAAAAGACAATGTTACGTCGGCTAGTACGCTACTTCAAGGCTTGGTGTGAAAATATTAACAATGAAAAAGATTTTAAGATGCCAACCGGCTGCATTATGACAATGCTTGCTGCTGAATACTATAAGAATAATGCCGATTTACGTGAAGATATTGCAATGCGTGATATTCTAACAGCAATGCATAATGCTTTGAGTAAAGATGACGGATTCCATTGTTGGCGACCGACATATCCTTATGAAGATTTGTTTGAGCATTACAAAAAAACTCGTAAAGAGAAGTTTCTTGCAGAACTCAAATCTTTTAAGGATGATGCAACTCGAGCAATTGAATGTAAGAATCCCCATGATGCTTGTATGAAATGGCAAAAGCATTTTGGCGATAGATTCTCTTGTAGTACGGCAAAGGATGAGGATGAAGATGCACAGGCAAAATCATTTTCAGGAGCCTTAAACACCAATAGTCGCTTTGCATAATCTAACAGACATATTGATCTCATGCTTTGAACAACTCTATAGAATAGAGAATGTAATGCGTGTAGAGGAAATCCCTGATGTTCGTACGGATTATTATGCCGAACAATGGAAAGTTATAACTGAAGTAGACATAAATGATAAGACTAAGGAAATAGAGCTCTATTTTGGATTTAAAAAGTCATTTCCTTACACGTTCCCCGATGTATACTTTCCAAGTAAGGTTTTTGGATATTTGCCCCACATAGAGAGTGTGGGGGGAAAGTTATGCTTAATGGCTGACGGAACCAATTATCCGATAGATAATCCTTACGAAATCATACGACATTGCTTGAGACGGGCAAAAATTTTAATTGAGCAGGGTATCAAAGGAGAGAATATAGACGACTTCAATGCGGAAATAAATAGCTATTGGGTGCGGGTATATAATGGAGAACCTGATACTTTTGACTATTGGTTAATGTGTGGGGACTTTCCTATTGAAACTTGTACTCTAAAAGTTTTACTTTATGACCAAAGGCTTTTAGGAACAAAAAAATCCAAGACTATAACGAGAGCTTTGCTGCTTCCACAGAATGATGAAGAGACAGCTATTGAACGCTATTTAAAATGCCATAACAAGGTGGAAGAAACTGAGGCATTATTTATAAAGAGTGTCTGTGTGCCACAGAAGACGCCATACTGTCTAACATTGCAAGAGCTTTTGAAATATACTTCATCAACAGAAGATCGTAAGAACATTAAGCGTTATATCAATACTCACCATGGTGGGATTATAGTCTTTCAGCTATCTGAAACTACAATAGGTGGTATTTATATAGATAGAGTGAATACAAAAAAGAATGGATTTCGCTGTAATAAACTTACAGCATGTGATGTGTTATTGCGTTTTGAAAAAAAGAAACAACTATTGGAACGACAATATGGCAAACTATATTCTTCTCATCGCATTGCTATGCGAACGGCAGGAATGGAGATGACGAAACAAAGATTTGTGATAGCTGGTTTGGGTAGTATCGGATCAAATCTAACATATTTTCTCAGTGGATGGAATAATACAGATTTTACATTAATAGACATAGAAAGTCTTCAAGCTGAGAATATTGGGCGTCACTTATTGGGCTTTCATTATCTCTATCAAAATAAGGTAGATGCAGTAGCTGATTATCTATATTCTATCCGCCCGGAAAGAATTGTTCAGACATACAATGCTGTGTTTCAGGATGTTGTCATAGATAATAACGAAGAATTGAATTCACATACAGCTCTCTTTCTTTGCACAGGCGATGTAATGACGGAAAAATTTGTCGTAGATGCCCTGTGTGAGGGGTATATTAAACGACCAACATTTATCCTTTGGCTTGAACCTTTTGGTATTGCTGGACATCTGGTATACATCAATCCTGAACAAATGCCTAAAAACCTTACACTTTACAACGATGAGAAATGTATGCTTTACAAATATAACCTACTTGCGGCAACAGAATATATTACTCATGCCGATCGTTTCACAAAAAAGGATGCAGGGTGTAACGGGGAATACTCACTTTATTCAGGTAATGATGTTACTCTTTTGTTATCAGCTTTTTATCCGCATATCAATCAACTTATACAACAACCCCAAAAATCAAAGTGTTACAGATGGGTAGGAAACATAAATATCGCGATAGAAAAAAAACTCAAATTGACAGTCGAGGTAAAATCTGTCAAATTCGGGGAAGTTCAAGAATTTCCCCTGTGAGTATAACTGATTATACAGTTGAAGTGGTGATTGAAATTGTGGAAGTATTGCAGTCAATGTGTCAGATATCGGGTAATGAGAATGGTGGCATATTGTTAGGGTCGGAAATAAGTGAAAAACATTATCGTATTAATCAAGTATCGGAACCTTGTATGCTAATAGATCGCTCTTCTAAATGTGGTTGTATTAGAGATGCTAATAAAGCAAACGAGATAATCAAACGCGAATTTGAATCCTCAAATCATAAAAGGATATATTTTGGAGAATGGCACACTCATCCAGAAGATAATCCTACGCCATCTGCGGTGGATATATCCTCTATTTGTGATGTATTTTACAAGTCAAGAATAGTTATTGATGGGGTTTTTCTTGCTATCGTTGGGCGTAAGTCGATTTACTGGGGATTTCACGATGGTACGCAAATGTTTAAGATTGAACCAATAGTGGTGTAAAGATGATTGTTAGGCCGAAAAAACTTTCTTGAAACAAGTCACTAATAGCATGTAGCTAATAGTCCGACTATCTTATTAATTGTGAGGAGTATGAGATGGATAAAGGATACATAGTACTTGAGAAAATGCTGAAAGACAATTACCGGAAGGTATTTAAGTGAATGAAAAAGGCTATCTGAACTCCAACAGATAGCCTTTTCATTATTCCGACACCCGCAACCCCCGAAATCAATAAGTTTCGGTTAAACTTATTTTGCTTTGAACCATTTTCATGTCGGAACAGATGTTATGGTTGAGTACCCTCGCGTAATGTTCCGTCATTCGGGTGCTTGAATGGCCGAGCATCCGGGCTACGTTTGTTAGGGCTACACCGTTGGCCAGCGTAACGGTCGTGGCAAACGTATGGCGGGCGGTGTGCGTGGTTATGTCCTTGTCAATGCCGCAGAAATCGGCTATTTCTTTTAAGTACGAGTTCATTTTTTGATTGCACATGACCGGTAACAGAATATCTTTCGACTTGCAGATTTTATGGTTTTCATACCGGCGAATAATCTCCAACGGTACATTGAGCAAGGGAATATCGCACATATTTTCCGTTTTCTCTCTGGTCTTACGAATCCAGTAAGTCCCTTCGTTATCCATTACGATATGTTCCTTTTTCAAGGTGCTTACGTCCACGAAAGCTAACCCGGTGAAACAACAGAACACGAACACGTCCCGGACGATGGCTATTCGGGGCAAGGTAAACTCTTTCTGCATGATAATCTCTAGTTCCTCTTTGGTAAGGAAAACGGGGTGGGTTTTAGGCTGTCTGAATTTTATCCCCACAAACGGGTCATTTTTCAGTAACCCCACTCTTATGGCCAAGGTGCAGACTTTCTTAACCACTTTCATATACCGGACAAGCGTATTGAGGCTTATTCCCTTATCAACCGTCAGATAAAGTTCGTATTTGCGGACAAGCTGGGAGGTAAACTCGGAAAATGTAATATCGGATTTTCCGCACTCTTTTTCTATCACGGCTTGCAGCGACTTGTAACAGTTGTCGTACCTGTTGACCGTGGAATAGGCGTAATCCAAACCGATGCGTAACCGACAGTCCTCGTTATGTTCTTTGAAGAATTGCAGGACTGTTTTCGTCGTTTCTCTATTAAAGAGTTTTTTCAAGAGCAGTTCCGGGGTGAATAGCTCGTCCTGTAATACCATATTCCGATGTATTTCATACAGTCGGGTATGCAGGCTTCGGATATATTCGTTCAGCTCGTTGGCTTCCCGGCTCTTTCCCCGGCACATCCCTAACTTGGCGTCCCAAATTTCTTCCTTTACACTGCGGTTGATGCGGATGTCGCTCCAAACCCCGTCAATCGTAACTCGGAGTAATACTGGGCATTCTCCGTTTCTCAATTTCCTGGTCTTGATAATGTAGACCAAAACATTCATCATTTCTTGTTTCATAATACCTCTTTTTTTAAGTTTCAAAATTAAGGAAATGAAACCAGTTTGTCGATATGCAAAATGCAGCAGTTCAGCACATTAGATACCATTTCGTTTGCTTTTTTTGCGCCGAAAAAAAAGCATATGAATGAACAAAGAGAAATGTTCTATAAACTGCCGTTTTTTGCGCTTTTAAGGGGGGTGTCCTTAAAAAGCAAATCCCCGAAATACACTGTATTTCAGGGATTTGCTGTGTTTTGCTACTCTTGTTAAGTGGTGCCATCAGCACCAGATAAATCTTGAATTGTTTCATGGTAGTTTTCATAATGTCTTTATGTATTAAAATTTAAGGGTTAAATCAGCGATAGCAAAAGTAGCGCAAAATAGGGAAATAATCCCGACAACATGTTACGTCGAACGGTATCATTTGTTGCCAAAGAGGGATAAAAGGTTATCATTTAGTGATATCAGCACATTCTCTATTGCCAGGTCCGGAAGAATCGCTTATTTTTGTGTGTATAACATTTGCCTTGAGCATCTAATAAACTATTAAAAATACAATGTAATTATGAGGAAGATGATGTTACTCTTGGGACTGGCGCTCAGCTTGTCCTGTTTTTCACAAAGCCGTCAAGGCTATCAGAACCCGGTTATTCCCGGTTTCCACCCCGATCCGAGTGTTTGCCGTGTAGGCGATGACTTCTACCTGGTAAACAGCAGTTTCCAATATTTCCCCGGTGTGCCGCTGTTCCATAGCAAAGACCTTGTCAACTGGGAACAAATCGGGCATTGCCTGTCGCGTCCCTCACAACTGCCACTGCACGATGCAAGCGCCTGGGGAGGTATCTATGCACCTACCATCCGCTACAATGACGGTACGTTCTACATGATTACCACCAACGTTTCGGATAAAGGCAACTTCCTGGTGCATACCACCGACCCGCGCGGCGAATGGTCGGAACCTGTTTGGATTAAGCAAGGAGGCATTGACCCGTCCCTCTACTTTGAAGACGGTAAGTGTTACCTCGTCAGCAATCCGGACGTAGGCATCTATCTATGCGAAATCAACCCGAAAACCGGTGAACAGCTCAGTGAATCCAAGCGCATCTGGAACGGTACGGGAGGACGCCACCCGGAAGGACCGCATATCTACAAGAAGGATGGCTGGTACTATCTGCTGATTTCCGAAGGCGGCACCGAATACGGTCACAAGGTAACGATTGCCCGCAGCCAAACCATAGACGGCCCATACGAAAGCAATCCCTCCAACCCCATCTTGACCCACATCAACAAGAATGCACAGAACAGCCCGATACAGGGAACCGGTCATGCCGACTTGGTAGAAGCTCCCGACGGTTCGTGGTGGATGGTTTGCCTCGCTTTCCGTCCGCAAACCGGTACGCACCATCTACTGGGACGCGAAACATTCCTTGCTCCGGTACGTTGGGACAAGAACGCTTGGCCGGTAGTGAACGGAAACGGAACCATAGCCTTGCAAATGGATGTGCCGACACTGCCGCAGCAGCCTTTCACAGAAAAGCCCGTACGCACCACTTTCAAAGATGGGAAATTAAGTCCGGAATGGGTACACATCAGAAACTATCACCCCGAAAACTACACCTTCGCTTCCGGCAAGCTCCGCCTGAATGCCACTCCCGTAAGCTTGAATGACGGCAAAGACAGTCCTACCTTCGTCGGTCGCCGGCAAGAACACATCGACTTCACAGCCACCGCCTCCATGCAACTCCGCGAAGCCTCAGCAGAAGACGAAGCCGGTCTGAGTGTTTATATGTTCGAGCCCGCCCACTACGACCTCTTCGTCAAGCAGTTGGCCGATGGGCAACAAGCCGTAGTACTGCGTTACCAACTTGGTGAGCTGACTCACACCGAAAAAGAAGTAGCGTTGCCCCGAGGCAAAGTCCAGCTTCGCGTAAAAGGTAACAGCGAAATCTACTCTTTTGAGTATGCCACAGATGGAAAGAACTTCAAGGAATTGGGTCGGATAAATACGCGCTACATCAGTACGGAAACTGCCGGCGGCTTTACCGGCATCATGCTGGGGCTGTATGCAGTTTCCACATCCGATGCATCAAAAGCGTATGCTGACTTTGAGTATTTCGACTATCTGAAGTAGTCGGGAAGGGCTTAGTTTCAATGTGTAAAGCTACCGCCTTTCTCCGCCTCCACACCTGTGTTGATTCAATTCCACACAAAGGTTTATGAACGGCTAACGTCCGTGAAGCGATTCGTTTACAGCCATGATGCAATCAGCTCATGACCGTTAACGAATCGCTTCACGGCCGTTAGCATACTATCAATTCACTATGTTTATCGTAAGAAACACCTATCCCGTCCATACAAAACACAAGGCTAAGAGCTACCAAAGACCCGTCTTGCATGCATCATACACAAACATATCAACTGCTCTTACCACAAGGATTACGTAACTAAAAAAGGTGGAAGCAAAATTTGCTTCCACCTTTTTTAGTTGCTTCCACCACAGTTACAACACCGATGAATAAAGGAATACAAGAGATCGGTGGTAGAGTGGAAGCAAATTACTCAACTACTAACAAATGGAACACCTTACGCTGACTTGCCAAATCTTTCAACGATGCTGCGCCATTGCCATTGTCCATACCCAGCCAAAGCCCGGTTACATTACCATTGGCATCCAGATCCCAATCGTATATTTCAAGGAAGCCACCGCCTTGTGGCACGCCGTCTGCAACGGGCGTTACAGTGCCATCATCATTTGTCTTCTCTTTATTGAATTGAAGCTCAAAGTTCAACCAACCGCCTTCATTACCGGTTAATTCGAAGAACATATCAATGCTTTCGGGGAATTGAATCAAAGGCATTCCATACCAATCATCAGCAGACAGATAAGAGTATGTGGTTGAAGTACTTTCACCTTTGTTGTTTACAAATGCCAAAGAACCGTCATTCTTAAAAGTCAGTCTGAATTTATCCACATTAGCTATATTGGAGTCAGAATAAGTCCATCCGGTCCAATCGGGTAAAGTAGAAGACACATAGTTCTCTTTCTTCCCATCAGTTATATTGTCATAAGCATGATTGACAGCCCAGGTACATATAACGTATTCATAGTCCAATCTGTAAGTACGGGAGTTACCACCAGTCAGTCTTTCTTTAATAATTTTATCTTGATCTACCGGAGCACTGCCACCGGCACCTACTTCAAAATGATAAGCAGTATATTCGTCCTTTTCTGTAGAACGGCAACCAAGCCACATGTCTGTTACATTGCCCATCACATCTGTTTTAGTCTTGATGATTCGCAGTTTATTGTCAGCAGAGGTAGTCAGGAACATATTCGAATCCCAGCCGTAGTTAGTATGGCTAATCAATGCATTCAACGGCTGGTCGAAGATAATATCATTGTTAGCGTCGATGGTATAAGTTCCTTCGATGTCCTCGTTCTGGTAGGAAGAGAAGGTGTATTTGCCTCCGGCTGCATCCGTAGCAGTGAATACAAACCGGGTAGCCGAAATCATATCGGCATCGTAAGCCGCCCAACCATTGTTGTAATCTTCTGCTTTGGAGAAATTGTTCAGCAATGCACCGTCCAGAGAAGCCCAGTCGAAAGGTGATTGCAGAGACAAAGCCCATGTCTTGGATTTGCTGGTCGTGAGCATTTCATTGGCATCACCATCAATATCGGGAACGGGATCCGGCTTGTCGGCAGGAACATAGTTGTCCGCCCAGTCTTTTGAAACAAAATTCCACACAAGCCACCAAGGATCTTCACCCGATACTTCTTTGCCGCCACGCATAACACCTACCTGCATGTGGTTTTCATCCAAAGCAACTAAAGTCAAGCCTGACGACCAATTCAATGTTTTAGAATCCCAGCCTTGTGTATGCATGATTTTGCAATCAGTAAAAGTAATGGTATGGTTGTCTACGTCTAACATAAAGGTTCCGGATTCATCTTTTACTGCTACCGTTTCACCGTCTGTATAAGTATTATGAATCGTAACATTGGCACCGCCATTCAGGTCGAAAGTCATATAGCTATCCCATATATTGTTATCTCCGGTATGACCTTTTCCCGGTGACCATCCGGAAGCAGGAATGCCCCAGCCCAAAGGTTGTGAAGGATCGGAGTAGTCCATCTCACCGCCTGCATAGCCATAATTACCATCATCATAAACCCAGGTCTTGGAGTTTCCGACACCACCGGTCAATAATGTCCAAAGTTCATCATTCACAAAATCAGCACAGAAATCATCTACCGTAAACGTGGCCGGTTCACCATAAACCACACCACCACGGGTTTCTACACCGAACTTCACAGTATATGTTCCTTCAAAAGGCATTTTTAAAGTCACTTTACTTTCCTGGCTGCGTCCCTGCGGGTGTTCCCACAGAGGGGTATAGTTACTGCCCAGTTTACTTTCCAGATAGACAATGTTCGGATTGGTTGCATCATGGGTTATCGTATATGCCAGTCCCTCGACAAGGTCATCCGGCGTCAAGTTCTTTGCGCCCAATTCAAATTCTTCGGGTGAACAAGCCGTGACTATCAGCATCAGGCTTGCAATGAATGAATATATATAATATTTCAATTTCATATTCTTAGATTATTTATTTGTTATACATCCAATGATTACCAACCGGCATTCTGCTTCAACACACCATTAGAAAGCGTAATCTGATTGTACGGAATCTGACTGAGCCCTTTCGTTTCCTGAATACGCGAAGCACTGATAGTTACTACATCTGCATTGCCGCCACTATAAACGGTTGTTCCGGCAATAGCCAACTTACTTGCAGCCACATCTATGCCCTGACGGAGCATATCCCAATAGTTGATGCTCTCGAAAGCAAATTCCAGACGGCGTTCTTGCATAATATTATCCTGCGTTGCTGTCAGTTGTGAGTAGTTGGCAGAAAGTACGCCATCCACAGTATAGGCACGTTCGCGCACTTCATCGAAATAAGCCTGAGCATTCGGGCTTCCCAACTCGGCGGCCATCAGCAGTACATCGGCATAGCGAATGAACACATAGTCCTGATGATTGGCAGTCTGGAAGTCGCCCGAACCATCGGCTTTTGAAGCAGAAGTACCATCGGCATAGCAGAGCGGAGCGTATTTCTTCACGGCATAGCCGGTGTACTCGCGCTGGTCTTTATAGCTGGCAGCGTAATCCTTCAGAGAAGTGATACCTTCAGCCTCCAAGTCGATAATAGAGGCAGTGCGACGGGCATCACCATTCTTGAACTCACTTACAAATTTAGGATCTACCGTCAGTGCGCCCCAACCCTTACCATAAGGTGCAGCATTGAGCGAGCGCATGCCTAACATGACCTGCCAACGGTTACCGTCGTTGTTGCCATTATAATCCTGTGAGCTGGTGAACTTCATAGCAAGAATCGTCTCGCTGTTTCCATCGCCGGCATAAGTACCTTTCAAGGTCTCGGTATCACCTACTTCGGCTACACCTGCCGAAGCTGCGGGCCACAAGTTCTTGAACTCGCCGACAAGACTAAACTCTTTGGAAGCAATCACATCTTCTACGGCAGCCAGTGCTTCGGCTTTCGTCACGCCTTCGGGCTCACTGCCATAGTAACCTGTATAATAAAGATATGCACGAGCCAACAGAGCTTCGGCAGCATACTTGGTGATGTGTCCATCATTGCTTGCCGAGTTTGCTTTAGGATAAGCATCTGCAGGAATATTCTCGATAGCATACTTCAAATCGGCAAAGATAACTGCATAGACTTCCTTTGCATCGACCTGCGGGCGGTTTTCGTTAACCGGCTCTGTGAACAGAGGGATATTACCCCAAAGACGAACCATATCAAAATAGAGCAGCGCACGGATAGTGCGGCATTCGCCCATATAGGTGCCACGCTTACTGTTTGTTTCTTTCCATTCTATCTGTTCCTCGCGGGAAATCAATTCATTGCAACGGTAAACACCTGCATAATAGTTTTTCCAATCACTCTCGTAGAGGTTAAGGTCGGCAGGCGACTGGGAGATATCGAAGCGGTCGATGGCCTGATAGTTGCGTCCGTCGCCATTACCGGTTCCGGCAAAGCATTCTCTGCTCATAATCTCGGCACCCAAGTAGAAACTTACCTGCGGAGCAGATGAAGTTTGCCGCCATCCATCGTAACAGCCGATCAAAGCACGATAAGCATCATTTTCTGTTTTATAGAAAGTACCCGTTGAAGATTCGGTTTTAGATTCTACATCCAGGAAACTGTCGGTGCAGGAAGTGATTCCCAGTCCCAGGCAGAGACAGCCTGCTATCAATATATTGTATTTCATTTTATTCATATTCTTGTGTATTAGTTAAGTTAGAATTTAAGATTTACACCAAAAAGAATCGTACGCGGACGAGGATAATAGCCTACGTCTACGCCGGAAGCCCAACCCATACCGTTATCTCCTTCGGGACCGTAACCGACTTCGGGGTCCATACCGTCGTACTTGGTGAATGTAAAGGCATTTTGTACTTGCGCGTACAGACGTGCCTGGCTGATGGCTTTGCACTTAATCAGTTTGGCAAAATCATAACCGATCGTAATATTGCTGATACGCAGGTAATCGCCATCGTGAACATAAAGGTCGCTGAACTGCCAGTTGATGTTCTGCTCCGTTACGCGAGGCATGTGGTTGGAAGTACCTTCGCCCGTCCAGCGCCCCAGGATAGCTGTAGTATAATTGGCATATTTATTGGTATGTCCGCGATAGGACTGAACAATCTGTTGTCCGGCTGCACCATTGGCAACCAGAGAGAAGTCGAAGCCTTTATAGTCAAAAGCCAGATTGAAACCGAAAGTAAAGTCGGGCATACCGTTGCCCAGGTCAACCTTATCTTTCTCGTCAATCACGCCGTCGCGATGGGCATCCACATACTTCACATCACCCGGCTGGACATTGCTTTGAAGTACCCCGTTACCGGCTGCAATCCAGTCGTCTATTTCCTTCTGGTTCTGGAATATACCGGCTGTCTTGTATCCCCAGAAGTAACCTATCGGTTTGCCATTCTCTGCCCGATAGAACTCCGGAGTGTTGTCGTACAACTGATTGGTAGAACCGTGGATAATTCCGTCATCCGTAGGAATCTCGCCTACTTTGTTCTTATTGTATGCACCATTGATTCCCACATTATAATGGAAGTCATTGCCTATCTGGTCGTTCCAGGTCAAAGCCAGTTCCACACCGGTATTCTTCACACTACCACCATTGATATAAGGTGCTCCTGCACCTGCGGTAGCCAAAATCGGAGCCTCAACCAGCCAGTCCTTCGTATTCTTCATATAGAAATCGAAGTTAAAGCCCAAACGGCTGTTCAGGAAGCGGGCATCCAGACCGATGTTTGTCTGCTCGGAGGTTTCCCATGTCAGACCAGGGTTGGCCAGACGGCTCGGGTATGCACCCCAGTTGGTTGCCAACTGACTGGCAGCACCGGCATCGTCAAAGCCGCTACCAAACAGGTAGTGAGTATTGGTATTCTTGATCGGAGCTAAATATTGATAGTTCTTGATATTCTGATTACCTACCTGTCCCCAGCTGGCACGAATCTTCAGGAAGTCGAGCCAAGACTGTGTGTCTTCCATAAACTTCTCGTTAGAAATAGTCCAACCGGCAGATACGGAAGGGAAATAACCGAAACGGTTGCCGCTTGCAAACTTGGAAGAACCATCGGCACGCACGGTAGCGTTAATCATATAAGTTTCTCTCCAGTTCCAACCCAGACGAGCGAAGTAAGAAACGCTGCGGGCGTCATCATGAGGCTTGCCTTCTGCACTGAGTCCATCGGCCGAGGAAGCTACTGTTCCATTGTTTACATAAGCATGATCCCAGTCATCGAAGCCTTCTTTCAACGCAGCATTACCTGCACCGATGTAAGTACCTTCGTAGCGGTAAGCTTCCATACCGATCAAAGCATTGAATGCATGCTCTCCGATATTCCAGTCATAAGTGGCGGTGTTAGTCCACGTCATACCCAGAGAATGGTTGGCATTCTGCGATACTTTAGTCTTGGTATCATTATAGCTATAAACACTGAAATGATAGAGCGGAGTGAAGCTGCGATACTCACTTGAACCGTAAACAGCACCGAATACGGTACGTATCTTCAGGTTCTTGATAGGCTGCAACTCGGCATATACATTGCCGCTGAATGTGGCTGTTTTGTTTTCATTATTGGTATTGGTCATCATAGCACCGTAAGGGTTGCCGTCACCGTTGTACCAATCGCTGTTAGACGTATCGTTGTAAGGAGAATCGTATTTGTTGTTATCGCTATAAATAGGCGCGATAGGAGAAGTACCGAATGCACCACGCAATGTGTTGTTGTACTGGTTTCCTACTCCGATACCTGTAGTATTCTTATAGACAAAGCTAACCTGCTCACCTACTTTCAACAGATCCTTGAACAGTTTGTGCTCCGAATTGATACGGAAATTGTAGCGCTGGTAGTTGGAGACATCTGCACCACCCACAACACCTTCCTGATTCATATATCCCAGCGAAAGTGCATAAGTAGAAGTAGCCGAACCACCGGTGATACCGAGCGTATAGCTTTCAGTCTTGGCATTGTCCTTGAACATGGCGTCCACCCAATCCGTATCGTAGATGTTTCCGTTGGCATCACGGATAGACTTCATGCTTGCCCAGTCGTAAGCAGCAGCGCCACTGTTCAGTGCCTGCTCGTCCATGATAGTCATATACTGCTCTGCATTCAGCATATTTGCCTTGCGGGCAACACTCTGAATACCATAATAAGCATCGAAAGAAACAACCGCTTTGCCTTCTTTACCCGATTTCGTCGTAATCAGCACTACACCATTGGCAGCCTGTGCACCGTAGATAGCAGCAGAAGCAGCATCTTTCAATACGTCGATGCTTTCGATATCAGCAGGATTCAAGGTAGAGATATCACCACCCACACCATCAATAAGGTATAAAGGTTGTGAGTTGCCTACGGTACCCAAACCACGAATCGTCACCTTCATATCAGCACCCGGCTGACCGGAAGTAGAAGCGATGTTCACACCCGGTGTCTGTCCCTGCATGGCCTGTAAGGGGTTGTTGGTGTTCAGTTTGGCGATATTGTCACCTTTTACCTGAACCGTAGCGCCGGTCACCAGTTTCTTCTTCTGGACACCATAACCTACTACAACAACTTCGTCCAGCATTTCCGAATCTTCTTTCAAGACTACATTGATGACGGATGAAGCACCTACCTTGATTTCCTGAGTAACGTAGCCGATATAAGAGAATACCAGCGTTTGCCCTGTCTGAGCAGTAACAGAGAACTTACCGTCGATGTCGGTAATACCACCGGTCGCAGTCTCTTTTACCTGGACACTGACACCGATCAACGGCTCATTGTCTGTACCGGATGTTACAACTCCCGTAACGGTTTTGTTTTGAGAAGGATTAGCCTGAAGGCTACTGATTGCAGGTACCAGAAGTAATAGTACCAATGCAACGCGGCATAAATGCAGATTTATGCACTTTTCCAAGAATGTTTTTCTCATCGTACATTGTTTAATGGTTAATATCAAAGATTTATTGCGTTCTTTATTTTGTATGCAAAGAAATCTATTGCAAATGTACGGTAGAGAGCGGAAAGAGTGACGAGATATTGTTACGAAGAAGATATAGATTGGTTAATTCCGACCTCTAAAATGTTACTAAAAAAGGTATAATTTGTTTTTATACCCTCTATGGCATACCCTGAAAAGGGGTAATCAGATGTATTCTACTCACCGCCAAGAACCATTTTATCTTAAAACTGTTCTCCAAAGAAAATAACCTAAAGCTTAAACAAAATGAAGAAATTAGTAGTATTTGCAGCACTTGCCGCCTTCATGGCAAGTTGCGCTGACGACAATCCCCCCAAAGTGGTGGAAGATGATAACCTGATATCTCCGAAACTTCAGATGGACATAGCCACCGCAAGTGGCCAAAGCCCGCTGACCGGTATATTGACCATCACTCCCTGCAAGGCGGGCACTTCGATTTACTTCGGTAATTACGTAAACCGCAAACTCACCCCTCTTTACGGTTACTACCACGTAAAAGACGGAACTTTCTATAACGATGCCATCAACCGGGAACTGTCGCTACCGGCAGGTAACTATAACATGATTTATTGGGGCACTCCCAAATACGAAGAACCGACGTATGCCCATCCCACTGTAATGGAGCCGGTATATGTCATCGGTGGAGACATGTCCAAACAACACTTCAGCATGCTTAAAATGCCGTCCGATACGACCTACTATCCGGTATTCGATCTGGTATATGCCGCACAGCCTGCCAAAATCGGAACCGAGAACCTGCAAGCAGCCCTAAAACGTGTAGTTGCCGGTATAAAGGTAATTATCAAGAATAAGGATAACGGTATTCTCAGTTCCAGCATCGACAGCACGATAGTACGCGTCACCAACATTGCCCAAGAGCTGAACTTCTACACCGGTTCTCCCCAAGGCGGTTCGGTTACGGTTGCCTTCCCTCTGATACGCTCTGTAGACGGCACACAGATGAGCAACGCAACCGTCATGCTCTTCCCCTCCTTCGGCAAACCGGAATTCCAGATGACCATCATTCTGAAGAATGGGACCAAAAAGAGTTTCAAGCAGGCATTGAATGCGCCTATGGAAGCAAACTCCAAGCTGACCCTAACCCTGACTTTGGGAGATATCTTCTCCGAAGAATCCTCCGGTGATTTCACCATTGATAACTGGAACGAAGAGAGCCAGACGATTGATGTTCCGATTTTAGATTAGAACACAGAGATTAATTCAAAGCACTTTATGCCGGTCAATTAGGTATAAGGTGCTTTATTATTCAGTAACCTTATTATGCAATGATAGCAAGATGTGCATCCATCTTCTGATAAGGCAAAGTAAACCAAAAGATGGATCCTTTACCTAACTCCGACTCTACTCCAATCTCACCTTTGAGCTCCTTTATTATATTCTGCGAAATGGCCAGCCCCAAACCGGTTCCCTGTTTAAAGGAATCGAGCTTCACAAAACGATTGAAAATTTTCTTTATATTCTCAGGCGGTATGCCCGTACCCGTATCTGCAACGTAAAAACGCACATAACCATTTTCCGGCATATCGTACCCCACAGTAATACTGCCCTCAGTAGTAAACTTCAGGGCATTGCTGATAAAGTTACTTATAACCTGCGTAATTCTTCTTTGGTCGGTATATAGCAGGCACTCGGACATCGGCATGACAGTACGCAAAACAATATTCTGGTTGGTCAGCCGGAGCCGGGTAGTTTGTTCTATCTCGGACAGCATCTTATTGATATCTATATTGGCATAAACATATTCCAGTGTACCGGCTTCTATTTTAGACAAATCCAATATATCATTAATGAGTTGTAGTAGCAGCTCATTATTTTGCTCTATGATATTAAGATATTCCGTCTTTTCCTCTTCGGTAAGGTCAGTAGCCAATATACTTGAAAAGCCGACTATGGCATTGAGCGGGGTACGAATTTCATGGCTCATATTAGCCAGAAAAGCAGATTTTATCCGGTTAGATTCTTCAGCCTCCTCCTTGGCCAGGCGCAAGTTACGCTCCATAATTTTCAGGTCGGTAATATCCCAAGCAGTATAGACAATCCACTTGCGGCCATCGGAGAAGGTCATAAGGTTATTGTTCTGGAAGGTGAACCGTTCTTCGTTCTTATTCGTGAAGAAACGCCTTATGCCCGATTGAGAAATACCGGTTCTAACCAGCTCCTCGTCCTCTCCCCTTATCAGCTTCGCCGCATTAGGCATCACCTCAAAATCAGTTTTCCCGATAGCTTCCTTACCGGAGCATTCAAAGAGTTCTTCAGCCTTCTTATTCCAAATGGTATAACGCATATCGTTATTTACGTCCTTTACTTTTGCTGCAATAGGAAGATAATCAAAAAGATTCTCCAATAGCTGCAATTGTTCTTCCCGTTCTTTCTCCCTCAATCTCTTCATACGTCTGTACATGGAGAAAAGCAATAAAAAAACACATGAGATGCCCAGAAAAATAAGAATAGAAGTGATATTCGGGGGGATGAAGCCAGGTGATAAATCAAGATAAACAGTCTTTTCAGGGACACTGATAAATAAAAATATCATAAACATCCGAATATATCTAAAAGAGAATGATTGGGTCTTGCAACTTAGCATAACAGATAAATATTTATAAATTAAACAGATAGGCCCCTCTAATTGTTGCAAATTTAATGAAAAAACAATGCGAGCACAGCTTTTTCCCAGGAAAAATGCATTTCAATGCAAAAATCCTTTTTCATAGCTTCTCCTTACCTACTCCCTACCTACTCCCTACCTACTCCTTACCTACTCCTTATTATTAGGTAGGGAGCAGGTAGGTAAATGCACCGTAGTCTTCACAGGTTACATACGACTGCAGTACAGATGACCCTATCTCAGTATACGATTATCCGCTGCCGTAATCTTTTTCATAAACAATTACCAACTTCCTTTTATTAATCCGGGAATAAGCGGATTGCTGTCCACCAGTTCTAACTCCCGCACCATCTTCAACGTCCCTTGCTTGTACTTCTGGAAATGAGGAGTCCGGATATGGCTTTCGTATGCCTCCCGGTTGGCATAGATTTCAAGAATCGTCACTTTGTTCGGATGTGCTTTCTCTGATATAGCGTACAGCATAAACACACCGGATTCCAGGCGCATCGAAGCTTCGATTTCCTCCTTCAGAAAGGCATTGTATGCATCCAGTTGCGCAGGGTCTACCGTTATTTTGGAAAGGCGGACGATGTTATCTTTCGTATCATCCAATAATCTGTTCATATTCTTTTCTGTATTAAGATTCGAGGCGTTCTGTGCCCAAACGGGCAAGAAGCATGAGAGCACGAATGTTAATGTGAGTAACTTCTTTTTCATATTATTTTCCAGGTTTTAGTGGGCCGTAAAAGTAAGAGGCTGTAGCACCACCATCTATCAGGAAGTCGGCACCTGTAATGAATGCACCTTTGTCACTCATTAACAGTTCCGCCACATTGGCTACTTCATCTGCTGTTCCCGGACGGTGAGCAGGGCACTGAGCAAACATATTCTTATAAAAGTCTCCTCTCGGTCCGTTGAATTCATCCAACGCCAGCGGAGTTACGATGATTCCCGGAGAAATGGAATTGAGCCGCGCCCCTCTTTGCCCCCACTTCACTGCTTCTGCCATTATGCGTTTCACATTGCAGCGTTTCGCCATCTGATAGGCGTGCAGTGTGTCTTTCATTTTTCCCGGCTGCAAGGCTTCGAGTTTCAGAAGTTCTTCTGTCGGAGTGAGGGCCAGTAGTTCATCTACCTTCGGAGCTAAAGCCGGCATGCGATGCCCGGACTGACTGGAGATAGTGACTCCTGCACCACCTTCCTTTATTACTTTACCCACTTCTTCCAGCAATACGGCTGTACCGTACAAATCTACTTTCAAAATGGTTTCTACCGACGCTTGACTGGGAGAAACGCCTGCGGCATTTATCAGCATCGAGATTTCACCGTAGCTCTGTGCTTCGGCAATCATGCTTCTAATAGACTCCCTGGACGAAAGGTCCATTTCTATAGGAGTTGCATCAAAGCCTGCCTCATTCATAACTTTTGCGATGGCTTCAGCATTTTTCAGCTGCTTGTCGCCAATCACGATTTTCTTTCCATATCCCATCCGGCGGGCAATGGCCATGCCAATCTGACCGGCACCTGTTAAAATCATTACTTCTTTCATACTACTCTTTTTAAATCTATATGTATTGCTATTTCTTTCTTCAAAAGTACCAAACCTTGTGATTATCGGCTATAGATAAATTACGGTTATTTGTACCCATATTACTGTTTCTGATACAATTGCAAAGAAGCATTGAATATCTCAAATAGTAGGAATGAAGCGCGGAACAAAAAAGAAAGAATCATTGCTTGGAGAAATAACAGAAAGGGCGTACCTTTGTTTGCATTCAAAGTAAACTCCTAAAAAGCATTAGTGATGGAAGAGTACATAGCACCGAAACGGAGAAGAATCCCCTACGGGATGATGAACTTCGAGGACATCCGCCTCGAGAACTGTTATTATGTGGACAAAACCCGGTTTATCTCCCTAATAGAAGAAGCGGACAAGTTCTTTTTCTTTATCCGTCCCCGTCGCTTTGGCAAGAGCCTGACGGTGAGTATGCTGCAACACTATTATGACTTGTACGCCCGCGACAAGTTCGATGCCCTCTTCAGCAGCCTTTACATCGGCCAACATCCCACACCGGAGCGAAACAGCTATCTGGTACTCTATCTCAACTTCTCCGGCATCAGCGGCGAACTGAACGATTATCGCAAGGGACTGGATGCACATTGTGGTACCATGTTCGAGGACTTTTGCAAGAGATATGCCGACCTCCTGCCCCCGGAAACCTGGGAAGAACTACACACCAGGAGCGGAGCCGTAGCCCAGTTTGAGTACCTCTACCAAGCGTGTGCCCGCGCCGAACAAAAGATGTACCTCTTCATCGACGAGTACGACCACTTTACCAACACCATCCTCTCCAGTCCCGAAAGCCTGAACCGCTACACCGGCGAGACGCATGGCGAAGGCTACCTGCGCAACTTCTTCAATAAAGTGAAGGCCGGCACCTACTCCAGCATCAAGCGTTGCTTCATCACCGGAGTAAGTCCCGTGACGATGGACGACCTCACCAGCGGATTCAATATCGGAACCAACTATTCACTCTCACCGGAATTCAACGAGATGGTAGGCTTCACCGAGGAAGAAGTACGTGAAATGCTGACCTATTATTCGACGAACAGCCCCTTCCACCATACCGTGGACGAGTTGATAGAGATGATGAAGCCCTGGTACGACAACTATTGCTTTGCCGAGGAATGCTACGGCGGCACCACAATGTACAACTCCAACATGGTGCTCTATTTCGTGAAGAACTACATCCAAAGCGGTCGGGCACCGAAAGAAATGGTGGAAAGCAATATCCGCATCGACTATGAAAAGTTGCGCATGCTCATCCGCAAGGACAAGGAGTTTGCCCACGACGCCTCCATCATCCAGACCCTCGTGAGTCAAGGCTTCATCACCGGAGAACTGAAAACAGGCTTCCCTGCCGTGAGCATCACCAATCCCGACAACTTCGTCAGTCTGCTCTACTACTTTGGCATGCTCACCATCAGCGGAATGTATAAAGGAAAAACCAAACTCACTATCCCCAATATAGTAGTACAGGAACAACTCTACACTTATCTGCTGAACACTTACAATGATGCCGAACTCAGTTTCAGCAGTTACGAGAAGAACGAACTTGCCAGCGCCTTAGCCTATGATGGCGACTGGCAAACTTACTTCGGCTACATCGCCGACTGCCTGAAACGCTATGCCTCGCAGCGCGACAAGCAGAAGGGTGAGTACTTCGTCCACGGCTTCACTCTTGCTATGACAGCGCAAAACCGCTTCTATCGCCCCGTCTCCGAACAGGACACGCAGGCGGGCTATGTTGATATCTTCCTCTGCCCAATGCTGGAGATTTACTCCGACATGAAGCACAGTTACATCGTGGAACTGAAGTATGCCAAGTACAAAGACCCCGAAAGTCGTGTGGAAGAGCTTCGGCAAGAAGCCATTGCCCAAGCTAACCGCTATGCGGATACGGAGACAGTAAAAAAAGCAATCGGCAGTACCCAACTGCACAAGATTGTAGTAGTGTATAAAGGTATGGATATGCCGATTTGCGAAGAGGTGATAAACGAAACAAAAAAGACAAACCAATAATTCTACTTTAGATATTCCTTATAAAACTGTTCAATCTTGTCAAAAGGAATGATGTCTGTCTTGTCATAAAGGTCGGTATGGACTGCACCGGGGATGATAAGCAAATGCTTGTTGTCACCTTTCAGCTTTTTGAAAGCATCTTCACCCATATAACGCGAATGTGCTTTCTCACCATGGATGATCATTACAGCGCTGCGTATCTCATCACTGTAAGCAAGGATGGGAGCGTTAAGGAATGCCAAAGTTGATGTCATGTTCCAGCCCTGACCTGAGTTGATGGAACGGGGGTGATAACCACGCTTTGTCTTGTAATAATCGTAATAGTCTTTCATAAATTGCGGGGCATCATCGGCAGGCAGGGGGTTCATGACATTGCGCTGATAAGTGCCGTTCTTGACATCAATGGTGCGCTGGGCATTCAGCTGCTGACGCATCTTGTATCGTTCATCGGCTGTCACCTTATCATAATAACCATTGGCGGTGCATCGGCTGATGTCATACATCGTAGATGCTATGGTAGCTTTTATGCGTGTATCATTGGCAGCAGCATTGATGGCAAAGCCGCCCCATCCGCAAATGCCAAGTATACCGATACGTTCTGCATCCACATCATTGCGTGTCGCAAGATAGTCCACAGCGGCACTGAAGTCTTCCGTGTTGAGGTCAGGCGAGGCTATGTTGCGAGGCTGCCCTCCGCTCTCGCCGGTAAACGAGGGGTCGAAAGCGATGGTCAGGAAGCCGCGTTCGGCAAGCGTTTGTGCATAAAGTCCTGACGACTGTTCTTTCACGGCACCGAACGGACCGCTCACTGCAATGGCTGCAAGTTTCCCTCCGGCATCCTTGGGAACATACATATCTGCGGCAAGCGTGATGCCATAACGGTTGCGGAAGGTTACTTTACTATGCGACACTTTGTCGCTTTGCGGGAATGTCTTGTCCCACTCCTGTGTCAATTCCAACTTTTCCATATTCTCTTCTGTTGTTTTACTTACTTGTGCAACGGCTGTAGTGGCTATAGCTGACAGTGCGGTTGCAATAATTGTCTTTATAATATTCATCATGTACTTTGTTTTCAGATGTTTCACAATCCAATCAACCATTTCACCATTTCCGGATCATAATGCGAGAAGAACAGACTTTTTCCCTGATCAAGTCCGGCTATTCCCTGCATATCTTCATCCGTCAAAGCAAAGTCGAATACATTGAAGTTCTCAATCATTCGTTCTTTGCGAGTGGACTTCGGAATAACAATCACGCCTCGTTGGATAAGGAAACGTAATGCAGTCTGCGCTACCGACTTGCCATATTTTTCACCGATTGTTTTCAGAGTAGCATTCGTAAAGAAATCATTTCGTCCCTCGGCAAACGGTCCCCACGACATAATGTGCGTGCCGTAACGTTCCATAATTTTCTGCGGTTCTACCTGTTGGTTGAATACGTGTGTTTCCACTTGGTTCACCATCGGTTTGATCTCACAGCACTCCGCCAAATCCACAAAACGGTCGGGATAGAAATTGCTCACACCAATGGCACGTGCCTTGCCAGCCTTGTAGGCTTCCTCCATGGCATGATAAGTGCCGTAGTAGTCGTTGAAGGGCTGGTGAATCAGCAGTAAATCCACATAGTCGCTTTGCAGTTTGCGCAAGGATTCATCGATGGATGCTTTTGCCCGTTCATAACCGGCATTGGAAATCCATACTTTGGTGGTGATGAAAATATCCTCACGGGCAATGCCACTTTTCTTCACGGCACGGCCTACACCTTCCTCATTATAATAAGCCTGTGCGGTATCAATAGAACGGTAACCCACACTCAAGGCATCTGCTACGCAACGTTCACACTCTTCAGGTGTTACCTGATAAACACCATAACCCAATATCGGCATTTCGATGCCATTACTCAATTTTACTGTATCCATAATTTTATGTTTTTATTTGATTAACGGAAAGACTTGCGGGAGATTTCTATCATATTTGCTTTCCCATCTCGTATGCTTCCTGCAAGGCAGGATTACCTTTTATCTCACCTGCGTGCCACACTCCGGTTGCAAGTACCTTTCCTCGGACTACCGGATTCTCCAGACAATCAATGAAGCCCATCAGATTATCGAAGACGTGCTCCAAAAGGAGACGTCCCTCTTCTCCTTCGGCAGCAGCAGCAAGGAAATAGAATTCTTTGTTTGCCATTTCCGCATAGGGACCACAACAACGGTCGAGCATTGTTTTCAGTTGTGCACTCATCGCATAGAAATAAACAGGTGTTCCGAGGACAATGACATCGGCAGCCAGCATCTTGCTGATAATTTCTGCAGCATCGTCCTTTTGAGGACAGGGTTTCTTGTATTGACTGCATACACTGCATCCCGTACAATAGTTGACAGTTTTGTCCTTTAGAAAAACCTTCTCCACTTCATTTCCGGTTTCAACTGCTCCACGCATAAATTCATCGCAAAGTGTATCGGAGTTTCCTCCACGTCGCGGACTGGATGATAGTATAAGTACTTTCTTGCTCATAATTATATATTATTTAATTGGTTAATCTTCATGTTGCAAAAGTACGTCGTTACAAGAAGATACTTTGTAGATGGATTACGGATAATAGTACCCGAATTACAGATATACTACTTATTTCTTTCTCGATAAACTATTGGCGAGACAGATACCTCCAAACAGTAATAATGGTAGAATAATCCGTAATTCGTACACAAGCCATTCACCGAATCGGGCGTATCTTTGTCGCAGTAACTAAGGTATCTCGGCACTTAAAACAATTTGTATGAGAACAATAAATAAACTGATGGCAGCAGCATTATTAACCGTAGCCGCCTGTCATCCCATTAACGCACAACAGAATATGGAAAATGTATTAAATCAACGGCAACAGCACATCGTTGCCATCACATGCCTGGAGGCAAAAGGTGATTTAGAGAATCTCTCCACAGCCATCCATACAGGCTTGGATGAAGGTCTGACAATCAATGAAATTAAAGAAATGCTCTCGCAACTCTATGCTTATACCGGCTTTCCCCGTAGCCTCAATAGTTTAGGGGTACTTCAGCAAGTACTGGCCGAACGCAAGGCAAAAGGCATCATAGACGAAGAAGGTAAAGACGCCGATGCCCTGCCCGAAGATTTCGATGCCTTGAAAGAAGGTACGGCCGTGCAGACTCGACTCAGCGGCGGCGCTTTCGACTATACCTTCGCCCCTGCCACCGACTATTACCTGAAAGCACATCTCTTCGGCGATATCTTCGCACGCAATAACCTGACGTTCCCTGAACGTGAACTGGTAACAGTCAGTGCCCTATCCGGCATCAAAGATGTGGAGCCTCAACTGAAAGCACACGTGCGTGGAGCAAAGAACATGGGACTGACGGATGCGGAAATACATTCTATTCCCGGCGTACTTCTGCAAAAAGTAGGCGAGACCGAAGCTTATCGCGCAAAGAAAGCTATCGCAGAAGTTTATGGCGAGACATTCGCAGAAGGCGCCCCCATAGAAAACTGCATATTTCCGAAAGGTGAACCAAATGCGGCATACGCCAAATATTTCATCGGAAACAGTTATCTGGCTGAACTGGCAAATGGTGAAGGCAGGCTGCCCGTATCTAATGTCACCTTTGAACCGCGTTGCCGTAATAACTGGCACATCCATCACCGTGGCGGGCAGATTCTTATCTGTATAGGCGGTAGAGGCTGGTATCAGGAATGGGGTAAACAGGCACAAGAACTGCATCCCGGTGATGTAGTGGACATTCCTACCGAAGTGAAACATTGGCACGGTGCCGCAGCCAACAGTTGGTTTCAGCATATTGCCATCGGGGTACCTGCCGAAGGGGCAAGTGCGGAATGGCTGGAGCAGGTAACGGATGAAGAATACAACAAACTGAAATAACGTTTACATCTATAAATGTATAAAGTTTTCGCATGCTATAAAAACATGTTTCTTATACTTGAAGATGTCAATTCAAAAGTGCCATCCCCGTCTGTAGATATCTGTAGAAGGGGTCAGCAGATAGCCGGTAGTAACATACCTATGTCACCAGCCATGACATACGTATCTCACCACCCATGACATACAGTATGTCACTACCCATGACATACGTATCTCATGACCTGTTACATACGTATCTCATGACCGCCTTCTAAAGCGTATAGATATATTACTTACATGAGAATCATTAGCATTGTATACCTTTTATCATTATCTTTGCTACAGTTTGAAAAGCATAATATAGGCTGTAACAAAATCATTTAAACACACAATAAGTATGGATGAAATAGTAAAGATTGACACAATAGACCAGTACAATAAGCTGTACGGACTGGAAACCATGCACCCACTGGTTGGAGTAGTAGACTTGACCAAAGCAACGACCTTTCCCAACCATGTCCGTATGAATATGGGCGTTTATTCGCTTTTCCTGAAGCATACACGGTGTGGTGACCTGAAATATGGGAAGAAGCTATACGATTATCAGGAAGGGACAATTGTCAGTTTCGCCCCCGGGCAAGTAATAGGGATTGAGTTGAAGGAAGACGCCCGTCCCTCTTCAATAGGTATTGTTTTCCATCCCGATCTGATACGGGGCACATCGCTGGGAGAGCACATCAAGCAGTACTCTTTCTTTTCTTATGAAGTGAATGAGGCGCTCCACGTCTCCGAAGAGGAAAGACAAATCATCATCGACTGCCTCGATAAAGTCCGCATAGAACTGAGCCATGCCATAGACAAGCACAGCAAAACATTGATAGCCAAGAACATTGAGCTGTTACTTGATTATTGTATGCGCTTCTACGAACGGCAGTTCAATACCCGCAGTAAGGTAAACAAAGACATTCTTGTGCAGTTCGAGAACCTGCTGGACGATTATTTTCAAGGTGAGAATGCAGAGGACAAAGGTTATCCCACCGTCAAATACTTTGCGGACAAGGTCTTTCTATCTCCCAACTACTTCGGTGACCTCATTAAAAAGGAAACCGGACAGACAGCACAGCAGTATATATTATCCAAGCTTATCAGCCTTGCCAAGGACCGGATTGTAAATACCAACCAGACTGTTTCCGAAATAGCCTATGGACTGGGATTCCAGTATGCACAGCATTTCTCGCGTCTGTTTAAGAAGACGGTGGGTTGTTCGCCCAATGAGTACAAGAAGATGAATGTATGATATGAAAGAGAACCTATTGAACATAGAGACAGTACATGAGTGTAATTGCTGTCTGGGCTACAGAACACTTCATCCTCTTGTCAGTGTCATTGACTTGTCGCAAGCCAATCTGGAACAATGTACCATTAAGTTCGATTTCTACACTGTCATCATGCTCGAAGGGGATGTGGAAGACTTCCTGTATGGCCGCAAGTATTACGATTACTCCAATGCATCGCTCTTGTTCCTAACCCCGGGCGAGTCCATCCAAATAGACCATAGTGAATTGCTCCGTCGGAAAGGTTGGCTGCTTGCATTTCATCCGGACTTGCTCTGCTGCACTTCACTGGGTGGACATATTGATGAGTATACATTCTTCTTCTACAAACCGGATGAAGCTCTGCACTTGTCCTTGCGTGAGAAAAGTAAAATCATAGACTGTCTGCACAATATCGGGGATGAACTGGAACACGCCATAGACTGCCATAGCAAAACACTGATTTCAAGACATATCGAGCTCTTGCTTGATTATTGCACCCGTTTCTACGAACGTCAGTTCATTACACGCTGTGAGGCCAATAAGTCCATCGTCCGCCAGACTAACATACTGCTGGATGAGTACATCCAATCCGGGAAGTTGAAGCAGGGAGTGCTACCTTCGACTGAATACTGCGCCGGCAAACTCCATCTGTCCTCCCACTATTTCAGTGATTTATTATACTTCGAGACGGGACAAAGTATCCATGAGTACTTCCAGTTCAAACGATTGGAAGCCTCCAAAACGATGCTATTGGAACAAGGCAATACAGTCGGTGCAGTAGCAAGAAAGTTGGGCTATCCCAATGTGCAATATTTCAGCCGTATCTTCAAGAAGATAACAGGAATAGCCCCCGGTGATTATCGGCTGGCACAGAACTAAGGCTATGACTATCTTAATGCAAATTTCCAGCAACAGGCACATCCCTGATCGGTAACATTGGAATAACAGCTAATCATCTCGGTTACGATTCTTTCATCTATGACACGTGCAAATCCATCATGTTCAATAAAGCCAACCGAGGCACAAGGATGAAATGGCATACCTTTATCCTTCCTGGCAGACTGTACCCTACATTCATTGATGCGATATATAAGCGAATCTCCTCAAAGGAGGGATACTTTTATTACGAAATCCCTATATTTTGTGTCCGATACTCTTTAGGTGTACATCCTACTTGCCTTTTGAAAAAACGTAGAAAATGCTGCGGATGTTGGAAGCCCAGCGATTCGGCAATCTGCTTAATCGTACCTGCCGGATCGAGCATCCGCTCTTTAGCGATGGCAATCATCTTCAGTTGGATATACTCTTGCGCCGTCTTTCCTGTTTCCTGCTTTACCAGATCCCCGAAATAGTTAGGCGAAAGACAAATTTTGTCCGCAAAATATTTCACGGTGGGAATTCCTATACTCGCTGCTGTTCCTGAATAGAGGTAATCATCTAACAGTCTCTCGAAACGTGCCAACGCATCGTGATTCATGTCCTCGCGCGTGATGAACTGCCGTTCGTAGAAACGCATACAGTAATTAAGCAACACTTCGATGTTGGAAACGATCAGCGACTTGGAGAACTTGTCGATGGGATGCTGCAATTCGCGTACAATCTTCTCCATATAATCTTGCAGGATGATGCGTTCCTCTGTTGAAAGATGCAATGCCTCGTTGGAAGCGTAGGAGAAAAAGGAATATTGCTTCATCTTCTGCCCCAGCGAAGTACGGTGCAGGAAATCAGGATGGAACAACAATCCGACGGCTTCCGGTGCGGGGCCGTCTTCCAATCGGTGAATGCCTACCGTCTGCCCCGGAGCAAAACTTACGACAGTTTCGTCATCGAAATCATAGACCGTTTTTCCATAGTTGATAATGCACCCGGTTGTTTTTTTGAGAAACAACGCATAAAACCCCAATGTCATCCGATGTGTCGGTTGCGGCACGGAGCCGTCGAAATGCACGATGCCAACCAACGGATGGCGCGTCTCGAACCCGAAAAACCGATTATATTGTTCAATAGTGTCCGCCTTTATTATATCCGCAGTATGATCCATAATTCAAATGCTTTTCTTTCAATAACGTATATATCCTTATTACAATACAAAGGAAATATATTTTCCCCGATAATGAAAGTCCCGTATCATAAAACACGTAATTAGGGTACTTTTATCCGTAATCGGGGTACTTTATTGATTATCATATCGAAACACTTACAACAAAAACCGTAATCGGGGTACTTCTGTCCGTAAGAAAGGTACCGTGTCACATGACAGAACGTCCTAATTTTGCATCGTACAAAAAATAGCAATTCAAAATCAGTAATTTATGAAACGGATAGTAATTACAACCATGACGACCTTGGCTTTCTTTGCTTCGGCCGTCGCACAAAACCAAGCCGAACGTGTTCCTGCAAAAGGATTTGCCGTTTTTTCAGCTACGGGCACCTTCCATCCTTACGAATTTACCCGTCATGCTATCGGCGATAACGACATTTTAATCGAAACGCTTTATGCGGGCATTTGCCACAGCGACTTGCACGCCGCATGGGACGAACATACGGCACACGGGATTAACGGCATATATCCGATGGTGCCGGGACATGAAATTGCCGGACGGGTGGTGAAGGTAGGCAAAAATGTAACGAAGTTCAAGGCGGGTGATTATGCCGGTGTGGGCTGCATGGTAAATGCTTGTGGACATTGCACGTTCTGCGAGATGGACAAAGAACAGTTTTGCGAGAATGGTACAACATTCACCTACAACAGCATTGACCGTTACCACGACAATGAACCGACAATGGGCGGCTATTCCGACAATATTGTGGTAAGCGAGGACTTTGCTATCAAGATACCTGCAAACGCTGACTTGAAGCGAGTCGCTCCGCTTTTATGTGCAGGTGTAACGACTTGGTCGCCTATCCATTTCAGCAATGTCAAGAAAGGCGATAAGGTAGCGGTTGCCGGGTATGGCGGTCTGGGACACATGGCCGTGCAGTATTTGGTCGCTCTCGGTGCAGATGTTACCGTTTTCGACATCACCGACGAGAAGCGTGCCGATGCTTTCCGCATGGGTGCGAAACATTACGTGAACGTGAATAAAGCGGAAGAAATGAAAGGGCACAGCAACGCTTTCGATTTTATCATCAGCACGATTCCTTCCGAATACAGTCCGCTTGTTTATGCCCGAATGCTGAAATACGGGAAAGGCGAAATGACAATAGTCGGACTGCCGGAAACTGCAATGATCAATGCAGCGGATTTAGCTATGGGTGGAGCCGCCAACCGCAAAGTTTATGGTTCGCTGATTGGCGGAATCAAAGAAACGCAGGAGATGCTCGATTATTCGGTGGAGCATAATATCTATCCCGAAGTGGAAATCATCAAAGCCGATGCCTCCGAAATAGACAAGGCATATCGCAATGTTCAGGACGGGAAAGTCAAGTTCCGCTATGTAATCGACATGAGTACGATTAAATAGGAGGCATGACGATGAACAACGACATTATAGAAAGAATGCGGAGCGGAAAGCGGATTTCGGAAACAGACTCCTACTTTCCCCGTTTGTGCGAAGAGATAGAGAACACACGAAGACTCATTGCTGAACTAAACACGGGTTATCATTCGCCGGATGAAGTGCGAGCATTGCTCGAACGCATCTGGGGACAGCCGTTGGATGCCTCCGTGCGTATGTTCCCGCCGTTCTATACGGCTTTCGGGAAAACGACACGCGTAGGCAAAGAGGTATTCATCAACTTCGGCTGCACATTTCTGGACCAAGGCGGCATCACGCTCGAAGACGGTGTATTCATCGGGCCAGAATCCAAAATCCTCACGGAAGCACATCCCGAACAGCCCGAAATCCGCCATACGCTGCAAACCGAGCCAGTGGTTATCCGCCGCAAGGCATGGATTGGCGCAGGTGCAATTATTCTGCCGGGAGTTACTGTCGGCGAAAACGCTATCATTGCAGCAGGTGCTGTAGTAACGAAAGATGTGCCCGACAATACCATTGTCGCAGGTGTGCCTGCAAAAACATTAAGAAGAATAAACACTACAGATTATGAATAGAAAATTAACCGCGTTCTTCGTGATATGTGTTATGATTATCACAGGAACGGCTTGCAAAAGAACAAATAATTTGAATAACGAAAAGAATATGGAAAATCTGAATTTAACCGACGAGTGGGACAAGACGTTTCCCAAAAGCGACAAAGTAAACCACAGTAAAGTAACATTTACCAACCGTTATGGCATCACGCTGGCGGCTGATATGTATATACCGAAGAATACAACCGGCAAACTGCCCGCTATCGCCGTCTGCGGCCCCTTCGGAGCTGTCAAGGAGCAGGCCGCCGGGCTTTATGCACAGACAATGGCCGAGCGCGGTTTTCTGACTATCGCTTTTGACCCTTCCTACACCGGAGAGAGTGGCGGCGAACCCCGTTACGTGGTATCACCCGACATCAATACCGAGGATTTTTCGGCGGCGGTCGATTTCCTTGCTACCAACGACAAAGTCGATTCAGAACGGATCGGCATTATCGGTATTTGCGGCTGGGGTGGATTGGCCATCAATGCCGCGGCAGCCGACCCGCGTATCAAAGCGGCTGTTGCCTCCACGATGTATGACATGAGCCGCGTAAATGCCAACGGTTATTTCGATGCGAACGACAATGCTGAAGCACGCAATGCGCTCCGTAAATCACTTGCCACACAACGTACCGAGGATTTCCGCAACGGTTCTCCGAAACCGGGTGGTGGCGTTCCCGATGAATTGCCTGCCGATGCTCCGCAGTTCTTCAAGGACTACCACGCCTATTACAAGACTTCGCGCGGCTATCATCCCCGCTCACTAAACTCCAATCAGGGACGAAATGCAACGGAGGCCATTCCGTTTATCAATTTCCCGCTTATGAGCCGTGCGGACGAAATAGAAAATGCCGTACTTGTCATTCACGGCGAAAAGGCACACTCCCGTTACTTCGGCGAAGATGCGTTCAAGAAGTTGAAAGGTGACAACAAGGAGCTGATGATTATTCCAGGTGCAAGCCATACTGACCTTTACGACAATTTGGCCGTCATTCCATTCGACAAAATGGAAGCATTTTTTCAAAACAATCTCAAATAACAACAAGACAATGAAGATGTGGTTATTATCTATATTCTTACCGGGGCTGCTATTGACAACCAATGCTTGCAGCCCTACAGATGAACCTGTAAAGACTGAAGAACCTACGCCCACGCCCGACCCGGAGCCGAAGCCCGATCCAAACCCTGATCCGCAACCTACGGGTGGACAGGCATTGGTGGTCTATTTCTCCTGCACGAACGCGACCAAAGGCATTGCCGACCGGATTGTCGAGGCTACAGATGCAGCGACTTGGCGCATCGTGCCCGAAGTGGCTTACACGTCCGAGGACTTGAATTACAACAATTCATCATCCCGTGCCAACCGAGAGCAAAACGACCCGTCGGCACGCCCTGCCATCAAGGGCAAATGCGAGAACCTTGCCGGCTACGATGTGATTTTCATCGGTTATCCCATCTGGTGGGGCAAAGCTCCGAAAGTCATTTTCACCTTCCTCGAAAGCCATGATCTCACGGGCAAGACCATCATTCCGTTTTGCACTTCGCACTCCAGCGGCATCGGATCGAGCGATACCGACCTGCATCGTCTGGCGACCGGAGCCGAATGGAAACAAGGGCGGCGATTCAGCGGAAACGAATCAGAAGAAACAATTACAAATTGGATTGAAAGTATGAATCTGAATTTTAATAATGATATGAATGCAGGGGTATTCGACCTCTCGATGGCGCGGAAAAATGAAAGTATTGGCAATCAATGGCAGTTCACGCAAGGATAGCAATACGGCGGATATGCTGAATCTTGTATTGGGCGAGCTGGAAAAGGAAGGTTACGAGACGGAACACATACAGTTGGCAGGGCATACGATAAGCCCCTGCAAAGCCTGTTTCGGGTGTGCCGGAAAGAAAAATTGTGTGTTCGGCAATGATATTTTTCAGGAGCTTTATAAGAAAATGACCGAAGCAGATGCCATCATCCTCGGTTCTTCGAGCTATTCGGCAGACGTTTCATCTACGTTAAAAGCAGTCATCGAGCGTGCCAGCGTGGTCAACGATACCAATCCGGGAATGTTCCGGCACAAAATAGGCGGTGCGGTAGCCGTTGCCCGAAGAGCCGGAGCCATGAATACCATCGACACCATCAACCATTTCTTTCTCAACAAAGAAATGTATGTTGCGGGTTCCACCTATTGGAACATCGCTTACGGACGTCTGCCCGGCGAAGTCATGAAAGACGAAGAAGGCGTCGCCAACATGAAGAATCTCGGACAGAATATCGCGTGGCTGCTGAAACGACTGAAATAGATAAATATAAATTCATAACAAGTAAATTTACATGAAAGAACAAATCAAAAAGTCTTCTCTTTTTTTGAAGGGAAGCAACATTTGCGGCATTTTGTTACGGAATAGGATGTAGCAGAAGAATTATTTGAGTTGCTCTCCGATGCAAAAGCATTCTATTTACAGGATGTTATGGAGAATAGAAAACGGTACGCCCGCCGCAGCAGTATAACGACACGTTTTTGAATACGAATGCCGGGACATCCTTGAGCCGCTTGGGACGGACCGGGAATGCCGGTTCCCCGGCTGTCTTCATCCGAATCTCCAGCCTTTTGATAACAGCGTCCAGTTTGGCGTCGGTCTCGCGCAGACGGGTATCGTTGCCCTCGCGCGTCCCGTTCAGGTATTTGACGAGTCCGACGATATATTCGTAAGCGTCACACACGATTTTGTGTTTTTCCAGGACGTCGGCGGGATGGCTGATAGATATATTACGGTTACTTTTACCATTATTACAGATTGATTTGACTTATACTGACAAATTCTGCTGCTCTATCTATATTTATCACAAGATAACATTATACAAGTAACCTAATATGATGATAAATAGCGTTATCAAGCCGAAGAAAATTCCAATCAACTTCCAGGTCATTACTTTCTTCAGCAATGTAGCTTCGGGCAATGATAAACCCACAACTGCCATCATGAAGGCAATGGCCGTTCCAATAGGAATACCTTTTGCCACAAATACTTCAATAATGGGAACTATTCCGGCAGCATTGGCATACATTGGTACAGCTAAAACAACGGAAAGAGGAACAGCAAACCAATTATTCTTAGACATATATTGCTCGAAAAATCCTTCCGGTACATAACCATGCATGAATGCCCCTATACCGATACCTATAATGATATACAAAAGTACCCCTTTAACGATACCCCATGCCTCTTGAATGATTATCGGTAAACGTTTGATAAAGGGAGTCTTTTCTTTTTTCCACGCATCCGAATCGGATGACGAATGCTGCTGTATCTGCTTCACCCAGTCACTCAAATAAGGCTCTAGCTTCATTTTGCCTAAAATAAATCCACCTATCATGCCCAACAAAATGCCGCTAATCACATATATGACTGTGATACGTACCCCAAAAGTTCCTATAAACATCGCAACAGCAACTTCATTCACCAAAGGAGAAGTTATCAAGTAAGCAAAAGTAACTCCCAAAGGAATGCCGCCTTTCACAAACCCAATAAACAAAGGTATGGATGAGCAGGAACAAAATGGAGTAATAGCTCCGAATAGAGCAGCAAAGAAATATTGTAACCCGTATAACTTGCGAGAAGTTAAGTAATTACGTAAACGCTCTATCGGGAAATAAGCGTTTATAATACCCATTATCACACTGATAAAGAATAGCAGTATCAAAATCTTTATCGTATCATAGAAGAAAAAATTTATAGCTTCTCCTAAAGCTGTGGACGCATCCAAACCAAAGATATCATATACCAACCAGTCTGCAAATCTCTGTATCATATCCAATTATTGCTTTAATTATACGAACAAAATAAGAAATCCATAATAAACGCCTATCAAAATAAACAGCATCGCTACCATACGATTAAACCACTTCTGAAAGGTTTGTACTCTATTGTAGAACTTACCTATCCCTGCAACACTATAAGCCAAAATCCAAGCAACAAGTGCAACTGGAAGCCCCGTTGCCAAAGCAAAAAGCACAGGTAGCAGATATCCTTCACTTTCAAGAGCAGACATGGGAATGAGCATACCGAAATAGAATAATCCACTGGTAGGGCAAAATGCCATAGCAAACAGTATCCCCAATAATAAACTACCCCAGCCCCCCTTTATCTTCTCTGTTTTTTCTGTAACAGAAAAGCCAAATTTGGGAAGATGGAACCTAGCCCCAAACAGCATAAACAACCCTATCAAAATTAAAGCAGGAGCAAGCAATAATTCTCCCCACTGACTAATTCCTTTTTGGATAGAAAACATATCCGCACCTTTTCGGAGTACCATTATAAGTATTGCTCCCAAAACAGAATAAGCCAACACACGCCCTAGTGTGTATAATATACCGTTCTTAAAGATTTGCTTACGATTGTCTATATCTTTACTGATAAATCCGATAGCTGTGATATTAGTAGCCAACGGGCAAGGGCTTAGAGCAGTCAGCAAACCCAGCAGAAATGCTGTGATAACAGGTATTTCGCTGTTATCCAGCAAGGTTTGTAAATGTTCCATAAAGCGGTTATTTAAGTAGCTGATTTATTTTCTTTTTCACCTCTTTCTTAAACAGGTCTGTTTTATTTCTTGCATTCTGGAAACTGAATTGTGTCATATCGTTACGTTCTTCCTTGCCATTCTTCCACCCATTTACGTAAAGAGAAGACCAGCTCACACGATACTTATTCGCCACCTTTTCACCTTCGGGAGTGGAAATATCCACTTCCTTAAAACGTACTTTTCCACTCTTTACCAATTCTGCAAAATCTGTATAAACGACCTCTTTAGTGTACTTTTCAATAGCTTTACAAGTCACACAACGCTGTTTGCCATGGAAATAAAGAACTTCCACATACTTATCCGTTTGAGTTTGCGCTATCCCTAAAACAGAAAACAAACAAATTAGGGAAAAGAATAAAAACCGTTTCATCGTTATATCTTTTATTTGGTTAGTATTGCTTTTATTTCTTGTGCTGATATTTTTCCTTTTGCTACTACTTTCCCGTCCACAACAAGAGCCGGAAGCGTCATTACATTATATTCCATTATCTTCATCAAATCTTCTTCTTTGATGATTTCAGCAGTCAAACCTAATTCTTTGACCGTTTGCTCTACTGTCTGATACAATGCTTTACAACTTGCACAACCTGTGCCTAAAACTTTAATTTCCATAATTCTATTATCTTATTTAGTTAAACGCAATTCGCAAAACAACGAACATCCATCTCAAAAAAAGGGGCTGCTACTCACAGCATTCCCCCGATTTACATATACTCTGGCCAAAGAACTCCTTAAAGAGTTCACGAGCCAGCTTCCAGTTTTCACGATTGATACAATATTTCACCTTGGGCGTTTCTACTTCACCTTGTATAAGTCCTGCATCTTTTAGTTCTTTCAGATGTTGAGATACTGTCGCTTTGGCAATGGGAAGTTCTTCGTGAATATCACCAAAATAACAACTTTCTTGCTTTGCCAAAAAGTGCATAATGGCAATTCGAGCGGGATGTCCCAACGCTTTTGCAAATCGCGCCAACTGTTCCTGTATAGCTGTATAGTCTTTCTTTTCTTCCATATCTTGAATATTGTTCGCAAATATACGAACAATCAATATAACACAAAAGAATTTAAGAGTTTTTTCTATAAGCAGATTTTCTAAAACATAAAATTAAAGCTTCTCTTATAAGAAGTATTGGATTTTTAAGAAATAATTTATCTCTTATCTTATTAGCAGAGAGAAGCTGTGTCAAAACGAATAATTCATAGCCTTTTTATTTCAGCCAGTCAAGAGTCAACAGCCGGTTTATAACTTTTTGGGGTGTTTTTTGTTATATAGATAGACTAGATTGAAGATGAATAAAAAATCACGGTTATTATATCAGCAGGAACATTTTTCCTGTTATAATTATGAAAAAGAGCAGAATGCACGGCTTGAAATACTTAATCGTCCGGCCGGGTTCATTCTTGAGCGTAACCTTATAGATACGGAAATAGTCTTCCTTATTAAAGGAAGGTTTAAATTATCGTATGGAAAATTAGTAAATAAAGAAATCACGGAAGGAAAGATGATGCTTTTTCCTCCGGGCAGCCACATTGTAGCCGAAGTTATCGAAGACGTACATTTTATTATATGCCGCCTGCGCGATGTGGTACAGTTGTGCGAATGCATGTCGCTGGAACGGTTGCATAAAGAGACTGAATGTGACTCCGGTGATTTTTATATGCTGGATATGAACGATCGCATCAATAAATTTATAGAGTTGTTTGTAAAGTGTGTGGAAGACGGCTTGCACTGTACCTATTATTTTAATACAAAAATGAAGGAACTCTTTTTCATGCTCCGTGCCTACTACATCAAGGAACAGCTTGCCAGCTTTTTTTGCCCTATGCTGGGTAAGGATGCCCAGTTTATGAATCTAATGTACCGTAGTTACCGCAACGTTAAAACGGTACAGGAACTGGCCGACCTTTCGAATTACAGCTTGTCGGGTTTTAAAAAGCAGTTTCAGAAGGTATTCGGTACTTCGGCCTCGGAATGGATGAGCCAACAGAAAGCTACTCGCGTGTTTCAGGATTTAAACAATTCGCCATTGAGTATTAAGGAATTAGCCTACAAACATGATTTCTCTTCAGTTTCGGCATTTAGTAGCTTCTGCAAGCAAAAATTTGGTATTCCGCCCGGTAAGATACGACTGAATATTGAATGAATGAACTCTGAAAAACTAAAAGTAGCTCCTCAATAAAAACGCGGGTCCCGAGACATAAAAAGAACGGGAATGGCATCTTTATCTTTGCAAACGCTTATCCACCAGGATGTAGAGGTTGTAAAAAATTTAACTGAAAAGTAAAATGAAAAAGATGAAAAATGTGCTTTTAATGGGGTTTGTAGCCTTTGGTGTCCTTGCTGCCAGATGTAGTAAGGAAGAAATAATATCGGATGGTTCCAGTCCGAGTGAGAGAAAAGCTTCCATGCAGATTTCTATAAAAGGAGAGGGGGCCTCTACATCTGCGCGTGCTATCGGTAATCCGTCGTCGGACGACGAAAAAACGGTACACACTTTTACAGTGTATGTATTCAATAACTCTACGGGTGTACTCGAAGCCCGTGAGACGTTTACCGATGGGCTTGAAGGACAAATCTCGGGTCTGGGCGTTGCTTCTCAAAAAAAAGTAGTGGTACTTGTAAACCAGCCGCAAGGATTTCCTTCGATAATAAGTTATGATGATTTTGAGAAAGCATCTACTATGATCGACCTTAGTACACAGGTTCCGAAGGATTTCCAAACCGATGGTCTTTTTATGAGTGGTAAAACGGAAGATCCTATAACCCTTAGTACAGAGGGAATAGTGAACGTTCCGGTAACAGTCCGCAGGCTTACCTCGAAAGTGAGGCTCGGATCGCTGACGGTAACTCCTGATGGGGGATTGTCAATTGACGATTTCAAATTAAAAGGGGTAAGTATACAGAAAGCGCGCGATAAGTACGATGCACTGGGGGTAGTAAGATCAAGCGGTTTCAATTATGTAGGTGGCGTTCAACCTGCGGGCTCTGAAAGTTTACAAGTAGATTATCTGAATGAATTTTATAGTTTGCCCAATGGATATTCGGCAGGAACAAAGTTGAATCCTGAAGTGTATTTCTATGTATTCCCGAACGATAATACCAACAACAATGCTACGTTGCTCAACCTGTACGGAAATTATAAAGGTAAAGAGATATATTTCCCTTTTTATATTAACCAGCAGCAAGGTGTTGGCAGCAGCACTACAGACGGAACATGGATTACACGAAATAAGATTTATACGCTCAACGTAACACTTAAAAAAATCGGTAACAGTAGTGAAAATCCCAACGTTCCTAACGAAGAGGTATCGATGGACGTAGAAGTAGAGGTTGCCAACTGGGAAGCCGAACTTATCCAGGAAGTGGAATGGTAAGGAAAATAAAGCTGTGAAACATATAACAATGAAAAAGCGAATAAATATACTAAAAGCAGAGAAACGGTCTCATTTATGGGGTACGCTATTGCTGATTGTCTTGCTTTTTTCTGCGTGCACCAGCAATCTTGATTTTACAAACCCCGGTATAGTAAATCCAGGGACGGGTGAAGCGTTGGTTACGCTTAATATCAATACCCCCCAACCTTTATTGCCGGGTGCGAGGGCACAAAGCCCGAACGAAACCCATATCTCGGAGGTGAAAATTCTGGTATTCGAAAAATCGGATGAAGAGTATAAATTCAGCTACCATGTAAATGCAACAGAAATCGCCTCCTCCGTTGGACAAACCCAGTTTAAGGTACTGCTGGCGACAACTGACGTCCCTGTGAAATTGATAATGCTGGCCAACGCGAATGATGCTTTTACTAATAACGCACCCGAAACGGGTATGACAGAAGCGGAGGGACGGGATCTTTTGAACGAATTGTTTACTTCAGAGGGATTGCAAGGTAGTTTACCCATGTATGGAGAACTGTATTTATCCAACGGGATAAATAGTTCCGAAACATATATGCTTCCTGTTACAGCCCTTCGATCGGTTGCCCGGATAGATGTTGTAAAGAACTTAAATCCCGATGCGCCTGAATTTATACTGGAAGAAGTGTATGCTTTCAGAAGCAACAACCGAATACAATTAATTCCCAACCAACTGGAGGGAGGTTCTTCGCCTAAAGTAAGCAAACCGTCTATTCCCACACAGGCGGCGGCATTACAAGCACCGGTAATGAAGATGGTTCCAGGAGGGGCGGAATCGATTGTTCAACTCTACCTCCCTGAATCGTCTGAAGTGATAACCAATACCGAAAAAGTAAAAGAGGCTACTACTATTGTTATCGGTGGTCGTTTCGGTGGTTCCGATAACCCGGTAACATATTACCGGGCCGATTTTAATTCGGGTATTGCCGGGCATCCGTTCGGGCAGGTACTGCGTAATCACAGATACATTTTTAAGATAAAGAATGTTTCGCGTGAAGGGTGGCCTACACCGGGAGAAGCAGCCGACAACCTGTCGTCATCGATTATCGTAGACGTGCAACCGTGGGAGGATTTTTCGTCGGAAATGTATTTAGGTGACGATCGATTCGGAGTTTCCTCCCGCGAGATTTCGTTGCGTTATGTGCGTAACCGTGAGCACAGAATCGATGTGGAATCTACCTATATCTATCAGATTCAATGGTTAAAAAACGGTGTTCCCGTAGGTGATGCTACGTCTGAGTATGATAGAGCTATCAGTAACGACACCTTTGATGTGCGGATTGTACGCGAGGCAACCGATAAGGAACATGTAACACATCTGGTATTTCGTACTCGGAAAGATAACCATTTGGGTAATATTATTACCGATACTCTACGGATTACTGCCGGCCAGTGGAAAGTAGATATTGCTGTAAGCCAGGATAATTCAGCTATGTATTCAAACCGTTATCTGCATATTCTTACGGTGGAAGGCATAGGAGATCTTGGGGTGGACATGGTAGACCCGGGAGCAAGCGGATTGGCTATGAGGAAAATTCTTGATAAGCAGTTCGGAACCAATGGAACTATCCGAATAGGCGGTTCGTCCTTTACCCGTATACCTAATACGGTGGGTTATGTGGGTACTTCGGCCAGTGAAAACCTGTCGGTGCTCAATCGGATTTTTGGTTCGCAAGATGTGATATATCTCCCGCATGGAGTAAATATCTCGTCTGCCGTAGCCGATCTTCTTATTGCATGGATAGAAGCTAATCCTTACCGTGTTCTTATTGTGGGAACCGACTCGGAATCAAGCAATAAACAGTTGAGAGAGAAGCCCCAAATTGCCAGCAACGGGATTTGGGCATTTTCGGACGTAGCAACCATAACCTCATCGTATGCGCGGGCAATAGAATCATCCGAAAATGAAGAGTTCTTTAACGGGCCATTCGGTAGGGTAGCTGAAAACGCGCAATTTAGCCGTGCTGATAATATTGCAGGATACCTTCCATCGTATTCTCCTTCTGTTACGCCCCTTATAGTGAGTAATAAGGCCGGCTATACGGATTATATGTTTTTCGGTATCAATAAATCTGACAGAATTGTTTTTCATGGGGATTCCCAATTGTTCATGACAAATCAGATAAGTAATAATAGCGGCAATGTTACTTCGAACCTTGATATTCTTATGGCTAATACGTGGGCTTGGATAGTAGAACAGGTCATTTACGGGAATGGCAGTGAAGGGAGATATAAATAAAATCCTTTTTCATTAGCCTAAATATAGTTCGAGCTATTACTTCTGTTTAGGGACTGTAGATAAGCTATACTTTCCACCGTAGAGTCAATTTTAGCCTGCATTATTCATCGCAGGCTAAAGGGGAAGATGGATACTCCTGAATATTTTTTCCCAACTGACCATTAATTTTTGATCAGAATGATTCCTTTTTACTTCTGCCATGAATAATGCTAGAGTAAGGGCAGAGGAAGTTAATGCCCTATCCACTAAAAGGACAGCATGGCGAACATAAACAGAAAACCAATATGCAGGAATAAGAGAAAACCATTAAAGAATTACAAAAAGAATAGATTGATAAAAGCAACAGCCTTTTGACTAACACACAACGGCTACCCTTTGGCTACCCAACAAAACAAAAAAACCTCAAAATCAAATGATTAAGAGGCTTTTTTTGTACCCTTAGCCGTTCTGTTTTCGAACCAGTTTCTACGTGATTTGGACTTGATTTGGGAACTACGTGAATTGATACCACTAAAAAGCTAAGCCCCTAATATTGGGATAAAATACCGTAATCACTAGCCATTGCATCGACAAGGGTAGGACATTTTAATAGAAAAAGCAAGTACCGTAAATAGTATATTGAAATTAGATTGAATTAGTTTTTGCTCTCTATCTAGCTGACAGGTAGAGAACAGCACCGTATCTTGGCTCTTAGAATACTAGCTTTTGGTAGGTGTGGCTAATCTCGACTAACGGGTCTGCGAATAAAATTTTTTTGGCCAATTTTCTGTAGAATTCTACTTATTAGTCTTTACTTTCTTACCAAACTACATATTTATATATAAAATAAGAATTGAAACAATGGAAAACAACTACAAAAGGCAGTATCGCCAATTGTCTGATGCGACCAGACAGAAAATTAGTCAATCTTTAAGAGGAAGGACCAAAAGTGCTACACATGCACAATCAATCTCAACTGGACTTAAGAACTACTGGAAACAAGTGCCAGATAAACCTAATAATAGCGAAAATAAAAATGATGAGAATGAATAAGATATTTGGTTTTAATCTAGACGCCTTGCGACTCTGCTATGAAATCGTAGAGCCATATAATATTGACCTTCTTAAAGCCAAAGAAGTAGGAGAAGAAATAGACTTTATGTACTTTTATTTGCGACGGATAGAGGGTAGACATTTCAAATTTGTGTATGAGATACGCTATGATGATTTGGGGGAAGATAAGCTATTTGGCGAACTACGGTTGGGAATCAACTCTGACAAAGAAGAAAGTAATCTCCATATAAATGGATGCGGTAAGGCGTGGATTAGTATTTCCAATAGGGTACTATATACAGATGAAATATATTATCTGGATTTTATAGCAAGTAATCTTGGGCTGGGATTACATAATATAACCGCTTTAGATTTGTGTCTTGACATGTCCACAAATATAGCTCGACAAATACGACGACTTATCCGAAATTCACAAATAACTACTTTGTTGAACGGCAAGAGAATCACCAACCGTAAACAAGACCGCCCCGAAATCACATATACTTTTAGCGGCAATATGGATAGAGATAAATACCTAACTGTTAATATTAAGCAGAAAAAAGCCATCAAAGATAAAAGCAGGGGGAGTAGTCTTATCGCTTACGATAAGAAAGCGGAAATAACCAATAGTTCAGATAAGAAATACATAGACGACCATTATTTTAATCCATCTAAGTTATACCGCCTAGAAGTTCATCTTAATAATGAGGAGATAAAGGATTACATGGAGCGTACCAGACATGAACTTTCGTTCTATTCCTTGGTTGATAGAAAATTCTTGTTGAGACTATTCCGTGATACACTGGACAGCCTCATCAAATTTGAAAAAGATGGAAAAACTTTGAATTGGGCAGACATTATGGGGTTATAACAACCACCCCTGGGAAACCTATGTCGGTAAAGGTAAACGCCTAGTAATCAATATTAATATTGCGCAATTTGTGCTTAAATAGTGTTCAAAAAAAGAAATGCAATTCAATCTTTGATAGAAACTATTTATTTGTTATTTTTGGGCAACTAATTATTAGAGAGAATGAGTTTACCAGTACAGAAAGCCGTTAGAAGTAACGAGAATCGTCATCAAGAAGATATGTACGCAACAAGCCCAGCTGCTGTAGAAGCGCTGTTAGAGAGAGAGAAGTTTTATAGTTGCATTTTAGAACCATGCTGCGGTCAAGGGCACATATCAAAAGTATTAGAATTACATAATTATCATGTTATTTCATCCGATAAGAATTTTCATGGTTATGGAAATGGAGGTCTAGATTTTCTAAAAGATAACGATTTCTTTTCTGGCTTGGATGCCGATATAGTCACCAATCCACCTTACCGTCTCGCTATTCCTATGTTAGAAAGAGCACTGGAGATTACTAAATTTAAAGTCGCCATGCTTTTCCCCTTCTGGTACTTAATAAAATTTTATTACAATCCTCCTGCTAGAGTTTATCTCTTTACAAGAAAAATAGATATAGCTAGAGATGGAGATTTCGAGACATTTAAAAATAAAAACATGAAAGATTATGCCTGGTTCATTTTTGAAAAGGGGTGCAAAACGGAAACGAAAGTATATTATATTATTAATAACAAGAAAGTCACTCCTACAATAAAACAATTAGAAGAGAAATATTCCAGAGATGAGGCATTTTGGAACTCTTCTAAAGATAACATGAAAAGATATGTAATGCAACTACACAGTGAAGGAATGAGTAACCGTTCCATTGCCAAAAGGTTAGAAGTTACAGAAGGAACTATTAGAAACTGGCTTAAAAAATAGTGCGTAAATTACGCATTGTTCATGCGTTTTGTATTACAATAAAGAGTGTATCAATTTAATCTAATATAAGACTGTTTGATACACTCTTTTATGTGTTAGTTTAATCTAAAAGATTATTTTAATAATAGTTATGATACTCATATACAACCTTTGATTTTCCATTTATGGTGTACTTCTTAGCATTAATAGTAATAACCAAATCTTGAAAGTCAAAACTTATATTGGGGTACATAAACAGAAACGATTCTTTTTGAATTTCTGTTATGAGAATTTGTCCACTCACATAGCAATTACTAGCATTAGCCATATTATCCCTATATCGGTCTATAATAGTAGCATACTGGGAACTAGCAAGGTTGATGCCAACCATATTATGCAACTGGCTACTGAAATCATCTCCATATTTATTACCTAGTTGTATATAGAAATCGACATCTTTGCCAGCATCATTGAAAGTAAATGCAGAAGTTATAAGTTTATCCTCGTATGGTTTCTGCGATATAGCCCATAATCCTGCAACTTCCATCGCTGATTTTTGAGAATTTATACTAATATCTGCATAAGGATATTCTGGTTTCGTCATTATATCATTCCTTCTGTATGCAACAGAACCATCAAGCACAAAGGTTGCCGATGATGAATTTTCCCTATCATAAACCTCCAGTTGAACATTATTAAATGATAAACGAACCAAAGTTTGGTCAGACGATAAACTTACAAATGTAATATTGCCACTTTTAACAGTACCTTCTAAATAGTCAATAATGGCTTCATCAGAAGAAAAAACAAGTCCAGATATTATTGTCAACTCATCTCCTTTGCTAATCTCATCAAAATTTATTCGTGAGAATTCAAAATGGACATCATAGTTTCCCAATATTAATGATTCTTCTCCTTTGCGATGAAGACTTTTCATGAATTTTATACTCCTAATTTTCTCCTCAACATCATCAATAGCACTACTTGTTATACTATTTCCTGTAAAATTAGCAGCTTTACAAGTATATGTTTCACCATTAATCTTCAATTCGCCATCTTCATTACCACTCGCATTATCATCTGTATCGTCAGAACAGCCAACAAAAACAGATACAGCAAATAAGGCTATGAGCACAGAATATAGATACGTTTTCATGTCAATTAAAATTTATAAGCAATTCCAACTCCAAAAACCGCTTGATTGAAATCTTTTATCAACTGATATTTAACTTCAAAGTTTATGGCAAGTTTACTTGAAAGGTCATACTGAACACCAGCACCTAAATTTACTCCAAATCGCCCCTCACTTCCAGATGATCCAGTCATTTCGGAAGCATCTTCTATTATCCCTGCATCTATGAGCTCTTGGATTTCTTTTGCTGTCAGGCCTTCATAAGACCAGCCACCAACCTTACAATTAGCATAAGTCAAACCCACTAAAGGATAAACATTAAATTTGTCAGCGACAGGGAAAAGATAATGCGCATTGACATTAATATCCCACATGGTGGCACCATCTTTTTTAAGAAAGTAATTAAAAGCAGCCTCAGTACGAATAGCGTCCGTTATTCCATACTGAAATTTAGCACCGATACCGAGATTGCTAATCTCTGTTCCATAACCAAGGTTAACACCTACTGCCTTTTCGCCTTTTTGAGCGAACGCAGAACCCATTCCAAGAGCAATAAAGCTCATTAATACAAATAATTTCTTCATTTTATAAAAATATTAGTTATAACTTAATGGTTGTCATATATGATAACCACCTTGCAAAGATATGCGCTTTTCTTTGTTATCACAAATGATAACTCAAGAAAAAAATGAATGAGCAGCAATTATTTCTAAAAATCGGAGACAAAATCAAGGAAATAAGGACGTTAAAGGGGATAAGTCAGCAAGACCTTGCAGCCAAGTGCAATTTTGAAAAGGCTAATATGTCGAGAATCGAAGCTGGGCGCACGAACTTAACACTCAAGAATGCCTATAAAATAAGCCTTGCTCTAGGAGTGAAGTTGAAAGAGCTTGTTGATGTAGAGTAGCTTTATTTCTTGGGCATCGTTATAAGCACGCCCTTTCTAATCACACATCGTGCATTCTGATATGGCCTACCCTCTTTCACACCATAATTTCGCAGAGTGCCAAGAGCAACCGACAACTCCTCTGCCGTAAACTTTGTATATATAGCTGACAAGGAACCAAAGTAGTAATGTTGTCCAGCAAACTCAAGATGAACAACTGTTCTTTCTTGTTTATTTTCCATTGCACACAGTTTTTAGCTGCAAAGGAATGACAAATATTTAATATTCGCCATACTTCTAGCATCATTTAACGCAAAAAGTGATTTATATTTAATATACATCACTAACTTTGCATCATAAACAAGTACTGATATGAAAAAGGTGGTAATATTTGCAAGAGTTTCAAGCAACAATAGCTCACAGGACTACGAGCGTCAGATTAATGACTTACAGGCAGTAGCTTCAATAAATAACTGGACAGTTGAGGCTACTTTTGCTGAAAAAGTTTCTGGTGCAAAAAAGAATTCGGAACGTGTTGAACTTCTTCGTATGGTAGAATACATTGAAGCAAATCAAATAGACAAGATACTTGTTACAGAATTAAGCCGACTTGGGAGAGATACTTTACAAGTATTAGCAGTAATTGAACTCCTAAACAGCAAGGGCATTAGCCTCTTCATTCAAAATTATAACATTGAGACACTCACGGTAAATGGTGAAATTAATGCTATGAGCCAATTCTTAATTACTATTTTGGCAGAAATAGCAAGAATGGAACGCAAAACCATCAGGGAGCGCGTAGAGAGCGGTTACAAGAACTTTCGCGCAAACGGTGGAATTGTTGGCAGAAAACTGGGATTCAAGAAAAGCGATGAGGCGATGAAAGAAGAATATGCTGAAGAAATCAGACTTCTTAAAAAGGGCTACTCGCTGAGAAATGTTTCAAAATTGACCAACACAAGTATCAATACCTTGAGAAAATTAAACAATTTAACATAATTTAAATTATCCAAGCGGCATTTTTTCCCAGAAGTCGTATATTTGCAATAATCAGAGAATACTCACCAAGAGAAAATCTTTAATACATAGTATAAAGTTGAGACAAGAAGCACATTCATGCCTTAGGTATTTCCTTGTCTTGTGAGTTGTTGAATGTGCAAGAATAAGCCATTATGGCAAATAATGTTGCATAATTAATGATAACCTTAGAACAATGCAAGCAAATTCTAAAAAAAGATAAAAGAAGATTTAGTGATGAGGATATAAAACTAATCAGAGATTATCTCTACCAGTTAGCAAAACTTCAACTAGAAAACGAGAATAAATAACTTAAATTCAAAATGTCATGAATGTCATAATTTACTGTCGCGTAAGTAGCGATGAACAAACAAAAGGGTGTAGCTTAGACTACCAAGCAAAAACATTAATAGAGTACTGCCAAAGAAATAAATACAACATCATTGGTGAACCATATCGAGAGGATTATTCTGCAAAAGATTTCGCACACCGCCCCGAAATAAATAAAATAATGAAATATTGCAAACAACATAAGGGTGAAATAGACCTTATATTATTTCTACGTTGGAACCGCTATTCACGAGATACACCAGAGGCATACAAGAATATTGAATATTTCCAGAAACTAGGAATAGAAGTCAACGCATGTGACGAACACATTGATTGGAAGCAATCCGAAAGTAAGATTTTACTTGCTGTCTATATCAGCCAAGCAGAAGTAGATAACGATAAACGTTCCAAAGCAACGATTGATGGCATCTATGAATCAGCAAAACAAGGGAAATGCACTAATAAAGCTCCACGAGGCTACAAAAATATAAAAATAGATGACTATAACAAATACGTAGAAATTGTACCAGAAGAGGCAAAAATCATCCGTCAAGTCTTCGCAGACGTAGCTAAAGGAGTAGAGACGCCAACCTATATTCATAAGCGATATGACCGTATAGGTTTCAAAGTGAATAAGAACTCATGGTTTGACATGCTGCGAAACCACTTCTATATTGGTGAAGTCAGAGTACCAGAACATGACGGAAAGCCAGCATACTATACCAAAGGACTACATGAGGCAATAATAGACAAGGAGATATTCTATAAAGTACAAGACATCCTTGATGGAAACAGAAAACAATCTCCCAAGTTATCAAAAAAGATACATCCAGATTTATTTCTCCGCAAATATCTTGTCTGTCCAGTATGTGGCTATCCGCTCACTGGAGCAACAAGTTCTGGTAATGGTGGCAAGTATACATATTATAATTGTAGTCACAATGCAAAACATTTGCGTTGCCGAGCAGAAGAAGCAAATGAAATGTTCGCAAAATACGTGGCAAGTCTAAAACCCAATCAAGCTATATTAGAACTTTATAAAGAAATCTTAGTTGAATTAAAAAGAGAACGCGATGGCAATAGTAGACAAGAAGTGGAATTTCTCAAACTAGAGTTATCCAAGACAAAAGAACGTATTTCAAAACTTGATGATAAGTTCATTGATGGCGATATTGATAAAAGTACCCATGCCCGAATGATTGAAAAATACGCCAAAGAAGAAATTCTACTTAATGAAAAGATAGAAATCATACTCAACCCGAACCGTACAAATATCGAACCTAAATTAGATTATTCTATTAACTTGATTAACAATATAGATAGCTATATTAGAAATGCCTCAGTGGAAGTCAAATGTAAACTCATTGGTTCGATGTTTCCCGAGAAAATCGGATCAACGTAAAACCCTGAGGGATTTTCCTATTATGCATATAACTTAGTTAATCTGTACAAGAAGAATGCTTTATCCTTTACGCCCCTGAACAGTGCTCTAAAAGCT
>NZ_JBCEZS010000009.1:0-189185 GCF_038448625.1 Bacteroides sp. GD17
CCGCACAACCTGATTACTAACTTTTAAAACCCGATTACAACCCCTTAACCCCCAATTACAAACCCTTTTTTAAAACCTATTGCGATATGACCCCAAGTAATCACCACCCCCTCAGGCCGGACGGCCCCCGTCCCCCGCCCCCGTTCCGTTTCCGCCCCCGGCAAAAAAGGGAGCCAACCGAACGTTCCTTTTCCCCCAACCGCAAAAATCGGGGCCAACCGAACGTTCCTTTTCCTCCCCCGGCAAAAATCGGAGCCCGCCGAACGTTCCTTTTCCCCGCCCCGCAAAAATCGGAGCCAAAGGAACCTTCCCCCGCCTCCCCCGGCAAAAATCGGAACCAACCCAACGCGCCCCGCCCCCGCGCACAACGAAACGGGACAAAACGAATGAACAAGAATCGTAAAACCCATAAAAACTCAGAAATTATGGCTACCAAAATGCAAGACTTCGTAGGAAGCAAACTTACCAACCCCTCCTTCGCCCAAATGGCCGAAGAAGTGTACAGTCAAATCCTCATCACCACCGCCGAGAAACTGAAGCTCGACGCCCTGGCCCCCCTCTACGCCGACGCCATCGAGCGCCTCAAACGCCTCATCCTGCGCCAGACCGGCTTCGCCGAAACCGAGCAGGCCCAGCGCGCCGACCAGAACCGCGACGCCCTGTGGCGCTCCGTCTACTACTCCATCTACTACCTGCGCTACCTCAGCGCCGACCACTCGCTCTACCCGGCCGTGCAGGTCCTCCTCGCCCTCATCTCCCCCTACAAGGGCCTGGACAACGACGAGTACACCAAGGAGACCAGCGAAATCGACGGCTTCCTCTCCGCCGCCCAGGAGAAGTCCGCCCTGGACGCGCTGAAGAAGCTGGGCCTGCAGCCGCTGCTCGAAGCCTTGGCCGGCGCGAACGACAGCTTCAAGTCCGCCATCACCACCCGCACCGGCACCTCCGCCACCCGCGCCGCCGAAACGGGCACGGAGAGCACGGACAGCGCCCGTCGCGCCGTGGTGGAACTGCACCACCAGATTGTGGCGCGCGTCAACGCCGTGGCCGAGCTGGAAGGCACGGCGGATGTCACCGCGTTCATCAATCAGGCCAATGCTATTGCGGAACATTATGAGATGGTGATGAGGAATCAGGGGAAGAAGGTTTGAGAGTGATTAGTGGTGAGTGATTAGTGATTAGCACCATGCGGGATGACCGCGCAGCCCACTAATCACTAATCACTAACCCCTAATCACTTATTCACCGCTCATCACTAATCACTAACCGCTAACCGCTAAACTTCGCTCTTTGACTTACTGGAAAAACGGAAAACAATTCTTATCTTTGTCCCTCGACAGAAAGGAGATACAGATTATGAACCATTTTGAATTCACCGAAGCCCGCCGCGCCGCCATGGCCCGCACCGTTCTCACCGCAACCGATGAGGAGTATCTGATAAAGCTGGAACGCTACATGAAGCGCCTTGCCCGCCAAAGCGCCAAAGCCGCTCCTTCCCAGCCTCCCTACACCCTGGAGGAACTCAATACCCGCCTCGACGAAGCCGAAGCCGACATCGCCGCCAACCGAGTGATGACCTGCGAGGAAGCCAATGCTGAAGTAAGAAAAGCACTGCCATGGCTGAAGTAAGATGGAGCCGAAGAGCCAACCAGGAGCGCATCGCCGTCCTCGCCTATGGAGCCGAAGAATTCGGCACACAGGCAGCACAGCGCCTCAATGCCCGCATTGAAGACTACACCCGCACACTGAGCAACACTCCCTTGCTGGGCGCCGTCGAACCGCTGCTTCAGGAACGCTGCCTGCCATACCGCTCGTTAGTAGTGCACAAGCACTACAAACTAATCTATCGGATAGCCGGCCAAGTTATCTACATCGTCGACCTCTGGGACACCCGGCGCGAACCCGAACTGTTAGCCCGGAGGATACGGAGCAAAAGGAAGAAATAACAGAAAGGAGATACAGATTATGAACCATTCACCGCTACGCAAACTCCCCATCGGGATACAGAGCTTCGAGTTCCTCCGCCAGGAGGGCTACCTCTACGTGGACAAGACCGCCCTCATCTACCAACTGGTGACCATGGGCAAACCCTACTTCCTCAGCCGCCCCCGCCGCTTCGGCAAAAGCCTGCTGCTATCCACACTGGAAGCCTACTTCCTGGGCAAGCGCGAACTCTTCCACGGCCTCGCCATCGAGCAACTGGAGGAAAACTGGTACGTGCACCCCGTGCTGCACCTCGACCTCAACGCCGAACGGTACGACAGCCACCAAGCCCTGGCCGACATCCTGGAGCGCCAACTGCAACGCTGGGAAGAACTCTACCACACCGGCGGCCGCGGCATCACCTACTCCGGCCGCTTCGAGGAAGTCATCCGCTGCGCCTGCGAACAGACCGGCCGCCGCGTCGTTGTCCTCATCGACGAATACGACAAGCCCCTGCTGCGAAACTTCCACAACCCCGACCTGCAAGATGACTTCCGCGAGATGCTCACCGCCTTCTATACCGTGCTGAAGAGTGCCGACCCTTACCTGCAGTTCGTCTTCATCACCGGAGTGACGAAGTTCGCCCAGATGGGCATCTTCAGCAACCTGAACCAGCTGAACGACATCAGCTTCGACCTGGACTACAACACCCTGTGCGGACTGACGCAGGAGGAAATCGTCGCCACCTTCCAGCCCGAGCTCGCAGCCATGTCGGAGAAGCAAAAGCTGTGCGCCGAGGAGACGATGGCACAAATGACCCGCCAGTACGACGGCTACCGCTTCACCTCCGACGAAGAGTTCACCCCGATGTACAACCCCTTCAGCGTGCTCAACGCCCTGCAAAAGCGCATGTTCGACAACTACTGGTTCTCCAGCGGCACCCCCACCTTCCTCGCCGAGATGCTGAAAAAGACCAACTTCGACCTGCGGCTGATGGACGGCATCCAAGTGGGCTACGCCTCCCTGCAAGACGACCGCGCCGACATAGACAACCCCGTGCCTATGGTGTACCAGAGCGGGTATCTGACGATAAAGGACTACGACCCGGAATTCAAGACCTACACCCTAGGCTTCCCCAACGAGGAAGTAAAGTACGGCTTCTTGAACTTCGCCTCCCCCTTCTACACCCCCGTGTCACAGAACGAAACGAAATTCCACATCGGCCAGTTCGTCAAAGAACTGCGCGAGTGCAACGTCGACGCCTTCCTCACCCGCCTGCGCGCCTTCTTCGCCGGCAACTCCTACGAACTGCAGGGCGAGAACAACGAGCGGCACTACCAGATTATCTTCTTCATCATCTTCAAGCTCATGGGCCAGTTCACCGACGCCGAAGTGCGCAGTTCGCACGGAAGGGCGGACGCCGTGGTGAAGACGAAGGACATCATCTACGTCTTCGAGTTCAAGCTGCACGACACCGCCCAGGCCGCCCTGCAGCAGATTGACGAGAAAGGCTACCTCATCCCCTACACCGTGGACGGCCGCCGACTGGTAAAGGTAGGCGTCAGCTTCGACCCCGAGAAGAGGAACATCGGCGAGTGGGTGGTAGGCTAACCACCCCGCACCGCACCTAACGCGAGACATACCGATATAGAATTGTTTTCCGTTTGCCCAGCAAACAAGCAAAACAAGAAAACAACTCTACCTAAAACAAATATGTTATGAAGGAATATATCGTATGTATCGCATTGATTATAGCCGCCCTATCGTTGGCAGCTTTAATCCTCCTGTCCCGGCACTACGAACAAGCCGAACGGACATACACCCGTACCATCGCAAACCAGCTTCGCGAACAGGACCGCATGACGCGCAAAATGGAACATCTCCGCATTGAAAAGGAAACCATAGAAAGAATTCTCAAGGAGCAATTCCCCGAGCCGGGACAACTCCCCGAGCCAGACAGTGCCACCCCTGCAAAAGAAAAGACCGGCAGAGATCCTTAACCCTCTGCCCGCTTAAAACGGCCCTTCCGTCCGCTTGAATTACCCCTCTGCCCGCTTGAACTTGCGGAACTGCCCCACCAGCATCACCGCCGCTATCAAGCTGGCAATAAGATCGGAGACCGGCATACTGTACCACACCCCCGCCACACCGAAGAAACGGGGCAGAATAATCAAACAAGGAAGCAAGACAAGCATCTGGCGGGTAAGTGAAAGGAAGATAGCCTTGCCTGCCATCCCGATGCTCTGGAAGAAGTTGGACGTCACCATCTGGAAACCGATAATCGGGAAGAACATCACCACGATGCGCAATCCACGAGCCGAAATATCGATCAGCTCCTGATCGGAAGTAAAGATAGAAACCACCAAGTCCGGCACCAGCATGCCCACCACAAAACCGAAAGTAGTCACTGCCGTGGCGTACACAATCGTCAGCTTCAGCACCCGGTCCACACGCTTGTATTGCCTTGCCCCGAAGTTATATCCCGCAATGGGTTGCATGCCCTGGTTCAGCCCCATCACCACCATGACGATGATAAACACCAGCCGGTTCACAATGCCGAAAGCCCCGATGGCCAAGTCGCCTCCATGCTCTTTCAATCCCTGATTGATGAGGATGACAATGAAGCAAGCCGCCAGGTTCATCAGGAAAGGAGACATGCCGATGGCAAGCGAATCGAGTACAATCTTGCGCTTCAGGCGGAAGATGCCCCGATGGAAGTGCAACAGTTCGTCCCGGTTGCTGAACAACTTGAACTGCCATGCCAGCGAAATAATCTGCGCCACAATCGTAGCAATGGCCGCCCCGCGGATGCCCCAGCCGAAGCCGTAGATAAACACAGGGTCAAGGATCGTATTAATCACCACCGTAGCTATGGTGGCATACATCGCCTTCTGCGGATGACCCGAAGAACGAAGCACCGCATTCAGTCCCAAATAAAGGTGAGTGATGGCATTTCCCAGAAGGATAATCTGCATATAGTCCCGCGCGTAGCCTATCGTCTGGTCGCTGCCGCCGAAGAAATAAAGAATAGGGTCGAGGAAAGCCAGTACCACTACCGTAAAGGCCACACCCAGCAGGATATTCAGTACAAAGACATTGCCCAGCACCCGCTGTGCCGTATCATAGTCCTTCTGTCCCAGCTTTACGGAAATCAAGGTAGACGCACCCACACCCACCAGCGAACCGAAAGCCGCGGCAAGGTTCATCAACGGAAACGTCAGCGCCAATCCCGAAATGGCCATTGTGCCCACTCCGTGACCGATGAAAATACTGTCTACCATATTATATAAGGAGGAAGCCGTCATAGCGATGATTGCCGGAACGGCATACTGCATCAATAATTTTCCGATATTCTCCGTACCCAACGCCGTGGGTGTATTCTGTCCTGTCATACCTAATACCTGTTTCTTTATATCCATTTGAGGCTGCAAAGGTACACATTTATCCCGAAGCGGCAAAAGACTATCGGCTTTCATCTTGAGCATTATTAGCTTTCGTGTTGAACACTATTCCCCTCGATGCACAAGATGCCATCTTGTGTAGCATAAGATGCCATCTTGAGCAGCATAAGATGCCATCTTGTGCATCGAAGGGAATAGGGGGAGAGATGACAGCAAAGGGAGATACGGATGACAAGCAATAATGTCCTTACGCTGCTTCTTTAGTGTTAAATCTCTCCCAAAGAGATGATTTTGCAGAAATAGAACACGATTTTCATAGCGTATCTATACTTTCACGCTTACATTTGCGTTCCAAAAACATAGAACAATATGAAAGCACTATCTTATCACCACATTCTTTGTCTCCTGCTCGGAATACTTTTCACTTATTCTGCCAAAGCACAAACCTTTTTTATGAACGGTTCTACATACGAAGAGCGCTGCCATTCACTCGTTGACCACATGCTGCAAACTCAACCGGTGGAGAACGGTAGCATAAAGTACGTATCTCCCTTCTACTTTGCCCGCTTATGGCGTGGCTTCGAAGTAGAGAAAGCTCAGAAGAAACTCACAGAAATGTACCAGCACCAGCTGGAACACGTCGAAGCATTCTATAATTCCGGCTCGGATATGGATTTCTTTGCCCATGCCACCATGCACGGATACTTGCTCACTAAAGAGAAAATGTCCGCCCCGCTGCAAGAAAAGATCAAAGCCTTTATGCAACTGGGCCGATACACCCGTGACGGCATTACGCTAAACATGAAGCTTATGCACCAGACGGCCGGCCTGCTCTGTGCCGAAGAATGGCCCGACTTTACAGATGCCGACGGAAAAAACTCCGCCCAGCTTAAAGAAGCCCTGCACGACAAAATCATCAGTATCCTCCACCAATTCATCACCCATAATTGTAGCGAAGCAGATGCTTTCACCTACCTGGGAACAAACCTCCAATACGTCCGGATGCTTGCCGAGTTCTCCAAGGACGAAGAAATACAGAAAGCAGCCCTTGCTGCCTATCACCACATGGTGGCACAACTGCTGTTGCCTTGGAATCAGGGACTCTACTGCGCAAACCCTCCCCGGTGCAAAGGCTGGAAGAATCTGTATACCGGCAATCTGAGTACCGGCGTACAAATTGCTCAACTGGCCTGGTTGTTCTATGGTACCCCGGACGAACGAATCATCTGCCGGGAAGCTCCTAACCACGACAACTTCGCCTGCTTCAACTTCTGGATGGCCTACCAGCGCAACGTAAAGCCACTTTCCCTTCTGCAAGCACTGAACCGGGCCAAAACATACCCTTACAGCTTTGAAGCCCTGCGCATAGATAGCAAGCATTACTATTGCCGCTATACCTACCAAAGCTCCCACTACGGACTGTCTACCCAAACCGTAGAGGCTTTTGCCGACAAGTTGAAAGATTTCCAGTATACCTACGCCTTTAAGGAGACCAAGAATATCCATCTTGTCTGGCAGTCCGACTGCTCCGAAGCCTCCGTGTTCAGTGTATGCCACGACAACCCCGAGCGTCCCCAAATCTATCAGACTAAATCGAACAAACTGGGATATGGCGAGAATCCCTATCATCGTGTCTTCGGACACGAGAAGAGTGCCGTCGGCATATATAATGTAGCGAAGAACTACATGGCAACTCCTGTTTTCTACCAGATGTACGTACCTTTCAGCCGTCAAGGCATCAAACAGAGAATGGTGAAAAACATCCATGGCCTGCAATGGATATTGTGCCATACCGGCTCTATGATGTTTGCTTTCTGTACTCCCGAAGCCTGGACGTTCGAAACCACAAACGGAAAATATGCCATCGAAGACCACGATGTCCTCGTACTGAAAGACAAGAAACGGCGCCGAGGTTCCTGGGTATTGGAAACCACGGAAATTACCGATGCATATAAAGATGCACAAGGCAACCTGAAAGCCGAATTGGAAAACTTCGCCACCGACATCCGGAATAAAGTCAGATTCACCCTTTCCGCCGACTATGAGACAAGCGATACTCCTGCCATCTCCTACACCAACCTGCAAGGCGATACGCTGGAACTAACCTTCTTCTCTCCCGAGACGGCCTACAACGGACAGTACAAACTGAACGGAACTCCCGTACAGTTAAACACAACATACATATCCCGAAGCAAGTATATGGAGCAAAAAGCCGGCAGCAACCTCCTTCTGTTCCACACTCTGGAAGGCCCCAAGAGCATACGGCTGGAATAAAGTACCAAAGCTTGGAAAAACAGACTTTTGAGACCTTTTTCATAGGTTTTGAAACTATTTTCCACGCTCACCCAAAGCCCATCGGCTACTTTTGCCAACGAAAAACAAGCTTGCTTTAGACAAAAAAATGAATAGTATCTAATTTATTGAATTTAATTTATGGAAAACAGAATCACACTCTTGAAATGTGTGGAAGGGAAGTCCCGGATCTGGTTGACTTTCTTCCTTCTATGTTTCTGCAGTTTTACTTGGGCACAAGTAAAAGTCACCGGCACCGTAACAGACCCGACGGGCGAAACGATTATCGGCGCCAATATCGTAGAAAAAGGCGTACCAGGAAACGGTACCATCAGCGACATCGACGGTAACTTTACGCTGAATGTAAAAAGTGACAAAGCCACCCTGGTCATCTCCTTTATCGGCTACAAGGACAAAAGCGTAGCCTTGAACGGAGCCACCAACCTGAAAATTATGCTGGAGGAAGACTCACAGTCTTTGGACGAAGTAGTAGTAGTGGGGTACGGTTCCGTTAAGAAGAGCAATCTGACAACATCCGTATCAAAAATGACCTCTGATGCCATCGAAGGACGTCCGGTGACGAGTCTGAGTGATGCCCTCTCCGGTCAGTTGGCCGGCGTACAGACACAGACCAGCAGCGGCATTCCGGGCGAAGAAATGCAGATCACGGTACGTGGCGTCAGCTCTATCAATGGTTCCTCCAATCCGCTGATTGTAGTAGATGGAGTTATCACGGAAAGCATGAGCAACGTGAACCCCTCTGACGTAGCTTCCATACAAGTACTGAAAGACGCAGCAGCTACTTCTATTTACGGTGCGCGCGGTTCTGCCGGTGTAATTCTGATTGAAACCAAGCAGGCACAAAAAGGTGCTCCTACCGTAAAGTGGGAATCGTACTTAGGTTTTCAGAATGCCGTAGGCCTGCCCGAAATGATGTCTCCCAAAGAATGGATGGCTTACAACCTCTATCTGAAAAATGCCATGTGGTTACAGAAAGACGGTAACAACACCCTGGATACCCCCAATAAGAATCGTCCCAGTGGAGACCGTGTAAACCCCGACTGGCTGCTGAACCCGAACTCCGACACAGCCGACTGGACTTTACGTTCCGACCTCCCGCAGACCAACTGGGTAGATGCCATCCTGCAAACAGCCTTCACACACAGTCACCAAGTATCTGTTTCAAGCAAGGGAGACAAGTATTCTATCTACGCTTCTGCAGGCTACCTGAACCAGGAAGGTATTGTAAAATTCACCGGATACGAACGTTTCAACTTCCGTATCAACGCTTCGATGAACATCAACAAACATATCAAGGCAGGCGTAAACTTTGCTCCTACCATTTCTTCGCAAGATAGAGGAGAATCCGAAGGTAAGGACAAAGTCATCATGACCGCCCTGACCATGATACCTACTATCGGCATCGACGAAGGTACTCGTTCGCTGGGCTTCAGTAAATTCAGAAAAGATGACGTAAACCCCTACGAACGACTGAAACAAGTAACCGACAGCCGGAACATGAAGAACTTCGACGTTTCTTCCTGGGTAGAAGCCAACATCATCAACGGACTGACTTTCAAGTCTATGTTTAACTACAGTTCCGATACGCGTATCGATGAATATTTCCTGCCACTCGACGTACAGAAAACTTCTGTTAAGTCGGCCACCGGTACAAGTACCGTTATTTCAGGCAGCCGCACCGGCTGGCAAAATACATTGAGTTATGATTTTGTCCTTTGGAAAAAGCATCAGATGAACATCTTGCTGGGACAAAGTATAGAGAACCGAAGTATCTACACAGCCAAGATGCAGGCTACGGACTTTCCGCTGGATAATGTCCCGACCTTAAATCAGGGTGCCACTCCAGGTCAGGCAAGTACAGAAAAGAACATTGTCCGCACAGCTTCCCTCTTCGGACGTTTAAGCTACAACTATGATGACAAATACCTGGTATCGGCTTCCCTGCGTCGCGACGGTTCCTCACGCTTCGGCCCTTCCAATCGCTGGGCTATGTTCCCTTCGGTATCTGCCGGCTGGAAAATCAATAGTGAAGAGTTTATGAAAGAGGTGAAATTCATCTCCCTGCTGAAGCTCCGCGCTTCTTGGGGTATGTCCGGAAACGACCGCATCGGCTACAGTGACTATGTTTCTACGTTTGCTACAGGCAATGTGGCTTATGGCAGCACTTCACAAATAGCCATCTACCCCACCAACTATGCAAACCCTGACTTGAAATGGGAAACAACCAAAGCATTCGACTTCGGTTTCGACCTGTCCCTGTTCCGCAATCGCATACAACTGAATGTGGACTACTACATCAACCGCACGGACGACCTGCTGTATAACCTGCAACTGCCCGCAGCCACCGGATTTAACAGCATGCGCACCAACCTGGCTTCTATCGAGAACCGTGGTTGGGAAATTGACCTGACAACGACGAACATCAATACGAAAGCATTCAAATGGTCTACCACCCTGAATCTCTCCGGAAACAAGAATAAAGTGCTGGACCTGGGAGGCAACGATGAAATCATCACCGATGCCTGGAATGCACAGTTCATCACCAAAGTAGGCGGCCCCATCTCACAGTTCTATGCTTATAAGACAGACGGGCTATTGACGGAAGCCGACTTCGAGGTAGGTGCCGACGGACGTTACAATCCGAACAAGCCACTCGTACCTATTGTAAAAGGTAAGAAGCAAAGACCGGGTAATGTGAAGTACGTCGATACCGATAACAGTGGATCCATTGACAATGATGACAGAGTAGCCTTCGGTTCCAATGAACCCGACGTTATCTTCGGTTTCACCAACCGGTTTACTTACAAGGACTTCGAATTGAGTGTATTCCTGCGCGGACAAATCGGCGGCAATGTACTTTGGATTGGTGCCCGTAACCTGGATACCGGTGGCAAGTACGGAGCTAACAATACGCTGAAGAGATGGTTGCATTGCTATAAGGAAGATTATCCTAACGGCAATCCGATACCTGCAGAACTGGGCGTAGACATGTCATGGGACGGTAAGACTCCGGCTCCTTACGGTTTGGGCGATAATTCCGAACAAGACGGTCAGTTGCACAGAACAGACTTGGAGATTTTTGATGCTACCTTCTTACGCATACAGAACATCAGCCTAGCTTACAATCTGCCCAAGAAATGTCTGAATATCTTAGGTATAAAAGCAGCCAAGGTTTACGGTACAGTCGAGAACCTGCATACTTTCACCGATTACATAGGCAATCCGGATACAAACAGTTATAGTACCAACCCAATGCTGAGAGGTGCGGACTATAATACCTATCCGTTGTCCCGCAAATATATATTTGGAGTTAACGTAACCTTTTAATCAGTAACCATCATGAAGATAATATCTAAAATAGTAGTCGTTTGTTGCTTGTGGACACTCTCTTCCTGCGACAGCTATCTGGACGTAAACCAGCCGTCCATCTACACCGACCAAAGTCTCTATAAAACCCCGGCTGACTGCGAGGCCGCCATTGCCGGAGTTTATTCGCAGTTGCAAACCATCTACAACCGCAACTATCTGGAAGCAATCATACTGAGAGAAGACGGAGTGAAGAACATGAATAACAATATCACCCGTTTTACAGATACGTCTACGGAGAAGACTTGGGAGACATCTTGGAAGGCTCTCTGGGTGCTGGTAGCACGCAGTAACAAGGTATTGGATAACATCGACCGCGTGACATTTTCGGACGAAGCACAAAAGACTCATATCAAGGGAGAGGCTTATGCCATGCGCGGACTGGCCTATCTGCAATTCGCCTGGTGTTGGGGAGGTTCGCCTCTGATCACTTCCGACCTTTCATTGGCCGAACTGCGCAAAGTAAAACGTGCCACACAGGAGGAAACCTTCCAACAAGCCATCAAAGACTTTGAAATGGCTTACGAAGCACTTCCCGAAAAAAGGAGCGGTACAGAAGTAGGACGTGTCACCAAATATGCAATGGCCGGTATGTTGGGACGTACCTATTTGTATATGCGCAATGCTGCCAAAGCTGCTGAATGGCTAAAGTTAGTTGTCGACAAAGAACCTTCCTTATACAAAATGGCGGCAAACTATGAAGATTGTTTCGACGACAAATTCGACAATACGTCAGAACGTGTATGGGAAGTACAATACATCGGCGGTTCTACCGGCAAGGCATTGGGCATCAGCCAAAGCTTCTGCAGTATGATGATTCCATCTTTCATTAATCTGGAGAAGGATGCTCCGTTCCTTCATAACATCACGTTCTCGGGTCCTTCCGGTTCTGCCAAGGTATCAGAAAGCCTCTGGGGCGAAGGCGTTTATGAAGAGGGTGACATACGCAGAGAAGCCACCATGGTAAATAACCTCTATTATGACAAGGATGAACCGCACGAGGATGAATACACCGCCCGAAAGTTCTTGAAAGCCAGTGGAACAAAACCCGGAGCTATTGATGAATGGGGAAACAATATTCCTATCTTGCGCTATACAGACGTGAAGTTGATGTATGCCGAAGCATTGAATGAGTTGGATTATGCAGGAAATATTTCAGCAATTCTATCTATTATCAACGAAGTACGCCAAAGAGCCGGTCTGGCTGCAATTGATGCTGTCCGCCTGAACAGCAAGCAAGCCGTTTTCGACTACCTCGTTCACGAGCGTTTCGTCGAGTTCTGTTACGAAGGTCTCCGCTGGCCGGACTTGATTCGCTGGGGATTGGCAGAAACAGCCATGGAGAAACATTTCGCCCTGAAGAATGAAGGTTTCAACACCGCAACACAAACGCCTATGTACGTAATGAACAAGCGCAATTTGCTGGCTCCGATACCGCAATCTGAAATTAATGCTTATGGCGACCAAGCCATCATGTGGCAGAATGACGGATATTAAGACCCGATAAACGGGAGAATGTATAACCAGTAAGGGTGTGTCATGTGTGGCACACCCTTATCCTATATTATTCTATCTCTTTATAAACAACCATTATCGGAATAAAAGACCACTATTTTTTCACCATTTACTGGTTTTACACTATCTTTATAGCCTGAATCAGTATGTTGAATTTAACAACCTTAAAGACAATGCCAAACACCATCAAGCATCTATGCATCCTGATCATCTTCTTTTTAGGAATCGACACTGCTGTTGCGCAGAACACGACGCTAAACAGTTACTCGGTAAAGGACGGGCTATCCAACAGTACGGTAAAGGCTATCTGCCAGGATGAAAAAGGTTACATCTGGGTCGGCACAAAGAACGGACTGAACCGGCTGGATGGCTATGAAATAAAAAACTATTATCACCTGCCAAGCAACGAGGTGAAACAACCAAATGATATTGTAAGCATCACCCGACTATCTGACGGACTTTTCTGGATTGGAACTTTCAGCGGTATCGTCCTCTTCGATCCTCAGCAAGAAAAGTTCATCAACCTGCAAGAGCGGTATGAAGGCAAAGAGTTTCCTTCCTCCGTAGTTGTCGGCCTGCACGAAGACCCCCAGAAAAACATTTGGGTAGCTACCAAACAAGGATTATATGTTTTCAAGAATGACGGTACCTGTTCGTGCGTGAATGACCTTCGCAACACTTACATACACATGATGGCTGCAGCAAATCCATACGCTCTGCTACTGGATGTTGTAAACCAAGGGTTGGCACTTTATGATGTCAGAACCGAGCCCTACAAAATCCTGCACAAGAATGACAAGCGTTTCTCTCTAATGAAAGGATTCACAGACAGCCGGGGACGCATCTGGCTGGGAGAGGAACTAAAAAATTTCTATCAGTACCTCCCTGAACGAGAAGAAATGAGTCCCATCTCATACACCGTGGATCCGGATGTTCCAATAGAAAGTAATTACATCCATGACATCATGGAGTATAACGATTCCACTCTACTTATTGCCACTGACCGAGGTCTGGTAGCTTATGACATCCCACACTCTCACTTCTACACAGAAATAAATCAGCATTTATCCGTAAGGGAGCGTATGATGACCGTTTATAAGGATAACCAGGGAGCCTTGTGGATGGGAACATTCAGCCAGGGAGTCATCTATTACCACCCTAAACTATTTACCTTTACCCACCATTCCCTGACAACCTCAGTCAAACCGACAGTCGGAGTCCAAGTGGTAGGTTCATTGGCCGAATCGCAAGGGAAATTATGGATCGGTCACAGCAAGGGACTGAAGACAATGGATTTAAAGAAACCCGATCTGATAGAAGAAGTCACTATATCCGGAGGAAACTCTCCTAAACATGATACTGACCTATACTACGTCTATCAGAATTCAGAAGACGAACTGTACCTCTATTTCCTAAATATGGGAGTATATTCACTCAACTTGAAAACACGGTCTATCGCTAAAGTAATTACTTCCATGTCTGGCGAAGAGCAAATACGTGCCATGGCAAGGGATGCTGAAAATCACTTATGGATAGCCGAAGACGATTTATCTTATTGGGATGAAAAATCCCAGAAGTTAGACCGGAATCTGTCTACCAACTACAATGCCACCACACGCTACATGCTTACCCAGGATATTCTGCGCCACGGAAATGACATGATAGTAGGAGTCCGTACTAACGGAATATGGATATTCAAGTATCAACCGGAGAAAGCGGAACACTACTTCAAAGGTGAACGAACAGCTTTTGAAGAACTGAACGACAAGAACATAAGTGTGCTTTACGAAGACAAAACGGGAAATATCTGGATTGGTACATACGACAACGGTCTATATAAATGTAATCTTGAAAAGCAGGAAATATATCATTATAATAAGGAGAACGGATTGGTGCATAATTCAATCTGCGGCATTCTGGAAGATAGTATGAGTAAGGACATTTGGATAGCTGCCATCAACGGATTGTCGCAGATCAAGTCCAACGGAATCATTGTGAACTTTACCCGTGGAAATGGATTTCCTTTGAACGAAGTTTCACATAAATCAATGCTGCAAGCCAGCAACGGACACATTTATATCGGTGGCAATAATGGTCTGGCAGAGCTGGACCCAACTCTTCTGGCACATGATGCGGAGACCGCCCCATTCGTACAGGTATCATTAGTAGAATCGTTGAACGCTAAGAATGCACCCGGACATATAGAAATAAACAACTTTGAAAGTGGAGAAAGAGTCGACCTGCCTTATGATAATTCATCCATCCGAATCAAATTCTCAGCACTCGATTTTATTTCTCCCAAAAGTTACAAATATGCCTACCAACTGAAGGGGCTCGACAGGGAATGGCACTTTATTGAAAACAACGAAGTGATCTATTCCAACCTTCCGGCAGGAGACTATACCTTCTGCATCAAGGCATGCAACAACGAAAGTATCTGGAGCATAGTGGAAACAACAATTCCCATCTCCGTACACCCCGCACTTTGGGCCACATGGTGGGCCAAAACCCTATATGTGCTGTTTATCATTATCTTTCTAAGCGTACTGGCCCGCTACTTTTATGAGAAGAAGACGGCTAAATACAAACAGAAGATAGAACAGATAGAGAAGGAGAACATCGAGAAGAACTATCAGATGAGGATAGAACTATTCACTAATTTCTCTCACGAACTGCGCACTCCATTGACCCTAATTACCGGACCGGTTGATGACATTGTAAACGACGCACAACTTCCTTCCGGCTTAAAGTATCCGATGAAGCAAATACAAAAGAACGCCAACCGGCTACTATTGTTAGTCAACCAGCTTATGGACTTCCGCAAATTAGAGCATGGATCCATGCAACTGAAGTTGAGCAGTTTGAATGTACCTGTATTCATATCCGAACAAATAGACAGCTTCTCGGAATTGCTGAATAAGCATGAGCTCACCATCTCGTACTCCAACAACTACTATGGAAATGACTTGTGGGTAGATGTAGACTTAATGAGCAAAGTCATATTCAACCTGCTTTCAAATGCAATCAAACATTCACCGAGAGGGAGCAAAATACAGTTGGTTTCTACCGTTGAGGGAGACGGGGTCATCCTCTCAGTAAAAGATCACGGTGAAGGAATATCTCCAGAAAACCAGTCCAAAGTATTTGATCCTTTCTTCCAGATAGGAAATGGGAACAAAAACGAAATGTTCGGCAGTGGCATCGGACTTAATTTGGTGCAGTATGTAGTAAAGCTACACTCCGGGAGAATCTGGCTGGAAAGCACTCTCGGACAAGGTACTACTTTCTTTATACGCCTGCAATTAGGAAAAGAGCATTATGCTAATTCCAACGTTATCTATACCGATCAGGCCATTACCAATACATTGAAGGTAGAAAAGAACAGTGTACGGTCAGTAGACCCAGATTATCATCAGGAGATGCCTGAAGATCAAGACAACCGCCTGCGGATTCTGGTAGTAGAGGATGATGAGGACATGCGCCAGTACATTGTCTCCAAATTATCCAGAGTCTACAATGTGCAGGAGGCATCCAACGGGAAAGTTGCTATAGACATCGCCAAAGAGTATATGCCCGATTTAATAGTCAGTGACATCATGATGCCTGTAATGGATGGATTAGAACTCTGCCGCATCGTGAAAGACAACATGACGTTAGCGCATATTCCTGTCGTATTGCTGACTGCCAAAAGCCTGGAAGAGCATATAAAGGATGGTTATCAGGCATTGGCCGATGACTATGTATTAAAACCATTCAATGCGCAAATCTTATTAGCCAAAATAGAAAGCCTCATCAGAAACAGAAAGAAGTTAAGAGACTTATTTTGCCGGAAACTGGAAACTGCAGAAGTTCCTGTAGAGGAAATCACGGAAGAAGACCCGTTCATGCAAAAACTGGTGGAATTAATTACAAAGAATGCACAAGACCCGAATCTTTCCATGGAAATGCTATACAATGAACTGGGCATGAGCCGTACCCAATTTTTCCGAAAAATAAAAGCAATATCCGATCTGTCTCCAAACAAACTTATAGTAAATATCCGGATGAAAATGGCGGTGGAGAAGTTTCGTGCCGGTGGTATGACTATTGCAGAGGTGGCCTATGAAGTGGGCTTTTCCGACCCAGCCTATTTCAGCAAGGTATTTAAGTCCGTATTCAACCAGACTCCCACTGAATATATCAAGAATATTGGTAAATAATCCGTTCCAGGTCTAAAATACAAGCCTTTGACACTATTTTCATAGTCTGTCAAAGGCTTTTCGGCTAAGTTTGCAGAAAAATTATGCAACACTTGAGACCATGAAGAACCACATTATTGTTTTATTCTTAGTATTGCTCTTTGCGAAAACAGGTCATGCACAACCGGCCAATCTTTCCAAGGAGAATCCGGTGCAATTCTCCCGGAAAGATTGCATCAACTTGTCCATATACGACTGGCCCCGTACGCTACTAAGCTATCCGATTCATTTTGCAGAAACACTAAAATCCGAATCGGAACTAGACTTGTTCGATAATAAACAGAAGAAATCGGTTCCTTTCCAGTTATCGGACAAAGTTATCAGAGACGGTAAACTGGAATCTGCTGTCATCAATTTCTTTACAGCATTGCCAAGTGGAGGAGATTTTGACTATACGCTATACGTTAGAAAGAGTGGTACAGCCCGGCAAGATTCTCCAGTTACAATCCTCAAGCAAAAAACGACTTGGTTAATCAGTGACGGAAACTTCGGAGTAGAAATCCCCGCAGGAGGAATTTATCAAATGGATGCAATCCCTGCACCTGTTATTTCTATCTTGGATAAGCAACAAAAAACAGGCAATAACAAATTGTATCCCGGGCGCCTCGCCGTAAAGGAAATAAAAACAACTGTTCTGGAATCCGGAGACCTATTTGCAGAATGTGGCATACTCTACACATTAAACAATAATGCATCTTATTATGCCAAAGTAAAAATTGTACAAGGATATCCTTTTGTCATCCTTGATGAGCAAATGGAAAATATCTCAAAACAGGATGAAGTGTTTGTCGACATGGAATGGAGCGACTTCCATCCAACCCATCGCTACGGAAACTGGGACAGACAAAAAGAAGTATCCATAAACGGAGGTTTACCCATTGACCAGCCTATATATACCAGCTGGTGTCAGGAAGATCCGCACTGGACAGGAATGGGCTGGATAGAAGAACCTGCCAAACAAATGCTATACCGCCTTTTACCATTCGGCGGAAATTCCACGCGCGAACAAGTACCCGCTATCTCTTTTTGGGAAACACAAAAAGGTGCCAAAGAGTTAGGTGTCTTTGTTTACGACCATAACCGATGGAACGACCGGCAATACGGCATCTGGCAGCCAACTCCCGATTTATCGGTTTACTTCCGGTACGACAATCGTAAATTATACTTCAAATATCCGCTTTGTTCCGGCAGTCGCTCCACTGCCCTGACCTTCTACAGCATTGAAGAAAAACAAGGCGCAGTCGACAAGTTCAATAAAGCGATTGATGAGATATCTGCCCGAGGTGGTTCCGACCACTCCAACGAAATGGGATTTCGCTATGCAATGTTACTACATCGCCAATATGCGCTATTAAGTTTAAATAAGGTGAAAGATTGGGTTCTGGAGTATCCGGTTAATGCCAAGCATCCGGATACTCCTTTTACAGGGAAAGCTCAATCGCCAACAGTGGAAGAGTTTTACCGGCAAATAACCACCTCCCCCATGACTTATTATATGACGGGCTTAAACGGCTTTCCAGGCATTCACTCCATTTCCCATCGTCCGCTCTTCGGTAGCTGGGTAGAAGATTATCTGGCATTGTATAAACAGCTGACGGAACAACAGAAAAAGACCGTAGACGGCCTGCTGCTGATATCTGCCTACGTCAATACATTGGAAGCGATGAATACCATCCGTACCTCATTGGCCGGAACGGCAAACATGGCAGCAGACGGTTGGGCTGTGCCCGGCCAGATGGCCTTCCTCTATCCGGAACATCCCATGGCAAAAGAATGGGCGGACTTCTTCGAGAAAACCCTCGAAATATATGGAATCTTCTATACACGGCCCGAAGTGCCAACCTTTGAATCCAATGGCGGACGCTGGGTGGAAAGTCTAGGCATCTACAATTGGGCCTTCCTACGTCCTACTTCCGCCACCAATATAGCCTTAAAAGTATTTGATGGAAAGAACCGTTTTGCCGGAAAATACATGGCACAACGGGGACAATGGATGCTGGATATGATGACTGCCCCTGTTCTCTATAAAAATAAGATACCGGAAAGAGGCTACCCTCCCCACGGTGCTCATGGCGGCGGAAGGTTTGTACCCCGGTATGCTCAAGTTTATCAATTGGCAGACTGGATGCAATACTACAATCCTCTTTTGGCAGAACATCTGTACTGGACCGGTGCAATGGGCCCCGGAGTCGAGACCAAAGATATCCATACTAATTGGAGTAATGTGCACAAGCAGCAATATCCGGGCAATAATCTCGGGACCAATCCTCACTTAAGAAGCAAGAAGTACACCGGACACGGCATCGTACTACGTGCCGGAGTAAATACGGAAGAAGAATTATCCATCCACTTGAACCAAGTAGACAAAGGACCAAACTACCGTTGGGGACACCAAGGCCAGGGAAATTCCGGAGGGCTCTACTTCTATGCCAAAGGCAAAATCTACACCGGACACGAGAACGAAGCGGCAGGCGACCACATGCAGAACAACCTGGATGGTGTCACCAACTTCGGAGTGATGAAGAACGGTGCATTCTGCAACATCGGGATGAACGAACTTGTAGCACCACTCTATGACTTAGATATCGTTCAGTTGGCCGAACTCCGTTCCGCCACTGGAGAAAACAGTTTCGCCTGGCCGGAATACTTGTCACGTAGTGTCATGCTAGTAGGTACAGACTATTTCCTGCTTTACGACCAGACCGGAACGAACTGGAGAGCCGGCGCACGCTTTTCCTGGTTCGTGCAGAAACAAGACGAATTCCCACAAATCGTGTTCTTTGGCAAGAAAGCTGCAAACGCCAACTGGACCAAAGGGGAAACCAATCACTCCAAAGGATTCTACCGGGATGCGGACGGCTCATTGCTAACACTTGTCTCACACAAGCAAGGAGAAGTCACCGTTCAAAAAGGAAAAGCTGTCAACCCGGCTTTGCTGAAAGGAACGAATATCTATGAATTCGTACCCGAAGAGAAAGATGCTCCTACCAATGTTCTGCATATCAAAGCCCCCCACAGCATGGATATCATCTTCCGTGACGGCACGGAGATTAACCACCGGACAGAAAAAGAGACCTTCATCGGAGAAGCCGGAGTCATCCGGCGGATGGATGACGGTACCCTGCAGCTTGCCTTGATGAAAGGTAGGAGTCTTTCCGCTGACGGGTTCTCCATCGAATTGTCAGAAACAGGAACGGCCATTGCCATGACCCGTACAAGCGTAAACACCTGCAAAGGACGTTACAAAAGCGATGGAAAAGCAAAGCTGACCTTAAAAGGATTAGCCGGAGGCAAACTCTATATAGACGGCATTGCCTGCCGGGGGACAACAGACATTTCCCTGCCCGAAGGAGAACATACCATCGAATATGCCCGCGAAGTAACTCCAATGCCGACCTACATTACCGATACGGAGTATACTACCAACGGAGCGCTTATTTATCTGAATATACCGGCATCCGCCCCCAAAGTAAGAATAGAAATATCGGAAGATAACGCCAAGACTTGGAAAGCAGTCGGCACGACGGGCAAGAGCATTTATAAACTGGCTCCGCAACCCGTCGGAAAGATACACGTCCGTGCCATATCCCTTAACGGAAAGCGCACCGCCGACTTCGCCCAAGAATATCCGGTTTATACAACCAGCCGACCACCGCATTACCCGGAAGGTCTGCACTTGACATTGGATAACAACCAGGTAAGCCTCTCATGGGGAAAAGTACTCGGTACACAGACATACCGCCTCTATCGGAGAAAAGCGGGAGATACAACTTTTACACTTCTATACGAAGGTAAAGCCAATGAATATACCGATGCCACCGCAACAGGAGTCGTCAAGTCTTGTCCGTATCCCGGCAAACAGGACAATGCGAACTTCAAAAGTGACGCGTTCACCGTCTACGAATACGCAGTCACCGCCGGTAATGGCTATGGCGAAAGCCTAAAATCTCCGGTTGCAGACACCCATCCGGCATCTTGGGCCAACTGGTATCCGGATACAGAACTGAGATACAAACGTACTTCCGCATTCTGGATGGAGCCATACGTCCCCGCCGCAATGACACCCGAAAAGTATTATCCGAATTAATAATATAAAAATACAAGAAGATATGAAAAGTAGATTATTCACAGCAGCATTGACCGCATTGGCCTTGGCATCTTGCACCCCAAAGCAGAACGGGTATTTCGACAACCTTCCCCAAGAAGCCGACCCCGTAGAGATAGGAAACAAGATTACGAACCGATTCCTGGAACAAAGGCACTCTCAGTATGGCAGCCCGCTACGCGTCAACGAACCGAGGACACAAATCACCTATCCCGATGTATGCACATGGCTGGGCGGACTTTGGTTTGCCCAAGAGACGAACAATCAAGAACTTACAGAACGGCTGAAAGCCCGTTTCGAACCCTTGTTCACTACTGAAGCCTACCTGCAACCCAAGCCCAACCATGTGGACAACAATGTGTTCGGCGCCGTTCCCCTGGAACTCTACCTGCAAACCGGTGAAGAGCGCTATAAAGATTTGGGCATGATGTACGCCGACTCTCAATGGGACTTGCCTGAAGGCTGGAAGCTGAAGGAAGGAGAAACTCTGCAAAGCAATATGTATGGCGACTTCGTTGATGCCGACATCTGCCAGCCCGAACAAAAGGCATGGGCAGACAAAGGCTACTCCTGGCAAACCCGCTTTTGGCTGGACGACATGTATATGATAACTACTATCCAGGCACAAGCCTACCGCGTGACCAAGGACCGCAAGTACATAGACCGTGCCGCACGCGAAATGGTACTCTACCTGGATTCCATCCAGCAACCTTCCGGCCTGTTCTATCATGCTCCTACAGCCCCCTTCTGCTGGGGACGCGGTAACGGATGGATGGCAGTAGGCATGTCTGAATTGCTCCGTATGCTACCGGAAGACAATCCCGACCGTGCAGCCATCATGAAAGGCTACCTCAAAATGATGGAGAAGCTGAAAGATACCCAGGACGAAAACGGCATGTGGAAGCAAGTGGTGGACGATGTCACCATGTGGGAAGAAACTTCCGGTTCTGCCATGTTTACTTACGCCATGATTACGGGGGTCAAAAAAGGGTGGTTGCCCGCAGAAGAATACGGCCCCGTTGCCCGGAACGGCTGGATAGCTCTGGCTCATTACGTCAATGACAAGGGCGATGTAGAAGCCGTATGTGAAGGCACCATATTGGGAGACAACAGCGACCACTACCGCAACCGCAAGCCGCTGACAGGCGACCTCCACGGACAAGCCCCCGTTTTATGGTGTGCTCATGCACTACTTACCAAATAAAATCACGTTCTTTGCACCACTAACCTCGAAAAGAGATGAAAAACATACAATCAATACCCCGATATGCTTTATTGGCTGCCTCTTTCTTGTGCACACTTTCGCTGTGTGCACAAGAAAAAGCACCTGAACGGATGACTCGCAACGAAATGAAACAAGAGATCATCCGCCATACACAAATCAAAGACAATGTCACCTTCTATCATAGTAACGACAAGGACATCTATGTCGCATACGATCTGATAGCCTCAGGCGATAAAGCCAAAATGCTGCAAGGCAAAAATCTCATGTTAGGCATCTTAGATGCCTTCGAAGCCAACATAGGCCAACCGAAGACCTTGGAAGTCTCTTTCTTCGCCCGCGAAAAATTCTTCGACGGCATACGCCTGCTCAAGGAAAACAAACTGATGGATGCCGAACTCAACCGATTGGCCGAAGCCCTGGCAAGCCGCATCAGTTTCTGTGAGGAGCGCGGCCCCAACAACCGTGCCGCCAACTTTGCCATGGGCGCACTGGCCGCCGCCAAACTATTCCCCAAACATAAAGATGCCAAACTGTGGAAAGCATACGCCGAAGCTGTTTGGAATGATTGGTATGAACCCGGAGACAGTTACGAACCTGCATACGTAGCCCATAATATTCCACGTCTGATAGCTTTAGGAGTAAAGTTAGGCAAGCAGAAAGAACTGAAAAGCGACAAACTAAAGCAGGTTTATTACAAGTTCAGAAACCACGTCAGTTCCTCCGGTTTGGTATGTTCTACCGGAGACGGAGAACCCTACGACCAAGAATCATACGTAAAAGCCTTCGCGGCAATCATGGAAGTTTGTCCCGACCCCACCATCCTGTGGGCACTCAAGAAGACCTACCTGGCAGGCAACATGAAAACCGGGCGGCTGCCGGAAGAGGCTTTCCGGAAAACTTACCCGCAATACGCTGACATGCCGGTGGAAGTGCCCGACATGCAGGCTTCCGTGCAATGCCTCTTCCCTGCCACTTATCAAAGCAAGGACCGGCTCATCCTGGCCCCTTCGCGCGAGGACGGAGCCCCGTTTGCGCAGTTCTGGATTCAGGACGACTGTAATGTCCTTTATCATGGCGGCATCTCCGATACTCGCGGCGACTTGATACACTACGAAGTGGACGGCACCCTGATTATGGCCGACCGCGGCCGTTATGAATGGCCGGCATGGAACAATACGCTGCTCGTCTCCGAACCGGATGCCCAATATCCTTTCCGCCAGACTACCGGAGTCTATTCAGGCCGATGGTATCACTCTTCCGCCAATATGCGCGTAGCCCGGGGATATATGCCTTCGGAACGATATGCAATCAACTCCAAAAAGTCAACCGATGTGCATTATGCCTTGACAGACAAGAAAGCGCCTTACGGCTATATGTGGGGAAATCCGGAAGCTGTAGCCGGCAATAACGACCGGATAGACCTGCACGAAATCCGCCTGGAATTCGCCCTGCTTCCCACCGGGGGAGAAGAAGCGGTAGGCAAAGTATTCCCCGGACGGACTTGGTTCGGCGGATATGAATACCGCAATGTATGCCCTTCGGAGGTTCCCGTCGACATCTACATCAGCGACCTTTTCATCGCGGGCGACAAAGGAGAAAGAGTACTCGTACCCTTCGACAAACTGACCGACAAGTTGTCGTTCGGTTTCGTGGCCCCCGACAAGACGCAGCAGTTCCCCGAAACGGAACTGCCCAAGGAAGATTATGCCATTGTGACGGATGCGGAAACCGGTAAACAAGTGCTGCGCATCCGCACCCGCTACGGGCGCACCGTGCTACGCATCAAGACGGACGAGCAAATCAACGTAAACGAAGACTACAGCCGCATCGGATTGTCTTACAAATACGTCACCCCCATCAAAGGATGGACGCGCGTGCCTATCCTGATTGCCTTCAATGACAATAACATGAAGCACAACCTGCGTCTGGACCGCCAACAAGGCGGCATTCTGACCGATGCCTGTGCCGAGAACAAAGGCAAAGACAGTTACGGCTACGCCTCCTACAAAGAAATCTGGACGCACGACTCGTCCTGGAAGAGAAGCACCCTGCTGACTGAGGAAGGTTTCCTGATTGTGCTGGATGAGTTCCTGCCTGGAAAGAACGCCGACGGACTGGTGGCCGGTCCCGTATGGCATGTACCTTCCGCCCCCCGTTGCGGCAATTCGGATGGAGCGACGGCCAATTGGTTCGATGCCTCCCTGCGTCACTACCCCGCACAAGCACGGGCATTCACCAACAAGTACGGCGAAGGGGAGAAATGCCTGTTCGTAGCTTTCGACGCACCTGCAGGCCATGAGAACGGCATCCAATACCAGCCCAAACACTGGAAGAACGATGACTATGCCATCTACAGCAAATGCCCGCTGGAAGCAGAAAAGCCCATACGCTGGCTGTCGGTACTGATTCCACACTCCAAAAGCATGGATGCTATCAAGTTTTCTCGCGACGTAAAGATCGAGAATTTGGGAAACAAAGGTTATAAAGTCAGCATCCAATGGCAACAAAATAACCTGGAAATCAACATGGGAATCGGCAATGAATGGGGAGTCACACGCAATAAATAAGAAATATTCATGAAGACAATACATCAGTTCATAGCAGGTTGCCTTGCTTTGTCGGGGGCATTCACCGCTCTTTGCGGATGCAACGCTCCGCGCCCCTTGGAAGAATTTGCCTTAGAGAATCCCTTGAACATCAGCCGTGAAGACGAATCCCTGATACTTACACGTGCACAGTTAAAACCTGCTGATAACCGTCTTCTGCCCGCCGTCGCCAATGAACAAGGAGAGTATATTCCTTGCCAGCTCGACGACCTTGACGGAGACGGGATGTGGGATGAACTGGCATTTATATATACCTTCGCCCCTGCGGAGAAAGCAAGCCTGAAAGTGAAATGGCTCAAGGCGGGAGAATATCCTTCGTTCACTCCCCGCACCAACGTCCGCTACGGCAAGATGAACACCCCTGGCGTGATTGATGCCCTGATCCGCGACTCACACGGCAAGTATAACCTTCCCCGTGGTGCCGAAGGCTATCCCTACCAAATGGACGGCCCCGCTTGGGAGAACGACCGGATGGGGTTCCGCCAATACTTCGACGGACGTAATTGCTGTGACGTCTTCGGCAAGCGCGTCCCCGAAATGGTGCTGGACACCGTAGGCATCAGTGCAGAAGGATGTCCGGCAAACACCTATCAAGTGTTGCGCGAATGGGGTTGCGACATTATGAGTGCAGCCAACTCTTTCGGGTTGGGCGGACTGGCCATGCAGACGCCGGATAGCCTGGTGAGGATGGGAGTCCCCTACGACCTTACGGAAGATGTCATAGATTCCACCTATTACGAACTGGTCACAAAAGGTCCTGTCCGCTCCATCTTCCGCCTGAAGTACAAAGGCTGGCAGATAAAGGAGCATAAAATAGACCTTTGCGAAGAAATAGGCATCTGGGCAGGCCGGTACGGATATGAAAAGAGAGTATGGACTTCTGCCCTGCCGGAGCATTACCAATTGGTGACAGGCGTTATCAACAACCTGAACGCACAGCCTTTTATAGAAGAAGAATACGAGGGAAAGCAGCATGCCATACTCACCCACGACAAGCAAACAGTGAACGGCAGTTTCTACTTCGGCATGGGTATCCTGATACCCACCGCCAATCTGGTAGAAACTTTCCACACTCCGGAAGAGAATGCCGACATCCTGAAAACTTGGTGCGTAAAAATGAAGCCCGATGCCGACGGGACATACAGCTACCGGGCTTACGCCGCATGGGAACTGAGGGACGAACGGTTCCGCGAACGGGAAGCGTTTGTTTCATTGATAGCCCATGAGGCACAATGCATGAACCACCCCATCATCACTCACCTCTAACCTGCAAAAGAGACATGAAGAAACTGTTCATCACCACCCTGCTCTTCCTGACCTGTTCTCTGTCACTCTGCGGACAAGTGTACATAGGTGCAGCCTATTACCCGGAACAAGTGGAAATAGAACAAGTGAAAAAGGATGCCCGCCTCATGCAGGAGGCACACTTCAACGTGGCTCGCATGGGAGACTTCGCCTGGCACAGCATGGAACCCAAGGATGGAACGTTCACACTGGAATGGTTGGATCATGCTGTCCGGACACTGTCACAGCACGGCATACAGTCATTGTTGTGCACCCCCACCGCCGCCATCCCCAAATGGATGCACGACGCACACCCCGACATCATGATGGTAGAGGCTAACGGAATGAGAAAGCCCTACGGACGCCGCCGGCATGCCTGCCTGAACAACGAAATCTACCGCCAATATTGCGTACGCATCGCCCGCACACTGGCCGAACGTTACAAGGATAACCCCTCCGTCATCGGCTTCCAGATAGACAACGAACCGGGCACCGAGGATCCCTATTGCTATTGCCACGAATGCTTGAAGAAATTCAAGCTATGGCTACAGAAAAAGTATCAGACCATAAAAGCTTTGAACCAAGCCTGGGGTACCGTCTTCTGGAGCGAGACTTTGGATGACTTTGAGCAAGTATGGCTGCCCCGCCGGATGGACAGTCCCTGCATCTATCTGGACTATCAGCGCTTCAATTCGGACATGGCACTGGAGTTCATCGCCTTGCAACGGGATGCCGTGAAGGCCGTGGCTCCGAATATGACAATCACCACCAACATCGGGGGCAGCGGCTTCGTCACCACCATGGACCTCTACCGGCTCTCCGATGCCTGCGATGTACTCTCGTTTGACAATTATCCTGTGAACGTCACCCTCGAAAGCCTCTACGGCAACGAGCAAGGACTTCCTTTCGACCCCGCCATGACATCTTTTGCCATGCAGATAGTGCGGGGAGGAAAGGCCAGATCGATTTGGGTGCCCGAAGCGCAGATAGGCCGGACGGCACTGACCCAGAAGGAGATTGTGAAACCCGGCTTCCCTCGCCTCTGGAGCCATCAGCAACTGGCCTACGGATGCCACTTATCCGTCTTCTTCCCTTTCCGCGCCTTCCCCTCGGGACATGAGCAATTGATGGCAGGCGTAGTGGAATCGGACAACGCGAAGCGAACCAAATTCTACGAACTGCAACAGACTGCTGCCGAGATACAGGAAGTTTATGCCCGCACAGGCGAGTTACTGCCGACAGCCCGGGCCGCCATCATCCGCGACTTCCAGACGGACTGGGCTTTTGAGAACGGCTACACCTTCTGCCCCGACCTGAAATACCTGCGCGAAGTATACCACTACTATCACGCCCTCCGCACCCGGGGAGTGATGACGGATGTGGTTTCCTCACAATCGGATCTGACAAGATACGGGCTGATTGTAGTACCTTATCTTGCCATTGCCTCTCCCAACTTCTGCCGTCGGCTGGAAGAGGCCGCCTCGCGGGGGGCTGTCGTCCTACTGACTTGCGTGAGTGGCGTGCGCGACATTCACCTACATAAGGAGGATGCCCCGGTAACCACTGCCCTACAACGGCTGGCCGGCATCGAAGTGGAAGAGCAGGAAGCCTTGTTCGGTCGCAAAGCAGGTAGCCTGACCTACGACGGACTCACGGGCGAGTGTCGCTTCTGGTTCGACCAGCTGCGCCTCACCACCGCCCGGCCGCTTGCATCGTTCAGTGGAAACTATTTTGCCGGAAGCGCGGCCATCACGTGCAATAACTATGGCAAGGGGCGAGTCTATTACGTAGCCACCGTACCCGAACAAAGTATCATCGACAAACTGACGGAAGAAGCCATTGCTGCCTCATCCATCAGACCGCTGGCTCAATGCAGTCACCCACAGGTAGAAATCTCCGAACTGAAAAATACCTCCGGAAGGCAGTACATCTATGCCATCAACTTCTCCTACGAAGAACAAACAATCAGCGTCAATGCTCCGGTAACAGATATCAAAACCCGTGAGAAGTATTCTGCATCGGTAACGGTAAAAGCAATGGACTACATGATTATGCAAGTAAGATAACAGATATTTTATTTAGATTATATCAGCAAAAGAATCACACATCATGAAAAAGAATCTCATCGCCTGCCTAAGCCTTGCAGGCATCCTGTCCCTCTCCTCCTGTTCTTCAAAGAAGCAATCGGATAATTGGGGAGACAAACTGACCCAATATGTAGTAGAAGAATACATGCCTGCCAAAGATTACATCTGGAACTGGAATGAAGCCGTCTTTCTGAAATCGGTCGTAATGCGCTGCGAAAACAATCAGGATAAAGACTACCTGTTCCCCTACATACAAACAGCCGTCGAAGCCACATTCCAAGATGCCAACGGCCTGCATCCCAACGCCGTCATTTCCGGCTTAGGATTGGCCTACCTGGCACAAGCCACCGGCGATGCCCGCTATAAGGCCAAAGCCTTCGAAGTCTTCGAACAATACCTGAACATCCCCCGCGCCAGCAACGGCGGCGTCTCCCACCGCGAAGAAGTCATCGAACTATGGGACGACACTGTATATATGGTAGGCGAATTCCTGATGCAGATGTACAAGCTGACCGGCGACAAAGCCTTCCTCCTCGAAGCCATCGCCCAACTGCAAAAGCATGCCGAGAAGCTGGAAGACCCGGCAACCGGACTGTGGTATCATGGCTGGGATAACGACACCATCCCCTCGCAAGACCCTTGCTGCCAGCCCGGCTGGGCCGAGAACCCCAACCGCCGCAACAACGAATTCTGGGGACGCGGCAATGGCTGGATCGTCATGACCCTGGCCGACCTGCTGGAACTGCTGCCCAAAGATGACGAAAACTACTCTTACCTGAAGACCTCCCTCATCAAGAAGCTCGACACCCTCTACCCCTTGCAGGACGAGAAAACCGGACACTGGTACCAATTGCCCGTCTATCCCGGCGAAACGGGCAACTTCATCGAAAGCTCCTGCACCGCCATGTTTGCCTATGCAGCCGCCAAAGGCATCGCACTGGGAATAGTGCCCGCAGATAAATTCATGCCCACAATAGAACGCGCCTACAACGGTTTGGAAGCCAACAGTCTGCAATCTGCCGGTCAATATCTGAAGATGAAGAACATCTGCGGCGGCACTTGTATCGGCGATAAAGAGTACTATTACAACAGAGACATAGTAGACGCGCGGGCATACGCTTTCGGCATAGCTGTCATGTTCTACGACCAATACCGGCAACTGACGGTACAATAGCCCGTCTCTCCACAGAAGAAGTATATATAGGCATCACCTATTACCCTTCAGAAGCAGAACACTATCGGCCTTCTCCTTGAACACTATTCCCCTCGATGCACAAGATGCCATCTTGTGTAGCATAAGATGCCATCTTGAGCAGCATAAGATGCCATCTTGTGCATCGAAGGGAATAGGGGGAGAGATGACAGCAAAGGGAGATACGGATGACAAGCAATAATGATGCAAAGAAAAGCAATATTTGGCGTACGTGGAAAGTGCCCTTTATCAGCCCCATACGCCCCTTTGTTCGCTTTATTTAAGTAAAAAGATTCGCTATCTGAAAAATGTTTCGTACTTTTGTCTCCAAATTGAGTGAAATATAGCGAAATGAACGTATTAGAACTAAGTGAACAGGAAATCATTCGACGCAACAGTCTGAATGAACTTCGCGCGATGGGCATCGAGCCCTATCCCGCAGCAGAGTATGTAACCAATGCTTTTTCTACCGATATTAAAGCTGAATTCAAAGACGAAGCAGAGCCCCGCCAAGTGTCCGTTGCCGGACGTATCATGAGCCGCCGCGTCATGGGAAAAGCATCTTTCATCGAATTGCAGGATTCCAAAGGACGCATCCAGGTGTACATCACCCGCGATGACATCTGTCCGGGAGAAGACAAGGAGATGTACAACACCGTGTTCAAACGTTTGCTCGACTTAGGCGACATCGTCGGCATCGAAGGATTCGTATTCCGCACCCAGATGGGCGAAATCAGTATCCATGCCAAGAAGTTGACCGTGCTCTCCAAGAGCCTCCGCCCGCTGCCTATCGTGAAATATAAAGACGGCGTAGCCTACGACTCGTTCGATGACCCCGAACTGCGCTACCGCCAACGCTACGTCGACCTGATTGTGAACGACGGCGTAAAGGAAAACTTCCTGAAACGTGCCATCATCATCAAAACCATGCGTGCCGTGCTGGACGAAGCAGGCTATACCGAGGTAGAAACCCCGATCCTGCAATCCATCCCCGGTGGTGCCAGCGCCCGCCCCTTCATCACCCACCACAACTCGCTGGATATGGACTTGTATCTGCGTATCGCCACCGAGCTTTACCTGAAGCGGTTGATCGTAGGCGGTTTCGAAGGTGTATATGAAATCGGAAAGAACTTCCGTAACGAGGGTATGGACAAGAACCACAACCCGGAGTTCACCTGCATGGAGCTCTACGTACAATATAAGGATTACAACTGGATGATGAGCTTCACCGAGAAGTTGCTGGAGCGCATCTGCATCGCCGTAAACGGCTGTACGGAAACCGAAATCGACGGCAAGACCATCAGCTTCAAGGCTCCCTACCGTCGTCTGCCCATCCTGGATGCCATCAAGGAGAAGACCGGACACGACCTCAACGGCAAGAGCGAAGACGAAATCCGCCAGATATGCAAGGAACTGAATATGGAGATAGACGACACGATGGGCAAAGGCAAGCTGATAGACGAAATCTTCGGCGAGTTCTGCGAAGGTACCTTCATACAGCCCACCTTCATCACCGACTATCCCGTAGAAATGAGTCCGCTCACCAAGATGCACCGCAGCAAACCGGGCTTGACCGAACGCTTCGAGCTGATGGTAAACGGCAAGGAACTGGCCAACGCATACAGCGAGCTGAACGACCCGATAGACCAGGAAGAACGTTTCAAGGACCAGTTGCAACTGAGTGAGAAGGGCGATGACGAAGCCATGTTCATCGACCAGGACTTCCTGAAAGCGTTGCAATACGGCATGCCTCCCACATCGGGCATCGGCATCGGCATCGACCGCTTGACCATGTTGATGACGGGCAAGGCGTTCATCCAGGAGGTGCTCTTCTTCCCGCAGATGCGTCCCGAGAAGGTTACTCCGAAAGATGCTCCCGCCAAATTCATGGAACTGGGCATCTCCGAAGACTGGGTACCCGTTATCCAAAAGGCAGGCTACAACCTGGTAAGTGATATGAAAGACGTGAATCCGCAGAAGCTCCACATGGATATCTGTGGCATCAACAAGAAATATAAATTGGAACTGGCAAACCCGAGCGTTAACGACGTACAGGGTTGGATCAATTCAATTAAAGATTAATAATGAAAAATGAAAAGAGGATAGGAAGCTACCTTTTCTCTTTTCATTTTTCACTTTTCATTATTAATTCAATATGAAACTACCCGGTAAGATAGCCATCATGGGCGGAGGAAGTTGGGCAACAGCCATTGCAAAGATGGTACTGGCCCAAGCGGAGTCGATAAATTGGTATATGCGGCGAGACGACCGTATTACCGACTTCAAACGACTCGGTCACAACCCTGCCTACCTGACGGGAGTCAAATTTGACACCAAGCGTATCAACTTCAGCTCCAACATCAACGATGTGGTGAAAGAGTCTGATACACTTATCTTCGTAACCCCCTCCCCTTATCTGAAGTCGCACCTGAAAAAGCTGAAGACTAAAATAAAGGATAAATGCATCATCACAGCTATTAAAGGTATTGTGCCCGACGACAACCTGATTGTATCGGAGTACTTCACCAAAGAATATGGCGTACCGGCCGAAAACATCGCTGTACTGGCAGGTCCCTGCCATGCAGAGGAAGTGGCTTTGGAACGCCTTTCTTATTTGACCATCGCTTGTCCGGACACCGACAAGGCTTGTTCCATCGCCCGCCGACTGGCAAGTTCGTTCATCAAGACGTCCGTCAGTAACGACGTGGTGGGGATAGAGTACAGCTCGGTATTGAAGAACGTATATGCCATTGCCGCCGGCATCTGCAGCGGACTGAAATATGGTGATAACTTCCAGGCAGTGCTGGTGTCCAATGCCATACAAGAGATGAACCGCTTCCTGCAAACGGTGCATCCGCTGAACCGAAACGTGAATGATTCTGTTTACTTAGGCGACCTGCTGGTGACGGCGTATTCCAACTTCAGCCGCAACCGTACGTTCGGTACGATGATTGGCAAAGGCTACTCCGTGAAGAGTGCGCAGATAGAGATGGAAATGATAGCCGAAGGCTACTACGGCACAAAGTGTATCAAAGAAATCAACAAGCACTTCCATGTCAACATGCCGATAGTGGATGCCGTTTACAACATCTTGTACGAGCGTATCTCGCCGATGATTGAAATTAAGCTGCTGACGGACTCGTTCCGATAGCAGCAATATAAAGATAAAACGAATACTGAATTTAAAACTTGGAATATTATGATTAGTTTGAACATTGAAAAGACTTTTGGATTCATTTCCAAAGAAAACGTCTTCGCCTATGAAGCCCAAGTAAAGGCTGCACAGGAAGCATTGGAGAATGGTACCGGTAAGGGTAACGATTTCTTAGGCTGGCTGCACCTCCCCTCCTCCATCAGCAAGGAGCATCTGGCTGACCTGAAGGCTACTGCACAGGTAATGCGCGACAACTGCGAAGTGGTAATCGTTGCCGGCATCGGCGGAAGCTACCTTGGCGCACGTGCGGTGATCGAAGCATTGTCAAACAGCTTCACCTGGTTGCAGGACAAAAAGACTGCTCCGGTCATTCTGTACGCCGGACACAACATCGGTGAAGATTATCTGTACGAACTTACCGAATACCTGAAGGACAAGAAATTCGGCGTTATCAATATCTCCAAATCAGGAACAACGACCGAGACTGCTTTGGCTTTCCGTCTGCTGAAGAAGCAATGCGAAGACCAGCGCGGCAAGGAGATGGCAAAGAAGGTTATCGTAGCCATCACGGACGCCAAGAAGGGTGCTGCCCGCATCACTGCCGATAACGAAGGCTATAAATCCTTCATCATCCCCGACAATGTAGGCGGACGTTTCTCTGTACTGACTCCGGTAGGTCTGTTGCCTATCGCAATTGCCGGTTTCGACATTGAGAAGCTGGTGGCTGGTGCAGTGGCTATGGAGAAGGCTTGCGGAAAAGATGTTCCGTTTGCCGAGAACCCGGCTGCTATCTATGCCGCTACCCGCAACGAGCTTTACAAGAATGGCAAGAAGATTGAAATCCTCGTGAACTTCAATCCCAAATTGCACTACGTAAGCGAATGGTGGAAGCAGCTTTACGGAGAATCGGAGGGTAAGGAAAACAAGGGTATCTTCCCTGCTGCCGTAGACTTCTCAACCGACCTGCACTCTATGGGACAATGGATTCAGGAAGGCGAACGCACCATCTACGAAACCGTGATCTCTGTAGAAAAGACACAGCACTCCCTGCAAGTTCCTTCGGATGAAGCCAACCTCGACGGCCTGAACTTCCTGGCCGGCAAGCACGTGGACGAAGTGAACAAGATGGCCGAACTGGGAACTCAGTTGGCCCACGTAGACGGCGGTGTACCCAACATGCGTATCGTTATCCCCGCATTGAACGAAGAGAGCATCGGCGGTCTGCTGTATTTCTTTGAAATCGCTTGCGGCATCAGCGGTTACATCCTGGGCGTGAATCCTTTCAACCAACCGGGTGTAGAAGCATACAAAAAGAATATGTTTGCACTGCTGAACAAGCCGGGTTACGAAGAAGAGTCAAAAGCTATCCAGGCAAGACTGTAAAAACAGGTAAATATTATAGAAGCGCGGAACTCCATTATCCGCGCTTTTTTTGTACCTTAGTGGGCGCTAAACAACAAATGATATGACAAAAAAAGAAGCTATAAAAGTATTCCATGATAAGAAGATCAGAACTGTTTGGGATGACGAGCAGGAGAAATGGTACTTCTCAATAGTAGATGTGGTTGCTGTCTTGACTGACAGTGTAGACCCCGCTGCGTATTGGCGTAAGTTGAAACAAAGACTTAAAGAAGAAGGAAATGAAACCGTGACGAATTGTCACGCTTTGAAAATGCAAGCTGCCGACGGCAAAATGCGGCTTACTGATGTCGCTGATACCGAGCAACTATTCCGCCTCATCCAGTCCATCCCTTCTCCCAAAGCCGAACCTTTCAAACTCTGGATGGCCCAAACTGCCAAAGAGCGCCTCGACGAGATGCAAGATCCGGAACTTACCATCGACCGTGCTATGATGGAGTACAAAGCATTAGGCTATTCTGATAATTGGATCAACCAACGGCTCAAAACCATTGAGGTACGTAAAGAGTTAACCGATGAATGGAAGCGGAACGGGATGCAAGAAGGCGTTCAGTTTGCCGCACTCACAGACATCATCTATCAAACCTGGGCAGATAAAACAGCCAAAGAATATCGCCAATTCAAAGGATTGAAGAAAGAGAACCTTCGGGACAATATGACAAATACCGAACTTATTCTGAATATGCTTGCCGAAGCAGCAACCACCGATCTCTCGAAAGAAAAGAATCCGACCGGATTCGGTGAAAATGTTCAGATAGCCCAAGAGGGAGGAGAAGTTGCACGAGCTGCGCGTGAACAATTAGAAAGTAAATTGGGGCACTCTGTCATATCCCCTTTAAATGCAAAGAGTGTCCTGCAAATAAAATCAGATAAAGAAGAAAATAAATAGTATGTTTGAAGAATCTATCGCCCGCTATCTGGAGAGATACGGACACCCCAATATCAATCTGAAAGCCGTACTCTTCGACATGGACGGCGTACTGTTCAACTCCATGCCCTATCATGCCGATGCCTGGCACAAGGTTATGGAGCGCCATGGCCTGCACCTGAGCCGTGAAGAGGCTTATCTGCACGAAGGACGTACCGGAGCCTCTACCATCAATATCATCTACCAACGTCAGTATGGTAAGGATGCCACTCCCGAGATGGTAGAAAGCATCTATGCCGAGAAGAGTGCAGAGTTCAGCAAGAACCCGGAACCGGAACGTATGCCCGGTGCCTGGGAGGTATTACAAAAAGTAAAAGCCGCAGGGCTCACCCCTATATTAGTCACCGGTTCGGGACAGCACTCATTGCTGAACCGCCTCGTCCATAACTTCCCCGGCATGTTTGAGCGTGAACGCATGGTGACCGCATTCGATGTGAAATACGGCAAACCACACCCGGAACCTTATCTGATGGGATTGGAGAAAGCCGGCGTCAAAGCCAACGAAGCCATTGTAGTGGAGAATGCTCCCATCGGCGTACAGGCCGGAGTGGCAGCAGGCATATTCACCGTAGCCGTCAATACCGGTCCGCTGGACGGGCAAGTGCTGCTGGATGCCAGAGCCAACCTGCTGTTTCCATCGATGCAGGCGCTGTGCGATGATTGGGAAGAGTTGTACAAATCGCTCGCCTCAGGCAGTAATGTAGCAACCTAAATTCACTCATAAAAAACGCATCATCTGTTGGGGCTGAACGCATCATCTGTTAAGGGCAAACACATCATCTATTGAGAGCAAACACATGATGCGTTTCGAACAGACTGAATATACATAAAGAAACTCCCTCTGCAAAGTTCTCATGCAGAGGGAGTTTCTTATGTAGTGACCCCGCTGGGACTCAAACCCAGGACCTTCAGAACCGGAATCTGACGCTCTATTCACTAAGCTACGGAGCCTTAATGCGGATGCAAAAGTATAAAAAATCTCATCACATTCCTAACGTTCGAGTGTTTTTTCTATCGCATTGCTTTCATTTCTCTTCCTGTTATTTTGAGAACGACTACAAGGAATCAAGGAACATTTTGTTATTTTTCAATCTAAAATAGAAGCAAGTATTAATATTATTCATATCTTTGCCAATCAATTTAATATTAGACACATATTATAAACTTATGAGCTACCTGATAACACCGGAAGGTTATAAACCTTTATTGGACTTAAAACAGACAGAATTAGGGATTAAACAGATTAAAGAGTTCTTCCAGCTGAACCTTTCTTCTGAGTTACGTCTGCGCCGTGTCACTGCTCCGCTTTTCGTATTGAAAGGTATGGGTATCAATGACGACCTCAACGGAGTGGAACGTGCCGTTTCTTTCCCCATCAAGGACTTAGGCGACGCACAAGCAGAAGTAGTACACTCCCTTGCCAAATGGAAACGTTTGACACTCGCCGAGTATCACATTGAACCGGGATACGGCATTTACACAGACATGAACGCCATCCGCGCCGATGAAGAACTGGGTAATCTGCACTCCCTTTATGTGGACCAGTGGGACTGGGAACGTGTTATTACCGCCGAGAACCGCACGGTAGAATTCCTCAAAGAAATTGTAACCCGCATCTATGCCGCCATGGTGCGCACGGAATATATGGTATATGAGATGTACCCGCAAATCAAGCCTTGCCTGCCTTGTCCGCAGAAGTTGCACTTCATCCACGCAGAAGAGTTACGCCAGCTCTATCCCGACTTGGAGCCCAAATGCCGTGAACACGCCATCTGCAAGAAGTACGGCGCCGTATTCATCATCGGTATCGGCTGCAAACTGGGCGACGGCAAGAAGCACGACGGACGTGCTCCGGACTATGATGACTACACCAGTGCCGGACTGAATGACTTGCCCGGACTGAATGGCGACCTCCTGCTCTGGGACGATGTACTGCAACGCAGCATCGAACTTTCTTCCATGGGTATCCGCGTAGACAAGGAAGCCTTGCAACGCCAGCTCAAGCAGGAAGGAGAAGAAAAGCGCCTGGAGCTCTACTTCCACAAGCGCCTGATGGACGACACGTTGCCGCTTTCCATCGGTGGCGGTATCGGACAGTCACGCCTGTGTATGTTCTACCTGCGCAAAGCGCATATCGGCGAAATACAAGCCAGCATCTGGCCGGAAGATATGCGCAAGGAATGCAAGGAACACAACATCCATTTGATTTGATATACACTTATCCTGCAATATATTATAAAGTTCAACCCCTCAAAAGGTTGGACTTTATTTTTTATTTTGTACTTTAGCATCCCAAACTACTAATAAATCCAATTATGAATGTTCAGATAGAAGAAAGCTGGAAAGCACACTTGCAACCCGAATTTGAGAAAGATTACTTCCGCACCTTAACGGACTTCGTGCGGGACGAGTATGGAAAATATGCCATATATCCCCCGGGAAAGCTGATATTCAACGCTTTCAACCTCTGCCCTTTCGATAAAGTAAAAGTGGTAATTATCGGTCAGGACCCCTATCACGGACCGGGACAAGCACACGGACTTTGTTTCTCCGTGAACGACGGCGTTCCTTTCCCGCCCTCTTTAGTCAATATCTTCAAAGAAATAAAGAATGATATCGGTACCGATGCTCCCGCTACCGGCAACCTTACCCGCTGGGCAGAGCAAGGTGTGCTGTTGCTCAACGCTACGCTTACCGTACGTGCCCACCAGGCAGGCTCTCACCAGAACCGTGGCTGGGAAACATTTACCGATGCCGCCATCCGCTCCCTTGCCGAAGGGAAAGAGCACCTTGTATTCATCCTTTGGGGAGCATACGCGCAACGCAAAGGTGCTTTTATCGACCGCAACAAGCATCTGGTACTGACTTCCGCACATCCCTCTCCCCTCTCTGCCTATAACGGCTTCTTCGGTAACAAGCATTTCAGCAAAACCAACGATTATCTGAGGGAACATGGAGAAAAAGAAATAGAGTGGTAAAACATTACCACTCTATCACTTATTACTTTTATCATCTTATCATTTTCTGCTAATACCACTTGATATTAGTCTGCGTCTGGCTTCTCTGCTCCCACTTCAGGTCTTGCAGAATCTGTGCGGTAGCACGGATCGTAAAGTTGTAGTATTTCCACCGGCCAAAGGGTGAAAGAGCGGCAGTCATAGTGAAGCAGTGCAGGTCACGGCTGATATTGAAAGCCGTCTGCGTAATCTCCTTCGCATTAAAGTCATAACCGGAATTGAAGCTGACAGCCCATTTATTGGTTAACTTGATGTTACCGTTTATATTGAGGGAGTTCAGACTGAACTTATACGGATAGCGCATGCTCGTCCGGTTGATAGGCTTTGTTCTATCTTCCGTAATATTAAAACCGGTACTGAAGTTGATGGACCAAGGCATCTTGAAAGCCTGGTAACCATCGGCATCTGCCGTGGCCTTCTCTACTTTCTTCTTGGGAGTGCCTCCATCGGTACCATCTTCGTCACTGCTATCCTCATCTTCGGCTGAAGAATTATCTTTATTCTTATCCTTCTCATCATCTACCTTTTCGCCGGTGAAGAAACCTCTTATCTTCTTCCAGGTATCATTATTCACCGTCCAACTGAAAGAGGTACCATAACCCGACCAACGTCCGAAACGACCATAAGACCATTCCGTACGATTACCCGTTACCACTTTTCCATCCTTATCGAACTCGTAGGCATAGGTGGCAAATGTAGAAGCCATACTGAGCGTATAGCTCTTACTCAACTTCATACGAAGGTTGAAGCTCAAGTCACTCCACGGTCGAACCTCAGCTGCCGTATTGTAACTGATACCCATACTCAAGTCATCAATCAGACTCACCTTCCGGATAGAGTCGTTCTTATCCTTATACTTCATTTCCAGGTTATTGGAGATGTTGAACGAGATCGTCCCCTGCTTTCCTCCACTCGGCGGACTGAAAGCCTGACCGGCATAATAGGAATAGCTCACGGTATCGCGTACACCACCTTGCATCTCTTTGATATACGAACCGTTATAGCCAAAACGAGAAGAAGTAAAGTCCGGTGCGGCACTGATACTTACGGAAGGAGTAATGACATGACGAATCTGAATTTCTTTCTTGGGAAGGAAGATGGGCTTGTACATACCGTAAATCTTGGTGTTGACACCTAAGCTGGCACTGTAGTCGTACACACGGTGAAAACCATAAGTAGTGTCGTTCACCTCTACTTGCCGCTGGTCATCCCAATCTTTCGTCACTTTACGAGTGTACCAACGCTCCGTATAATTGACCGATGGAGTCAGGTTGAAATACTTGAAAAGCGTGAAAGTTGCACTTACCGGAATCTCATGTTGCATACCATTCTCCCAATCTCTCACCAGATTGGATTTGAACAGCATGTTGTCCTTGGTCTTAATACTGTTCTTCAAACGACCGGTATAACGTACGGAAATCTTCTCATACCATTTTTCATCGCCCACTGCATGTTTACGCTTGAAGGGGAAGATTGTACTCAAAGAAATCGTCAAGTCGGGCAAAGTCACGGCAATGGAAGAGTCACGCATGGTCTGCGCAATATTAGTTGATGCGGCAATACTCAGATGCTGGTCGGGGAAGTTGCGCGAATAGCTGACACTGGAAGTCTTGGTATTCTGCGACATTGCCTGCGAATTATACATATTACCAATGTTAGTACGTTCGTAACTACTGGTAGCGAAGTTTACGCTGGCAGAGAAGGTTGAATTCGGGCTGGCCTTCGGGTCCTGGCGATGCGACCAAACAATCTTGAAGTCCTTGGCCACCGAATAGTCCGGCAAGCCTTTGTCTCCTGTTTTTGTCACCTGATAGTTGGCCTGCAACAGACCGGAGTATTTGTACCGCTTCACATAGTTTGTCTCTGCATTCAAGGCCCACGAACCTTTGGTGAAGATATCAGCCCTCAACTTCAAGTCCATCTGGTCGCTGATGGCAAAGTAGTAACCACCGTCCGTCAGACCGAAACCACGATTGGAGTCATCCATATAGGTAGGCATCAGGAAGCCGGACTGATAACTGCTTGAGAACGGGAAGAAGAAGAACGGAACTGCCAGAGGAAGCGGTACATCTTCTACCACCAGATAGGCAGGTCCCGTCACTACATTCTTTTTGGGACGTACCTTGGCGTAGGTCATCTGCATATAAAAGTGGGGATGCTCATGGTGGTCGCACGTCGTGTAGCGTCCGCTCCGCATATAGAGCTCGTCATTATTTCCTTTCTTGGCATTGTTACCGGTCACATAGCCTTCACCTTGCTGGCTGACTACATTGCTGATGATACCTCTCTTACTTTTGAAATTATAACGGATGGTATCTGTTTCATAAGACGTGTCTCCATCCTTAAAGACCGGCCTACCCTTTATGGTGCCTATGGAGTCTGTCACACCACGGGCAAAAACAGTATTGTTGTCCATATCCATGGTAATGACATCGGCTTCCAGATCTGCCCCGGGATAAGTCACCTTGCCCTGCCCGTAGAGATTGGCAAAACCGGCTTGGGTAAATACAATGGAGTCATTCGCTTCATAAGCGACGGGGGCATCCAGTGCCTCCTTCTTGGGAGGCGCAGCTATCGTGTCATGCCGCAATGAATCCCCCGACAACGTATCTCCACGTTGCAGAGAATCCGTCGGATTATTGGCAGGCGTGATTCCTCTTCCACGACGCTGAGAAGCGGCCTCATCAGGAAGAAGAAGCAAGACGAATAGTAGTATGAATGATATGAATGTATTTGCTTTCAATGGCGTCATTAACTAATAGTTTACGCTTGAAGGGGCAAAAGTACGTATTTTATACGGATAATCTCCCTTTTTAAAGAAATTTAGATTGCTACAAGAACTGTTCGCACCAATGATCGAAGCGTTGCAAGCCTGCTTCGCCATAACGTTCCAGGCTTTTCCGGGCTTTTTCCACTTTCTTTTCCTTATCCAGACGGGTTTTGGAAAAGAATTTATCGGCAAAGCAAACGACTTGTTCTTCCAGACTGACCGGCACCATTTCCCGATGTGGCACGGGCAATTCCTGACGGATAATCTCCTCCAATGAGAGTCCTGCCCCCGTATGGCGTTCACAGACCAATGCATGGCGGGGATAGCCTTCCTGGCGCATCAGATCGGCTCCTAAATAGCCATGACAGATGTAGGGCCGGTCGCCAAAGCAAAAGATGCCCGGTGCATTCGTCAGAAAAATGCCGATGTCGTGCAACATACCGGCTTCATATAAAAAGTCTTTATCCAGATGGAGTTCCGGATGGCGGTCGGCAATCCAGAGTGCTTTCTCCGCCACCTGGCGGCTATGCTCCAACAGGATATGCTTCAACTCATTATCTTCCGGATAATATTTATCAATAATCGTAATAGGTGACATTTATTTCTCTTTAAACTTATACATATAAATTCTATCACGCAAGTCGCAACTGCGCTTTGTCGTAAGGAAAATTTCTTCGAACTCGTATTTATCACCGAATTCTTCGAACAGCGATTCCTTTACTTTCGTCGGCAACACTAAATATCCTTCACCGGACGGCAAATCTTTTTCAAAGTGCCGCATCTGGTCGTTCATATAGAAATTGGCACCATAAAAGCTCATTTTGGCGTACGAATAGACCACCCCTTGAGGCACCTGTTCCCTGATCTGCTTAACCAAGTGTTTATCCGACTTAACAGCAAGTACCGTAGGTTGATATACAGCATCCAAAGAGACAAAAAGGCAGAGCATACATCCGGCAGCACTATATAATAGAGAATAAGCACCGGCCCGTTTAGAAACAGACACCCATGTACAGACAGCTGCTATCAAAGGAAGCGCCACCAGACACCACTTGGGGATAGAAAGAGCGACTTCTTCCAAAGCATGCATATAAGCTACATTCTCGGCTGCATGGCGTCCGGTCCCGAAGATACTGTCCGGTATCAAGCCGAAACGCACAGCCAGAAAAACTGTCGTAAGTATCAGGCAAAGAGACGCAAATATTACCGCAGAAACCTTGAACACCTTTGCTCCACGCTGCACCAAAGCCAATAAATAATCAGCCATCAGCACTGCCATAAACGGATAGATAGGAAGCAGGTAAACACTGCGCTTACTCTTCGGGATGCAATAGAATATAAAAATGAAAAGAATGACCACCCATGTAAACAATTGCAAGGGAGATTGTGCACGGAACTTATCCCATCCTTTCCTGATACGTTCGCCGAAAGATGCACCCGCAGGCAACCAGCTGATGTTCTTCCACTTCAGGCTGAAAAGGGAGAGAAGCAATACCAGCGTCCAGGGCACCCATCCCCAAATGATAGTCAGGAAGTTATACCATACCGGATTCTCATGCGAGTCATAAGACATCTTACCCATGAAACGACCTGTATTCTCTTCCAGCACCAAATCGATGAAAGACTGTCCTCCCTGTACATAGGCCGCCCCGATCCACGCTGCATAAGGAACCAGAGAAAGCAGCCCCACGGGCAGCAACAAAAAGAATGTTTTCCAGAAAGCACGTCCGCGCAACAACTGATACAGACCTATGCAGGCACAAGGAAATATAGAGCCTACCGGACCTTTGGTCAGCGTGGCACATCCCATCAGCAGAACAGCCAGCCAGGGAATGCCTCGGCATCCTTTCTCGTCCCAGCGGAACAGCAGACACAGGGAAATGACAATGAACGACACTTGTACCATATCGACACGGCAAGCCAGCGCCGCACGATGCACTTCAAAAGAAGACAAAAGAAGAACAGAGGCCAGAAAAGCAGTCTTCACATCCTTACGCTTAGCTATAAAAGTAAAAAATACCAGCTGCATGGCCAGAAACGCAAGGGCGGACGGCAGGCGGGATGAATATTCCGTCACTCCCCCCAGAAGAGAAGAAACAGCAGCAATCGCCCAATAAAAGAAAGGAGGCTTATAGGCTATGTCAGTACCATAGTTTACCGGAAGTATCCAATTGCCACTTTCCAGCATCGAAAGGGCAACAATCGCCTCACGCGGTTCTCCTTTAGAGTAAAATATCGTTTCTCCCAGGAAAGGGAGTATCACAAGCACACTGAGTAATGCAATAAACCAGAACGCTTTCTTTCTATCATCCGACATATATTTCTGTTTTTAGTGATTTCTGTGCGCAAAAGTACAAATTATTCTGTAACAATCCCTAACTTTGTCATCTCAATTCTATGAATATGAATAGACTGAAACAGTTACCGGAATTTATCCGCTTCATTATAGTAGGTACCTTTGCCACCGGACTGCACTATGGCTTGTACTTTGTGCTCCAGCGGGTCATCAACGTCAACATGGCATATAGCATAGGATATATACTCAGCTTTATTGCCAATTTTTATCTGACAGCCTTCTTCACCTTCCGGAGAAAAGCATCCTGGAAGAAAGCCTTCGGCTTCGGTGGAGCCCATCTGATCAACTATCTGCTCCATATAGGATTGCTGAATTTATTCCTTTGGCTGGGCCTGTCCAAGCCACTGGCTCCGATACCGGTATTCGCCATTGCCATTCCGGTAAACTTCCTGCTGGTGAGGTTTGTTTTCAAATACAAAGGAAGATAATTTGTATTTCTCATGATTTCTTACGAATATTGCAAAAAGAATAATCGATTATGGAAAAATCTCCGGTACTTGCCATCGTAGTGCCTTGCTATAAAGAAGAGGCCGTCTTATGCGAAACGCACAAACGGTTAACCCAGTTGCTCGACCGCCTGACAGCTGAGGGTCGCATTGCCCCCGAAAGCTACATACTGTACGTAAACGACGGTAGCACCGACCGCACCTGGAGCATCATCGAAGAGCTTCATCAGAATACTCCGTATGCATGCGGCCTTAATCTGGCAGGAAATGTGGGGCATCAGAATGCACTTATGGCCGGGCTGAACACCGTTAAGGAACGGTGCGACGTCGCCATCTCCATAGATGCCGACTTGCAAGATGACATCAACGCCATTCCCGAAATGCTGAAGCACTATATGGAAGGATGCGACATCGTCTACGGCGTGCGTCAGGAGCGCAAGACCGATACACTTTTTAAACGTACCACGGCCCTCGCCTTCTACCGGATGATGAAAATAATGGGAGTAAAGTCCATCTATAATCATGCCGACTATCGGCTGATGAGCCGTCGTGCCATCCGGCAGCTTTGCCGCTTCCGCGAACGCAACCTCTACCTGCGCGGCATGGTACCTCTTATCGGTTATCAGACTGCCTGCGTCTATTACAATCGCGACAAGCGTTTCGCAGGAGAGTCTAAATATCCGTTCAAGAAGATGCTGAACTTTGCCATCGATGGAATTACTTCTTTCTCTGTCAAGCCTGTGCGGATGATCTTCTGGTTAGGGTGCATCTTCATCCTGATAGCCTTGTGTGTCACCGTTTGGACACTGCATGCTTATTTCCTACACGATACCGTACCAGGATGGGCATCTCTGATGATCTCCGTTTGGCTGGTAGGCGGTGTGGTATTGGTATCCTTGGGAATCGTAGGAGAATACATCGGTAAAATCTATATCGAAGTAAAGGACCGTCCCCGGTATAACGAAGAGGAATTGCTGCTGCGCTAAGATACCGCTCAACAGCAATTCTTCATTTAATACAAAATCGCCAGCCAGTGGCTGCCGATTTAAATCATTTCATCTCCTTCTTCCTCTTTTTCCACAACTGATAGCTATTGATAATATTCTGCCACAACACGTACGATCCCGGCCCTACAGATGACAACGGATTCAGATAAGTATAAGCCATCCAAATGGCAAGTACCGTATTCTTCTGTCCCAGTGCCTGACCGCCACTGATACGTTCTTTGTAATGACCGCCAATCCGTTTGCCTAGATAGAACTGGATGCAGCAGGTTATCAATCCTGCCAAAGCAATCAGCACTTCGACAAACACCGGTGCTTCACTATTGACCAACGAGCGCACCGTCTGTCCGGAGACAATGGCAAGCGCCACACCCCACAAGTAAAAGGCAGCATCGTGAAAACCCAACAGAAAATGATGAACCTTCGGCACAAATGCCCGCAGAAACCAAGCCAGAAAGAAAGGACAAAGCAACAATGGGAATACTTTACTCAAAATCTTCAGGAATGCAACAATAAAAGAGATATCGGCATGAGGCTCCACCAAAGGAAATACCAACGGAACCGCCACTGCCGCCAGAAGATTGGATAATAATGTATAAGTAGTCAGGCTCGATGCACTGCCGCCCAACTTTCCGGTGATGACTGCAGCAGCAGTTGCCGTAGGACAAATGAGGCAGACCATCGCTCCCTCGAACACTTCCCGGTAAACCTCCTCCATAGGACAGCACAACAGTAAAGCCGCAACTACCAAGCAAGAAACCGTCTGAAACAACAATAACCAGCCATGCCATGATTTGGGCTTCAACTCGTGCACCTCTACCTTGCAGAAAGTAAGGAGGAGTTGCGCAAAAATCAGAAACGGAGTGAGATACGCCACCAATCCGTTCACGAGAGGTTTGGCCGGAGCGACAAAGGGAATCTTTGCAAAAAAGAAATATCCCAAAGTACCCGCAATCATTGCCAAAGGCAACGTCCAGTTTTTCAAAAAACGAAGGATCATACCTGTCTACTGTTATTATTTTCCGCGCAAAGTTACGTATATTATCAATACGTTGAACCCTGGCAAAGCCTCTGAATCCATAAAAATAAGTATAATCGGAACAAAACTTAAACACAAACCATCAGTTTTCTATAAATTTCCACTACATTTGCAGCGACTTTTATATGAAACTATACAGACGCTACATATTATATATAGGTATATGCTTAGGGCTGCTTGTCTCTCCCTTCTGTACGGGCAGCGCTGAAGCAAAGGACTTTGTTGTCGTTATTGATGCAGGTCATGGCGGCCACGACCCCGGCGCAATAGGCAAAATATCCAAAGAAAAAAATATCAATCTGAATGTAGCACTCAAGTTGGGCAAACAGATACAGAAGAATTGTCCCGATGTGAAAGTTATCTACACACGCAACCGGGATGTATTCATCCCCCTCGACCGCCGCGCCGAGATTGCCAACAACGCCAAGGCCGACTTGTTCATCTCTATCCATACCAATGCCCTGGCCAAAAACCGGACAGCCCAAGGGGCTTCGACCTGGACACTGGGTCTTGCCAAATCGGATGCCAACCTGGAAGTAGCCAAACGGGAAAACTCGGTTATCCTCTACGAAAGCGACTATAAAACACGATATGCAGGTTTCAACCCTAATTCAGCGGAGTCTTACATCATTTTTGAATTCATGCAGGACAAATATATGTCGCAAAGCGTGCATCTGGCATCGCTCGTGCAGAAGCATTTCCGCCATACGTGCAAGCGCAATGACCGCGGCGTACACCAAGCAGGCTTCCTGGTACTAAAAGCCAGCGCCATGCCAAGCATCCTGGTAGAACTCGGATTCATCTCCACACCGGAAGAAGAACGATATCTGAATACAGAAGCAGGAACGACCTCACTTGCCAACGGCATCTTCCGGGCTTTCCTGACTTACAAGCGCGAGCAGGAAATACGCCTGAACGGGAACAGTAATACCATTTTGCCGGAAGATGTGCCCGAACCGGCAATGCAGGAAGAGAAAGACAGCACAACTGCGGAAGCAGAGAAAAAGGAAACTACACATTCCGAGCCCAAACAAGCCCCTCAGCGCCCCCAACAAGCAGAAAAAGCAGCCACGGCTCAAACAGAACGCAGTGGCATTGTGTTTAAGATACAGATACTCACCTCTTCGCGACCTTTGGCCAAAAACGACAAAAGGCTCAAAGGCTTGAAAGATGTGGATTATTATAAAGAAGGTGGATTATATAAATATACCTACGGCGCATCGCCCGATTACAATAAGGTGTTGCGCACCAAACGTAGCATTACAGCCCAGTTTAAGGATGCTTTTATCATAGCCTTCAAAAACGGAGAAAAGACAAACGTAAACGCCGCAATCAACGAATTTAAAAAGAACAGAAATAAATAACAGAAGATACATCATGAAGTATATCACCAAAGAAGTCAGAATAGGGATAGCGGGCATAGCCGCACTCTGCGTATTAGTATATGGCATCAATTACCTGAAAGGCATCAACATGTTCAAGCCTTCCAGCTATTTCTACGTGAAGTTCCAAAACGTCAACGGACTGACTAAATCGAGCCCGGTCTTTGCAGATGGTTTCCGCGTTGGTATTGTACGCGACCTGTACTACGACTACACCCAGCCGGGAAAAGTTGTAGCAGAAATTGACGTCGATCCGGAACTGCGCATCCCCACAGGAAGTACAGCCGAATTGACAGCCGAAATGCTGGGCGGAGTGAAAATGAATCTGCTCCTGGCCAACAACCCACGGGAAAAATATCAGATAGGAGACACCATTCCCGGAGTGCTGAACAACGGTATGATGGAAAAAGTTGCCGACATGCTGCCACAACTGGAGAAAATGCTACCCAAACTGGACTCCATCCTCGGGTCTCTGAACACCGTACTTGCCGACCCTTCCATACCTGCCACCCTGCATAACATACAGGACTTAACGGCAAGCATGAACGGTGCAAGCCACCAATTGCAGTCGCTCATGAAAAACGACATCCCGCAACTGACCGGCAAACTCAACACCATCGGAGATAACTTTGTACTTATTTCCAGCAATCTGAAAGAAATTGACTATGCAGCAGCGATGCAAAAAGTAGACTCCACGCTGAACAATGTAAAAATGATTACAGACAAACTGAATCAAAAAGACAACACCATCGGACTCCTGTTAAACGACCCGTCTCTTTACAACAATTTAAATGCCACTACCGCCAATGCAGCAAGCTTGCTGGAAGACTTAAAATCGCATCCAAAACGGTACGTTCATTTCTCTTTGTTCGGCAAAAAAGACAAGTAGAAAATTACTATTATATAGATTTCGTCTAAATAGCAAGACGCTGGAAGATTTGAAAGAAAAGCCCTCATTTGCTCTACATACAGAGTTGAAAGGGCTTTTTTCCACTTCAGACGCAAAAGAAAAATAAAGAAGAAAATCGAGCATAATAATCTGCAATACAGAATGTTATATAATTGCAATAGTACTCCAAACAAAGAGCTTTTCACTGGAAGTGATAAGTTACTGAAAGTAAAGCGCTTATTGCTTTCCCCAAAAACGCAAGAAAAAAAGGATTTGTTTTTCTCGAATAAGATTGCGAATTTTGCATTCGTAGAAGTTTTGCTTAATTAATAAATGTAGTTATAGCCGTTATGAGTGAGATAGATCATGTCGGGCTGTGGAACCGCTGTCTTGAAATTATCAGAGACAATGTTCCGGAGCAGACATACAAAACATGGTTTCTGCCCATCATCCCCTTAAAATATGAGGACAAAACGCTGGTTGTACAAGTACCCAGCCAGTTCTTCTATGAGTTTTTGGAGGACAAGTTTGTAGACTTGTTGCGGAAAACTCTTTATAAGGTTATTGGTGACGGGACGAAATTGATGTATAACGTTATGGTGGATAAGAGTTCACGGAAAACCGTCGACTTGGAATCCACGCAGCGTACCATCATCCCGCAGAAGCAGGTGATGGATAAGAAAATCCCTCAGATTCCGGTTCCCGAGCTCGACCCGCACCTGAACCCGGAATATAACTTCGAAACATTTATTGAAGGTTATAGCAACAAGCTGTCGCGCAGCGTAGCTGAAGCCGTCGCACTGAATCCGGCTAAAACAATCTTTAATCCCCTGTTCTTATACGGAGCTTCCGGTGTGGGCAAAACACATCTTGCCAATGCCATCGGAACTAAAATTAAAGAACTATATCCGGAAAAACGGGTACTGTATGTATCCGCCCACCTGTTCCAGGTACAGTATACAGATTCTGTACGCAACAACACCACTAACGACTTTATCAACTTCTACCAGACCATTGACATTTTAATTATTGATGATATTCAGGAATTTGCCGGCGTTACCAAGACGCAGAATACATTCTTCCATATATTCAACCACCTGCACCAGAACGGCAAACAACTGATCCTCACTTCCGACCGTGCTCCCGTATTACTGCAAGGCATGGAAGAGCGCCTCATCACGCGTTTTAAATGGGGAATGGTGGCAGAACTCGAGAAACCGACCGTAGAACTTCGCAAGAACATCTTGCGCAACAAAATACACCGCGACGGATTGCAATTCCCACCGGAAGTCATCGATTACATTGCAGAGAACGTGGGCGACAGCGTACGCGACTTGGAAGGCATCGTTATTTCCATCATGGCGCACTCTACCATATATAATAAGGAGATAGACCTGGAACTGACGCAACGTATCGTCCGCAAGGTGGTACATAGCGAAAGCAAGGCTGTAACCGTAGACGACATTATCACTACCGTATGCAAGCATTTCGGACTGGATACTGCAACCATCCATACAAAATCCAGAAAGCGCGAAGTGGTACAGGCAAGGCAGATAGCCATGTATCTGGCCAAGAACCATACAGACTTCTCAACAGCCAAAATCGGAGCACTGATCGGACACAAAGATCATGCTACCGTATTGCACGCTTGCAAGACTATCAAAGAACTGAGGGAAGTAGACAAGTCGTTCCGGGCGGAAATTGATGAAATTCAGGCATCATTGAAGAAACAATAATGACGTTTTAAAAAGAGACAAGCATATCATTCTGTCATTCAGAGCGTAGCGAAGAATCTCTTCTCTATATACATAAAAAGGAAAGTAGATTCTTCGCTACGCTCTGAATGACAAGCTGCCTTATCACCAATCAGAATCCTTGTTTCTTCATCGTCTCCCAAAGAACCTCAGACATCGCTTCACTATCTTTCTTGGTATACCGTACCTCTGTAAAGACCTGAGCCAAGGTTTCTTTCTTGTTTTCCAATATGAATTGTTTATTTTCGGGAAGTGATTCCTTATAAGCATACAATCGGTCAATATCTTCCGGAGTATAATCATGATAAGTTTCCTCGTGTACAATCGCCTCCAACGGCAAACGATCTACCTGAGCCGGCGATTCATCAGGCCAGCCTACGGTCACTGTAGTGATAGGAAAAACCAATTCGGGCAACTCGAGCGCTTCGATAATCAGATGGGGATTGTAAGTGGTAGTTCCCAAATAGCAGATTCCCAATCCTTTCTCTTCGGCAGCCACACAAAAGGTTTGTGCCGCCAACAGCGTATCTACAGCTCCTGTTACAAACCACTCAAAGTTATCATATCCGGGTTCGGCCTTGCGCTGCTTGCACCACTTACTGAAACGGCGCAGATCGATACAGAAAGTAAGGACTACCGGAGCCGTTTGCACCATCGGTTGATTGAAATGAGCAGGGGCCAGTTTCGCCTTGCGTTCAGCGTCACGCGTCACAATTACACTATAGACCTGCATGTTTCCAACCGTAGAAGCACGGAAAGAAGTTTCGAGCAAATCATTTAACAAATCAGGAGAAATATCTTTCTGCTGATATTTTCGGATCGTTTTTCTTTGTTTCAAGCTTTCCATTATTTCTTTTTTTTGCAAAGATAGCACAAACTCAAGACAATACACTCAAACTCACCTGGAAAGTTCATCTTAAATTCCAGAAACGGAAAACAATCCCTACTAATAATTTGTTCATAATTTATCTTTTAGGAAACTTTCGAGTATTCCAAAAGCAACAACCTATTATTAATCAATAAATTAATATTGTAAAACAGAAAACTCTTATTCGGTTAATAAAAACATCTATTTTTATTTTGCCAGGTTAGAAAACATTCATAGATTTGCAAACGCATTTGTTAACGATAAGTATGACTTCTACAAATTTACTTATTAACAAATAAATCTAAGAGATACAAGCATCGTGGAAAAGAAAATTTATTCTTATGACGAAGCCTACGAAGAATCTTTACGATACTTCCAAGGCGATGAGTTGGCTGCCAGAGTTTGGGTAAACAAATACGCAGTCAAAGATTCTTTCGGGAATATTTACGAGAAGTCCCCGGAAGACATGCATTGGAGAATAGCCAATGAAGTAGCCCGCATCGAGGCAAAGTACCCTAACCCATTAAGTTCGGAGGAACTTTTCGGTTTGCTCAACCACTTCAAGTACATCGTTCCGCAAGGAAGCCCGATGACCGGAATAGGTAACAACTATCAGGTAGCTTCTCTGTCCAACTGTTTTGTGATCGGCGTAGACGGCGAAGCTGATTCCTACGGTGCTATCTTTAAAGTAGACGAAGAACAAGTACAATTAATGAAACGCCGCGGTGGTGTAGGTCACGACTTGTCTCACATCCGCCCCAAAGGTTCTCCGGTAAAGAACTCGGCACTGACTTCCACCGGCCTGGTTCCTTTCATGGAACGCTACTCTAACTCAACCCGCGAAGTGGCCCAGGACGGACGCCGCGGTGCATTGATGTTAAGCGTATCCATCAAGCACCCGGACTCAGAAGCATTTATCGATGCCAAAATGACCGAAGGCAAAGTTACAGGCGCCAATGTTTCCGTTAAGCTGACCGATGACTTCATGCAAGCCGCCGTTGACGGGAAAACATTTACGCAACAATATCCGATTGACGCCGCAGAGCCGACTACCAAGAAAGAAACCGACGCATCTGCATTATGGAAAAAAATCGTGCACAACGCATGGAAATCGGCAGAACCCGGTGTACTGTTCTGGGACACCATTATAAAAGAATCCGTTCCCGATTGCTATGCAGACCTGGGCTACCGCACCGTATCGACTAACCCGTGCGGCGAAATCCCCTTGTGTCCGTACGACTCCTGCCGTCTGCTTGCCATCAACCTCTACTCATACGTAGTAAATCCGTTCAAACCGGATGCATACTTCGACTTCGAATTGTTCCAGAAACATGTAACGTTGGCTCAACGCATCATGGACGATATTATCGACCTCGAACTGGAGAAGATCGAACGCATCATGGAGAAAATAGACACCGACCCCGAAAACGAAGACGTGAAGCACACTGAGCGCGTTTTGTGGCAGAAGATTTACAAGAAGAGCGGCCAGGGACGCCGTACCGGTGTAGGCATCACAGCCGAAGGCGACATGCTCGCCGCTTTAGGGCTGCGCTACGGCACCGAAGAGGCAACCGAATTCTCTGAGAAAGTTCACAAGACCGTAGCTCTCAGCGCCTACCGTTCATCCGTAGAAATGGCAAAAGAACGCGGTGCTTTCGAAATCTATGATACCGAACGCGAGAAGAACAACCCGTTCATCAACCGTTTGCGTGAAGCCGATCCGGAGATGTACGAGGAAATGAAGAAGTACGGCCGCCGCAACATTGCATGTCTTACCATTGCACCGACCGGCACCACCAGCTTGATGACGCAGACCACTTCCGGCATCGAACCGGTATTCCTGCCCGTCTACAAGCGCCGACGCAAAGTAAACCCGAACGACACCAATGTCCATGTAGACTTTGTGGACGAAACCGGGGATGCTTTTGAAGAATACATCGTTTTCCACCCCAAGTTCGTTACTTGGATGGAAGCGCAAGGCTACAATCCTGCCAAACGATACACGCAGGAAGAAGTAGACGCCATGGTAGAAAAATCACCTTATTATAAAGCAACCTCCAACGACGTAGACTGGCTGATGAAAGTCAAGATGCAGGGCCGCATCCAGAAATGGGTAGACCACTCCATCAGCGTGACCATCAACCTGCCGAACGACGTGGACGAGGATTTGGTAAACCGCTTGTACGTAGAAGCCTGGAAATCGGGCTGCAAAGGCTGTACGGTTTATCGCGACGGCTCCCGCTCGGGCGTGCTCATCTCCACCAAGAGCGACAAGAAGGAAGATCTTCCTCCATGCAAGCCGCCTACGGTTGTGGAAGTACGTCCCAAGACGCTCGAAGCAGACGTTGTACGTTTCCAGAACAACAAAGAGAAATGGGTGGCATTCGTCGGTTTGCTGGACAATCATCCTTACGAAATCTTCACCGGTGTACTGGACGACGATGAAGGCATCATCCTGCCGAAGAACGTAGTATCCGGACACATCATCAAGAATATGGACGAGCACGGAAACAAGCGTTACGACTTCCAGTTCGAGAACAAACGCGGATACAAAGTCACCATCGAAGGTCTGTCCGAGAAGTTCAACAAAGAGTACTGGAACTATGCCAAACTGATTTCCGGTGTATTGCGCTACCGCATGCCTATCGAACAAGTAATCAAGCTGGTAGGTTCTCTGCAACTGGACAGCGAAAACATCAACACCTGGAAGAATGGTGTGGAACGCGCCTTGAAGAAATACATCCAGGACGGCACGGAAGCCAAAGGCAAGAAATGCCCGAATTGCGGCAACGAGACACTGGTTTACCAGGAAGGTTGCCTCATCTGCAAGACTTGCGGTGCTTCGCGTTGCGGGTAGGTTCGTGGCAAGCACAAACGTTTGCATAGGAATTTAAATGACTTAGATAATGGTAGCTGCATGATTATGAGGAATATTTTCTATACTTGCATAATCAATGCAGCTATTGCTATTTCTAAATCTAATATATATGATACTACTATTTAATATCGAGTACCGCACCAGTTGGGGCGAAGAGGTCAGAGTGCTGGGTTCCATCCCGGAGCTTGGCAACAACCAACCCGGCAAAGCTACCCCCCTGCATACTGTAGACGGAATTCATTGGACCGCAGAAGTGGATATCCAACTACCCGAAAGCGGGGTTATTCAGTACAGTTACCAGATTTATTGCGATGACAAAGTTATACGTACAGAGTGGGACAGCCTTCCACGCACGCTGCACGTATCAGGCACCGCAAAGAAAATCTATCGCATCGAAGACTGCTGGAAGAACCTGCCGGAACAACAGTATTTCTACACTTCCGCCTTTACAGAATCCCTGCTGGCACACCGCGAACGCAGTGCCGCTCCCAAAAGCTACAAGAAAGGCTTGTTGATAAAGGCATACGCGCCTTGCATCGACGGCGACCACTGTCTGGCACTTTGCGGAAACCAGAAATCACTGGGCGACTGGAATCCCGACAAAGCCGTCCTTATGAGCGATGTCGACTTCCCCGAATGGCAAGTGGAACTGGACGCCGGCAAAATCAGTTATCCTTTAGAGTACAAGTTCATTCTTTATAATAAGAAAGAACGCCGTGCCGTAGCTTGGGAGAACAACCCCAACCGCTACATGGCCGACCCGCAGACAGGCGCCAACGAAACACTGGCCATCGGCGACCGTTACGTCTACTTCAGCCTTCCTTCCTGGAAAGGTTCCGGCGTAGCCGTACCCGTATTCTCCCTCCGCTCGGAGAAGAGTTTCGGTGTGGGCGACTTCGGCGACCTGAAGCGCATGATAGACTGGGCAGCCGCTACCCATCAGAAAGCCGTGCAAATCCTGCCTATCAACGACACCACCATGACGCATACCTGGACAGACTCTTATCCTTATAACAGTATCTCCATCTATGCCTTCCACCCCATGTACGCCGACCTGAAGCAGCTGGGCAACCTCAAAGACAAAGCCTTGATGGCCGACTTCAACAAGCGCCAGAAAGAGTTGAACGCCCTGCCTACCGTAGACTACGAAGCCGTGAACCGGACGAAATGGGAATACTTCCACCTCATCTTCAAGCAAGAAGGCGAAAAGACACTGGCATCGAAAGCTTTCCACGATTTCTATGAAGCCAACAAGGAATGGCTGCAACCGTATGCCGTCTTCAGCTATCTGCGTGACGTCTATAAGACACCGAACTTCCGCGAGTGGCCTAAATACACCACTTACGACGCCAAGGAAATAGAGAAACTGTGTCAACCGGATTCCGCCGATTATCCGCACATAGCCATCTATTATTACATCCAGTTCAACCTGCACCTGCAACTGCTTGCCGCCACCCAGCATGCACGCGCCAACGGCGTAGTGCTGAAAGGCGATATCCCCATCGGCATCAGCCGCAACAGCGTGGAGGCCTGGAAGGAACCGCACTACTTCAACCTGAACGGCCAAGCCGGTGCACCGCCCGATGACTTCTCCGTAAACGGGCAGAACTGGGGCTTCCCCACCTACAACTGGGACGTAATGGAGAAAGACGGTTACACCTGGTGGATGAAGCGTTTCCGCAAGATGGCGGAATACTTCGACGCCTACCGCATAGACCATATCCTCGGCTTCTTCCGCATCTGGGAGATACCGATGCATGCCGTACACGGCTTGTTGGGACAATTCGTTCCCGCTCTGCCTATGACGCGTGAAGAAATAGAAAGCTATGGACTCGCATTCCGCGAAGACTTCTTCCTGAAGCCCTATATCCACGAGTACTTCCTCGGACAGATGTTCGGCCCGCACACCGATTATGTGAAGCAGACCTTCATTGAGCCGACCGAGACTTGGGAGATTTACCGCATGCGTCCGGAGTTCGACACCCAGCGCAAAGTAGAAGCCTACTTCGCCGGAAAGACGGATGAAGACAGCGTTTGGATTCGCGACGGCTTGTACGCACTGATCAGCGACGTGCTGTTTGTACCCGACCGCAACGATCCGAACAAATACCACCCCCGTATCAGCGTGCAGCACGATTACATCTACCGCGCCCTGAACGATTGGGAGAAAGCCGCTTTCAACCGTCTGTACGACCAATATTACTACCATCGCCACAACGACTTCTGGGGACAGCAAGCCATGAAGAAGTTGCCGCAACTGACGCAGTCTACCCGCATGTTGGTATGTGGTGAAGACCTGGGTATGATACCCGACTGCGTGGCATGGGTGATGAACGACCTGCGCATTCTCTCTTTAGAGATTCAGCGCATGCCGAAAGACCCGAAACAAGAATTCGGACATCCCGACTGGTATCCGTACCGTTCCGTTTGTACCATTTCCACGCACGATATGTCTACCTTGCGCGGCTGGTGGGAAGAGGACTTCCAGCAGACGCAAAGATTCTACAACACCATGCTCGGACACTACGGCACGGCACCGGCGGTAGCCACTCCCGAACTTTGCGAAGAGGTAGTACGCACGCATCTCTACAGCAACTCCATCCTTTGCATCCTCTCCTTGCAGGACTGGATGGCGATAGACGGCAAGTGGCGCAATCCCAATGTGCAGGAAGAACGCATCAACATTCCCGCCAACCCGCGGCACTATTGGCGCTGGCGTATGCACCTCACTCTGGAACAGCTGATGAAAGCTGAAAGCCTGAATGAGAAGATAAAGGAAATGATAGAACAAACAGGAAGATAAAAATAGCTTTTGCTATCATCCCGTCATTTAGAGCGAAGCGAAGAATCTACTCTCTTATATGCACAGAGAGTAGATTCTTCGCTTCGTTCTGAATAACAGATTGCACAATACTTGCCTAAGCCGTAAAATATCCCTAAGTTTGCAAAAAAGAATCACCCGTTATGAGTAGCTACATCTTTTTAGACAATATCCGTTTCTTCGCCCATCACGGCGTAGGCGAACAAGAGACTTTAGTAGGCAATGAGTTCACCGTCAGCCTGCGCCTGCAGGTCGACATCCGGCGTGCTGCCGAAACGGACGATGTAGCAGATACCGTCAGCTATGCCGATGTGTATGAGGCAGTAAAGGCAGAAATGGCCATTCCGTCCAAGCTGTTGGAACACGTAAGCGGACGTATTATAGACAGATTGTTCCGCGACTTTCCGCAAATAGAAGAAATAGAACTGAAACTGGCGAAACGCAACCCGCCTATGGGAGCGGATATCGAAGCCGCAGGCGTGGAAATACGATTCAAACGCCCTTAAATCACCCTGTTACCGGGAGCCTTCCTGAACAGCTACTGCAAACTAACAGCGCAGCTTACGCTGTTTCTACAAACATAGTTTTTGATGATATTTCCAGCACTCCGTCACTTCTGAGTATAATTGATTGATTTCCATGATTTTAATGCGTGCTGGTAACCGTGTAGGTAGCGTGACGGTAAATGGTTACCAGCACGCTTTTAGGGGATAGAAACTTAACTTGTTCTATATATAACATGTTTATATACTGCCATTTATCCCATGCATATGTAAACTTCTGCGAACGTATCAAAATAACTTCTATTAACACGAAAAATAGCTGTTTTTGGCGCTTTGTCTATTGAATAAGTAGTAAAATGATAATTTTCTCTCTTTAATATTACCATGAATGAATCCGCATGACATATATCCTGTAAACATCTGATAATAAGAACGCTGCAGTTTCCTAGCGTAGGAAACGAGCGTTTCTGAGCGCGGGAACGACAGTTTCTCCTAATGGGAACGAGCGTTTCCTCTTATAGGAACTGCAGTTTCCTCTTATGGGAACGCGCGTTTCCCTATATGGGAACGGGAGTATAACCGCCCGCACAAGTTCCGCACGGACATTTGGCTTGTAGACCGCGATACGAACGAACCTTTCAGTGACAAACTGCGTTTTATTTTTATAGAACTGCCGTCCTTCACAAAGGAAGAGCAAAATTGTGAAACAGACTTCGAACGTTGGATTTATGTACTTAAGAATATGGAAACGCTCAAAAGATTGCCTTTCAAAGGCCGTATGGAGGGATTGAAAGAAACAGCACGCAACTTGAAGCGTATGAAAATGTCCGCAGAAGTAATACAACAAGCCACAGGCCTTTCTGCCGAAGAAATAGAAAAACTGTAAAGTACCGCAACTCAGGGCTGCACTTTACAGCTATCTCCGCTACTTTTTAATCTCCATTATCTCAATATTGCGGAAGTCCGTCGGATGGCTCTCCGATTGCAGTGCTATCCTACCCTCTTTCAGGGGACCGAAAGGCAGTTCGGGAGTGGAAGTTGCATCTTCACCGCCAATGACGAGGTGGGTATATGTCAATACAGTATCGCCATTCACAATATGATGCACCAGGCTATCGGCATATACCACCAACTCGAAGTCTACCCATTGATCGCCATCGTACGTCTTTCCATGACTGGCATAAGTATGAGGGATATAGCGTTTGCCATCAACATCGATCTCAGTGCCCGGAGTGCATGCACTTCCCGTAGGACGCGGCTCGCCGGTTCCGTCGCCACCCAGCAACTGGGCTTCTATGGAAACGGGGAAGAACTGGTCTTTCTCCATACTCTCGGGCGTCTGCGCATGAAACATGATGCCGTTATTGAGGCGTGCCCACTCGGGAGCTCCTTTCACCGGTTCGTCTACAAAGCGATACTCCAGGCGCAACTTATAGCTGGAGTAAGACTTATCGGTAAAGATGTGTCCGAAGCGGTCGTTGAATTCATCCCCATACGCATCGTAGCGCACTTTCAGCAAACCATCTTCCACACGGAAGGTGTTGCCGAAGTTCTCACCTACGGGATAGCCGCTAATCTTGACCGTCCAGCCTTCCAGGTCTTTTCCATTGAAAAGAGAAACCCATTCTTCCTGCTGCTGACTCTTCGGCGAAGAGCAGGAAGACAAGCATAATAAAACGAATAATAAAGTTGTAAGTGTTTTCATGGTTTTATAAGGATTTGAGGATTATTTCTTCCGCTTGCGCTTCTTTGCCGATTCTACCGCCTCGGCAACCACGGGCTTGTTGGCAAACCGCTTGGTATAAGTGGTATAATCGGGGACAGAACGTTCGTAGGTCGGATCGAGGAACAACGGACTGGAAATGATATGGTCCGCCGTACTGCGGTTGCAGCAAAAGACGATGTTCTCTACGCCGGCAAGACGGGTCAACGCCTTTACGTCCGTATCGTGGGGCTGCAAGGTCATAGGGTCGGTGAAGAAGAAAAGATAATCAATCTCTCCGTCTACAATGCGCGAACCCATCTGCTGGTCACCGCCCAAGGGACCTGATTTGAGGATGGTGAAATCCCATTCTACATCGGGATGTTTCTCTTTGAGAGCTTCGAGGATAAGAGTACCGGTGGTACCCGTGCAGTAAAACTTGTGCCCCATCAGCAGTTCTGAGTTCCAAAGTACCCACTCGATGAGGTCTTTCTTCATGGCGTCGTGCGCCACTAATCCAATCTTTCTAACTAATTTTTCCATAATCTAATGCCTTTAGACAAGTCTTATAGTTGCGAAAAGAGTTTCTTTCCATGCAAATAAAACTGCGCCAAGATACTGTTTTTTGTCCGTTCGGGTATCACAGAAAGGCAAGTTTTTTTCAAATTTTCTTCGCGGGAGGCTGAGAATGAGGCACGAAGGGAGGCAAAGGCACGACGCGCACGAAGCACTGCCCAGGCATTGGGGAATTGTCCTTTCAGCAGAAAACTTGCAGCCGCCACATAGTCGAGCACGGCACGCGTACGCATGACGGTAGCCAAATCTTCCGGCGGAAGATTCTTATATAGCATTACAAGGTTGTTACGGAAATTAAGGAATGTCTTGCGCGGATTCTCTTTCTTCAGAGTAGCCCCGCCGACATGAAACACTACACTCTGGGGGATGCATACAATCCCCCGACCGCGTGCACGGAGACGCCAGCATAAATCAATCTCCTCCATGTGGGCAAAGAAACGACCATCCAGCCCACCTGCCTCCTGATACTCCTTCAAGCGGATAAACAGGGCGGCACCCGTAGCCCAAAAGATAGGAAGAATCGTATCGTACTGGCCTTTGTCTGTTTCCACCACTCCCAGGATGCGCCCGCGGCAGAAAGGATATCCGTAGCGGTCGAGGAATCCGCCGGCAGCCCCGGCATACTCGAACTGCTTCTTTTGCCGCCAACTGCGTATCTTCGGCTGGCAAGCGGCCACTTCGGGATGGGCGTCCATATAGGCGGCAAGTGGTGCAAGCCAATGCTCGGTCACTTCGACATCGGAATTGAGCAACACTACATATTCTGCCTCCACTTGTTTCAATGCAAGATTATATCCATCGGCAAAGCCATAATTCTCCTCCAACAGTATCAGGCGGACGGATGGAAATTCACGACGGAGCATTTCTACCGAAGCATCCGTAGAACCATTATCGGCCACGTACACAGCCGCACCGTCGGCTTCGGAGAAGCGCACAACAGAGGGGAGAAATGAACGGAGCATGTCGCATCCGTTCCAGTTCAGTATTACGACGGCTATCTTATCCATGATGTATAGAATCTTTTCGTTTGTTTTTCCAACGCTTATGCGACCAGAACCAATAAGCCGGGGCACGGCGAATGGTCTGCTCCAGGCGACGGGCAAAACATTCGGTGATTTCTCCTTCGGCAGTCTGCTTCGGGGTTTCGGTTATCAGGTCGAAAGATACTTTGCAATATCCTCTGCGCACCCGCTGCAACTCGCAATAAAAGACGGGGAAGTCCATCATTTTGGCAATGCGCTCGGCACCATCCATAAAGACGGTATCCTGATTGAGGAAGGTAGTCCAATAATGCGCTTCGCTACGATTGGGCGACTGGTCGGTAATCAGGCCAACGGCTATCCGCTTGTTTTCGCGGCGCAACTTTATCATTTCGCGGGCGGTGGAGTGTTTGGGCACGTTATATCCACCGAAGCGGGCACGGATGTGTTTGAACATCTCGTCCAGATACTTATTGCTGAGTGGTTTGTATACCTGAACCGGAAGGTCACCCGGATGCATGATAGAGCCCATGCCTATAATCCATTCGAAGTTGGCATAATGGGGAATGAGCAGAATGATGCCACCGCGCTTCTCGACCATATCGAGAAAGAGCTCTTTATTATTGTACTCCATCCGGCGGCAAAGCTCTTCAAAGGAGATACGCAGCATCTTGACCTCCTCCAGCATATAGTCGCAAATATAATGGTAGAACTCACGCTCTATCTCGCGCAACTCGACCTCGGATTTCTCAGGGAAAGAATTACGAAGATTGCGGCGTACCACCTTCTTGCGGTAGTGAACAACGTGGCGCATCAGGAAATACAACCCGTCGGACAGCGCATACAGTGCCCGGAAAGGCAACAATGCAACGAGCCACATGCCTGCGTAAGTCAACCAATAGAGTAGTCTCGATTTCATAATCCTCAGTCACTAAGTATCGTTCCCTGCAAAGCAGTATTATCTTCATTGAAATCGCCTAAGCGCACGGAGACAACCTGATTGTCCAGCGTATCGTCATGGGGCACTTCCACACGGATATAGTTGGGGGTAAAACCGTGCATTGGCAATCCCGGTTTAGGACGTTCCAGCAGCACAGGCATCGCCTGCCCGATGTGGCGGGCGTAGAAAGCACGTGTTTTCCCGTCCGAAAGTTCAAGCAGGCGCTGACTCCGGCGGTGTTTCTCTTCGGGTGTCACCACATGCTCTATCTTCAAAGCCTGCGTACCGGGACGTTCCGAGTAACTGAACACATGGAGTTGCGTCACGTCCAGACTCTTGATAAACTCATAAGCCTGTTCAAAGAGTTCTTCCGTCTCTCCACGGGTGCCGACAATGACGTCCACCCCGATGAAAGAATCGGGCATCACCTCCTTTATCTTCTTTATCTTCGAAGCAAACAGCGCCGTATCGTACCGGCGACGCATCAACTTCAGCACTTCGTCGCTACCCGACTGCAACGGGATATGGAAATGGGGCATGAAACGACGGGAGTGCGACACATATTCTATGATTTCATCCGTCAGCAGATTGGGCTCGATGGAGGAAATGCGGTAGCGTTCGATGCCTTCCACTTCGTCCAATGCCTTCACCAAGTCGAAGAAAGTCTCTCCGGTAGTCTTTCCGAAGTCGCCGATGTTGACACCGGTCAGTACAATTTCTTTTCCTCCCTCGGCGGCGGCCTGGCGGGCTTGTTCTACCATGGAGGCAATAGTGCCGTTGCGGCTGCGGCCGCGGGCAAAAGGTATGGTACAGTAGAAACAGTAATAATCGCAACCGTCCTGCACCTTCAGGAAGAAACGTGTACGGTCACCGCGCGAACACGAAGGGGCAAACGAACGGATGTCCTTCAAGGCGGAAGTATAAGCCTCTCCGGTTTCGTGTTTTTGCAGATTGCCCAGGTATTGAAGCAGATCCTTCTTCTGCTCGGCACCAAGAACAATGTCCACACCTTCTATCTTTGCCACCGTGTCCGGTTTCAGTTGTGCGTAGCAGCCGGTCACTACAACGAAGGCTCCGGGATGTTGCTTCACCAGTTTATGAATGGCCTGGCGGCACTTCTTGTCCGCCACTTCTGTCACCGAACAGGTATTCACCACGCAAATATCCGCTTTCTCACCCTTGCGCGCCGTGCGCACGCCTGCTTCCCGAAGAATTTTACCGATAGTGGAGGTTTCCGAAAAGTTCAGTTTGCACCCCAACGTATAGTAAACCGCCGTCTTATCTTGAAATATATTGGTATCTATCATGAGCTTATAAACACATTTTGGCTACAAAGATACATATTATTAATCTATTTTCCCTACTTTTGCACACTCATCAATAAAATGTGCAATGATACAAGAAAACTTTATCAAACTATACGAATATAGCTTCCGCGAAAACTGGGACCTTCCCTGCTACACGGATTATGGAGAAAACGAAAGTTATACTTATGGCCAGGTGGCGCAAGAGATAGCCAGACTGCATCTGCTTTTTAAACATTGCCAACTGCGCCGCGGTGACAAGATAGCCGTTATCGGCAAGAACAATGCCCGCTGGTGCATCGCCTATATGGCTACCATCACTTACGGTGGCATCGTGGTCCCCATCTTGCAGGATTTCAACCCGAATGATGTACATCACATCGTCAATCATTCCGAATCCGTATTCCTCTTCACCAGCGACACCATTTGGGAGCACCTGGAAGAAGAACGCCTCACCGGGTTGCGGGGCGTATTTTCGCTGACCGACTTCCGCTGTCTGTACCAGCGCGACGGAGAAACCATCCAACGCTTCATCAAACATCTGAATGATGAGATGACTGAAATATATCCCGAAGGTTTCCGCCGGGAAGACGTCGCCTACACTGACTTATCCAACGACAAAGTGATGCTGCTGAACTACACTTCCGGCACTACTGGCTTCAGCAAAGGCGTGATGCTGACAGGTAACAACCTGGCAGGCAATGTTACATTCGGCATTCGCACCGGGTTACTGAAAAAAGGAGACAAGGTTTTGTCCTTCCTGCCGTTGGCACATGCCTACGGCTGCGCTTTCGACTTCCTCACCGCTACGGCCGTGGGCACACATGTCACACTGTTGGGAAAAGTCCCTTCTCCCAAAATACTGATGAGAGCCTTCGAAGAAGTAAAGCCGAACCTGATTATCACGGTTCCCCTTGTCATCGAAAAGATATATAAGAATGTAATACAGCCCATCATCAACAAAAAGTCCATGAAGTGGGCACTCAGCATTCCGCTACTCGACGGACAGATATACGGACAAATCCGCAAAAAACTGATCGATGCCCTGGGCGGACGGTTCAAGGAAGTCATCATCGGTGGCGCTGCCATGAATCCCGAAGTGGAGGAGTTCTTTTATCGCATCAAATTCCCGTTCACCATCGGTTATGGCATGACCGAATGCGCTCCCCTCATCAGCTATGCCCCGTGGAATGAGTTTGTTCCCACCTCCTCGGGACGGGTGCTTGATATTTTGGAAGCCCGAATCTACAAAGAACATCCGGATGACCAACTCGGCGAGATACAAGTGCGCGGTGAAAATGTCATGGCAGGTTACTATAAAAACCCCGAAGCCACCCAAGAAGTCTTCACCGAAGACGGATGGCTGCGCACCGGTGACCTGGGTACGATGGACGAGAACAATAATCTCTTTATCCGCGGACGTAGCAAAACCATGATTCTCAGTTCCAGCGGTCAAAATATCTTCCCCGAAGAAATAGAAGCGCGACTCAACAATATGCCTTTCGTTATGGAAAGTCTTGTCATCGAACGAAATAAAAAGTTGGTTGCATTGGTTTATGCCGACTACGAGGCGCTGGACTCCCTTGGGCTGAACCAACCGGATAACCTCAAAACCATTATGGACGAGAACCTCAAGAACCTGAACAACAGCGTTGCCGCTTACGAAAAGGTAAGCCAGATTCAGCTTTATCCGACAGAATTTGAGAAAACGCCCAAAAGAAGCATCAAGAGGTATTTATACAATAGCATTGCGGAAGATTAACATGTTGTATAACATGTAAATAAGTACATAAACAGCCGTTCTTCAAAAAAAAATATAAAAAAAGTTGGGGTTTTAAGAACAACATATTCAAAAAGTGCATACCTTTGCATCGTTTTAATAAAGCAATTGATTGTATTACGTTTTTAAAAAAGCAACGAAAATGAAAAAATTAGTTTTGATGGCTGTAGCTATCGTAGCAGTATCTTTCGCATCATGTGGTAACAAAGCAGCTAACGCTGAACAAGCAACTGCAGATTCAATCCGTATCGCTGATTCAATCGCAGCTGTAGAAGCAGCAGCAGCTGAGGCAGCAGCCGCAGCAGCAGCTGAAGCTGACACTGTAGCAGTAGATAGCGCAGCAGTTGTAGCTGAATAATTTCAGTAACACTCGAGAGAATTGAAAGTCTGACGTGCAACAAGCACACCAGACTTTTTTTTATGCCCTACTGCAAGCATCAAGTGTTAAGTATTGACCTTATTTCACAAAAAGGAGTATAAAGTAAAAGAAAAGTAGTAAGGTATAGTGCAATATCCGATTTAAAGTCGTTCCTTTGCATCAATCAAAACAATAAGAGGTTTATTACGATCTGCGTTTCATTATGTTACTACTCGATTAACCACATTGAGAATTTTCATTTCTGACTACAACTTCCTAAGAATCCTTTATTGAATTATTAATTTTTTATTTTTTGTATTTATGAATATGTATGTTGGAAACCTTAGCTACAGAGTTAAGGAATCAGATTTGAGACAAGTAATGGAAGAGTATGGAACAGTAGATTCAGTTAAACTGATCGTTGACCGTGACACAAAAAGATCAAAAGGCTTTGCTTTTGTAGATATGCCTGAAACAGCTGAAGCTCAGCACGCAATCTCTGAATTGCACGGAGCAGAATACGCAGGCCGCCAGATGGTAGTTAAAGAAGCGTTGCCGAAGAACTAAGCCTATAGGCTGATAATAAAGCAAGGGACATATCCTATATTTAGGGTATGTCCCTTTTGCTTTTTACAGATTTTCCTTATCTTTGACACAAGAACCCTTATACACTTATAAAATATGAAAACAACAGAAAAGATAAAACGAATCAGCACAGAATATAAATTCGGTGATTTCTTCCGCAACTTCATTGCCGTAGTATTGGGTATCATCATCACCTTTGCAGGTAGTGACTGGATTACGGAACGAAACACCCAAAAGGAAATAAAGAAATCTCTGCAACTGGTAAAAAGCGAACTCCTCCTGAACAGGGAAGAAATGGAAGCCCTGAGAGACAGAATAGTATTGGAACAATACGCCGCGAATTACCTTTTTGAGCATAAAGATAATCCGGCCGAAATGCCTCAGGATTCTATCCGCAAATATTTCCCGCTCCCCTTTCAGTGGAGTAAATTCACGTTCACCAGCGATGCCATGGAAATGCTCAAAGCATCTGCACTCATTCAGAAAATACAAAATAAGGAACTTGCCTTGCAAATAATGAAAGTCTACGGAGCAATAAAGGCTGCCGAAGTTTCTTTCGACAAATATAGTAATGTAAAAGACCAGGTACAAAATGAGTTCAATGACAACCCGAAAGTAAAGGCCCTTTCATACAGCCTGACGAAACAAAGAGAAAAGGCCCGGGACATGGAAAGCGAATTTGAGCAACAACTTCATTTGCTGTACACCCAGCCGGAAGGTTTACAACTCCTTCAAGCAATCCCCAATATACAAAGTCCGCGCATCTACCAGGCAAGTATAGAAAAAATCGATGAAGCAATCGCAGCCATTGAAGAGGAATGTAAATAACCGGAATCAGTCGAAACAGGCTATTCCACTATAAATTACTATAAAAACACATGGGAAAAAAACTGAAGGAAATCATCACCTCTCCTACCGCCACAAAACGAATGGGAGATTTTATCTGCAACTTTGTTGCGGTAGTGTTGGGCATCATTATCACTTTCGTAGGGAGTGACATGATAGAAGAACACAATAAGAAAAAGGAAGTGACGCAAGCTTTGCAGTTGGTAAAGAGCGAATTACTTATAAATAAAGAGATCATAGGGGAAATGATGGAAATGGAAGTGTCTAATAAAAAAGGCGCACGCTATCTGCTCCAATTTAAGGATAAAATGGATGAAGCATCCGCAGACTCACTGAACTATTACGGCTATCTTCCTTTCAAATCAAGAGATTTTCTTCCGGTCACTGACGCCATAGAAATGCTCAGAGCATCTTCTCTGATGCAAAATATCAGCAACAAAGAACTTGTCGTCCAAATTATTGAGGCATACGCCACAATAAAGAGTTCGCATCTGTTTTACGAAGGCTATTCTGAAACAAAAGATAATGTGATAGAAAAATTTAGCACCCGACAAGATTTTCAGAAATTTACGAATGAAAATAACACGCTAAAAGAAACCTGGGACTTCATTTTCCACCTCACAGAAGGTTATGCTGCCATACGACAAATTGCTCAGATACATGATGATCCGTACATTACGTACAACTATCACTTAAAACTAATTGATGAAACCATTGCCGCTATTGACAAAGAATATAATTAAGCAATAGGGAAACAAAAAGCCCGGCTTTCTTATCGGAAGCCGGGCTTTTCAATATATATGAAGTTTGATTATGCTTCTTCAGCAACTACTTCGAAAGGAATTTCTACGGAAACTTCCTTATGCAGTTTAACGATAGCTTTGTAGTTACCAACTTCTTTCACTGCGTCCTTAACAACGATAATCTTACGATCTACGTTGTGACCCAATTTAGCCAACTCTTCTGCAATCTGGATGTTACCAACAGAGCCGAAGATAGTACCGGTAGAGCTAACCTTAGTAGCGATCTTCAATGATACGCCTTCCAGCTTAGCAGCCAGTTCTTCAGCATCCTTTTTGATTTTCTCCAACTTGTGAGCACGTTGCTTCAAGTCTTCAGCCAACATTTTCTTTGCAGCAGGTGAAGCAATAACAGCTTTACCAGTGGGGATGAGGTAGTTACGACCATAACCGGACTTAACCGTTACGATATCGTTCTTATAACCCAAATTTACAATGTCTTCTTTCAATATAATTTCCATACTTTCCTCCTCCTATTATTTCATCATGTCAGTTACATAGGGCAGCAACGCCAAGTGGCGTGCTCTCTTCACAGCTTGAGCTACACGACGTTGGAACTTCAAAGAAGTACCTGTAATACGACGCGGAAGGATCTTACCTTGCTCATTCAAGAATTTCTTCAAGAATTCGGGATCTTTGTAGTCGATGTACTTAATACCGCTCTTTTTGAAACGGCAGTATTTTTTCTTCTTAACGTCTACTGAGGGCGGAGTTAAATATCTGATTTCTGATTGAACTTGTTGTGCCATGATTAATCCTCCTTTTTAGTTGATTTAACACTTCTTCTCTTCGCAGCATATTCAGCAGCATACTTGTCTTGCTTGAAAGTCAAGAAACGGATCACGCGCTCGTCACGACGGAAGTTTACTTCCAATTTATCAATGACAGTAGGTTCTGCATTGAACTCAATCAGCTGATAGAAACCGGTTGACTTCTTCTGGATTGGATAAGCCAGCTTTTTCAGTCCCCAGTTTTCTTCATTTACAATCTCAGCACCTTCAGCAGTAAGGATGCCTTTGAATTTTTCTACCGCTTCCTTCATCTGAACATCAGACAAAACGGGAGTTAAAATGAAAACGGTTTCGTATTGATTCATACTCGTTTAATTAAATAAATAAATTATTTGTTTATTAAATTGCGGGTGCAAAGGTAGGCATTTTATTTTGAACTACAAACATTTAATGTTTTTTTGTGTCCCGATATAGGATTTATCGCGGAAGAGAAGTATCTTTAAATAAGATAGGCTTCGCTTCAACAATAAAAATAAGCCAGCTTATTTTGTATTGTCTTCAGCTTGCACTATCTTTGCAAAGTTGTTTAAACAATAATTTCATGATAGAGCAATTCAACTTTGACATCCGACTTATCTTTGCCATCCTGAACGGCAAGGTTTCAGCTGCCATCAACCGCAAACTGTCCCGCAACTTCCGGCAGAACGGCCTGGAAATCACTCCGGAACAGTGGACCGTCCTCATCTTCTTGTGGGAGAAAGACGGAGTGACGCAACAAGAGTTGTGTAATGCAACTTTCAAAGACAAACCCAGCATGACGCGCCTCATCGACAACATGGAGCGCCAGCATCTTGTGGTGCGCATATCGGACAAAAAAGACCGCCGCACCAACCTGATCCACCTGACCAAAGACGGAAAAGAACTGGAAGAACGTGCACGTGTCATTGCCAACCAAACTCTCAAAGAAGCTCTGCAAGGCGTCACTCTCGAAGAAATCAAGGTGAGCCAGGAAGTCCTCAGAAAGATATTTTTCAATACTAAAGATTAACGGGAACAGTACACAAAGAGGCTGCCAAACAGACTATTTACGTTGAATAATAGTTTTTTTGCAAAAATAATTTCGCTTCTTAAAGAATTATGCTTTTCTTTGTGACAAGAATACAAAAGAGAATAATAATCTATTAAAATACACACACATGAAAGGCTTATTAAAAAATCTGGGCTTGGTATTAATCGTGATAGGAGCTGTAATCCTGGTTGCATGTTCTTTCACCGGCAATGTTAACAACAATGCTATTTTAGGTACATCGGCTGTTTTGGTAGTAGTAGGATTGATTTCTTACATCGCCATCAACAAACGAATTGCAGATTGATACCAAAAGAAAAGAAATAAAAAAGGCGATTGCATTGCAACCGCCTTTTTTATTTCCCTCCCGCCGGAGAACCGAGGCTTATCAGGCCTCAGCTTCCGGAGTAATCAGTTTATATCCTTTTCCGTGGATGTTGATGATCTCGATAGAATCGTCCTCTTTCAAGTGCTTACGCAGTTTCGTGATATACACGTCCATACTACGGGCATTGAAATAGTTGTCATCAATCCAGATGGTCTTCAACGCGAAGTCACGCTGCAGGATTTCGTTGGCATGTGCACAAAGCAGCCCTAACAACTCAGACTCCTTAGTAGTCAGCTTGGTCTGTTTCTCGGCAGTAGACAGAATCTGTTTCTGTGTGTCGAATGTAAACTTACCAATCTTATAGATGTTGCTTTCCTTATTCTTCTTGCCACGAACACGTCTCAAGATAGCTTCGATTCTGAAAGTCAACTCTTCCATACTGAAGGGCTTGGTGATGTAATCATCAGCACCGATTTTGAAACCTTCCAGGATATCATCCTTCAGCGTTTTGGCTGTCAGGAAGATAATAGGAATTTCAGCGTTTGCTGCACGCACTTCCTGTGCCAATGTAAATCCGTCTTTCTTCGGCATCATTACATCGAATACGCACAAGTCATACTTATTCTTCAGGAAAGCCTTGTATCCGGCTTCTCCATCAGGATATAACTCGGCAGCATAACCTTTCGCCTGTAAATATTCTCTTAAAAGCATGCCAAGATTTTCATCATCTTCGCACAATAAAATACGCAGTTTCTCGTCCATATCAATCAATTTTTTAATAAAGGTAATGCAATAATAAATTTAGTTCCTACGTTCAGTTCGCTCTCTGCCCGGATAGTTCCCTTATGATCGAGGATAATCTTCCTCACATAAGCCAGTCCCAAGCCGAAGCCCTTCACATCGTGCAGATTACCTGTATGCACGCGATAGAACTTATCAAATATCTTCTTCAAATTCTCTTTCTTGATACCAATGCCGTTATCCTGGACAGAAATCATCAACTTACCCGGTTCATTCCAAGTCTTCACAACCAGCAGCAGATCGGCATCCGGACGTTTGTACTTCACTGCATTGTCCATGAGGTTGAAAATCACGTTAGTAATATGCATTTCATCTGCAAAGATAACCGGGTCCGTAGCACTGAGTTCCGACTCAATCTTTCCGTTGTAACGTTCCACTTTCAATGTAAACGTATTGATAACACCCGTTATCAGTTCATTGGCATCCAGTTCTTTCATCTTCAAAGCGGCCTTCTGACGATCGAACATTGACATCTGAAGCACTTTTTCGACTTGGAACCTTAATCGTTTCGTTTCATCATTAATGACACCCGATATATGCTGGAACATAGCTGGAGACTTGCCCACAGCCGGGTCTTTCAGCATCTGCGCCGCCAACGAAATTGTCGAAATCGGCGTCTTAAACTCGTGCGTCATGTTGTTGATAAAGTCATTCTTCATCTCCGTCAGCTTCTTTTGGCGGAACACAATATAAATTGTGAAGATGAACGTTATCAGTAGTACGAAGGTGAATATCATCGACGGTATCATGAAGCCTACCGAGTCGAAAATATAATCCCTCTTACCCGGGAAGTGTATCTTGACGATACTCATACGTGCAGGCGGATCGTTCAGGAATAGCGGTTGCGAATAGGAACTTTCGCTCCCTTCATCACTATAGTCCGAACAGCGGTATACCTCCCTGCCGTCCCGGTCTATCACCCGGAAGTGATAGTCCAGATCAATACCGTTGTCGAGCAATCCCGCCTTCAGATACTGATCCAGGTTTTTGAAATTAACACGCTCTGCAATCGGCTTGTCACTGGCGCGATAAATCATCTGGAAAACCACCTCATCGACCAATGCACGCTGATAGAGATAACGGTTTTTGACCATCTCGATCTGCGAACGCGAAGTCTGGGGAATTGTTTTCGTTCCATGCTTGCGCGAGATCATAGCCCTGGGTAGTTCTGAAGGTTCACTGCTGAAAGTCTTCAGCTCGATAGTAGAATGAGAGCCATCCGGCGATGCCATCATAAACCGTTGGGTCTGCACAATTCCACCACCGCTTTGCGACTGTTCCCACGCCTTCTTCTCCTCCTCGGATATATCCTCCCGCAACCAACGGTCAACCTCCGCGGACTCCACATCTTTGGAAGCAGCCATCAATGCGCGCTTCACCGATTCATCAAATTGCTCGTTACGCATCTTCACCATTTCCTCAATGTAGCTGATCTGAAGATACAGCAAACTGAGGAAGGAAAGACCCATCACGACGCCTAATATCCATATAGTTGACTTTTTCATAGTCACAAAATTAACACTCCCTAATTAACACTCCTAACAAATTAACCTGATTTAACCGGACGTTCTCGTAAATTAACCGAAGACCGTTTTTTAGGTTGTATTATGAGCATTATAACAAAAACAAAGACCTTTGGTTTGCAAATTTAATAAAAAATTAATCATTCAATTCACATTTCCTTATGTTCTTAATCAGCGTTAATAAAAAAAGCCGTCATAACCTCCAAGAAGGTTACAACGGCTTTAACATTTATTTGTTCAGTAATTAGTTGAGAATTATTCTTCTGCCTGTTTAGCTTCGAATTCTTTAATCAACTTATCCTGTACATCACTCGGAACAAGCTCGTAGCTGGCAAACTTCATGATAAATGAAGCACGTCCACCCGTCAGCGAACTCAAGGCTGTAGAGTAAGAAGACATCTCTTTCAACGGCACTTTAGCGCTCAGTTTTTCGTAACCGGCTTCACTGTTCATACCCATAATCATGGCACGACGTCCCTGCAAATCGCCCATCACATCGCCCATTTTATCGGACGGAACGAATACTTCCACATCATAAATCGGTTCCAGAATCTTTGGACCGGCATTCTTGAATGCTTCGCTGAATGCATTACGTCCTGCCAGCATGAAAGAGATTTCATTGGAATCAACCGGGTGCATCTTACCATCGTATACAATAACGCGAACATCACGTGCGTACGAACCGGTCAACGGTCCTTGCTCCATACGCGCCATGATACCTTTCAGAATGGCCGGCATGAAACGGGCATCGATAGAACCACCTACAATGCTATTAACAAATACCAGCTTACCGCCCCATTCCAATGGAATTTCCTCGGTACCTTTCACGTTCATCTTGAATTCCTGTCCGCCGAATTTATAAGTATCGGGCATCGGCATTCCTTCATAATATGGTTCTACGATCAGATGAACTTCACCGAACTGACCGGCACCACCGGATTGCTTCTTATGGCGATAGTCGGCACGGGCAGCCTTCGTAATGGTTTCACGATAAGGGATTCTCGGCTCTTCGAACTTAATCTGCAATTTTTCATTGTTCTCCAAACGCCACTTCAGCGTACGCAGGTGGAATTCACCCTGGCCGTGTACAATAGTCTGACGGAGTTCTTTGGACTGGTCGATAATCCACGTCGGGTCTTCCTCACGCATGCGGTTCAAGGCAACCATCATCTTTTCCGTGTCCGATTCGTTCAGAGGCTTGATGGCACGTGAATATTTGGAATTAGGATATTTGATGAAGTTGAAGCGATTTTCAGTACCCTTGCCATTCAGCGTATTGCCTGTATGTACATCTTTCAGTTTTACGGTACAACCGATATCACCTGCCACCATTTCTTCCACCTTCACACGGTTGGAACCTGCACAAGCATAAATCTGTGCGATGCGTTCCTTGGAACCACGGTCGGCGTTGGTAAAGTCGTCACCTTCGTGCACCTTACCACTCATCACCTTGAAGTACTGAACATCACCGATATGCGGTTCAACGGCAGTCTTGAAGAAATACAAGGAAGTCGGAGCATTCGGATCGGGATTCACAACCTCGCCGCGTGTGTTGTGCACCGGAGGCATTTCATCAACAAACGGCACAACATTACCCAGGAATTCCATCAGACGACGCACGCCCATATCCTTTCCTGCACAAACGCAGAATACCGGGAACATACCGCGGGCAGCCAAGCCCTTGCGGATACCTTCGCGCATTTCGTCTTCCGTCAGAGATTCTTGTTCGAAGAATTTTTCCATCAAGCCTTCATCATGTTCAGCAGCAGCTTCTACCAATGCTTTATGCAGTTCTGTTGCCTTATCCAGCTCTTCTGCCGGAATATCTTCGATAGTGGGAGCGCCACCTTCGGGTCCCCACGAATATTTTTTCATTAAAAGTACATCAATCAGTGAATTGAAGTTCGGTCCGGTAGCCAGCGGATATTGCACAGGCACTACCTTCGAGCCGTAAATCGTTTTCAGCTGTTCCAGCACCATATCGTAATCGCACTTCTCATTGTCGAGTTGGTTTACCAGGAAGATAACCGGTTTGCCCAACTTCTCGGTATAGCGGAAGTGGTTTTGCGTACCTACCTCGGGACCATATTGTCCGTTCAGCAGCAGAATAGCGGTATCCGTTACATTGAGTGCCGTCATGGCTGCTCCTACAAAGTCATCACTACCCGGGCAGTCGATGATATTCAACTTCTTTCCATTCCATTCCACATGGAAAACGGTGGAAAACACAGAATAGCCATATTCCTGCTCCACCGGGAAGTAATCGCTGACTGTATTCTTGGCAGTAATTCTGCCGCGGCGTTTTATAATACCACTCTCAAAGAGCAGCGCTTCTGTGAGAGTGGTTTTACCCGAGCCGTCATTGCCAAGCAGGGCAATGTTCTTAATTTCATTTGTCTGATATACTTTCATGATATATTAAGATTTTAAGTGAATAACTCAGCATGCCTTCGCATACCTTTATTATAAGTGAGGCGCAAATTAGACATTAATCAACAAAAAAGCAACAAAGGAAGCTATGTTCTACAACATGCCTTGCGGCATAGAGAAAGATACTTCCAAGATGGAGAGAGGCAGACATGAAAGAAAATAAGATCTGACTTTTTTCTTTCAAAAGAATCAACTAACTTTAACCCCCAATTTTAATCCACATCATCATGAACAAACTGCTATTAGTTGCTTTGCTGGCTATATGTCCATATATCGCGACAGGACAAGTCAACCGGAACCCTTTAAAAAAACGTCCCCTCATCGGCCTTTCCTGCTCACATCCCGGAAATAATTCATCCACGCGGATGACGTATACCGAATCCGTTATACAGGCCGGAGGCATACCCATGCTCATCCCGATTACCACCGACAGTATTGTACTGACGGATATCGTCAACCGTCTGGATGGTATCATCCTGATTGGCGGAGGCGATATACACCCCTCCTATTTCAACGAAGATCCCATAGAGCAACTGGGCGAAGTTGACTCCCTGCGTGATGTTTACGACCTTGCACTCATCCGTTTTGCAGCCCGCCGCAACATACCGATGCTAGGCATCTGCCGGGGTGAACAACTGATAAATGTAGCTTTCGGCGGAACACTCTATCAAGACATTCCCACCCAGCATCCCGATACTACCGTACACCACGATCAGGAAGCGTCAAGCAGCGTCCCGACCCATGCTGTCAACCTCCTCCCGGGTTCTGCAATGGCAACCATCACCGGGCAAACACAGCTTTTTACCAATACGCACCACCATCAGGCAGTAAGACAAGCCGCCCCCGGCTTCCAAATCACCGCCTGGGCCACCGACAGCATCCCCGAAGCCATTGAATCGACCTGGGAATATCCGATATGGGGCGTCCAATTCCATCCAGAAGCATTGACGGTAGCAGGCGACAGCATATCTGCACGCTTCTTCCACTTCCTGATAGAAAAGGCTGATACCTACCGACGCGCAAAAGAAATCCAACACCGGATTCTCTCCATAGATACCCATACCGATACCCCGCTCGATTTCGACGACACATATAATATAGGTACGCGCGCGAAGTCGCAAGTATGCATCCCCAAAATGGAAGAAGGCGGACTGGATGGACAATACCTGGCTTGCTGGGTACGCCAGGGTCCTTGCGATGAAGAAGGCAGCCGGAAAGCGATAGCCCGCGTCGACGAACTGATAAAGGGCATCTATCACCAGGTGGAAATGAATCGGGACCGATGCGCCATTGCCCGTACTCCCGACGACTTGCCCCGGCTCAAAGCCGAAGGGAGAAAAGCTTTCTACATCGGAATAGAGAATGGTTACGGTATCGGCAAAGATTTAAAGAATATAGCCCGCTTCCATAATTTGGGCGTCACTTACATCACCCTTTGTCACACCCGCAACAACGACATTTGCGACAGTTCCTCAGACAGCACCGCCCGCTGGAACGGACTCAGCCCCTACGGCCGAAAGGTGGTAAAAGAGATGAACCGCCTGGGTATCATGGTCGACCTCTCCCATGCCGCCGAAAGCACCTTCTGGGATGTACTGAAATACTCGAAGAAGCCCATTATTGCCTCCCATTCCTCCGCAAGCGCTATCTACAAGCACGACCGCAACCTGACCGACGAGCAGTTGCGTGCCCTCGCTGCCCACGACGGAGTAGCCCAAGCCTGCCTGGTAGACGAGTTCCTGAATCCTGACGCCAAGAAAGCCAATCTCACCGACTTCATGAACCATCTGCTTCACATGATTGAGGTGGCAGGTATAGACCATGTAGGCATCGGTTCCGATTTCGACGGCGGCGGTGGCGTAAAAGGATGCAATGGAGACAATGACTTTATCAATATCACCGTCCGCCTGCTGGAACATGGATTTACCGAAACAGACATCGCCAAGATATGGGGTGGAAACTTCCTGCGGGTCATGAGACAAGTGCAAAACAGATAGAAAAGACAGAAAAACATCACAAAAAGGAGAGATTGAAGCTATAATCTCTCCTTTTTGACTTATTTGCATACCTTCCGTTTCTCAGCTTTCGCCTACCTTTGTCAAAGCAAAGGCAAGCTATACTTCCTTTGCCCGACAAAAATCAATTGAATTACTAATTTCTAATACCTTGTTTTAATGAGAAGAAAGTTTATCCGGAGTTTGTCATCAATGGCTTGTCTCTTCTGTTTACTTTCTGCACAGGCACGAACAACGCATAACGTGAGTATGCCGGTAGAAACACAGAAAGATATCATCAACACTCCACACATCGCATGGGAAAGAAAAGGAGACTTTACAGTCGGCAAGAGCACTTTCTTGCTGAATGGCGAGCCCTTCGTTATCAAAGCTGCCGAGTTGCACTATCCGCGTATCCCCAAGCCGTACTGGGACCAACGAATCAAACTTTGTAAAGCATTGGGCATGAATACGATTTGCCTTTATGTTTTCTGGAACTCCCACGAACAACGTCCGGGAGAATTCGATTTCACCGGTCAGAATGACCTGGCAGAGTTCTGCCGCCTGTGCCAGCAGAACGATATGTACGTCATTCTGCGTCCGGGGCCTTATGTCTGCGCCGAATGGGAAATGGGCGGTCTGCCCTGGTGGCTGCTCAAAAAGAAAGACATCCGCCTGCGCGAACGGGACCCTTACTTCATGGAACGCGTAGGCATCTTCGAGAAGGCCGTGGCGGGACAAGTAGCCAACCTGACCATCCAGAACGGCGGTCCCATCATCATGGTGCAAGTAGAAAATGAATACGGTTCTTATGGAGAAGATAAAGAATACGTATCACAAGTGCGAGACATGGTACGTGCCAATTACCCGGGCGTAACCCTGTTCCAGTGCGACTGGGCTTCCAACTTTACCCTGAATGGACTGGACGACCTGGTTTGGACCATGAACTTCGGTACGGGAGCCAATGTAGACCAGCAGTTTGCCAAGCTGAAAGAGCTCCGCCCCGACAGTCCACTGATGTGTTCCGAGTTTTGGAGCGGCTGGTTCGACAAATGGGGAGCCAACCACGAAACGCGCCCAGCTGCCGATATGATTCAAGGCTTGGACGAGATGTTATCCAAGAATATCTCATTCAGCCTGTACATGACCCATGGAGGAACCAACTGGGGACATTGGGCAGGAGCCAACTCACCCGGATTTGCCCCCGACGTAACGTCCTACGACTACGATGCTCCTATCAGCGAATCCGGCCAGACTACTCCTAAATATTGGGAACTGAGAAAAGCCCTGGGAAAATACATGAACGGCAAGAAGCAGGCCAAAGTACCCGCATTGATCAAGCCCATCAGTATTCCTGCCTTTCAGTTCACCGAGATGGCACCGTTGTTCGAGAATCTTCCTGCCGCCAAGAAAGACCGCAACATCCGTACCATGGAGGAATACGACCAAGGCTTCGGCAGCATCCTCTACCGCACCACCCTGCCCGAGATGAAATCGCCCTCCCTGCTCACTGTCAACGATGCGCACGACTACACCCAGGTATTCCTGGATGGGAAATACATCGGCAAGCTGGACCGCAGGAACGGTGAGAAGCAACTGGAATTTCCTGCATGCCGCAAGGGTGCACAACTCGATATATTGGTGGAAGCCATGGGGCGTATCAACTTCGGTCGTGCCATCAAAGACTTCAAGGGCATCACACGAAACGTAGAACTGACCATGGATGTAGACGGCCGCCCCTTCACTTGCGACCTGAAAGACTGGGAAGTCTACAACCTGGAAGATACGTACGACTTCTACAAAGGAATGAAGTTCCGCCCCATCAGTTCTCTGAAAGACGACCTCGGTCAGCGTATTCCAGGCTGCTACCGCGCCACCTTCAACGTAAAGAAACCAAGCGATACTTTCCTGAACTTCGAAACCTGGGGCAAAGGACTGGTGTATGTCAACGGCTATGCATTAGGCAGAATATGGGAGATAGGACCGCAACAAACCCTTTACATACCGGGTTGCTGGCTGAAGGAAGGTGAAAACGAAGTGCTTGTCTTCGACATAGTCGGCCCACGCGAAGCCAAATCAGAAGGACTTAAAGAACCACTTCTCGATCAACTACTCGTCAAAAAGCCGCTCATTCACCGCAATGAAGGCGAACAACTCGATTTATCCGGCGAGAAAGAAGTATTATCCGGCAGTTTCAAACCCGGTAACGGATGGCAGGAAGTAAAGTTCGACCAGCCTGTCACCGGACGCTACATCTGTTTTGAAGCATTAAGTGCACAGGATGGAAAAAACCTGGCATGCATCGCCGAAATGTATCTACTGAATGAAGATGGCGAGCGTCTGTCTCGTGAGCCGTGGATTGTCAACTATGCCGACAGTGAAGATGTGTCCCACGTCAATTGCTCGGCCGACAAGATATTCGACCTGCAGGAATCGACGTATTGGAGCACAACGCAAGAAGCCCAATATCCACATGCCATTGTGATTGATTTAGGCGGTACCCACACCCTGACCGGCCTTCAGTATCTGCCCAGAATGGAAAGTGAAGTGCCGGGTGGCATCAAGGACTTCAAGGTATATGTGAAATCACAGGAGTTCAAATTCTAACCTAATATTATATATAAAGTAAAAGGAGCCCGTTCCGATGATGGAACGGGCTCCTTTTGTAATCAACCAACCTATTAAAGACCCGGTTTCCAGCTATCCTGCCATACAATCACCGGTTTTCCTGCCTCATCAAAATCTATAGGCAACCAGATATACCGCGAATACATCAAACTGTCCGGCTTCCATATATCCGCCATAAAGACGAACTTGTCTCCCGGCAGAGAAAGAATAAATGTACTTTGCCCGCCATACGTTTTTTCAGCACCTTTGCCCACAAACGGATGTGGATGTTGTGTCCACGGTCCCCAAATGGAAGGAGCCGAGAACATACGTGCCTCGTTAGGCGCCCAACCGGTACAGCCGGAAGTAATCATCCAATACATGCCATTGCGTTTTAAGAGCGCAGGTGCCTCGTTGTGACCTCCCGGAGCAATACGGATATATTTTCCTGAATGTTTCCTGTAGTCGTCTGTCAGTTCTGCAATCTGCAAAGTAAGGTTTTCTTCTGAGGAGTAAACATGGTAAGCCTTCCCATCATCATCGACAAACAACGTCATATCACGAGACATCTGTCCATCCTTCAAATCGCGCTTTACAAACAAGCCCTTGTTCACGGCTTCCCGCCACTTCGGCGTCCACCATTCCTTATAGTCGTCCATATTCCAGACTATCGCTTTCTCCTCCGTCGTCATATTTTGCGGATAACGCCCCGGTGCCACACGCCCGGAATAAAGGAAACGATAAGGACCTGCCGGAGTATCACTGATTGCCACACCTGCACGGGCAGCCTCATAGCCTTTGCCTTTCAGTTCCAAATGAAACCACATGACAAAAGTCTTCGTCTTCTCGTTATAAATCACCTTAGGACGTTCTATGATACAACCTTTCTCAATATCATTTCCCGCCTCCTCGGACACAGCCAAAGATATCCCTTCATACTTCCAGTTACATAGGTCTGTAGAAGAGTAGCACGTTACACCCGCCTGTGTAGAAAATCCCTTGTCGGGACGATGCTCACCAAACCAGTAATACTTCCCGTTGTAGTGTAAAACTCCGCCTCCATGGGCATTGATATATTTACCATCCACATCATTCCACACGCCACCGGGAACAATATCTTTACCCTTACCCGGTGAATTTGCCGACTGCGCATTCATTCCGGAAGGCAATAGCAACAGCGCGAAGCAGAAAATTGCCACTACCCGATTCAAACTAAACTTTGTCATTAATGTATTATTTTTTAATAGGAATAAATTTTATTTTCTCACAAAACAAAGATACGACGAGTATCTTTCAGGGAGGGAGCAAAAATTCCTCAAAACAGAAAAGAAATCGGTCAATATGAAGATTTTAAAAAAGGGATAGGACACTATCTTCCAAAAGAAAGCTCCTATCCCTCCTAAAAACAATCTACCGCGTTATTTTTTTGCTAAATATTCAACTACTATTGACTAATAATTATGAATATCTATATATAAGTTCTTTCTAGTTTCATAGCCCCAGCCACAATTATTAAGTCCTCTTACACCTACTTCATAATACCCGCTTTGTGTTATAAAACCATCATTAAACACAATACTTGCATTCAGCCTATTTGTATCACTGCTATAAGTTCTTTGACTACCATTTTTATAAATAGTCCACATCGTTCCTAAGATATCATGTTCAATATTTACATCCTTACGATTAACATAAAATGGCGTTATAAATGTTTCATCATCTGAGAAGTCAGGAGCTCCTGCGTAAACAATAGACTTTTCTAATTCTATAATATTTCCGATAGGACCTATTAACGTTGCCTTTACCCATGCAGCACAATTATATTTTTTCTGTACGACAATTTTCGTTCCAGATATACCACCTACCGGTTCAATCCCTGCTGACCATGACCAAGAAAGAGAATACCCCTTAGGCACTCCGCTTACTGAGTAGGTTCCGTCAGAACAAAAAGATTCAGGTCCGGATAATACAGCCCCCGGATATAAAGTGATTATAGCCTTATAATCATTTAGGCTAAACCCCGCCCAAGAAGAGAGGGCAGTTCCTCCATTCATAACAGAAGAAGGATCTGGATTATTAGAATCATTTGGCGTACCGGAAATTGTAATTCCTGTTGGTTCGTTACGACCTCGCCAATTAGTATGCCTTAGACCCACACAATGACCTAACTCATGTACAATATTATATTTCTTTTGACTTTCAGTCATAACTCTGTTATTATCAAAGTCCAAATTTACTAAGATTGAATGATAAGGATCCCCATCAAGAGAAGGCCTTCCTGCTACAGCTACTTCATTATAAGGTAAGCTACCATTATCAGATTTTATTAAAATATCATATTCCGAGCTTGTTGTCAATGACATGTATAAACCTGACTTTAATTTATTCCATTCCTCTATTGCACTTCCTATTGCATTTCTCCAATTATCATCTCCTGAAACAGGCATTGAAGCATCTATTTTGATAAGGATATTTGAACGTTTATCTTCACTGACTATAAAATCAGTCCGAGCTTGTCGGGTTATCGCATATTGATGCAAATCCTTTTTAGTGAATATGATGTCCCCTTCAACCAAAAAATATTCACTCATATCAATGGCACTTGTTTCATCAAATCCCACTCCCTTTATTATTTCAAGGTATTCACTTTGAATTTGACTGCCAACATTTTCTAGTGTTGCACTTTCTCTTTCACATGAGCTAATAGTGACAAAGAACATTACAATTAAAATATAACTAATATTTTTTTTCATATATAAATTACATTACTGACTATATAAAATCCGTTCTTTAGGGTTAAAGCGATAGTTCCCCTAAAAAGAATACCTCTTTAACCCTATAATCTTTTGCATTTATTTCTCTGCCGGTTGGTCGGCTACTGTCGGCCAATACGGGTTCTGATACAGGATTGAAGTCGATACATCGGCTCCCGAAGTAGCAGTCAGTTGGAACTGCTTTACCATAATAGGATTCAGATAGTGGGCCATCTTCCAAGTACAGCCATCGTAACCCGGTTGTGTAGATGTCTTTTCAAACGGGCGGAGATATTCGCTTCTACTTTTTGAAGAGGCATTCGCTTGAGATGTCCCATCGGCTACCAAAGTAGACTCTCCCTTATCATTCAAATACCATTTTTCCATCGGAGTGTTCCATAAGTGCATACCTTCCATATGATAGGGAGTATTGATGAGTTGATCCATAGAACGCCAACGGCGCAAATCCATATAGCGAAGTCCTTCTGCCAAGAACTCACAGCGGCGCTCACGACGAATATTATACAGAGTCTTGTCCGTGAGGATGTTTCCGCCGGTATAGGCACCCCAGTCATTTTCAGCTTCCTTGCTCATGTCCGTCATGCTGATAGTTTTATCAAAATCTTCATCGACATGTGCACGGCGGCGAATCAATGTCCAATACTCACGAGCCGTATTATCCAACGTCCCGTTAAGCAAATAACTGGCTTCCATATAGTTCAGTAATGCCTCAACGGAGCGGAAGTAAACCTCTCCCGTGTAACCACCACCATTAGCATAATGCTTGCGGTTAAAGGAGCCTCCCTTGTGCAGTGCATATCCCGTGGCATACCCACGTTCATTATCACCATTGGTAATGGAAGGATAAGGTTCTGTCATGACGGCATCTGTACCTTCACTGTTATCCACTTCCAAAAAGATATTCGTCTGTCCTGGTTCTTTCAGGAATATACTCAGACGCGAATCACGGTTCACGCGGACATTGGCAATATTTTTATCACCCATATAATAGCCGTCGCCATCGGTATACGTACCATGAGTATAAACGGGAGTGCCATCCGCCATCAAAAAGTTCTGTACATACCCACGTGTCAACCCAATGCGGTAGTTACCGCGTCCGGCAGCAGCATTGATATTATGCGTAGAGAGACCACGCGCACGCTGACGCCACAAAAGAACTTCGGAAACACCGGAAAGATCCTCCTGGGCAAACATGTCATAATAAGGATTGGAAGCCTCATCTGCCGACTGTTGCAATATACCGGTATTAACTGTCAAGCTTCCTTTATATTTATCAGCAACTGTTTTGGATGCTTCAACAGCATTCTCCAAAAAATATTTTATCTCATTATCAATGCTACCACTAGGATATTCATAACTATTATGTAGAGAGGCACCCGGCCACCCCTCTCCACCGGGGACAAAGGCCGTTCCTTTGAAGTTCTGCAACCAAGTAGCTTCAAACAACGCCACCCGCGATTTCAGAAGTTTAGCTACATCCTTATTGATACGGGTAGTAGCCATATCGACATCGCTCATGTAGTCATAAGCCTTGTCAAGGTCGTCAAGAATAAAGCGTGCTACTTCATTGCGTGGGAAACGTGTGCTGGCAGCATTCAGTGTTTCTCTATCGTTGGCAAGCGGCTCCTTTATAATCGGGAAATCACCAAAAAGCTGAAGTTTCTTAAAATATTCGTAAGCACGAAGGAAATAAGCCTCACCTATGTAATGCTTGATCTTGCCTACCGTACCGGATATCGTATTCTGTGCTCCGCTCATATCCCCGCCAAACTTCGGAAGAACTTCGGACAAGAAGAAATTAATACGGTAAATACGCTCAAATTTCCAATTATCACTTTCCGAATGAGCTACTTTCCAACGGTCTAAAGTATAACGATCATTGGCATTTACTTCAATCTGGTTATCAGTACCCTTGTCTTCCGCAAAAACGCCATAGCTATACTGCTGGTAAGACGGAAGGACATTGGGATATTCATCATTCAAATTGGCTTCCAGTTGTGCTTCCGAAGAATAGTAAGTTTCGGGAGAAACGGAGGACATTGGCTCTCTATCCAAAAAGTCCTCACAAGAAGCTGTTCCGGCTGCTAAAGCCACTGCTATCATGGCATTAGCTATATATTTACAATTCAGTTTCATATTATTTTCTTTTGATAATGGTTTAAAGTGAAACACTAATTCCGAAAGACCATGTCTTTGAGAGTGGATAAGCATTACCACCACTCTTTATAGCCTCGTTTGCACCGCTATCGGTATTACCTCCATTAATTGTTTCCGGGTCAAAGAGTTTGGACAATTTTGTGCCGGTCCACAAATTCTCACCCGATACAAACACGCGACAGTTACCGATACCAATCTTACGGCTAACAGAAGAAGGAATGGTATACCCCAATTGGAAATTCTTCAAACGGATATAAGCTGCATTCTGCAAATAGCGGGTTTGCTTCTCCTGATTCTTTCTATCGTCAAATATCGGACGTGGATAGTAAGAATTTGTATTGGCGGCAATTTCATGTCCACTCAAACCGATGGCTTCGCTGCGGAAATAATCCCCATGCTCTTTCAGACCAGTTGACCACCACATATTGCCTCTGACTCCCCAAAACATATTAGAGTCTTGCCAGAAATCACGTTTCATTACACCCTGAAAGAAAAGGCGTACATCAAATCCTTTGTAGTTAGCGTTCAAGTCAAGACCAAAGTGATAGCGCGGCGTATTGTTTCCAATCACTTTCAAGTCACCATGGTCATCCAGCGTCTGTCCACCTTTAGTTATACCGGGGTTACCATCCAAGTCAGCATACATAATATCTCCAGCAGCCCACTTGGAACCAATAGCATCCTGTGACCCCACATTGTTTAGGTGCGCTTGCATTTCAGCATCAGTTTTGGCAATGCCTACAGTCTCAAATCCCCAGATTTCACCGATTTCCCGACCAGCGATGTAAGTAGAAATAGCATTGGTAGGATTACCTGGATAACGGTCAACATAAGTACGTGCGTCAGCCACATTGAATTTGATACCATAACCCAGTCCAAACCGCGTGCGGTCCTGCCAGCCGATGGTAAGTTCCCATCCTTTCGTCTTCAAGTCACAGTTATTAGTCTTCGGAGTGCCAATACCTAATACAGCCGGCAATTCCTCAGAAGGACCCACCATATTATCGGTATAGCGGACATAGGCATCAAATGAACCGGTCAAGCGGTTATTTAAAAAGCCGAAATCAAGACCAATATTCCAAGTACGCACTTTCTCCCATGTCAAAGTAGTACTGATAAGATTACCCACGTAAGCAGTATTTGGTTTGATACCGCCTTGCAGCCAGCCACCATTAGCCTGTTTCAATGTCATGGAGCGATAGGTGGGATACCACCCATTAGTATTCATATTGCCTAACTCACCATAGGAAAAACGGAGTTTCAACTGGTTACATACATCAGCAAAATCTTCCCAAAAATTTTCCTGAGCAATGTTCCAACCTAAAGAGAATGAAGGTGATAATTGCCAACGGTTGCCGCGACGGAAACGGGATGTCCCATCGTAACGAAGGTTCCCTTCCACTAAATATCGTCCTGCATAATCATAATTGACACGACCAAAGAAACCTGCTGTAGCCCACTCATTACGATAACCTCCTACTTCAGGTACTTTTTCCTTTCCGGCTCCATCAATATTTGAGATCAAATCCAATTCCGGCAGATCTTCTACTTGCAAGCCATAACCTTTAGCACTGAAAAACTTCTGGCGCATCTCTTCCGACTGGAAACCACCCATCACTTTGAAATTATGGACATCATCCAGGGAGAATGAATAAGTAGAATAAATATTCCAGTTCATATAAGTCTCCTTTTTATAATCTTGATAGAGACTGTTTGTTCCCTTAGTATCTACAATCCCACCGGCAACATCATGATTGTAACAGGGAAGTGACACTTCGCGAGTATCCACATTATTAAGACTGTAATTGAACTCAACATTGGTAATCCAGTTCTTGATAGGCTCAAATACCAAACTGGCTTGATGATAGCTCTTGTCAGTCTGTACATTACGGTCTCCTCCCAAAGCTAATTGCATAGCGGGCGTTTCGGCATTACCGTTAAAATAATAGCCATTTTCATCGTATACCGGCAAGTTAGGCCATGTCTGACGGCCAACCTTCTCATACAAACTTCCTCCAAACTTTGTTGGACGCAACATATCCTGACGGACATAGCGCAGGCTATAATTAAACTTCAACCAACTGGTCAACTCCGCACCAAACTTAGCGCTTGCATTAAATCGTTTCAGATTATCCGAAGCTGGACGGAGCAATCCACTTTGATCCAGATAGCCTAAAGAAGCGTAGTAATTGAACTTTTCTCCTCCACCGCTGATACTAAGATTGTGCTCCTGTGAGAAGGCATCATCCTTGTAAATTTCAGAATACCAGTCTGTATTGGCATAAGCCTCGGTAAAAGGATCACCAGCAGGTTTTCCCCATTCAACGCCATTAGAAGGCAGTCCACCTGTATTTGTACCACCTTCCGCCTGGAAGTCAAGCATTTGTTGCATGACCTTCTCAGAAAATTGTGTTCCTTGATTTGCATTATAGGAGGCCTGATTATAATAATTGGCAAACGTATAAGAGTCCATCATTTCCGGAAGACGTATTGCACTACTAAAACGGAAACTATTATTATAGTTAATCGTAGCCTTGCCCGATTTACCCTTCTTGGTCGTTACCAGAATAACGCCGAACGGTGCGCGCGAACCATAAATAGAAGAAGCAGCGGCATCTTTCAATACAGAGATGTTTTCGATATCCTGCGGGTTTACCGTATTGATATCACCTTCCATCCCATCAATCAGAATCAGCGGGCTACCGCTCGAACCGTCGCCGATAGTACCATTACCACGGATATTGATGGACATATTCTTATCCAACTCACCCGTATTGGTAGTAATCTGCAAACCCGGAACCAAACCTTGCAATGCCTGAGTAGCATTCGCTACCGGACGTGCTTCAATCTCCTTGGCAGTAGCCAAACCAACAGAACCGGTCAAATTCACCTTTTTCTGTGTACCAAAACCTACTACCACCACTTCATCCAGCATTTCGGAATCTTCTGTCATCTTCACATTAAAAGAAGTTTTCCCGGCAACCGGAATTTCCTGTGTTTTGTAACCAATAAAACTAACGACCAACGTAGCATTGGAAGGTACTTTCAGGGAAAAGCCCCCATTCATGTCGGTAATCGTTCCATTCGTAGCATTGCCTTTTTCCACAATGCTGGCGCCAATTACCGGCCCCATCGCATCTTCCACTACACCTTTTACATTGATTGTTGAACTTTGTGCGTTCAAGAACTGAACATTCAACAGAAGGGTCATACAAACAGCCAAAGTGATGCACACTTTTAGTCTGAGTCCTTCAAAGAATCTCTGTTTTTTCATTGCATAAACTTTAAGATTAAACATTTATTTGTTTGCATATCACGATCCTCATAGTAGTCGTGAAAACTGTTACAAATGTAGGCTCAGACGGAGAATAACGGCTCTAAATATAGTTATCTGAGGTAGAATTTTAGTTTCTCTACCTTATTAAATCATAATTCTACTTTAGAAATATGGGAATAACATCCTATGCAAACATTATCACGTAAACCGTTCCAAATATTCAGTAGGCAGCATGCCGAACTCTTTCTTAAAACAAGCACTGAAATATTTAGGGTCATTAAAACCTACGGCATAAGCCAAGTCGGAGATACGGACAGCACTCCCCTTCTCTTCCATTATGCGGCAAGCTGCTTTCAGACGGATATTGCGGATAAAGGCAGATGTATTCAATCCGGTCAGAGATTTGAGCTTTTTGTAAAGAGTCGATTTGCTGGTACCCATTTCATCTACAAACTGAGGCTGGTCGAACTCACAATCTTCCAAATGGCGATTCACACATGCGATGGCGCGTTGCATAAAGTCTTCATCAATACTGGTATAGTTCAACTCCTTGACCTCAAAAACCAGCTGATTCTTAAAATCATGCGCCTTGCGTTCCCGATATTTCAACAGATTACGGATGCGGGCATGCAATACCGCCAGATTGAAAGGTTTACTGATAAAAGCATCCGCTCCTACTTCATAGGCTTCGGCACGGTCTTCTTCCTTATTCTTGGCAGTAAGCAGAATGATAGGGATGTGGCTGAGTTCCAATTTGTTTTTCACATACCTGCAGAATTCAATACCATCCATCACCGGCATCATGACATCAGAAACAACCAGGTCAATATCTTCATTATCAAGCACAGTCACGGCTTCCTGTCCGTTTTCTGCCGTATGGACATTATACTCCCGCTGCAACAACTTAACCATCAGTTGCAGCAGTTCCTCATTATCTTCTACCACCAGGACAGTATGTGTCTTTGGCTTTCCGGCAGAAACAGTTTCCGTTTCCTCTTCCGAATAAGTAACCGTTTTCTGTATCGGGAGTACAGCTTCCTCCTCAATCTGCTCTTCTTTAAAATAAGAGCGGTCAATGGGTAGTGTCACAATAAACTCGGTGCCCTGGTTTTCTTCACTTTCAACCCGGATTTCCCCTCCGTGCAATTCCACCAGATCTTTGGTTAAAGAGAGTCCGATTCCGGTGCCTATGGTATTGAACTTTCTATAATTTCCCTCATAGAAGCGTTTGAAGAGCATCTTCTGCTTTTCTTTGGGAATGCCACTGCCATTATCCTTCACATGCAACTGAATAAAATCCCTGTCCTTGGCATACGAAAGTGTTATTTGTATGTAACCGCCATCCTTATTGTATTTAGCAGCATTCGAAAGCAGGTTATAAAGAATCTTATCCAGCTTGTCCGTATCAAAATAGCCAATAATAGATTCCGGATTACAGAGTACGGAGAAATGTATCTTGCGTTTCTTTACAAGCGGCAAGAAGGATTCTGCCTCGTTCTTCACAAAAGCAGCAATATCTCCGGGAGAAACACGTAACTTCAAATTACCGGTTTCGGCCTTGCGGAACTCAAGTATCTGCTGCAACAAACGAATGAGGCGACTGATATTGCTTCCCAACACCGTATAAATATCATCATGACCGGGAACCTGCATCTTCAGTTCATCCACCGTAGCCGAAATAATAGTCAGCGGAGTCAGCAATTCATGCGTTATATTGGTGAAGAACTGCAGTTTAACATGATTCAGCTCCTCCAACTTTGCCTTCTCCATTTCCCGAAGATGCAACTCATTACGCAGCTGCATCCTGTTCTTTGCCGTTCGAAGAATAGAAAAGATAAGTGCTGCCGCTATCAGTATATAAATGACATAAGCCCACCATGTAGCCCAGAACGGCGGCAACACGACGACTTCAAGTTCCCGGATTTCCCCACTCCAGATGCCATTCTCATTAGTAGCTTTCAAACGGAATTTATAAGTGCCGCTCTCCAAATTGTTATAATAGGCAAAGCGCCGGCTCGCATCCGTATACTGCCAATCCTTGTCGAACCCTACAAGCTGATAGGCATAACGATTCAAATCGGGATTCTTAAAAGTAAGGGAAGCAAACTCGATGCTGAAATTATTATATTCATAGGGCAACTCTATTTTGTGCGTAAACGACGGCATAACAGAAGAGATCCGCTCCCTGGTTTCGGGTTTTATCGAAGCAAACGAACGGTTGAAGATTTTAATATCCGTAATCAAATAAGGCACTTCCTCATTTCCATCTTTCAAAGTTTCCGGAAAGAAACTGTTGTAACCTTTGTTGCCTCCAAAAAACAGTTCACCACCCCTGCTGCAAGAGGCGTGAGCAATGAAGAAATTATCTTGCAGCCCGTCTGCCGTTGTATAAACACGGACATTAGAGTAGGCTTCGTCTGCCGGAACATTCAGCCGCACCAGTCCGATATTGGTTCCCATCCACAAACAACCTTGCCCGTCTTCTTCTATGGAACCAATCATATCACTGGGAATGTTGTACTCACGGTTCTTTTCGCAGAAAGTACCTTTTTCCCGATCATACAGATACAATCCACCGCCTTCCGTACCGGCCCACAATCGGCCGGACCTGTCAATATGCAAACATAACACAGAGTTTATAGCCAACTGACCGTTCCTATAACTGTAATTACTATATTTCAACGTTTCGGGATGCTGCACATTTCCCGTGATATGTATAATACCGCAGTTGGCCGTTGCAACCCAAATACTGCCGTCCATATCTTCGACTATATCTTTTATGTGATACCAATCCACAAAGTCGCCTCCATCAAAAGGAAGTGCACTGAACCGGTAATGTCCACCGCCGGCAAGACTCACCCCCATACCACCGCGGCAACCTACCCAACAATTTCCCCGGCTATCTTCGCATAGCGCCGAAACACAACTGGAATAGAGATAAGGTGTGTTGAGCTCTGTCAAGACCCTTACCTTCTCTCCTTTCTTATAGATTAAGATTCCACCGTCATAAGTTCCGAACCAAAGTTCCCCATTTCTGCGCTGGATGATAGAATTGACAGTAGGTACCCCCGATATATCCGAGAACTCAGGAATCCGGGAGTTAAAAGCTAATTTACCGGTCTCATAATCCTTACGCGCCAATCCGTAGCTCCCGGCACCCAACCAAAGATTCTTCTCAGAATCGGCATACACTGCACGAACCGAAGTCGTCGGCACATCATCTTCCACCAGATTCAGAGAGTGGCTGGTAAATGGCGGCAATTCGGTACTTACCATCAATGCACCACCACCGATAGAGCCTAACCATATATTATTGGCACGATCGCGCAATAATGAATTTATTTCATCGCAAGAGATATAATAAGACGAATGCCTGGATTTATAGTTGATAAATTGCCCGGGGGTCTCCCGTTTCATAATGCTCAAGCCTGCCCGAGTACCGATCCACAGCGTATGTGTATGCACGTCTTCAACAATATCATAGACAATATTATCCGAAAGGCTGGTCTCATCCCCTACTTTATGGACGTATCTCGTATAAGATACTTTTTCCATATCTTTGGAATGGTTCAATAGAAACAAGCCGCAATCCCATCCGCCGACCCATATCTTATGGTCGGCATCCTGATAAATGACATGTGCGGAGTTTCGCTCGTTGATCCGGGGATATGCATAGAACTTGTCCTCCTTCAGTGAATGCCTAAAAAGCCCGCCAGACCATGTTCCAACCCACAAATCCCCATCCGCATCTTCGAGCAATGACTTAATGGCGGATATAGTAAAGGCACCATCATCCATGTTATCGCCATATACAACAAAAGAATCCTTCTGCGGAACATATCGGCATAGCCCGGAATCCGTGCCAACCCACACTTTATTGTCTTTAGTAACCGACAAGCAAGAAACCGCATTATTAGGAATAGCAGGATAAGTATATTGCCGGATTTCTCCCGTCTTTTTGTTAAGTACGTTCAAGCCTTCCTGCGTACCTATCCAGAGATTACCGTCATAGTCATCGGCAAGACAATAAATATTATTGCTCGTAAGCAGTCCGGGTGCATATAAATTCGATTTATAGACGGTAACCTGATAACCGTCATATTTGCACAGTCCGTACCGGGTGGCAAACCATATAAAACCTTCTCTATCCTGAAATATCTTCTGAACTTCGTCAGTAGGTAGACCGTTGAGTGTAGATATTTGTTTGAAGTTCAACTGCGAAATTATATCGGTATCTGCTGCTTCCAATGCAGCCGGGAACAGGGTCCAACAAACCAACAAGACACAATATTTATAAAAGGAGCAGAAACTCACTATATTTTTCATACCATTAGAGATTAAGAATCATGGCAAATATAGCAAGTTTCCGCTTATATCAGGGAGAATTATGCGTACTTTTAGTCTACAAACGGATGGAGGAGGACAAATCTTTTCCCAGCACCAGCTTGTCTCCCGACAAATCGACCTCAAACAAATGGGGAATGCGGACATACCTTCCATTCACCTCCTTATGACTGTGAACAGACATCAGCCACTTCCCTTCCAATGTCCGGAACAGCATGCCATGACCGAAATTGGGCGGAGTGATGGGCTCTTTTTCTTGTATCCACGGCCCGTCCAAGGTTCCGCTTGCCGAGTAGGCAACGCCTTGCGTATAGTCCTGGAACACCCAGCTTGTCCATATCATCCCCAAGCGTCCGGTAGTTGTCCGGAACACCCACGGGCCGTCAGTCACCCGGTTTGGTGCTACTTTGTCGCCCATTCTTTCGCGGCTCCACGGTGAATCGCTGGAACGGAAAAGAATCTTTCCCTTGCCGATGGAACCGCTCAAGTCGGGCTTCAGCTCTATCTTTTCCACCGTGCCGTTCCAGTTCTGCAACCATTCGTGGCAATAAATCATATAGGGTTTACCATCGCTGTCCACCCAGAAAGTGCCGTCGAGCGTCGGCATGTCGGCAGGCAGATAGACAGGATCTTTCATAGGCCGGTAAGGTCCGTCGGGTTTGTTGCTGACCAGTACATGGCTGGCACGACGGGGGATTACGGTTCCTTTCACCGAATCTATCCGGATGGCATTGTTTGTAAATGTGGCGAAATAGTAGTATTTACCTTTATACTGATGCAGTTCCGCTGCCCAGATCTCCGGATTGGGCCCCATCCAAGAGTCCGGATCGGTTTCCGTAACCCGATACGGGCCTTCCCACAAGGCAAGGTTCTTACTCTTCCAAAGAAGTCCTCCGGAGCCAGTCATATAATACATGTTCGTTTTCCTATCAGCCAGGATACAGGGATCGCTCAGATGAATCGAATCGAGAGGAATATTAGTCCGGAAACGGCCGGGTACCTTCTGTTGTGCCGGCAGCAAGACGGCAATCAGCAACATAGCAAACAATAATAGATTTCTTTTCTTCATGGTAGATTTATTTATTGACATGCTACAAAGATAAGCAGCAAACTAATACTCAAGGGCTAATTATCAGTCAAAAAGGGTGGGTAATACTTCTATTATGCCTTCGTCAGCATATTAATTCATTATTGCTTCTATGGGGACACTTCCGTTTCCATACAAGGGAACGCGCGTTCCCATAAGAGGAAACTGCAGTTCCCATTAGAGGAAACGCTCGTTCCCATTAGGAGAAACTGTCGTTCCCTACTGTTGGGAACGACAGTTTCCACATACAGAAACGCCAGTTTCCTACCTATAAGAAACCGTAATCACCTTATTTACAACACCTTTCACGCATTAAAAAGTTGCCTCCTTAGCCCTATTCCCCACGGACGATGCACTATGAGAGCAACGGCCTACCCTCATAGTTGCTACCAGGGTCGCTCTCATAGTTCAAACGCCGATGAATAAAGGGATACAGAGTTTTTATGAGGGTATGAGGGTAAAATGCCTCGCAACTTTTATTTGAGAGTTGAACTTGCTGCCCCCAAATTATCAATTACAAATTAATTCTTCCCAATCCTCTACCGTACGCGTAACAGAGGGAAAGTCGGCTGCCAATACAGACAAGAATCCTTTACGTACTTCATTATTAGGAAAATCAAGCAAATAAGTACCCATTCTTCTGTTGTACTCCTTGATAGTAAGGTAGCCACTTTGGTAAATCATGGGCAAAGGTTGCTCTACATTTGCCTTATAGTCCACAAACAAGGAGGGCTTATAATATTTCCCGGTCAGTTCGTTCATCTGCTCACGGCTGTGTCTCAGCAGGCGTATCAAATAGGTGGGCGTGCCGGTAGAAAACCAGTAATCACGAATTTCGTTCATGTCAAAAGCACTGAGTATACTGAACGGATTATAAATATCCGCCATGTTCGTACTGAAGTGATAACCGTCGTACTGACGCTTCAGCCATTCTCTCATCTCCTCCACAGTACATTGATATTTGGCTGCCAGCTGGGACATAGGTTCTTCGAAGTGAGCCTCCAGTTCTTCCTGAGTGATGCCACACAATGACTCATAGCGTCCATCCATACTGATATCCTTAGGCTGATTGAACCCGCTGAATACACTTACTTGTGAGAACTTTGTAACACCGGTCAGCAGTACGAATTTCAAGTATTCATCGGCACCTTTGAAGGTGGAGTAGAAACCTTTCAGTATCTCCCGGTGATGATCTTCGAGCAGAAGTTTCTCGCCCTCGTCGGTACGAGTATAGGCACCCGTGTCCAGTACGTCGAGAATGGGTTTATCGTATTCATCAACCAGAACCACGGCACGCAGTCCGGTCTGCTGACTAGCGCGTTGCAGCACGCCTCTGAAGCGGGTACCGATGGTGGTTTCTGCAGGGTCTTTTCCATACATCTCTTCCCATTGAACTATGTAGGTTTCGATGGTTGCTTCCAGTTCTCCTTCACGGGTATAGTTCCCTCCGTTGAAATCAATACGGAAAATGGGGTATTGCAACCATTCTTTTTCAAGAGAGGCGATGGCCAGTCCGTCGAATAATTCTTTTCGTCCCTGGAAATAGCAGGCAAGCGTACTCACCAGTAGGCTCTTTCCGAAACGACGGGGACGGCTCAGAAAATAAATTGAACCTTTCTGCACAAGATCATAAACCAAGTCAGTCTTATCCACATAGACAAATCCGTCTTCGCGAATGCGGTCGAAACTCTGTATTCCAATGGGGTATTTCATCTTCTCGTACGTCTTATAATAGATTATAAGGCGAAGATACGTGAAAGCAGGCATAAATGCAAGCTATTTTCGGTTCTTTCTCCTTGTCACCGTGCTTTAAAAAGAAAGCGAGGCAGCATCTTATTAAATAATAAGACCACCTCGCTTCAATTATTAAATAAAACCTGTTACCTCTATGGCATCGTTGTTTTCAAGGAACGGGGACAAACAATCATTCTGTCTTATCTTCATCAGCAACAGCCTCTTCCCAAGTCTCCCACATCGGGACATTGGCATCATAACCGTCATAGCCGTAATTCTGATGGAGTTTTCCTTTTTTATTACCAATAATAGAACCATTAGGAATAGGCCAGTACATATTGTGCTTATCCATTGAGAAAATGAATGTTTTACCACCGCTCTGTATTCCTTCAGGGTGCTTATTGTAAATGGAATAGTGCATCAAGCGCTGATACCAGTAGCTTCCGCCATTCTCATCCGTGCCTTCCTGCTTATCCCAATTGTCAAGACTATAGGTATTTCCCCATTCATCGGGTTTGCCACTCAAGGCCAAACAGTAAGATACACGTACCAGCTCAGCATGACGCCACTCTTCCAGATAAAGCTCGCGAGCACGTTCATTCATTATATCACCAATATTAACTGTAGTATAAAGCTGCGAGCATTGAGCGCGTTTACGTACTTCGTTTACATCAGATGTAGCATCTTTACCTTGATAGTATTTAGCTTCGGCACGCAACAAATAGGTTTCGGCCAAACGATACAGATACCACGTAGCATCGCTGCCTTTGCTTGCTCCATTAAACTGGTTAGCACCCACATTGGCTTCGGCATTTTCATCCTTCAGATAAATCTTATACAAAGGAAAATCGAACCAGTCGCGTAAGGTATCTGAGCAAAGTATATCTCCCTTATGTTTAGTGATAATGGGATTGCCATCTTTATCTGTTCCCCAAACATCCTTATCCGCATAGAGCATGAAATTCTTTCCGTAATACTCCGATTTTTGCTTTGCACCCTGATTGATATAAGCACAGTACCTGATATCTTCCATATTCACCCAGTTTCCGACAGTAGAATTATGACGAAGATCCGCCTTATCCTCTATACCATTCACAGTCCACAATCCATGTTGTGCAAAATGAGTAGCCCGTATAGTACCGATTCCACGCCCAAAAGCTCGGACATTATCCAAAGCCTTATCATAAAGAGGCGCATTTCGTGCAAAGTTTATTGCAGCTTGCGCTCCATCAGTAGTCTGCAGTTTACCATCGTTCCAGAAAGGACCGAAAATACGCATAGTCAGAAAATCAGTATGGGTTTGGTCTGAACTGTTGGGAAGCACCATAATAGCCTCCTTATTACTACCAATAGCCTTATTCACCGGACGATGTAAATCCCAAATAACATTGCGTGTTATATTCCAGGTTTCAGGTTCTCCACTGTTGGTAAATGTTCCAAAAGGCTCTGTCATCAACTGGTATTGTCCAATCAGAATGTCAGCTTGCTGTTCGGCCTTTTCAAACTGTCCGGTTGCCAAATAACACTTAATAAGCAATTGGCGGCAGGCACCCTTATTTACCATACCATAATACTCCATATCTTTTTGTTCAGGTACCCATTCAACAGCAAACTCCATATCCTTGGTAATCATATCCAGAATAGCTTCCTTTTTAGTGGAGCGATAGTTTTCTTTGGGTACTTCCAGTAGTTTTGTCACCAAAGGAACATCACCAAATTGGAAAACCAGGTTCAGATAACGGTAAGCACGATGAAAGTACGCACGTCCTTTATAGGCATTCTTGGTAGCCTCGCTTAGAGAGGTAACCCCATCTACATAATTCAATACCGTATTAGCATACTTAATTCCACTGTATGTTTGTCCCCAGAAATAAGAAATCTGGTTATCATCACCGTTGGAAATACCACCGGTCGGAGTCAACTGAGCAGCGAAGTTTGAATAAGTGCCGTTACCTTGGTCAGTCTTTCCAAATAATGAAAGGTCAGAGAAAAGATATTCCGTACTAATGGGTACATTAATATTATTAGACTCAAAATCGGTCCAATACAAGCGCAAATGTCTGTCAGCCATAGCCAATCCGGCTTTTAAACCAGATTCAGTGGAGAATGTGACATCCGGTTCATAGAATGACAGCGGGTCCGGCTTAAGGAAACTATCAGTACAACCGGTCGTCAACACCGTCCCGGTAAGAATCAACAATCCTTTTGATAATATATTATTCATATAGTTTTTCATCATTCCAAGTTTTTAGAAGGTTAAGTTTAATCCAAACGTATAAGTGCGGGTAGCCAATCCACCTGTTTCTGCATCACCATATTCCCACGGTCCCCAGCAACCTACATTGCGTATAGTACCATACAGTTTCACACGGTCAATCAGCCATCTCTTTGTTAACTTCTGCGGCAATGTATAAGCCAACGAAATGTTGTCTAAACGAACAAACGAGCGGTTATACAATTTCTGCGCCCCCTGTGCACCATTAGGTCCTTGGGCGTTGAGACGTCCATATTCGTTCGTCGGATTCTCCGGTGTCCAATACTCCTTCTTGAAAGTATTGAATGTATAGGTAACCAAGTTACCACCATTATCGTTATTCAGATAGTTTCCCGAAAGGCTCTTATGCCCTAAGTAGGAATAAAGGCTAAACGAAAAATCCAGATTCTTCCACAACGTAAATTCATTACGGAAAGACAGACGTACTTTGGGAGTTGTTTGTCCCAGGAATTGCTTATCTTTATCATTATACACCGGTGTAACACTACCGTCGGCATTTACCTTATCATCAGCTGTATAATAGTTTTCCACTTTCGGATCGCCCGGTTTCTGGCCATATTTAGCTGCTTCCTCCATTTCATCCGCCTGCCAAATGCCGGTCACCTTATAGTCCCAGATTACTCCGATAGGTTTGCCGATAAACCATTTATTACCGGTATCATCCATTTCCTTTTGGCCAACCACATTGCCATCGGCATCTAAAACATCTTGCATTTCATAATAGAGGTGTTTTATTTCATTCTTATTATAGGACAATCCAAAGGTGGAACGCCATTCAAAGTCAGCTTTCTGCATATTCACCGTACTTAAGCTGAATTCAATACCTTTATTCTGTACTTCACCAAGATTGGTTGTAATACTTCCGAATCCGGAAAAGTCGGGTAAACTCTTTCCCATGATCATGTCATGCGTTTTCATGATATATCCTTCGATACTACCGCTAATACGGTCGTTAAAGAACCCGAAATCTAAACCAACGTTATAAGATTCTGTCTTTTCCCATTGAAGGTTCGGGTTAGCCATACGGTCAGCACTCAAATATTTCATATCATAAATAGCCCCGTTGTTTGTGATATATCCCATCGTAGCTCCCGTACCGGCACCCAGATTAGACAAAGCTACAAAAGGATTTTCAAGCGAACGGTTACCATTTTTACCCCAAGACAGGCGTAACTTACCGGTACTCATTGGCTCCCAATTAAAAAACTCTTCGTTGGTGAAAGTCCAAGCCGCAGATATAGAGGGGAATGTAGCCCACGGATTGTTAGTACCGAATGCACAATAACCATCCCGGCGTACCGTACCGGTTATCATATAGCGGTCATCATACGAATAGAACAGACGTCCCATATATGCAGCGGCCGTTTCATGCGTATCTTCAGAAGAGAAATTGCTTAATGTCTTTGTTCCGTTGGCAGTGTTATGAAAACCCAAAGCGTCCGACGGATAAATACCTTTCGCTTCGATACGGTCTTTCCAGAAACGACGTTCTTCAGCCTCCTGCACCAAGGTAAGAATGACATGATGCTTCTTGGCAAACGTGTAGTCCCAAGTAATAGTGTTATTCAATGAATAATCGAAACGTTTGCTTTGTTCCCGGTTCACACCTTGATTATCGGCATTCGTATCAGGTCTTGAAGCGGAAGTGAAATAACGGTCATAGAAGAACTGATAGCGCGGAGCAATATTGAATTCATACTTGATTCCAAACGGCAGCGTCAATTTGGCATTGAATATCGTATTCAAAACAGTATAGCCTTTGTCCAAATCCAGATATTGGCGTTCAAAGTCGTAGTTATAACCGCGCTTTACCGTATTTCCCATAGGATATTGTGCCAACGACCCATCCTCATTGAGATAATTAGAATATGGGCTATTACGCAACATATTGTTGTCCCAGTAATTGGTTCCTGTACTTACAGAAATATCACCGTCCGTACGGTCCTGGAAATTAACATTCGCTCCTATTTCTAACCAATCCGTTACTTTTCCTGTGACTTTCAGATTGGCACGCATGGCTTGATAATCATTCCCACGGATAGCTCCTTCATTCTTCAAATAACCGAATGACATGTAATAGTTCATGCGTTCGGTAGCTCCCGACACGCTGGCGTTGTAATCCTGGTTGATGCCGGTGCGGAAAGTCTTGTCATACCAATCGAACGTTTTTCCATTGATAAAGTTTTGCAATACAGCGTCTTCCATACCCAGGCGACGTCCCCAAATACTTATCAGTCCCTCACCTTCGGTATTGTTGCTATATGCCTTCCACTGATCCTGGTCAATGCCCCACTGAGAAAGATTATTCGGATTATCGTAGAAACCGGCCGGAGTATTGAATACCCAATGTCCTTCAGGAAAATCATTATCTTTTTTCCATGTTGCCGCTCCATAAGCTTCATACTTGCCCGTTATAGGATTCTGTCCGTATGAATTTGTTTTATACCAGTCGCTCAAATATTGCACATAACCGTTGGAATCAAACACTTCACGATAGGCACTACGAGTATTGATACCCAGCGTAACACCTACATTAATGGTCGGTTTGCCCGTCTTACCCTTCTTGGTAGTCACTACAATTACACCATTCGCACCTTTGGCACCATAAACAGCCGAGGCTGAAGCATCCTTCAATACGTCAATCTGAGCGATGTCCTCGGGATTGATTTCAGAAAGCTCACCATAGAACTGCATGCCGTCAAGGATAATAAGCGGATCGTTGTGTCCCCCCTTATCATATACTGAACGTTGTCCACGAATCTGCATAGAACCACCACCTTTGGCCGAAGCATCATATCCCACATTCAGGCCTGGGGTACCGCGCAATACATCCTGCACTGTCTTCGGAGCTTCATTGGCAAGTCTGTCCGGACGTATCTGAACAACAGATCCCGTAAGGTCTTTCTTGCGCATCGTACCATAACCTATTACCACCACTTCTTCCAGCATCTCAGTATCATCCGTCAGAGTTACATTCAGAGGTTTGCCGGATGTAGCTTTTACTTCCACTGTCTTATAGCCAATGAAAGAAACCTCGAGCGTAGCACCCGGAGCAACCTTAATACTGAAGTTACCGTCAATATCGGTAATCGTACCATTACTTGGATTTCCTTTTTCACGGATATTGGCACCGATAACCGGTTCACCAGTAGCATCCTTCACGATACCCGAAACAGATTGTTTCTGTTGTTGGACCATCTGCACAGCAGGCACACCTTCTTCGGCAAATGCTGCCAAAGGATGAGTAGCAATAAAACCCGTGCAGAGCAATAAGGCTGTAAGTGCCTTGCGATTTCTTTTGAACGAATTTAGATTCATCGTTTTTTGTTATTAGATAAATAAGGTAATTGAATAAATTCTCTCTTGTATACTATTTATAAAGAAGAAGAAAGAGTAGCTTTGCATCTTCCTACTTTCAAAATAAGGTTCATTTTATGTCTTCATAAGTATTAAAGATTTAATAGTTGTTTTATCTTTCCACCGCAAACTTAAAAAATATTATAACACAAGAGAGATTAAAAACTAAGCAAGAAGAATAGAAAATCGTTCACACAAAGCAATAAGTGTAATTTTGACCATTTATCTATCCTTTCATGACGAATTTTTAGTGGTAGAATGCAGAATTTCTACCCCGTACAGCAAGAACATTATTCAAGGAAATGTGCTACTTTTGCACAGACCCTAAAAAGACAACCGTACCATGAAACACATCGGCATCATTTACATCATCTGCTTCCTGAACGTAATGGGAACTCTCATCACTACCACATCTGCCCAACCGCACCGCATTTCACATTTCGGCGTAGAAAACGGACTTTCCAACAATTACGTTGTCAGCCTGACGCAAGACCGGAAAGGCTATATATGGATAGCAACGGAATCAGGGTTGAACCGCTTTGACGGACAACAATTCATCGTTTATAATAAAAGTAACTCGGGATTGAGCAGCAACGAGTTGAACGCCGTACTGGCTGATCCTGCAGAAGACAAGGTGTGGATCGGTACTCAACGCGACGGACTTTGTTGCTTTGACTATAGCACCGAAAGCATCACCGAACTAAAGGCAGAAGATGGAAACAAACTGGTCAGCAATGACATACCTTATCTGGCCCCGGCTTCTGACGGCGGAATATGGATTACCCATTACCACATGGGCATACAGCACTATGATCCCCGAAAACAAACATTTACCAATTATAACTGGAACAATGTCAAAGGATTGCCCCGAAGATACTGGACAGCCAGAGACGACGGACAAGGTAATCTGTATGTAGGACATGTATTGGACGGCCTCAGCATCATCGATATGAAAAAGATGACCCTGCGTAACTTCCACCACGATCCGGACAATCCGAACAGTATTCCCGGTGATGAAGTTTACTCCATCTGCATTGACCATAACAAGAATGTATGGATAGGAACGAATAAGGGAATCGCCCTCTTCAATCCTGATACGCAGCAATTCACCGTATTCCGGCACAAGAAAGATGATGATGATTCGTTGCTACCGGGAACTGTAATGGATATCAAACAAATGAAGAACGGAGAGATTTGGTTTGCTACCAGCATGGGCGGTATCAGTATACTGAATATGCAAAGCAATACCTTCACCGATGCCCGGAATATCCGTTTCCGAAACATTACGGTGACCAACGATGAATACGGATTAACCGGCCCCTACGTACGCCGGCTGCTGCAAGACTCCTACGGAAACATCTGGATAGGGAATTACCGCGACGGACTGGACTTTATCAGCTATGAACCAAGCAAATTCAATACCCTACGCTACACTGTAGAAAAGCAAGGCCAGATTCGCTACAAACAGGTATGGGGGCTCTGTATAGACCACAACGGGCACCTATGGATGGGCGGAGAAAGTGAACTGGCACTCTATAAGAAAGGAGAAAAAGTACAAGTAATTCCATTGCCAACCTCAGCCTCCCACCCTCATGCCTTTGTCAGAGCTCTGCACGAGGACAGCCGGAAGAGAATATGGATTGGCACCTACGAAGCCGGACTCTTCTACTACGAACCGGAGAAGAAAAGTTTCACCCGCATCAGTGGAAACGAAACGCAGCCCTCGGACATCCGATGTTTCTACGAAGACACGGACGGAAAGCTGTGGATAGGCTGCCGCAACGGAATATACAGCTATCTGAACGACAAACTGACTTTCGAAGAAGAACTGACCAGCCAATTGGACGACCGTATTGTGCACGGCATATACCGTGATTCGCAAGGTAAGTTGTGGATAGGAACATTCGGAAAAGGTATTTTCATCTTCAGCACACAAGGCAAGTTACTGCTGAACCACCAGAAAGAGAACGGTTTCCCCTCCAATGCCGTGAATTCCCTGACAGTCGACTCACAGGAGCGCATCTGGATTGCCACGCGAGAAGGGGCTATCCTCTTCCCTGACTTCACCAAACCGGAAAGCTACCAGACTTTCGGTGAAGCAGAGGGATTGCGGAACACACAAGTACGTGCCATCCGTGAAGACCGCGACGGCAACATCTGGCTAAGCACCAACGCCGAAATATCACGCTTGAACGAAAGCCAAAAGATGTTCTACGGCTATGACCACAGAGATGGCATCCCCATGGGTGACTTTATGGACGGTGCCGCCGTACTGGCTACCGACGGAACGCTTTATTTCGGTTCGCAAAACGGCACATGCAGCTTCGACCCCTCGTCGCTCGCGGCTGCACAGATCGTATCTCCCGTCACCATCACACGCTTCTTCGTCTACAGCAAGCAGACGGAAAGCCAGGATGTGGAAGTAGCATTGCCACTGGCCCCAGGAAGAATCGTACTGCCACACAACCAAAATACCTTTAAGATTTCATTCAACGTACTGGACTATACACAGAACACTCAAGTAGAGTTCGCTTACATGATGGAGGGACTGGAGGATGTGTGGTACAGCACACAAGGCGAAAACCAGGTAACCTTCCGCAACATCCCGCCCGGCAAATATAAGTTCAAAGTCCGCACCCGCCTGCGCAACCAGGAATGGGAAGAAGAGATTGCCGCACTTCCCATTACCATTCACCCACCCTTCTGGCTGGCATGGTATGCCAAGTTGCTCTATATCCTGGTAGCAGCCACGCTTATCTATATCCTGCTTAGCTTCTACAAACGAAAACTGGACTTGGAAAGCAGCCTGCAAGTAGAACGCAAGAACAGCCAGAACAAGCAGGAACTGAATGACGAGCGCCTGCGCTTCTACACCAACATCACCCACGAACTGCGCACCCCGCTCACCCTGATACTGGGTCCGCTGGAAGACCTGCTGAGCGACAACACCCTCTCGCCCAAACATGCCAACAAAATCAGCATCATACGCGACAGCGCCACCCGTCTGCTGAACCTCATCAACGGCATCCTGGAGTTCCGCAAGACGGAAACCCAGAACCGCAAGCTCTCCGTGGCGCGAGGCGACTTGTCGGAACTGATACAAGAAATAGGATTGCGCTACAAAGAACTGAACCGGAATCCCAAGGTTAACTTCCATGTACGTATCGAAACGGAAGAGACACAACTCTTCTACGATGCCGACATGCTGACGACCATCCTGGACAACCTGTTGTCCAACGCAGCCAAATACACCTCGAAAGGTGACATCACCCTCGCCCTGAATGCCCAAGAAGAGGACGGCGTAAGGTATACTGAAATCAGCGTCAGCGATACCGGCCACGGCATTGCCCCGGATGCTTTGCCACACATCTTCGAACGTTACTACCAGGCCCACAGCAAATATCAGGCATCCGGTTCGGGCATCGGACTGGCTTTGGTGAAAGGACTGGCCGACTTGCACGAGGCAACCCTCGACGTCAGCAGCCAACTGGAAGTCGGCACCACCTTCCGGCTCCGCCTGTTGACGGACAACACCTACCCCAACGCATTGCACACCGACACGCACCGGACAGACGAAGAACCCGGAACAACCGAAGAAGCCCTGCTCCCGGAAGAGGGACAAGCCGAAGAGGCCCACCCGCTGCTTTTGGTAGTAGAAGACAACCTCGACATCCGCGAATACATCCGCCAGTCACTCAGCGACAACTTCGAGATACTGACTGCCGAAGACGGCAAGAAAGGCTGGGTGCTGGCCCAGGACCGCATTCCAAACGTCATCGTCAGCGACATTATGATGCCCGTCATGGACGGTATCGCACTCTGCCGGTCGGTGAAGGACGACATACGCACCAGCCACATCCCCGTCATCCTGCTGACGGCCAAAGACTCCCTGCACGACAAAGAGGAAGGCTATACCGCCGGTGCCGACTCTTATCTGACCAAACCTTTCAGCGCCAAGTTGCTGCACAGCCGCATCAACAACCTGCTGGAAGCCCGCAGGAAGTTGGCAACCCGCCTGACCGCCGTCATCCCCCAACCGGAGCAGGCCGCCGAAGCCGCCAGCTCGCTGAACGCACTGGACAACGAGTTCCTGCAGCGAATCACGCAAATCATCGAAGAGAATCTGGAAATGGAGAAGATGGACATCGCCTTCATTGCCGACAAAATGTGCATGAGCCACTCCACGCTTTACCGGAAGATAAAAGGAGTGGCAGATATGTCGGCCAACGAATTTATCCGCAAAGTGAAGATGAGAAACGGCGTGCAGTTCCTGCTTTCCGGCAGATACTCCATCTCTGAGATCTCTTATATGACCGGATTCAGCAGCGTAGCTTACTTCCGTCAATGCTTCAAGAGCGAGTTCGGAATGACACCAAGTGAGTATCTGAAGCAGAAACAATAATAAAATAAACGGTCGCTCCCATTCTAAGGAAGCGACCGTTTATCATTATATCATTTACTTTATTCTAGTCTAAGTCTACACTGTTCTTCACCGGAGTGAGTATAAACGTGAACTCATAATCGGCGTAAGGAACCTGATACTCAGGACGGGCAATGCGTCCCCAACTGTCTTCGCAACCCAGACCGGTTTGCACCTTGTCAATGCAAAGGTTGGTAAGGTCGGCTTCCTCTACTTCGGGTGAGTGGCCGTTCTGCTTATGCCAGCCTTCGTCCAAAGACTCGATGGTATAGTACAGGGCAGATGCGGAGAAAGGAGCGTCGGCCACTATCTTGACACCACTACCGACAGGATTCAGCATCTTCCACCAACGGATGTCGGTCTTCGTTCCGTTCTCTTGCGGACGGATGTAGGGATAGAACTGCTCGGCAACGCTCTGGCGATAGATGCCCAGATCGGCCGAATGGTTACGGTCGTTGTAGTTCTCCACAGGACCGCGACCGTAGTATTCGATGGTTTCGAAACTGCGCGGCATAGGCATCTGCATGCCGAAGCGGAACATCGGGGAGACTTTCGCATTCTTGTCGGCAGTCAGCTTTTGAGTGACTTTCACGGCACCGCTGTTGTTGATGACATACGTCAGATTCAGTTTGGCAGATACCGAAGGCATGTCGTAGGCAGCTTCTACGATAACCTGGCTGTTCTCGGTGCGTTGATTGAAAGAAGTCAGCTTGATTTCGGGGTTCTTCCAGGCAGCATATTTACGTTGCAGGTTGGCACCAAAGTCGTTGTCCGTAGGAGCACGCCAGAAGTTCGGGGTCAAAGCTTCACCTTCTTTTATCAGTTCGCGGCCGTTCACCTGATATTGGGTCAGGTAACCGCTATGCTTGTTGAATTCCAGGCGGAAGGCATCGCCGGTGACAATCAGGTAATTCCAATCGTTCTCTTTCACGGCAGGAGCGGTAGCGGGAACATTGCTCAGTTCGCAGTTCTTCAGGTCCATGGAAGGAGCTTGATACGGGTTCAGCGTCAGCTGGTCCTTGGCCACGGCATAACCGGCAGGAAGCAGACCTTCACGGTTCTTCAGCTTATAGGAAACGTTGAGCAGCCATTCCGTACACTGGCAGGTCGCGCCCAGGTCCAGTTTGACCTTGGCCGTTTGCTGCGGAGCTACATTCAGGTTCTCCACACGGCCGGTACGCATTACTCGCCCGCCTTTCAGCACTTCCCACTCCAGATAGTAGGCGGAGAGGTCGCGGAAGAAGTACTCATTGTATACGTTGATTTCTCCGTTCTTCAGGTCGGCAGGTGTGGTCCAGATGTCCTGATAGATGCGGCCTACTTCGTACATGTGAGGATTGGGCACGCGGTCGGGGCTGATCAGTCCGTTGTCACAGAAGTTACCGTCGCTGCCGTCGTAGCGGTTGAAGTCGCCACCGTAGGCATAAATCATCTTGCCGTTCTTGCCCGGCCAGCGTACGGACTGGTCTACAAAGTCCCAGATAAAGCCACCCTGGAACTTTGGGTACTTACGCACCAGGTCCCAGTATTCCTTGAAACCGCCTTCGGAGTTACCCATGGCATGGGCGTATTCGCACTGGATGAGGGGTTTATCCATCGTGGCGTCTTCGCAGTATTGCTGGCAATGGTTATAACCGTAGTACATAGGGCAGTAGATGTCCGTCTTTCCCTTCTTGCCTGCCTGCTCGTATTGCACGGCACGACTAGGGTCTTCGGCTTTTATCCAGTCGTAGGCAGCTTCGAAGTTGGGACCATATCCGGCTTCGTTGCCCAGTGACCAGAAGATGATGCTGGGATGGTTGAAGCTGCGTTGTACGTTGCGCTGGTTGCGTTCCAGGTGTGCTTTCTTGTAGTCTGCGCGCTTGGCCAGGGTCTTGTCGCCGTAGCCCATTCCGTGGGATTCGATGTTGGCTTCGGCCACGACGTAGATGCCGTATTCATCGCAGAGGTCGTACCACAGATTGTTGTTGGGATAGTGGCAGGTACGCACGGCATTGATATTGAACTTCTTCATCACCTGGATGTCCTGCAGCATGCGTTCACGCGAGATAACGTAGCCGTAGTCGGGGTCCATCTCATGGCGGTCGGCACCCTTGAAGAGGACGGGCTGTCCGTTGACCAATATCTGCGCGCCCTTCAGCTCAATCTTGCGGAAACCTACTTTGACGGGGATCACTTCACCGCTGCCCTGAAGCGTGGCGCGCAAGGTATAAAGATACGGAGTTTCGGCCGTCCATTTATGCGGATTCTCCACTGTCAGCAGAGTGGTGCCGCTGCCGTGGGCAGTTTCGGAAGCGATTTGCTTGCCGGAGGCATCCAGCAGTTCGAGGTTGACGTTGCCGCCGCCCTTCACGTTGAGGGCAACGCGCAGCGAACCATTCTTATAAGAGGCGTCCAGGTCGGGAGTGACACGGATGTCTTCGATACGCTGTTTGTTGCGGGCATACAGATAGCAGTCGCGGCCTACACCACTGTAGCGGAAGAAGTCCTGGTCTTCGAGGTAGGTACCGTCGCACCAGCGGAAGACTTGGAAGGCAATCAGGTTCTTCTGACCGGGCTTCAGATAGGGCGTCAGGTTGAATTCGGCTTCCAGCTTGCTGTCTTCGCTATAGCCTACGTAGCGGCCGTTGACCCACAGATAGATATTAGAGGTGACGGAACCGAAGTGGGCGATGATTTCCTTGCCTTTCCACGTGGCAGGAACGATGATTTCGCGGCGGTAAGAGCCTACGTGGTTATTCTCTGTAGGCACCTGCGGGGGATTGCTGGTGAACTGGTTGCGCCAGGCATAGCTGGTGTTCACGTAGATGGGGTCGCCAAAGCCGTTCAGTTCCCAAACACCGGGGACGGGCATGCTGCCCCACGTGCGGTCGTCGAAGCCAGGCTTCCAGAAGTCGGTGGGGCGGAGATCGGCATCTTTCACGCCAAAGAAGCGCCAGACGCCGTTCAGGGTCATAAAGTTGGAAGAGCTTTCTTTCACGCCACGGGCGGCGGCATCGGCCGACTCGTAGGCGAAGTAGTTAGTGTGCATCGGAGCACGGTTCACGGCGTTGACTTCGGGGTCGAGCCATTCCTGGAAAGACTGTGCGCCGGCGGTCAAGGCAAAGGCGGCAAACAGTCCGGTAATGAGATGTTTCTTCATGATAGATAAGTTTATGTTTGTAACGAAGAGGAAGTTTCCCCTTCGCTGCAAAGATAGAGAGCACCCTGAGATAATAGGGTGAATAATAATTCAAAAAAGGCCACTATTAGTTCATCTGCAGGCGATACACTCCAAATGAACGGGGTTGCAGTTCCAAATCCAAAGAACGCCCCTGCACCTGCACCGGACGAACGCGCGGAACGATGGCTTCCTGCTCCAGCGTATTCACCGCCCGCCAGTCGCAATTCTGCAGGTAGGTACAGGAACCTGCCACTATTTGCTGTTTCTTCAGTCCGTTGAAATCAATCTGTACCTTCGCCGCTTTGCTGCCGGCATTGACCAGTTTCAGAATCACTTCCCCCGTAGGAGCATTCAGCGCAGCGGTAGCGTAGAGGCTGTCCTGTCCCGCCACCGGTTTGCCATCCATCTGCATGGAAAGCACATCGGTACCGGCATTCATGCCGTACATCTGCTGGACGTAGTAATTCGGCGTACGCATCATGCGGAAGTTATCGAACCAGATGAGGTCGGGATTCCACTGCCAGGCATCGACGTGGGCAAAGAGCGGCGCGTAGGTAGCCAGCCGCACCACATCGGCATTGCGTTCCAGTCCCGTCATGAAAGCAGCTTCGGAAAGGGCAGCGAGGAAGTTATTGGCTTTGCCCGTAGGATGGTCGTGCGAAGCGTATTCACCGGCAAAGACCTTCGGACCGCGGCGATCGTAGTTGTCGTAGCGAGAGGCGTTGGAGAAGAACCAGTCGGGCGCCATGTAGTAATGTTCGTCCACCAAGTCTACGCCGATGCGTTTCATTTCAGGCCAGAGGTAATCGAAATGTTCGCCGCTGGCACTGGGGCCGGAGGAGCCGACAATCTTGATATCGGGATATTGGGCACGAATGGCTTTGGTAAATACTTCGAGGCGCTCGGTATAGACCTCGCCCCACTGCTCGTTACCTACAGCAATCATTTTGAGATGGAAAGGTTCGGGATGTCCCATATCGGCACGCACTTTGCCCCACTTGGAGGTGGCAGGGCCGTTGGCAAACTCTATCAGGTCGAGAGCATCCTGCACGTAAGGGTCGAGCTCGGCCAAAGGCACCACTTCGTTGCTTTCGTACTGGCAGGAGAGTCCGCAGCTCAACACCGGAAGGGGCTCCGCGCCGAGGTCTTCGCTCAGCAGAAAGTATTCGTAGAAGCCGAGGCCGAGGCTTTGAAAATAGTCGGGGAAGGCTTTGTGCTTGAAGGTATAGTTCCAGCGGTTCTCGTTCAGCGGGCGGTTCTCAACAGGACCTACGGAGTTTTTCCACTGATAGCGGGTGGCGAGGCTGTTGCCCTCGATGATGCAGCCGCCGGGGAAGCGGAAGACACCGGGATTGAGGTCGTAGAGTGCTTGGGCAAGGTCGGCACGCAGGCCATTCTCGCGGTTCTTCCAGGTATTCACGGGGAAGAGGGAGATGTGGTCCACGTCTACCGTTCCTGCGGTTTGCAGCACTACGCGCAGGCGGGAGTGGGCATCGGTGAAAGGAGACGTCAACACAGCCGTCAACTTCTGCCACTCGTTGCCTTTCACTTCGAGTTCCTTCTTCAACAAGTTCTCACCGTTGGCATTCACCAGTTCGATGGAGAGTTTCATAGGTTTGGCATCCGAGGTACGGGCATAGGCGGAGAAGCGATAGGATTCTCCTTTTTTGAGGCCGATGCCGCGATAACCTTCGTTATCCAGCCCCGCACGCAGCAGTCGTCCGTCGTTCGTGATGCGCACGTAGTGCGGATTGCGGTCGAAGCAGGGTGCTTCGTTCTGTATCGTCACGTTGCCGAAAGGCACCCAGCCGACAAAGGGTTGGGGGAACTCGAAAGAGCGGTTCTTCACCAGTTCGGCGTACAAGCCGCCATCGGCACCGAAGTTGATATCTTCGAAGAAGATGCCGTACATAGCAGGATTGATTCGGGCCGTCGGACGGGAGACGTCGACGGTCATTGTGTGTTGTGCTTGCACACTTAGTGCAAAAAGCAAAGTAAAGAGGATTGTTAACTTTCTCATATATATTATTTATTAGATCATTATTTAAAGAATCCGTTATCCGCCTGCTTCTCCCCCTTCTGAGGTAAAGCTGAAGCAGCACTTATATCCACCGGAAGCCATACATCCATATTGCCTTCGCCACGATGTGCCCAGGCATAATAAGGAATTAAAGTAAGCGTGACATCCTTTACCGCCAGTCGGCCGGTCGCATCGTAACTGATTGCCTGCGCATCGGTCGTAATCTCACTGACTCCGTACAGCAATTCAGGCTTCTCCACCACCCGGAACTGCGGATTGCGGTTCAGAAGCACCGTGTGCACATTGAAGTCATTATCAGGCCACTCGGCGCAATACACCAGCGGACCACGCTCAATGGCTACCCGGCCACGGTCGGCCTCGACCTTCGGATTAGCCTTCACCACACGGGGCAGCATGTCGAAATGAATCTCCACCACATCGCCCTTCTTCCACCGGCGGTCGATGCCGAGGTAGCCGTTCGTCAGTTCTCCCCGCACCTCCTGACCATTCACCAACACGCGGTAAGTCGGCTTCTGATTGTCGGCATACGCATACAGGTCTCCCGGCAACACGCTGCCACGCACCCAGCCCGGAATGCGGATATTCATGGTAAACGGCTGGTTGCCCTGCGCCACCGTCAAGCGGATATCGCCGTTCCAAGGATAAGACGTCTCCTGCTCCAACACCACTTTCTTCTTATTGACATTCAACTCAGCCCGGTTGGAAAGGAATAAATTGACATAAACCTGCTCGTCCTTCACCGCATACGCATATCCCGGCAACGAAGGAATGAACCGGCTGATATTGCTGGGACAGCAAGCGCAACCAAACCACGGCTGACGGCTGTAACCTCCATCCGACGCCAATGGATTGGGATAGAAGAACGAACCTCCATCCAGCGATACACCCGAAATCAACCCGTTGTAAAGCGTCCGCTCCAATACGTCAAAGTACTTAGCATCGCCGTGAAGCAAGAACAGGCGATAATTCATATACACATTGCCGATGGCGGCGCAAGTCTCATTATAAGCCGAAAGATTGGGCAACTCGTAATTATCACCGAATGCCTCGCCATCGTGGCGTGCACCGATGCCACCGGTAATATAAATCTTCTTGGAAACGATATTATCCCAAATCCGGTCGATTGCCTTGATATAACTACTGTCGCCCGTAATGGCCGCCACATCCGCCATACCGGAATACATGTAAGTGGCACGTACCGCATGGCCGACGGCCTCATCCTGTTCCACCACCGGCAGATGTGCCTGACTGTAAGCATCCTTACGGCTGGTAGTGCCACGTGCGTCGAGGAAGAATTTGGCCTGGTCCAGATACTTCTTGTCACCCGTCACCAGATAAAGTTTCGCCAGTGCCATTTCGGCAATCTGATGTCCCGGCACCAGGCGCTTCTGGTCCGGCCCGTCGCCTATCGCCTTGCAGACGCAGTCGGCGTAGCGGATGGCTATATCCAGGAAGTTCCTTTTTCCGGTAGCCTGGTAATGGGCTACAGCACCCTCTACCATGTGTCCCAGGTTATAGAATTCATGGCTCAGGTGCTCTACAGCCACCCAGCGCTCCGGTCCTGCCCAATTATGGGGATGCTTCGGGTTCATGGTACGGGCGGTATACAAGTATCCATCCGGTTCCTGCGCAGCGGCAACAATCGTCAGCACGCTGTCTATATACCGCTCCAACTTCTTATCGGGATAAGTCTGCAACGAGTAGCTGGCCCCCTCAATGGTCTTGTATACGTCGGTATCATCGAAGGAGAACCCTTCTACTTTATACTCTTCACTGGGATGAGCTGCTTTCACAAAGTTTTCATAGCGTCCCGTCTCCTCACATTTGCTGAATGCCAGCGGGATGGTTACTTCACGGCTTGCCCGGAGGCGTTGTCCCCAGAAGCCGTCCGTCACTTTGACGGAAGTAAAAGGCACCGGGGTGATGGGGTAGCCCGAATGCAACGATTGCTGCTTCTGTGCAACTGTACTACCGGCAAGAGCAGCGGTAAGTGCCAAGGTTAATAGTCTTTTCATGGTTCCTATAGTATTATTGGGGTTCATTCTGATGGATACGTATTACCGTAAACGAATAGGCCGGCATTGCATAAGGAAATTCATTTCCTGCTACTTCAAAGACAGAAGAAACAGATTTCGCTTCTTTATCCTTAGGATTACCTGCCAAAACGGTCTTCACGGCAGAAGGGTTAACCAAAGCCACATCATCCAGTTTCACCTTGGCAGCAACCTCCACCGGCAACAAATTTACTAATTTTACAATATAATCGCCTGTTATTTCATCTTTTACTACCGACACGCCGATGCGTTTCCTTACAGCATCCTGCGTGTTGCTCAGACTGACGGTAGACGCCACATACTCGCTACCGGCATTCTGTCCGAACATCTGCTGCGTATAGTAATCTACCGTAGGCTTTACTTCCGTATTATTGAAGTAAATCAGGTCGGGCGTCCACTGCGTATGGTTCTCCTTGGCCAGCAACGGAGCATAAGAAGTCATGGAGACAACATCGCCGTTGCGTTCTACCGTCGTCAGATACAGCGCCTCGGCAAGCGCCGTCTCGATGTTGCTGGGACGGCCCGGCAGATGGGCAGCATATTCGCCCAAATAAACCTTCGGCTTCGTGCGGTCATAGCCATCGTAGTAATCCTGATTGTGAATCATCCAACCCGGGGCCACATAATAATGCTCGTCCACCATCGGCACGCCCAGACGGGTGGCAAGCTCCCAGCCTTCGTCATAGTCCGTGCCCTCGTAGAAAGGGCCTACGGTACCTATCACCGTTATCTCGGGATATTTCTCTTTGACGGCACGGTATATCATCGTGAAGCGCTCTTCAAACACGTCGGTAATCAAGTCTTCATTGCCGATGCCGATATACTTCAGATTGAAGGGTTTCGGATGGCCTGCTTCGGCACGCTTCTTTCCCCAGACGGTTTTGCGGGCGTCGCCGTTGGCGTATTCTATCAGGTCTAGGATGTCCTGCACGTAAGCTCCCATCTCTTCCATCGGGATGCCTCCCTGCTGTCCGTTGCAGCCAAGCTCGCCCGTGGCATGGTGGCTGCAAGTTCCGGAGTTCTGGCAAGGGACACCGGCGGCCAGTACGGGCACCGGCTCGGCACCGATATCTTCGCAGAAGCGGAAGTATTCAAAATAGCCCAGTCCGCGCGTCTGATGATAGCCCCAAAGATTGCGCAACGGCTTGCGGGCCTCCAACGGACCGATAGAACCTTTCCAATCGTAGATATTATCCACACCGTCGCCATGCGCTACGCATCCGCCGGGGAAACGCACAAAGCGGGGTTTCAGGTCGGCAAGCGTTTGTGCCAGGTCGGCACGCAAGCCGTTCTCGTGTCCCCTGAAGGTATTTCGGGGGAAAAGGGAAACCATGTCGAGATGGTACGTACCGGCAACTTGTGGTTGAAGTGCCAGCACAGCGGCGCGTACGTCGGCATTTGCAGTCAGCACGGCTTTCTGCTTCTTCCACTCCTTGGAAGAAACGTTCACCATAGCCTGCGCTACTTCTCTGCCTTCCTGATCGAGCAAGCGAACCGACATTTTACCACCTTTGCTTCCATCGGCCACACGGGCAAAAAATGAAAAGTCATATTTCTCTCCCTTTTTCAGGCTGATACCGTCGAAGCCATCGTTCTGCAACGCAGCCCCCGGTTGCTTCAGGTCGAACACGGCATAATGCGGATTATTCGCATGGATCGGCCGGTCGGTGGCAATACTCAACGTAGCATTATCGCCTTGTACAGACCAGGCATATCCATTATCCCAGCCCTGGTGTGACCCGTCTCGGGAAGAATACTCGAAATCGCGGTTCTGTACGAGTTCTGCATACAAACCACCGTCGGCAGAGTAATTAATATCTTCGAAGAAAATGCCGATCAAGTGCTCGCTGATAGGTTTAGCCTGCGACGTCTGCACACGGATGGTTGCCTCTACCGGCTTCAACCCGGCAAAACGGACAACATCCTGTTCCATGCGCTCGTCATTCTGTATCTGGCGGAATTTCTTATGCTCGGCGTAGCGTATCAGTTGTTCAATGGTAGCATAAGGCGCCCGTTGCATCCAGCCGTATTCTTCACGTCCGCCTATCACAGCCTTGCCCTCGGTGGCAGGAACGATGTCGGCGGGCAGGTGCTTGCCGCGTTCCGAAACCGGGAAGTAGCTCTGCCGTCCCCACTTCAACAAATCTGCAGAAGAAGCACATCCAAGCGCTTCTCCTTTTTCACTCAGCGTCCAGATGCAGCACCATCCGCCATCGGTACGGCTTTGCATCAGTTGCGGGCGGAACATTTTCTTTGCCCTGCCCCATGGACCGAAGTCGCTCTTCACATACTCATAGCCGTCGGCTACGGAAAACCAGCTCTTCCCGTCGGGACTCCAGGCAAACTTCAATCCGCTATTTCCTTCTCTATCCGCATACGAAAAGAGAAACACGGAATCGGGCTCATTCGCCACTTCGTTCACGCTTGCCTGCATGGGTACAGACAGAGCCCAAAGCATGCACAAACCCAGGAAACTAATCAGTCTATTCATAATGTCTAAGATTGAATGCTACTTAACCAATACAGCGCCTCCCTGCGATTGAAGCACCAGCTGGATGCTGCCGTCGGCTTTTATCTTCACAGCCTTCTCTTGCGGTTGTTGCTGTTTATCGTCACTGTAGAAAGAAACCGTTTCGCCTGCCAGCATAGGCAGCGTAAGCTTCAGTTTCAAAGTTTCTTTACCGGCATTGATGGCAGCCACATACCACGTATCGGCGTGGCGACGGGCAAGTACCACATACTTCCCTGGGTAGCCATCAATGAAACGAGTCTCATCCCAGGTCGTAGGTATCTGTTTCATGAAGTCGAGGCAGAGCTGCGGTGCATCCGTCAGGTTGCCGGGAGCCAATGCGAAGTTCTGTATCGGGTTTTGAAACAGCACCGTCGTTGCCAGCTGGAACACATCGGTGGTACGGCGAATACTTCCGCCATCATTGCCACGATTCAGCCGCTTGTTCAGGAAACAGCCACCAAATTCCATACATCCCACCGTATTGCGGATAAACGGATGCAGCGTGGCATTGAACGCCTCTTCATCACAGAAGTGCTGGTTGAAGATCAGATTCTCGGAAGCCAGAACAGCTTCACTGCCTACATAGTTAGGATACATCCGTTCCCATCCGCGGGGTATCGTGCATCCGTGGAAGATGACCATCAGTCCGTGGTCGTCCGCATCGCTCAGAATATCTTCGTACAGCCGCATCGTCTCCTGCTTGTCTCCACCGAAGAAGTCGACTTTGATACCTTTCACACCCTGGCTTTGAAGCCACTTCATCTCCCGCTTGCGAATGATCGGAGTGTCCATCCGGTTAGTCGGTCCCTGCTCGATATCATTCCAATAGCCACTGGAACTGTACCAAAGGAAAACATCCACGCCTTTGCTATGGGCGTATTTTATCAGTTGCTCCATCCGGTCGTAGCCGATGTTGGTGTCCCACCAGTTGTCTATCAATACATACTCATATCCCATCGCTGCCGCCAGATCCACATAGTGCACCTGGTCATCGTAATTGATGCTGCCGTCCTGCCAAAGAATCCAGCTCCACGTGCCGCGCCCCGGCTTATAATCGTGCTCCGTCTCGTACAGCGGCTTCACTACATCCCAGGGTACAGTCGTCTCCACGATAGGCTTCAGCGTTTCGCCCACCGTAATGGTGCGCCACGGAGTAGCCCCCGGCAAGGCGAAAGCCGGAGCCACCGTTCCATTGCCGTTATTCTCCTCCGGCATGGGAAAAGCAATTGTAAACAGCCCGTCTGTCGCATCACTCAAATGGGAAGCACAATAATGGCTGTCTACGCCCGTCTCGCTGACGAGTAGCCAACCATCCCCTCCTACCTTGAACAAACAGGGGAAAGTATATCCGTGCCCATACTGCGAACGTGCATTCAAAGGGGCATCCGCCTTATATTCTTCCTCATAACTGGGCTTCGTCCGCTTCCAGCCTATCATGGCATCGCTCTGCGGACAAAGGAAAGTAGTAGTCTGAGACGGAAAGCGGAAACCGGTCTTCTCTTGATTGACGGCAACGCTTCCCCGCTCTCCTTGTCGGGGCAACAGATAGCGGAAAGCCACGTCATTGTCACTGACGCGGAACATTACATCTACCTTCTGCCCCTGCGCATTGGCAAAGGAGCACAGCAGCTCATTGGCGCGATAGTGCACGCGCGAAGTCTTGATACGCGTCTGCTCGTAGGTAGTATCTATTTTCGTTTCTTTATGTCCCATCCATTTCAGGGCTCCGGCAAAGTCTCCTACATTTGTCTGCAAGCCCAGTGGAGAAGGCTTAAGCATCTGCTTCCCATTGTAAGATACCGCATAAGAAGCTTCTCCCCCTTCCGGACACGATACGGTTAATTGCAACTTGCCGTCGGGTCCGCTGACGGTGATATCTTGTGCAGCCAGCGGCAAAGCTGCTGCCGCTACTAAAAAGGCAAATGATTTCAGTCTGTTCTTCATAATGTGTTTCAGGTATTAAAGTTTTTATGATAATCAGCGGGTAGGCACTACCGGTTTGATGGTTCCGTCCGGATTGAACTCCATCCGGTCTATGCACACTTCCCGATGCGTACCCGGCTCGTGTTTCAGGTAGTTCTTATTAATTCGATGATAGACGATGTACCACTCATCCGTACCGGGAATCTGGAGTACCGAGTTATGAGCAGGACCATATATCTCTTTCTCCGGGCTTTGAATCAGGACTATCGGTTCCTTTGCCACCTCGATAGGGCCAAGCGGTGATTTGGAAGTGCCGTACGCCACATGGTAGTTAGGTGAACCGGTATCGTCCACCGACCACAGAAAGTAATAAAGCCCCTTGCGATAGAATACGTATGGTGCCTCCCGATAGGCATAGTCCTGCAAAGTGCCTCCCTGGGGTGTCATTACCGTAATCGTATTCTTCTTGATGGAAAGCATATCCTTATTCAACTCGGCACCCGCCATATAACCGTTGCCCCAGTAAAGGTAAGGCTTACCCGAAACCGGATCGGTAAAGACATCTACGTCGATCTGCTGTCCGCCACCCACGGGAGAAGTGGTTATGATTGGATGTCCCAAGTCTGTGAACGGTCCCGTCGGAGAATCGCTTGTGGCTACTCCAATCTGCTTACCCCCTCCATCTTTGGGATTTCCGCTATAATAAAAGAAGTATTTATATTGTCCCTTTATCAGTTTTTCCTCAATGCATGGCGCCCAGGCATTTCCATCGGCCCAAGGTACTTGTTCCGACTTCAAATCCAGCATAACACCTTCGTCTTTCCAGTTTTTCAGATCTGTGGACGAGAATACGGTAAAATACCAGCCTCCCCAGCCCGGTTGTCCGTCCGTAGTAGAGTAGATATAATATTTCTTTGTCTGATTGGAATACAGCACCTCAGGATCGGCATGGAAGCCCGGCAATATCGGATTATTGGGCAGTTCGCCCAGCTCTGCCGGTTTACCCCACTTATCCGTGATCCGAACTAACTCATCCCGTGTAATAGGAATAATCGTGCCATGACGCGGATGGAAATTCATCTTTACTTCACTGTCTATCACCTTAAAGTTCTTCAGGTCGGTAGTTTCCGTAAACTGATACTTACCTTTCATATATACGTCATACATTAATATATACTTATCCTGCCCTATCAGTTTAAAGGTACCTGCCCCTTCCACCGCATCTGTTGTCTGTTGCTTGTAGTCGGGCTCTTCAGTCCACTGTCCGGAAGTAAGCGAGCGGGTAGTGGCTACCTTGATACCATTGCCGTGCCCTTCTGTCTTATAGAAAAGATGAAAGACACCATCTTTATAGACAATATCCCCGTCGATACACGATTTACCCTCTTTCGGCAGGAACAGGGGCTTCGGCTCGCCTATCAAATCGGTAAAATCCTCATTCGCATACGCATAATAGATAACATCCGGTCCGTCACCATACTTCATGCTCCAATATACCATGTACTTTCCGGTTTCCGGATCATAAACCGTTTGCGGAGCCCACACACGTTTCAATTTTTCCTGACCTTCATAACGTTTCTGCATATTGATGACCGAGTGCGACCAGTTCACCAGATCGGTAGATTTCAGCAATACCATCGCCCGGTTGGAATCCCATCCGTTGCCGGAAACCATATCAGTCACTACCATATAGAAAGTCTTTCCATCCTCGCAGCGCAGGATATGGGGATCGCGCACGCCGCCCGTAGAGCTGATGACTTTTGAGTCAATCACCGGCTTGCCGCCGTTCAGTGCCCAATAGGTGTATCCGTCCATACTGACGGCATAGCATACGGCCTCTTCACTGATATGATTACCCGTGAAATAAGTGAACAAATAAGCAACGCAATCTTTTTCATAGAAGGACTTCTGCTGAGAAAATCCGGGAAGGACAAAAAGCAGTAATGATACTGCCAACAAGTTCATCCGTAACAAAGGTGTTTTTCTATTCATCATAATAGTTTTATATTGAATTATTTAGCGAGTGTAAAAGTAACACTTTACCTTATATAATACACAATGAGTGTATATGTTACACAACATATACACTCATTTATTTCGTTCTATCAGTCGGCATTCAAAAAACGTACCATCTCGCAGGCAGCCAGTAAAAAGGCTCCCACACCGAAATTGGCAGTAGAATTGGCATCGACCACTTGCCCCGGAATTGCCTTTTCACCGATAGGTTGCACATAGCCTACGCGTCCGTCCGGCTGTAAGGCTACGGTAGTCAGGTAGTTCCAGGCTTTCATCACTGCCGGTTGGTAGGTTGCTTTATCCAGCAGTCCGTTGTTCATTCCCCATAGCAGACCGTATGTGAAGAAAGCAGTTCCGCTGGTTTCAGGTCCGGGAGCATGTTCGGCGTCGAGCATGCTACGGGTCCAGTAGCCTTCGGGTTGCTGGCAGGCGACTACCGCTTTTGCCATTGTCCGAAAGCGGTCGATATACTCCTGACGGTACTTATCCGTTTCCGGCAGGTCTTTCAGCACTTTAGCCAAACCGGCCAGTACCCAGCCGTCACCACGCGCCCAAAAGTCTTTTTTGCCGTTTACGGTTTTGTGTTTGGGATAGACATACTTAGCATCGCGGTAATACAAACCGGATTCATCATCGTACATAATGCTGTTGGCATACGTCCAATATTCATGTAGTTTTTCAAGATACAACGGGTTCTTTGTCAGCTTGTACATCTTTGTCATGACGGGCATCACCATATACAATCCGTCTGCCCACCACCAATAATCGTTCTTGTCCGTGCTCATCTGATACTCCATCACCTCGCGGGCACGGGCTATCTTCTGAGAATCAGGATCTACCGTATACAGATCGACATAAGTCTGAAAGCAGATTTGATAATCTCCGAAGAGAACATAATCGTCACTTTCTCCATAACTATACTTCCACTCTTGTTTATCATCCGACTTGGCTCCTTTCCACTCGTTATGTTCCGCCCAGGCTTTGGAGTAGTCGTAATACCGGGGATTACTCGTCAGGAAGAAAGCCTCCATATTCCCGGTGTGGTAGGCCGCATTGTCCCAAAAGGAGCGGCCATGCTGGGGATGCGTTTCCTGCCAATAGTTATTCACTTTGTCGATAATACCGACAACTTCTTCTGCTTTGGGTTGCTTTGCCGTGCATGAGGTGCCTGCCAAACAGAAGGCGGCCCCCAATAGGACTAAAAAAATCTTCTTCATGGTTTACTAATTACCTAATACCTTATTATTTCAAGACTTCCAATACATATACCGGCTGGGGATCGAACTCCACCACCCGCTCGCCGTCTCCCTGCCTGGCATGCTGCACAAACAGATGCAACCGGCGTTTCTGCTTCCACAATTCGGTGTCATGGGAAGGTTCCCAGGCATCGACGGAGAAATCAGTCAGGTCGCAAACAGTCCACTTGCCGTTGGCAACGTCTGTTGCATGTGCCAAAGACACCCGGCTTCCACGCTCCGCATCACGAAAGACGTAGAAGATCTCCCCGCCATCCACTACGATACGCGGGCGGGAAATGGGAATCATCTTGGTGCCTCCACCTTTCAAGGAGAAAGGAGAGTGACGATCGGAAACCCGGCGGCTGTGCCACGTTTGCCCGTCGTGCCAGACGATGCGGTACTGAGGAACATCACTGTCGGGGTCGCGCCAATAGGAGGCGATGTACGGATTACCTCCGGCATCGGCACTCATACTGGTCTGATTGATCAGTTCGGAACCTTGCGGAATGCGGCAGGCATACTCGGCATTAGCGGCACGGATAGGCAGGTCGTACTGCTTGCCGTTGGCTTTGTACCAGGTCTTTCCGTTGTCGTAGGAACGGGCGTAGCAGAGGTCGTGGTTGGTTTCTACATGCCACGTTTCTCTCCACACCCAGGACAGATGAATCGTTCCCTGCTCGTCTACATACAGTTGCCAGTAGGCATTCCGTTGGTCTTCGCCGTCAATCAGCACATCTTGCACGCGTTGCCATTTCCGGGTCTTTACATCATAGCTGTTCATCACCAGGTTTCCCCGGCCGGACGAACCGGAACGATAAACGAACAACAAATTCCCTCCGGCCAGTGAGTAAAACTCAGGATAAGTCACATTGCCCTCGTCTATCCCCGTCATCGGTTCTTTCTCTCCCAGTTCCAACGAATAGGGGGCAAGGCTGCGGCAATAGTTCAGCTTCTGCCCGTGATGGTCGAAGGAGACATGGATATAGCCATCGCCGTCCAGCATCATGCTGATAATGTTATGGGCATCTTTTACATTTCCCTGATACTGCGTGCGGTGCAGCGTCCATTGCTCCGAACCGAGATTACGTTTGCCCAATACGAGATAGCCGTCACCATCGTAATAGCTGATGTACTGCTCGTTTCCATGGGTCACCAGCGAATTGTTGCGGAATACGGTCGTATTGACGGAAGTCTGACTGTACCCCTTCCCCACTTCCACCAGATGTGCCTTTGGAGAGGGGCTGGCAACACTTTGTGCCCAAAGTGTTGCAAAACAGCCACCAATCACCAACACAATTAACGTAAACGCTCTATACCTTCTTTTTACCTTATTTCTCATAGTAAGCATGGTCTTTGGGGAAGTCTTCGCCTTCCCATGCCTTCTTCGAAGTCCACGATTGAGGAGCATCTGTCCAGAAAGGATGGTCGGCAGGCAGACCTAACGGCAAGAATGCCAACGAGGCCATGTAGAGGCTGCCGTTATTAGTGTACCAATCAGATATTTTAGGTTGCGAGCCATTGAAGCCCAGCGTCAGGAATCCCTTCTCATTGAAGTTACGGTTGTCTCCGAACATCCGCTTGATGACTGCGGTCATAGCTGCACGCACTTGTCCGTTGGGCAACTCTTCCGGCAGCCAGCCGCGCCATGCCAGCAGGGCAAGGGGCTGAAGCGTACCCGTACGGTAGGTAATGGAACGGCCGAATACCGGGAAAGCACCTTCGGGGGAGATAAAGCGTTCCAATATCATTCCGAAGCGTTGCATGCGTTTCACGCCCCGGTCGAAGTTCTTGGAGTTGAGGTTCCAGCCGCCTTTCTTGCCGCCGTCCGTCATCACTTCCTGGCATTCCACATACATGGGATGGAGTACAAAACTATTGTAATAATCGAATGCAAAGCCCGGCCCGTCGCTGTACCAACCGTCGCCCACATACCATTCTTCCACTTTGCGCAGAGCGGAAGAGATGCGGTAATAATCCGTTTTGGCACCGGCTTTCTTCAAGAAGCATTCTACGGTAGACGAGAACAGTAACCAATTGGTATAAGGCGGGTCTACACGGCGCAGTTGCGTGAACTCTTCGATATAACGCTGCTTGGTCACATCGTCCAAAGGCAACCAAAGTGCCTCATAACCACGCAGGAAACTCTCTGCCACATAGGCAGCATCGACCAGCGGCTGGCCTTCTTTGCGCCAAAGCAGATAGTCCTTGCTTTCGGGGTCTACGGCTTGGGCGTAGCTCTTCAAAGCCCATTCGCGCAGTTGCTTGCGTTGTGCGCCTTCGGCGGTATCGTCATCGGGCAGCGAAAGCCAGGGAGCAAGTCCTGCCATCAGGCGGCCGAAGCATTCCATATAAGTCACGCGCTTGTCCCGTCCGTCCCAGGTGGGGCTCAGTTCCACCAACATGTTTTCCTGAAGCTTGCCCTCGCTCATATTGCTGAGCACCGGGGCGGCCATCTGATAAAGCACACCGGTCCAGAGTTCACGGTCCGTCACTTCCTTTTCCTTACTCTTTTTAGCTGCGGCTTCCTGAGCGGGCAGCAACAGGGCTACTACCAAGAGCAGTCCCAAACATTTACCTATGTTCATGATATTATTTAAGTTTGTTTTAATTCATCTTTCAAGAGAATAAATGATAATTTAGGGGCGTGTGATAACAAGTGTATCTCAAACCCCTCCGCCCGCAAGCGGGCACCTCCCCTTTCAGGCGGAGGAATTTAAGATACTCCGCTAAATTCCCATTTATCCTCTCAATAAAAACATCGTTGCAAAAATATCTCTTTTAAAGCTATCTGAACACCTACAATCCTTTCAAAAAGGATAAAATATCAGTCAATCACTCTCAGATTAGCGACCGGAAGCATCTTTTTGATAAACCCGGACATAATCCACCTCGTACTTCATCGGCATTGCCTTGTCATCAATCTTCCCGCCGTTGATACCGCCGATGGCAAGATTCAGCAAAATATACTGCGGCTTGTGAAAAGGATTCGTTCCTTCACCGGCACTACTGCCATTCACAGTTTTGCTCAACGGAATATCATTCAGCAGCTCGTCGTCCAGATAAATCTTGATAGCCGTTTCGTCCCAATCCATGCGCCAGGTGTGAAACTTGTCCACCCAATGAGGATCGCGGTCGGTAAAATGGGTAAACGGAATCTTCTTGCTGTTCCAGACGGCATTATACCCTTGGTCGCCTCCCCAGCATGCATTAGCCAGGATGTGCGGCACACCGCCGATGCGATAATACTCCATCACATCAATCTCTCCGCACGAAGGCCACGGTAAGCCGCGTCCCAGCAACCAGATGGCAGGCCAGGCACCTCCCGCAACGGGAATCCTGGCACGCACTTCGAGGCGCCCGTACAAAAATTCAAACTTACCGGCAGTAGTCACCGACGAAGAGCTATATTCCACGAACTCGCGCTTCTTGCGCCAATCCCGGCTTCCGGCTTCGTACAAAGGATTCTTCCGATGCTCCTTCCGGGCTTCTATGATCAGGCTGCCGCCTTTGCAAGATGCATTGTCCGGCTGATACCACTGGTCTTCTTCATTGCGGGCATAGCCGTTCTCGTAGTTCCAGGTGGCATCATCCAAACGACCCTCCTGATTGAATTCATCACTCCAAACTAACTTCCATTCCTGGGCAGAAACAGAAGTCAAAGCACAACACGCCAAAAGCGTGAACAGGATCTTTCTTTTACAGTGTTTTCGTAGCATACAAAATCTTAATTTAGATAAACAACATATTAGTTATTGTGGCAAATTTACCCTTTTAATGATACTTTGCGCACCGCACATCGTTCAATAAGGGGGAAATATCAGTCATTCTGTCCGACACTACGAAGAAAAGTCTGTATTCATAGGAAGAAAAGTCTTCTTAGGTGCAAGGCAATCTATAAATAAAGGTTTTATTCTTAAGAATAAAGCCTTTATTTGTACGAATCAAAGCTTTATTTATAAGAATAAAGCCTTTATTCTAAGTTTCGATGCCTATAAAGGCATCTTTGCTATGGCTATCTCCCATCAAAAGCTTACTTTTGCAGCAAACAATCTTCAAGCATCATGGCAGGCATCTATATACATATCCCCTTTTGCAAGACGCGTTGCATCTACTGCGACTTCTATTCCACCACCCGTAGCGACCTGAAGCAACGCTATATCAGCGCTTTATGTCGGGAACTGAGAACACGCAAAGAATATCTGAAAGGCGAACCCGTAGAAACCATCTACCTGGGCGGCGGAACGCCCTCGCAGCTTGCCGAAGAAGACTTCAGGCAAGTGTTCGACGTCATCGCAGAAGTCTATGGAATGGAAGCTGTCCGGGAAATCACCCTCGAAGCCAACCCCGACGACCTGACGGACGAATACATAGCCATGCTGCGCACCCTCCCCTTCAACCGCATCAGCATGGGAATACAGACTTTTGACGACGCTACCCTGCAACTGTTGAACCGCCGCCACAGCGCCACACAAGCCATCGAAGCCGTAGGCCGTTGCCGCCGGGCAGGCTTCCGCAATATCAGCATCGACCTCATCTACGGACTGCCGGGCGAAACGGACGAGCGCTGGAAACGCGACCTTCAGCAAGCCGTCAGCCTCAACGTAGAACACATCTCCGCCTATCACCTGACTTACGAAGAAGGAACCCGCATCTACAAAATGCTGCAAGCGCACCGCATCTGCGAAGTGGACGAAGAAAGCAGCGTACGCTTCTTCTCAACCCTGATAGATACACTCGATGCCGCCGGATACGAGCATTACGAAATATCCAATTTCTGCAAGCCCGGCATGTACTCGCGCCACAACACCTCTTACTGGAAAGGCATTCCCTACCTGGGGTGCGGACCTTCGGCACATTCATTCGACACCGAAAGCAGGGAATGGAACGTTTCTTCACTGGAAAAGTATATCAGCTCCATAGAAGCTGGGCGGCGGGCCTTCGAGACGGAACATCTGGACACCACGACCCGCTACAACGAATACATCATGACCACCCTCCGCACCAAGTGGGGTGTCGATCGGGAAGAAGTAAAACAAAAGTTCGGTGCAGAATTGCAGGGATATTGTACGAAGATGGCTGCTCCGCATCTGAAAAGCGGCAAGCTGAAGATGCAGGATAATCATCTCTACCTCACGCGGGAAGGTATTTTTGTTTCAGACGATATCATAAGCGACTTAATGTTCATAGAATAGTAACATATAGGATATTTCACCGAAAAGTTTTACCTTTGCGCCCACTACTTATCTTAAAGAGGCTGTATGACCGAACAAGAAGTCAGACGATACTTGCGCCAAATGAAGGAGGAAAACTCGGAACAAGCGTTCCATGGTTTCTACGATCTGTGCTACGACCGCTTGTTCCGTATCGCCTACTACTTCGTGAAACATGAAGAATGGGCGCAGGAGATCGTACTCGATGTCTTCATGCGCCTTTGGGAGCAACGCGCCAAGTTGCCGGAGGTGAAGAACATAGAAGATTATTGCTTCATCCTCACCAAGAATGCCTCGCTCAATTATCTGGAAAAGGAGAACCGCCACGCTACCCTCTCCACCGAACAACTTCCCGAACCTACCGACCGGGCCGACTCACCGGAGGACACGCTCATCAGTGAAGAACTCTTTGCCCGCTACGTCAAGGCACTGGACCGCCTGCCCGAACGTTGCCGGGAGGTCTTCATCCGCATACGCGAAGAGAAGCAGAGCTATGCCCAAGTAGCAGAAGAGTTGGATATCAGCGTGAAGACCGTAGATGCACAGTTGCAGAAGGCAGTGACACGATTAAAGGAAAGTCTGCTGGTGTAGTTTTTTGTCTTAACATTCTTTTGCATGATAGCATATAGGGAGTTTCTCAAAACCACCTGTCTTTACTTACAGAAAACTAAACGAACAAAGACTTATGAGAAATTTATGTTATTATGGTGCAAGCCTTATGCTTGCCATGCTCAGCCTGAGCGCATGCAGTGACAACAATGCCAAGTATCCGGACGAGTACCTCGGTTTTGACAAGGTAAACGACAGCTACACGTTCGACAAACAAACGGAAGAAAAAGAAATCGGCATCAAAATCATTGCTGCCCAGAAGAGTGAGAAAGACCGGGAAGTAAAACTCACCGGCAAATGGAAACCAGGTGCACAAGGCGTGTTCCGGCTGATTGATACCAAAGTGGTAATCCCCGCAAAGAAGAAATCGGCAACCGCGCGCATCCTTGTCTTTCCGAAACGGATAAAACAGAGCGAGGAGATACGCATTATCTGCTCGCCCCAAGATACGGAAGCCAAACAAACGCAACTGACCCTAAAGTTGGTTGCCAAATAAAATAAAGAATGAAGGTAAACAACGAGAATTTCGACAAAGTACTGAACAAGCTGATAGCTTCTACCCGCTCGCCCAGAGGACGCTTTGCAGCAAGCAACAGCTGGAAACTGCTGGAACAACAGCTGTTTGCCAAGCGCAAAAAGCGGATGTTCTGGTTGCGAGTGGCAAGCAGTGCGGCAGTGGTGCTACTGTGCGTGGCCAGTTGGGCAGCCTACTATTATATCCTGTCCCCCGAGCCTGCAAAGCCTCAGCCCGCCCCCATGGAAACGCATGCTCCGAAGCCCGTCTCCCTGCCGGACACGCTCTACTTCAGCCAACAGCCGTTGGAGGACATCACCCGCCAACTGTCTGAAATATTCCGCACGCCCATCCGCATCGAGGGAGACAGCCTGAAGAACTACCGCATGACGGGTACCTTCAGTTCGGAAGAAGGTCTGACGCATATTCTCGACCTGCTGAAAGTGGCAGGCAACTTTACCTATACTCAAACCAACGACACTATTACCCTTACTAGCAAACTTAACTGATCATGAACTATTCTACTATCTGTTCACACCACCACATCAGAGCTGTGCTCCTGATGTGCGTGGTTATCTTAAACACTTCGGCCTATGCACAAAATAAAGAAACACGCCTAAGCCTCAACATCCGCAATGCCACGCTGGAAAGTTTTGTGAAACAACTGGAAAATGCCACCGGCTTCTCCTTCGTGTATGGAGAAGAAGTGAAACTGACACGGCGTATCAGTCTGGAAGTAAAGCAACAGACTATCAGCGAGATATTGCAACGTGCTTTCGAGAAAGAGCCCATCGAGTTCGAAATCTCCGGGAAGCATATCTTACTGTACAAGCGGCCCGCGCCGCAGAAATCCGTTAGCCGTAAGTTCACTATCAGCGGATACGTGACCGACGGAGCGTCTTCCGAGACGCTGATTGGTGCCAATATCTTTGAGAGTCGTCGTTCCGCCGGTACTGCCACCAATCCTTTCGGTTTCTATACCATCACTCTGCCGGAGGGGGAGACGGAACTCACTTTCTCTTACTTGGGTTATGCTACCCGGCGCAGCCGCTTTGAATTGACGAAGGACACCGTGCTGAATATTCCCCTGAACAGCAATAACGAACTGGCAGAAGTGGTGGTGCTATCGGACAAGCACGAAGCCGGCATACAGAGCACCGCCATGGGAGCGCACGAAATTCCGATGACGCAGATACGCAACACTCCTTCCATACTGGGTGAAGCCGATTTGCTGAAAACCATCCAGCTGATGCCGGGCGTGCAGGCAGGTATGGAGGGATTTGCGGGCATGTATGTGCGTGGCGGCGGCCCCGACCAGAATCTGGTGCTGCTGGACGGCATTCCGGTGTACAACGCCGACCATCTGCTGGGTGTGTTCTCCATCTTCACACCCGAAGCGGTAAAGAACACCACCCTCTTCAAGAGCTCCTTTCCCGCCCGCTACGGCGGGCGTCTCTCGTCCATCGTTGACGTGCGTACCAACGACGGAGACATGCACCGTTACCATGGCGCACTCAGCATCGGTATGCTGACGGACAAACTGCACATCGAGGGGCCCATCTGGAAAGAACGGACCTCTTTCAGTTTTAGTGCACGTGCCATCCCTACGGTTTTCTTCAAAAACCTCATTGTGGACAAGGACGGTTCCTATGCCGACAAATATAACTATTACTTCTATGACGTCAACGCCAAAGTGAACCACAAGTTCAACGACCGCAGCCGCCTCTTCCTCAGCTTCTACAAAGGGAAAGACCATTATCACTTCGACAGCTACGACAGCAATAGCTCTGGAAATGACAACACATACCAAAGTTACTACAGAGACAACAGCCACCTGAACTGGGGAAACACCATCGCCTACGGTCGCTGGAACTATGTCTTCAACAGCAAACTGTTCTGCAATACCACCCTTTCGTACAATAACTATGAGATGAGCCTGAACGGAGATATGGAAGATACTTACACGGTCAGTAATCAGATACGCGACCAGTACCACTACACTTCCCGATTCAGTTCCGGCATCCGCGACTGGAGTGCACGCATGGATTTTGACTATACACCTGTGCCGCAACACCACATCAAGTTCGGAGCGGAATACATCTACCATACTTTCCGCCCCGGGATCTCCACCTCGAAAGTGCAGGATATAGACGACGGAACCCTTCAGGAAGATACACTCTATAATACAAGCAGCAGTCGGGAAATGCACGGGCAGGAAGTATCTCTTTACGCCGAAGACAACTTCAACATAGGCAGTAACCTCAGCTTGAATGCAGGTGTGCGTACATCGCTGTTTCACACGCAAGGAAAAAGCTACTTCTCAGTGCAACCGCGCCTGTCTGCCCGTTACGATATGGGACAAGGGTTCTCCGCCAAAGCATCTTATACCTGCATGGCGCAGTATGTGCACCTACTTTCTTCTACCCCTTTCTCCATGCCTACCGACCTTTGGGTGCCCATCACCAAAGATATAAGTCCGATGTACGCTAATCAATACTCCATCGGAGGCTATTACTCCGGCCTGGCAGGCTGGGAATTTTCCATTGAGGGATATTATAAGCAAATGCGGCATATACTTGAGTATCAGGAAGGCGTGTCTTTCTTCGGAACTTCTACCAACTGGGAAGAGAAAGTAGAAATGGGCGAAGGGCGCTCCTTCGGATTGGAACTCATGGTGCAAAAGACACTGGGAAAGACTACCGGTTGGCTGGCATACACACTATCTAAGACTGACCACCGTTTTAAGAACGGTACCATCAATCAAGGCAAGTGGTTTCCCTACAAGTACGATCGTCGCCATAGCATCAGTCTCTGCCTGAACCATAAGTTCAGTGAACGTATCGACGTGGGCGCTTCGTGGATCTTCAATACCGGCGGTTGCATTACCGTGCCCGAGAAAGCAACGATCGTAATCAGACCCGATGGCAGCGTTGAAGAAGCCGGCTACATTTCCCATCGAAATAATTATCGCCTGCCCGCCAACCACCGTCTGAACCTGGGCATCAACTTCAACAAGAAAACCAAACACGGCATGCGAACCTGGAATATAAGCGTTTACAATGCATACAATGCGATGAATCCTAACATCGTTTACAGTAAATACCAAAATGGATATGATAACTACAATAATTATTATGAAAGTATCTATCAAGGAGGCAATGGTCAACCTATAAAGAGGGAGAAAGGCAAAACCACCATCAAAAAACTGACAATATTGCCTTGCATCCCTTCTGTTACCTATACCTACAGATTCTAAAAGAGCCCGAATATGAAAACGAAAATGAAATTACACCTTATTATATATATAGTAATTGCCAGCTTTCTGGCAGCTTGCGAAAACGAGATTCCATACAATCCCGGAAAGCAGGAGACACAACTCATTATGAACGCTTTGCTTGATGCCGAACAAGCGGAGAACTACGTCTTCCTGCACTTAGGCGCAGGTTACAGCATCGAGCGCGTAAATGAAGCAACACTTTCACTCTATGTAAATGATAAACTGGTAGAATCGCCGGAAGCTATATCACCAGAAGAATTATACGGTGATTTGAAGGGACAACTTGATAAAGATGGTTATGAAGTATTACTGAAAAGTATACAGTTCAAAAAGTATCGTCTTACTACCGTACTGCATCCCGGCGACAACATCCGCCTGGAAGCTACCGCCGAGAACGGGAGATATCATGCCAGCGCCGAAGTGACCGTACCACAGCCGATAGAAAGCCTGCACGTGGATACCACCCTCGCCTACCTGCGCGAGTACAACGGACAAAAACTTTACCGCCAATACAAAATAACCCTGCAAGACCGTCCCAGCGAAAAAAACTACTATCGTCTGGATATCCGGAACGACCTCAGTTACCGTGGTGAATACCGCGAATACATAACAGACGAAAACGGTGACCTCATCCCCAGCGAAGACGGATGGAGCTGGCTCTACAACAAAAAGGATACCCTTTTCAATTATAGCAATACAGAGCTTATCAACCGCGAAGACGTGATACTAACCGACGGACATCCCGGTAGCTACGATGATGAAGAAAATGAGTTGTTCCCTACCATCAAGAACAAATACAATATCTTCACCGACAACAATTTCAGTAATTCTTCTGCCACGTTGAAAGTCTATACCCCCCATTACATCAATTATTATCCGATGCTGAATGATTATTCTTCTCCGTCGGATATCAATTACGACCAAATATACTATACGCATACCATCACTATCCGGTTACTCACACTCACCGAAGCAGAATACCGCTACCTGAATGCCTTGAACAGTCTGGACGATGAGGATTATGACGAAGCACTGATGGAACCGGTCAGCCTACCCTGCAATGTAGAGGGAGGACTGGGCTTTGTAGGGGTTGCTGCAGAGGCGAAAATAAGAATGGAATTTCCTGAAGTGCAACGATGGAATTGAGATAGCGATTATCGTTTTGCTCTCAAAATAGTCGATATTACATCAAACAGATGACTTCTAAAGGGTATTTATTACAAATACATTACATTTTAATTCGAAAACAGCCGTTTTCACACCTATTAATTGATATAAATCAAGAAATGACAGCATAACCTACACTTTCCTTTGCATTCGTTTTTGTGTTATAAAACATATTTCTACATTTGCATAGGTAAAAAGAAAAAGCTAAGCGCTTAGATAGTTTTCAGTAGGTATTAGGTTTAGATTGAGATTAGTTTTTAGGATTAACAATTAAAAAAGTAGGTATTATGAAACGTTTAGGATTAACATTGGTAGCAGCAGTATGTCTGGCTACAGCAACATTTGCAGCAGGAAAGCAACCTACAACTGCAAAAACAATTGAAACAGCAAAATGGGAAGGCAGCATCAACGTAAGTAAGCTGAGCAAGTATCTGAACTTGAACGCCGACCAGCACGAAGAAGTAGCAAACATCTGCGAATTCTTCACCGAACAGATGGAACGCGCCACAAGTTCAAAGAAAAACCAGGAAAAGCTGCTTCGTAATGCAGTTTATGGAAATCTGAAACTGATGAAGAAGACTTTGGACGAAAAGCAATATGCAGATTACGCCAGAGTACTGAACGTCACACTGCAGAACAAAGGCATCGAAGTGAAGTAAAACCCACTTCTGATAATTACAGAAAAAGTATTTGATTGTAGATAAAGAGAGGCACCGGACTTTGCGTTCAGCGCCTCTCTTCTTTTATAAACAGAATCGATCCTGCAATTCTTTCTTGAATTTTCTGGAAACGAGAAGTTCTGTCACCTTATCGAAAGGAGGATAAAGCATACACTTATTATCTTTTATAATCATCAGATAGTCAATGTTGATAATATACGACTGGTGTATCTGGACGAAGCTGGATGAATACTGGGTAATTTGCTCGGCAGTCATTCCACGGCGTAAAACCAGCGGAGGCTGATTATTGAGTATGACTTCCCACTGCTTGCGGTCCGAGCAATAACGGAAGAAACCAATCTCGGCCGGGCGCAATGCACGCATATCATTGGTCGGTGTAAATACGATAAACGTCTGTCCGGTATGCAGAGGAGTACCTACGGGCAAGGATACTCCTTGCCCCGCTTCGGCTTGTTTTATAAAACGGACAAGGATATCTTTCAAGTCCTGTTCTTCGAAAGGTTTCAACAGATAGTCGAAAGCCGCTTCGCGGATAGCTTGTATCATGTATTTGTCGTAGGCTGTATAAAATACCACCCGCATATTCCATGAAACACTGTCGCGCATCTCCTGCAACAATTCCATACCGGTTATATCCGGCATCTCTACATCCAGAAACACCAGATCCGGCTGTATCTTTAGTATCAGTTTCTTCCCTTGTTTACCATTCCGTGCCGTTCCCTCCAAAGAGAAACGGGCATCTTTTCTCAGTTCGAAGCTCAGATTTTCAAGAGCCACTTCGTCATCGTCGACTATAACAACCTTATACTTATCCATGTTCATTTTATGTTTTTCTCACGGCGAATATAGGTATTATATTACTTTCGGGCAAAGTGACCAAGTGCCATTTACCAACCATTCGTCTATAATACATCCTATCCTTACTAAAAACAGGACTAAGCAGTCTTTCTTTAAATTCGATAATCATAGTTATCGGGCAACCGGAATGCAACTTCGCACCCTATTTCCCCATTGGGCAGGGAGACATTATGCACCGAAACATCAATAGATTCTTTGTTTTTATTATTGAGTATCTGGATGGTTTGCATAATAACCTTCATTCCCGTGCCGGTACCTCTGTTCTTACTGTTCGGTCGATAGCCCCCCCCATTATCCGTGATTTTAATGCAGATGAAACTCTCCTGGCGGCAAACGGAAATCCAGAGATTACGGTCGCCTTCCTTCCCCCGCAAGGCATGCTTCACGGCATTCTCAACCGGAATCTGTATCATCATGGAGGGAATCGAAACATGTTCGGGATGCACATCTTCCCCTATCTCTATCTCCGAATGAAATGCCGAACCTAAAGAACGGCGTTCCAAGTCGATATAAGTTTTCACAAAATCCAGTTCCTCGGCCAGGGTAACACATAGTTGTTCCGCCAGTTCGAGGTTACGGCGCATCAGTTTTACCAATGAGGAGAGTTCCCGTTGTTCCTCCGTCTTCCGGCCTGCCATCTCCTGGTTGAGCACATTGAAGATGAAATGAGGCGACAAACGGTTACGGATATTCTCCAAGCGGAGTGTGGAAACGGTGCGACGACTCTGAGCAAGCAGTAAAGCACGTTTCTTCTTACTATAGAGATAGAGGAAACCGGCAATTAAAACAGCTACCACTGCGATGGCAAGTATCACAAGGCGGGTTTGCCGCAACGTCAACATTTCGTTCCGCTGTTTTTGGAACAGGACTTTATGTGCCATCAAGGTAGAATCTTGCTGGTAACGCATAGTCAAGTCCGCCGTATGCATCCGCACACGCTCGTTCCGGACGGAATCATCAAGCAGGTTGTTTTCTTTCAGATAGTAATAGGCTTGCTGATAATTGTTTGTTTCTTCATAGAACTGCTGAAGGTATTTATTGCGGATATGCACCATGTCGGGGTCAATATCCGGCGGAGCAACACTCTCCGAAAGTATGCGGCGGGCTTTCTGAAAGTCTTTTTGCAACAATGCCAGTTCAATCTTCTGCGTATCGATATAGTAAAGGGCAGTAGTCACACCCAGCTGTTCGAAGAAAGGCTCACACTTATTCATGTATTTGGCAGCAGAATCGGCCTCATTGAGTTGAAGAAAACAGTCTCCCAAGTTCAGCCAGCTCAGATTTAACTCAAAACCCATATCGGGATAGTCTTCTACCAAGCTGACTACTTTTTTGAAATAATCCATAGCCGTCTCGTAATCTTCCCGATAGTAGTAAGAGGTTCCTCTGTTATTCAGATAGATATATTTCTCATACGGCAGCATGCTTTCATAACTTCCGGCAGCGAGGTTATTGTAATAGTCGCACTGCTCAAAATCGCGCATCGTGACGTAGACTTGTGCCAATCCGTAATAAATAGGAGGCTTCTTGGCGGAAGTGATGTTCAATGAATCGCACAACAACAAGGCCCTTCTATACCAGGCAGCGCCCACATCCAACTTTCCCAGACGGTTGCTGGCATCGGCAAGGTTCATCAAGATGTCCGGGATGACTTCAATCTTGGTGCCTTGCATCCGCTGTTCATAGGCTTTCCGGAAATAATATTCGGCAGAGTCCATGTAGCCCGTCCGCGCGTAAATGTTCCCCCGCATATTGAAGCATTCCGAACTCAAATCCGCTATCTGCGGGGAATACGGTTGCTTTTGTACAAAATCTTCTATCTGACGAATGACAATTCGTGCCGAATCGAGTTGCGAAGTAATCAGATAGGTCTTCAAAGTCATAGACAGATAACTGTACTTCACCAGACTGTCCTGTGCTTCTTCCATTCGCTGAAAAGCCTTTGCCCGCACCCTTCGGGGAGCAATGGCCACGGAATCTCCGTGCATGCGGGAAAAAGTCTCGAATGCCTGTAGGTCCAAGTCTTCGGGCTTCTTATTTCCAGATACACAAGCATTAAAAACAATTAACCCTATCAATAAGAAATAGATATAAAACAGGGTACGCTTTCTTGCACTTTCACTCATATCTCACTCTTCAATTAGCTTGTTTATTCAATGTATTTTGCAAACTTAAAATATTTTTGCGAATAACAATAAAATAAAACAAGTTTTTCTTAACAGACAGAGAATATTTACCAACCGGATTCCAACTTCACACGCCACTTTCTCTTTTTCTATTCCTGCTTCACGTACTACTTAGCTAATATGCCTCAACGCATCAAACTGGAATGAAAATAAAAAGAATTACTGTATTTACTTGCAAGTAAATACAAAGAATCGTATAACAAGCCATTCTTTTTTCAACAAAAAAGAGCAGCATAGTAATACATTTATCCTCATAAACCACAATAAAGCATTTTGGTACATTTCTCAATTTTCTCTATTTTCTTATTTACATTTTTATTAATTACTTTGTAGAGAGAGAATTACAAATACATAAAGAGGCAATTCTCCAAAAAAGGACAAATCTTTTAATTTATAGGGTATGTTAAACACAGGACAGATTATAGCAGATAGATATGAGCTACTCAAACAATTAGGCAGAGGAGGCTTTTCTGAAGTCTGGTTGGCACAAGATAAATTGACGGATGTCAAAGTTGCCATAAAAATATATGCACCGGGAATGGGACTTGATGATGCAGGTATTTCTCTTTTCACGCAAGAGTTTGCTTTGGTTTTTGATATGAATCACACCAATTTGCTACATCCCACCTATTATGACTGTTGGGAGCGAATGCCTTATCTCATTTTACCTTTCTGCAAAAACGGATCTACATTCAAATATCTTACTAATAATAGTCGGATTACAGAAACTGAAAGTTGGCATTTGCTTCATGATGTTGCTGAAGGATTGGCTTATCTGCATGCAAAGACTCCCCCCGTTATTCACCAAGACATCAAGCCCGATAACATCTTGATCAATGATGAAGGTGGATATATGATTACCGATTTTGGTATCAGCGCAAGAATTAGAAGTACGTTACGTAGAAATCAAGCGCAAGAATCAAGTGGAGGAACATTAGCCTATATGGGACCGGAGCGTTTCGGACCATCACCTGCCCCCATCATGGCCAGTGACATTTGGTCATTGGGCGCAACGATGTACGAATTGTTGACCGGTATGCCGCCTTATGGAGACCATGGAGGTGTATTGCAGAAAAACGGTGCAGATATCCCACTCATCAATGAAGATTTCTCACAAGAGCTGAAAGATATCATTTATAAATGTCTTGCCTTGAATACTTGGGACAGACCTACAGCAAAACAAGTGGCTGATTACACAAATCAACATATAAATGAAAAGAATTCCGTAGAACCGCAACCGTCTGATATAAAAGAGAATATTCCGGTTCAACCTAAAAAGAAAAACAATAAGTTTATCATTGCAGTTGCCGGTATAGCTGCATGTATCATAGCTATACTGACCATCTATTTATCTACGAGCGGAGGAAAAACAGAAGCGGAACCGGGACCAATACAAGACACAATTCCTGCCATTGATTATAACAAACTGTGTATGTCCATCATTCTGGAAGGCAAGAGCTATGAAGCCCTCGGAGACACATTCCGGTATCAAATTGACAGTTTGAAGCAAAAGAACGATTCTGTATTCGAAGACTTCTATATTATCGCTATGGGAAAATACCGCCAAGCGGACTACTACAAAGACTCCGTTTCAACAACGATATATAAAGATATAAAAGAAAGGATGAGCCAAGTAGAAGATGTATTAGACTCTGCATACTATGTATTTACAGAGTTGGCAGGTACGATGAAAAAGCTGGATCAGGCAGAAGCCTCTCAAGTTTTTGAAAATCGCGCAAAGAAAATAGAACCATACATAAACATAGATAATAATGAAAATGAAGAAGTACATTAAATTAATTATTCTTGCCTTCGCGCTTTCTATGCCAATAAGTAGTGCATGGGGACAATGTGCAGCCCTTTATCAAAAAGGGGAAACAAACATGAAGAGAAAGAAATATCAAGAAGCAATCAAAGCTTTTAAAGCAGCCATGCAATGTGACAGTAAGCTGACGGAAGCTTGCATGAGCAAAATCAAGACATGTGAGAATATCCTTCACCCTACTCCCGCCCCTGAGCCTGTCATATCCAGACTTGCGGTTACTCCAAAGTCTGTACAATTTGGCTGCGAGACAAAAAGTGGAGAGACCATCAAAGTAGAAAGCACCCCACAAGAATGGACAGCTACATCGGATGCCGACTGGTGTACTGTAGTTCCAAAAGAAAAAACATTGTCTATAAACTGTCAGACTAATTGGTTGACTACAGAACGTAGAGCCACGATCACTATCAGCAACGAGAAGATGAAAGAGAAAGTCATCGTGATACAAGGCGGACAGAAAGAGTTTATCAACATAGCATTAGAAACATTGGAATTCAGCGCCAAAGGAGAGATAAAAGAACTGCAAGTAGACACCAATGCCGAATGGGAAGTCGCAGATATACCCGAGTGGTGCGAAGCCATAGCAAAAGACCGTGGCAAACTGATCCTAAAAGTGGAGAAGACTAAGAAAGCCAGAACGGGAACTCTCATTGTGAAGAGCAAAGGAGGAGAAATCTCTTCAATCATCATTTCCCAGAAAAAAGGAGGATTATTCTAAAAATAAGTTCTTATGAGATGCGTGAATTGCGGTTGGGACAATCGGTCCAACACAACAGTATGCTTGAAATGCGGACAACCGTTGAGAAGCGTGGAAGGGTATGCTGACAGTCAGAACAATTTTGTTCAAGGAGAAAGGTATGGAGAAGCAATTCCCAAACCTACAGTATTAAATGCAAATCCCGACGAAGAGAAATGCAGAAAAACGGTTGTGTTCTCCGCTGTGAATGATGCAGAGAACCGTCCAACCGTTACGCAGTTGACTACAGAATGCCCTAATTGCGGTTATCCGGTAGCAGGTGAGTTTGCAAGTTGTCCCAACTGTGGCATTCGCATGCACAGACCGACCATCCGCAGACAGATAAAGAACATAGCAGATACGGAACCCGATGCACTGCCTCGCTGTTCTCTGACAATTATCCCGGAAGAGGACGAGAAGATCTCTCCCGAACGATTCGACTATGAAGGCAAGTCCGTCATCCTGAACCGGGAAAACACAGAGGTAGCCAACCGTACTATCACCTCGAAGGAACAAGCAGAAATAGTCTTCGAAGACGGACATTGGTACATCGTTGACCGAAGTGAACTCAAAACTACCTACATCCAGGCAAACAGAAAAATAGAAATAATGCCGGATGATATCATAGTGTTAGGCGATCGAAGATTCAAATTTGAAAGTGACTGACTGTGACCAACCAAGCTGTCGATAGATGTGATTATAATGTAGGCGAGTACATTGATAACCGTTATCAAGTCTCCAAAACATTGGGCGAAGGCTCATTCGGTAAAGTATATCGAGTGACGGACGGCGCGGGAAAGAACTATGCACTGAAATTACTGCGGTTGTGGGAAGTTCCTCCCGACATCCGCAAACCACTGATGGATCGTTTTGAAATGGAATTCAAAACGGGACAGATAGATTGCGATTACCTGGTCCGTTCATTAGACTATGGTACAGTCGGGGGCAATCCTTTTATTGTCATGGAATACTGCTCCGGAGGAGACCTTACCCCGTATTTAGGTTCCGGCAGCAACAAGATTCCATTGATTTGCCAACAAATCCTCTTAGGTCTCCATGCTTTGCACATCAGAGGGAAAGTGCATCGTGACCTAAAACCGGAGAACGTTCTTTTCAAAAGTAACGGAATGGCTGCACTGACGGACTTTGGTATTGCAGGCGACAGAAATAAACGCATGACGGAGCGAAATATCTTCGGTAAACCCAATCAGATATTTGGTACTTATGCCTATATGCCACCCGAACAAGTAAACCGTGTGCGGGGCGAAGCTACCGTCTTGCCAACAACCGATATCTTCTCTTTTGGAGTTCTGGCTTTTCAATTGCTGACCGGAAGTTTGCCCTTCGGTGAACTGACCAGTCACAATGAATTGGCACAGTACCAAAAGCGAGGAAAAAACGGAGAATGGAACCGACAAAAGCTGGCACATATAAAGAATGGGGAACAATGGCATCCACTTTTCTCGGGATGTCTGAACCCGGACTTTAAAAGCCGCTTCCAATCCATTAAGGAGGTTTTGAAGTACCTACCCGAAGTAACTCAGGTTGTCATGGAAAAAGGATATTGCCCACCACAGATTGTTCGCGGCTTCTGTATGCGCATCATGCAGGGGGAAGAATTTGGAAAGATTTATCAATTGAGCGACTTAGTTCAGCACGGCAGAAGAATACTTACCATTGGAAGAGGTTCAGATAATCTGTTGCCTGTGAAAGAACGACAAAGTGCCTATGTATCGCGTCATCATTGTACCATAGAGACCACTCCTGCCGGCGACTACTGGATTATCAGGGATGGACAATGGCAAAAAGAACAGAAGACATGGCAAGAATCCAGTAACGGCACTTATGTTAATTCCACGCAAGTCACCCAACAGGGTTATATACTGAAAACAGGTGATATTGTATCTATCGGAGATGTAAAGATGAGATTTGAAAATTACTAATTTATATACCAAATAGTATGGATACACAAAATTACAAACGTACCTTAGCCGGCTCCGTAGGTGCCGGAATGGGAGCATTGATGGGTGCTTCGGGTAGAACTTACTTCATCTTGGAACACAAAGCCTCCTCAAAGTATCATCAGGCAGGCGAATCTCAGAAAATCATTGTCGATCAGGTAGAACTGGGTAGAGATGCCTCCTGCCAGGTGCGCTTTGACGAAAGCTTCGAGACTGTCAGTCGCAAACACGCTGCAATTGTACGTGATGGCGAGAATTGGAAACTGATTCATCTCTCACAATCCAATCCGACATTGGTGAACGGACATCCGATCAACGGTTCCTACTATCTGCAAACCGGAGACGAGATACAATTGTCCGTAGGAGGACCACGTTTAGGATTTATTGTTCCGCAAGGCCGCCAAGCATTGACCTCCAGCATTGGCTTGACAGAAAGAATGAGCCTTTTCCGTAAACAAGCCCTGCGCCCTTACAAGACAGCACTAACTGTTATGGGAATCGTTTTCGTATTGGCCATAGCCGGTTTAGCTGCCTGGAATTATAGCTTAGGTGTAAAGAACGAACTGCTGGCAGAGAAAACAGAGCAACAAGAACTTCAGTTAAGAGGATATCAGAATCAATTGGATTCATTGGGTACTGAACGTGCATCCTTAGAAGCTCAACAAAGGGATCTGGAAGCAAAACTTCGCAATAGTGACGGAAATACGGAAGCCTTGAAAACACAATTAGCCAATGTGAACGGACAGTTAAGTCATGTGAATGCCAGCTTCTATAAAGTGAAATCTGATTTGGATAATCTTTCGAGCAGTATGATTGCTGCAAGGGAAGAAGCAAGTGACATCAGACCACAAAATACCGCGCCTCAAGCAAAGCCACAATATGACGAAGAACCGGCTATAACCGCAAAAGAAGACGAGAATGCTTCGGGAGACTTGAAAGACTATTATGATCATATTTATACGATCAAAGTAGACCGTATTGAAATAGAATATAATGGTGCCAAATTCGATCCGGGCATACAAGTATCAGACATCATTTGTGGAACCGGTTTTATGCTTTCAGACGGAACATTTGTAACGGATAGACAGAATATAGAGCCTTGGATTTATTCCAATACCGAATGGAAGGATTCATGGCGCAAGCTTCTGGCGGTATATAAAGGAGGCGGATGTAATATTATTATCCATTATCGTGCCTATAGCACAAAGGGAACAGGAAGGCCTCTGACATTTACGAATGGTGATTTTGCAACTAACAGAATGAATGACATGCAATTGACCGAAATAGAGGTCGATAAATCAATCAGAGTACAGTTAAGAGAACATGGCATAAAAGTGAAGTATGAGCGCAGAAAATATATCAATGTCAGCATCGTTACCCCTACAGCTTATAGCTGGGCATATATTAGAGGAAAAGGGATTCATGGTGAAGGACTCCCTTATGATATAGCTGCAGCAGACAATATGAGTGGAGGGACAGAAGTTCAAATGGTAGGTTATGCAGGCTATGCAGATATTCATAACCTTACTCCGGCACATTTCAACGATCACACCAATATAGCTGATACAAAATATAGAACCATCATATTACAGAATCGCGTAGCAGAACATGGATATTACGGTTCTCCGGCATTCCTTCTAGAAGATGATGGTTACAAAGTAATCGGTTTCATGGTGGGCAGTATAGAAGGTAAAGACCGTTTAGTGCCAATAGGAAATTTAAAGAATTAAATATGTCTGAGATTAAAATTAAATTAGCGGCAGGTACCAATGTTGGTTTGGTAAGGAAGAACAACGAAGACAATTTCGTAGTCAACCGTGATCTAAGCCAGACTGAATGGTTTGTCCCGCAGTCTTCTGAAACGATTTCTTTGGGCAAGTTCGGCAGCTTGCTGGTCGTAGCCGACGGAATGGGTGGTACAAATGCCGGAGAGGTTGCATCCGCCATTGCCATCGAGACGATACAAGACGCATTTACAACTGAGAAACTGGAGAAAATCGTTACTCAAGAAGGTATTGTTAACTCAGAAGAAGCCATCGAAGAGTTTCTGACAAAGGTAGTCAAGACCGCTGATTTAAATATTGTCAATACAAGTAAAGAAGATAGTAGTACCCAGGGGATGGGTACTACTATTGTCCTTGCCTGGATATTGAATGATAAAGCTTACATTACCTGGTGCGGTGACAGCCGTTGCTATGTATTCAATGCCAATTCGGGTTTTTACCGTTTGTCCAAGGACCACTCTTATGTACAAGATCTGGTGGACCAAGGGAAACTGAATCCGGAAAACACATTTGATCATCCTTACAGCAATATAATTACCCGATGTTTAGGCGATCCTACCAATCGATCCAATCCGGATTTCCGCTCTTATAGCTTAAAGGATGGCGACATTCTTCTGCTATGCAGTGACGGATTATGCGGTTTGTGCCACGACGAGGAAATCATGGAAATCATAGAAGCAAATCAGGAGGATCTCGGCGTTTGCAAAGACCAGCTGATAGAAGCAGCCCTTGCTGCAGGAGGGTATGACAATGTTACCATCGTTCTTTGCCACATCATCCAGGAGGGAGATGCAGCTCCCAAGACCAAACTGAACAACACCGTATTCAGCAAGCCTAATAACCATAAGTTTCAGAAAGTTCTACTGCTGCTTTTGATTCTGATTCTGGCAATAGGCTTCTATTGTTATAAGATTCTTTAAAGATGATGCAACTAAAGAGTGGAGACATATTTGCTGAACATTATCAGTTGAAGAAAAGGTTGGGTACAGGCAGCTTTGGTGAAGTCTGGCTGGCACAAAACTTATTGGCAGATGTGGAAGTTGCCATAAAGTACTACGGTCGGTTGGATGACAATGGCATAAAGGATTTTCGGGAAGAATTTAAACTTGCCTATAAATTACATCATCCTAACTTGCTGCATCTTAACCATTTCGATGTTTTCGAACAGTGTCCATTCCTGGTAATGCCCTACTGTTCCAATGGCTCCTCCGCTATCTTGGCAGGCAAGATGTCCGAGAAACAACTATGGCACTTCATCCGCGACGTATCATGCGGACTGATGTTCCTACACGGACAGACTCCTCCGGTCATCCATCAAGATATCAAGCCCGACAATATTCTGATTGGCGATGACGGCAGATTCATCATCTCCGATTTTGGAATCAGTCGTAAGCTGGAACACACCTTCCGCAAAAGCGTCAATAAAGTAGAAAGTTCGGGAACTCTTGCTTATATGGGACCGGAACGTTTCTCCGAAAATCCACTTATAGTAGCAACCAGTGATATATGGTCTCTGGGTATGAGCGCGTATGAATTATTAAGCGGACACCTGCTATGGGAAGGCATGGGCGGTTGCGTCCAACTAAACGGTGCACGTATCCCTGCTTTGAATAAAGAATATTCTTCCCAACTGACCAAATTCATACATACATGTCTTTCCATCAATACATGGGACCGACCTACAGCCCGACAAGCCTATGAATATGCTTGTTCCATGTTGAAGCAAGAAGCATCACAGCCCAGTTTAGGCCCGGTAACACACGCTACACCTTCTGTATCTTCTGCCCTGCCACCAAGCACGTCGCCACATATTAAGAAGAAACCCAATAAACATGTAAGCAAGCGGCTAGCCGGCTGGATTGCCCTTAGCATACTATTGGTATTACTACTGATCAAAGGCATTTCCACATTCTTCGGAAACTTGGAAGAAGAACGCACATATACTGCATGCCGTACAAAAGAAGACTTCAAGCATTTCCTGAACCGTTACCCAACCTCTTCTCATGCTGAATTCGTAAAACTGAAAATTCAAATGCTGGTAGAAGACAGCATAAAAGAGGTCCAACGAAGAGAGGCAGCAGTTCAAATAACCGTAGATACCATAGAAGCAGAACAACCCATAGAAGAAGAATTGCCGGCGAAACAGCCCACAAGATTCAAACCCAAGCCAAAAGCCGAAACGCCCTCCCCTGCTCCCGACAGCGCAAAGATAAGAAGAGAGAATGAAGAGCGTTTCTTTTATAACTGTCAAACCGTGGCTGACTATGAGAAATATCTACGGCAATACCCTAAAGGCAGATTTGTGTATAAAGCCAAAAGAGCAATCCAGCAAATAGAAGCTGAGATGATGCAATCCGCTTCACCGCAGGAAAAAACTGTCAGAAAGAGTACTAAAATAAGTTTGGAACTCTAACCTTACTTTATCGTCACCATCGTCGCCCCGAACCCATACTCCTGGAACGAAGCATCCTGATGGCGGCAGTTGGAATATTTCCGTTTCAGTTCATCCAGCAATGCCTTGCGGAGTACACCGTCACCTTTTCCGTGGATGAAGACAATACGCTGTTCACGCTTATTCTTATATTTCTCCATTACTTCGCGGAACTTATCCAGTTGGTAATTCAAGATTTCGCTATTGCTCATGCCGTGGGTATCGTCCAGCAATTCACCGATATGCAAATCTATCTCAACGATTTCATTTTTGCCGCCACGCTTGACAAGAGTCTGAGGTTTGGCAGGAACGTCGACGGTTTTCTTCTGTATCAAAGCAGCCTGCAAATCTTCGGCAGAGACATAGACCTGCTTGACAGGCTGGTCATCCTTCACGATATCATAGATAAGTGCCGGTGTTTCAAAGAAGTCCGAATCCTGGAAAGTATGCAACTTGTAGAACTTCACCATATCAATGCGAACCTCTACACTGACAGCCGGTTTCATGGCAAATGAACGGTTGTCTTTGAATGCGACAAGTTGTACAGCCACACGCTCACGGTCATTCAGTTCCGACTTCTCGAATTCTTCCAGCAGGAGTTTTGTATTCGCCTCCAGCAAGCCATGCGAACGGACAGTCCAGGACTTGCCTTCGGCACTGAGATAGGTGTAGTACATATGGTAATTACTGTCATTCACCAAGTAAGCCTCAAAAGGCGTGGTGCTGACTGCCTTGATGTCTTCCGGAACAAAAGCAAGAAAGACATTCAGTACATCCCCGCCTTTCATTTCAGGCTGGCGATAGACTGAAACCTGAGGTTTCTCCAAACGCACGGATTGCGGTTCGGAGGAGGCAGATGCACCGGCAGCAGGTTTCGATAAGGCCGTAGCCGAGCGTGCATGCTGCTCTTCCGCCTTTTTTTTATTGGCAGCTGCCTTGGCAGCCGGAGTGGGAATGTTATAATCATCCGTCTCTATCACCACACACTCGTGTACAGGCATCGGTATGTCAAAACCATCCGCATCTTCTACCAACACAATGTTCTTTCCCTGAAATCCTGTCACAACACCGCCCCCTACTTCGCTGAGGAAACGTACTTTATCTCCAATTTTCATCTTATCAATTATTTTATTTAATGCACAAAGATACGGCAACTCAACAAAAAAAGATAGAAAAAAGACGATAAATATCCGTACCTTTGCCCAGCGTAAAAATATAAAGTCATGAAGCAAGACCCTAAACACATTCATATCAGCGAATTCAATTACCCGTTGCCGGACGAGCGTATCGCTAAATTTCCGCTTCCCATACGAGACCAATCCAAGTTGCTATTGTATCGCCACGGCGAAGTTTCCGAAGACGTATTCACCTCACTGCCCGAGTATCTGCCGACAGGCAGTCTGATGATATTCAATAATACCAAAGTGATCCAGGCCCGCCTGCATTTCCGCAAAGAGACGGGGGCACTGATCGAAGTATTCTGCCTGGAACCGATACAGCCGAACGACTACGTACTGAACTTCCAGCAGACGGAACATGCCGCCTGGCTCTGCATGATAGGTAATCTGAAGAAATGGAAAGAAGGCATTCTGAAACGGGAGATGACTGTCAAAGGCCAGCCGCTTACCCTGACCGCCGAACGCGGCGAATGCCACGGAACCAGCCATTGGATAGACTTCCGGTGGAACAATCCCGAAGTGACCTTTGCCGATATCCTGGAAGTTTTCGGCGAACTGCCCATCCCTCCTTATCTGAACCGCGAGACGCAGGAAAGCGATAAGGAAACTTATCAGACCGTATATTCCAAAATAAAAGGCTCGGTTGCCGCTCCCACCGCGGGACTGCACTTCACACCGCGCGTACTCGACGCACTGCGTGACAAAGGCGTCGACCTGGAAGAACTGACCCTGCACGTAGGGGCAGGTACATTCAAGCCCGTGAAGAGTGAAGAGATTGAAGGGCACGAGATGCATACGGAGTATATCTCCGTATCGCGCAGCACGTTGCAGAAACTGATAGCACACGACGGCAAAGCCGTTGCCGTAGGCACGACCTCCGTCCGTACACTGGAAAGCCTGTATCACATCGGAATTACCCTTCTGAATAATCCCGATGCTACGGAAGAAGAACTGCACGTCAAGCAGTGGCAGCCATACGAAATGTCTGCCGAAGCCTCCGCCACTCCTGCTGTCGATGCCCTGCAGGCCATCGTCTGCTACCTCGACCGGCACGGGATGGAGACATTGCATACCAGTACACAGATTATTATTGCCCCGGGATATAAGTACCGTATCGTGAAAGCGATGGTCACCAACTTCCACCAACCGCAAAGCACCCTGCTGTTGCTTGTATCGGCTTTCGTACACGGAGATTGGCGGAAAATATACGATTATGCACTGAGCCACAATTTCCGGTTCCTCAGTTATGGGGATTCCTCTTTATTAATACCTTAAACAATGAACAGCGACAATAATCAAGAAATGTTTCCCCTTGTCGATGAACAAGGCAACATCACAGGTGCCGCCACGCGCGGAGAATGCCACGACGGAAGCAAACTGCTGCATCCGGTCGTACACCTTCATGTGTTCAACTCCAAAGGTGAACTGTATCTGCAGAAGCGCCCCGAATGGAAAGATATCCAGCCGGGTAAGTGGGACACATCCGTAGGTGGTCATGTAGACCTGGGCGAGAGCGTGGAAATGGCATTAAAGCGCGAAGTGCGCGAAGAATTGGGCATTACGGACTTCACTCCCGAAACATTGATGCATTACGTCTTTGAGTCTGCCCGCGAACGCGAGCTCGTCTTTGTACACAAAACCGTGTACGACGGAGAAATACATCCCAGCGACGAACTAGAGGGCGGACGTTTCTGGAGCATGGATGAAATCAAAGAGAACATCGGAAAAGGAGTATTCACTCCGAACTTTGAAGGAGAAATAGAAACAGTGGGCATAAGAAATCCGTCCAAACACTTGACATCGCCTTTCTGATTTCGTATATTTGTATTCGTAATTCTATTTAGAATTCAATTTTAAATTAGTATAAACGGAGGGGCATTGCTTCTCCGTTCTTTTTTTCTCCCAACAGCGCATCATTCGCAATACCACATGTTTGCTCTCCCAATGCCACACCTTAGTAATCGGTACGTTCACCTTTGGGAAATACATGGTCTGTTCCAGGCAAACACATGGTCTATCTCTACTCAACAGACCATGCGTTCTGAGCAAACAGACCATCTGTTTCGAGAATAGAAAACAGGAGTGTAAACCTCCCGTCCGTTAATCTTACATAAATCTGCTCTTGACAAGAATCGAGCAAACTAAGCTGCAAAGTACTCTTTCATCAACTTCTTCACCCGGGGCGCAAGCAACAGCAACGAAAGCATCGTAGGCAGAGCCATCAACGCGAACGCCAGATCCATGACAGCCACCACAGCCCCCAGCGGAATCATAGCGGCAACGACAATCATTACCAGGTAGAAATAATTATAGTATTTGGCATTCTCTGCACCAAACAGGAAGTTGGTACACTTCAGCCCGTAATAAGAATAGGAAAACATTGTAGAGAAAGCAAAGAAGAAAACCATCACCATCAACAGGTACTGCCCGTAGCCGGGAAGCAGTTGTTCAAATGAATTCAACGCAATATAAAGCCCTTTTATCCCTCCGTCCGACGCATAGTTTCCCGCAATCAGGATAGGGAGCGCCGTCAACGTGCAAACAAGTCCCGAGTCGATGGACGGCCCGATCATAGCCACCAACCCTTCGCGCACAGGATTATCGTTGCGCGAAGCGCCGTGCATCATGGACGCTGTGCCCACTCCCGCCTCATTGACATACGCCGCCCGGCGTGCACCGGTCAATGCAATACCCAGTATACCACCTATCCCTGCCTTCATGCTGAAAGCCGACTCGAAGATAGATGCCAGCACGCCCGGCACTTTATCAAGATTCAAGCAGATAATAACGAATACAAGAAGCATGTAGCAAGCCACCATCACCGGCACCACCTTTGCCGAGATTACCGATATGCGCCGGATGCCGCCAATAATCACCGCCCCTACTATCAGACTGATAACCACTCCCATCACAAAACGCAGCCCCAACGTATTCTCAATGCCCGCAGGCGTAGTGAAAACCGTAGTAACCGACTCCACCAACTGATTGGCCTGCATCACGCACAGCGTACCTATCAGCCCCACTATCGAAAAGAAATATGCCAGCGGCTTCCATCGCTTGCCAAGTCCGTGGAGAATGATATACATCGTACCTCCCTGCGGCTCGCCCGCCGAGTCGTGCCCCTTGTACATGATGGCAAGAGCCCCTTCAAAGAATTTGGTAGACATTCCCACCACAGCACTCACCCACATCCAGAAGATGGCACCCGGACCTCCCACCGTGATGGCAATGGCCACTCCGGCAATGTTCCCCATCCCCACCGTAGATGCAATGGCACTCATCAATGCCTGGAAAGAACTGATCTGCCCTTCGCCCGAAAGCTCCGACTTATACCGCAAAGCCTTCACCGAATAACCGATACGACGCAAAGAAACGCCTCCCGAATAAAAGAAGAGGAACAACCCTCCGCCTATCAGGAGGATAAACAGCGGATAGCCGCATACAAAGTCACTGATGGAAGTAATCGTAGTACCGATGGAATTAAGAATGTCGTTCATAGTAGTTTAAAAAAAGTCCCACTTTTCGCTTCACGGGAAAGTGGGACAATCTTATTATATTTTCAGATTATTTTGCCAGATCTTCAATCACCTTCATAATCTGCTGGCCGATTTCTTCGGCAGCTTCCGGTGTACCGGCTTCGCTATAAACACGGATAATCGGTTCCGTATTACTCTTACGCAGGTGTACCCACTTGTCGGGGAAGTCAATCTTAACACCGTCGATGTCGTTGATTTCCTCGTTCTTATAGATCTCTTTCACCTTGGCAAGGATAGCGTCTACGTCCGTCTCCGGAGTCAGGTCCACACGGTTCTTTGCCATGAAGTATGCAGGATAAGTGGCACGCAGTTCGCTCACCTTCTTACCTTCGTGTGCCAGATGGCTCAGGAACAAAGCAATACCTACCAAAGCATCACGACCGTAATGGCTGGCAGGATAGATAACTCCACCGTTGCCTTCGCCACCGATCACGGCGCCTACTTCTTTCATCTTGGTAGTAACGTTCACTTCGCCTACGGCAGAAGCGTAATATTCTTGTCCGTACTTGCGGGTAACATCGCGCAGCGCACGGGTAGAGCTCAGATTGGAAACAGTGTTGCCCGGAGTATGCTTCAAAACGTAGTCGGCAACGGTAACCAGCGTATATTCTTCGCCGTACATCTTGCCGTCTTCACAAATCATAGCCAGACGGTCTACGTCGGGGTCTACCACAAAAGCAACATCTGCCTTGCCACCCTTCATCAGATTCATAATGTCACCCAGGTTCTTTTCCAAAGGTTCGGGGTTGTGCTGGAAGTTACCGGTAGGTTCGCAATAGAGCTTTTCTACATGCTGAACGCCGAGTTGCTCAAGCAGCTGCGGAAGGATGATACCGCCCACAGAGTTTACACAGTCAATGGCTACGCGGAAGTTTGCCTTCTTGATGGCTTCTACATCTACAAGGTCGAGCGCCAGCACACTGTCGATATGCTTCTGATTGTACGTCAGATCCTTGCGATAAGAACCGAGTTGGTCTACTTCGGCATAATCGAATTCTTCGGCAGCAGCAATGCGGAGCACTTCCTGGCCTTCGGCAGCATTGAGGAATTCACCCTTTTCATTCAGCAGTTTCAATGCATTCCACTGCTTGGGGTTGTGCGAGGCAGTGAGGATGATACCGCCGCTGGCACCTTCCATCGTCACAGCCAGTTCGGTAGTCGGTGTAGAAGCCAAGTCAATGTCCACTACATCCCAGCCCATACCCATCAGGGTACCGACAACTACGTTCTTTACCATTTCGCCGGAGATACGGGCATCGCGTCCCACTACGATTTTGTTACTTTTTACAGTACACGTCTTGCGGATAAGTGTGGCATACGCAGAAGTGAATTTCACAATGTCGAGCGGATTCAATCCCTCGCCTGCGCCTCCGCCGATTGTTCCGCGGATTCCAGAGATAGATTTGATTAGAGTCATAGGTTAATAATTTAAATTATTGGTTAGTTCCAGATTTGGTATTTCTGAATATCATAGTAGCAAGGGTAAACGGACTGCATGGCATCTGTCTGTCCCATCTTGGAAGGAACAATCAGCTTTACATGCGCCCTGTCGCGGACATAAATCAACGGAACCAGCCAGCCGGCAGGCACTGCCTGACCATAATAGAGCATAATTCCCTGAGTAAATATACCTGCGATAGAAGAAGAAGTCACGCTATATCTGAACTCATCCACCAGAGTCGGATCATTCAGATTGGAGACGCCGGTAGGTTTATTCGTCAGAATATTGAATTCCGAGAAGCGCACCAGTATCAGGTCATTCGGCTTCACGGTATCTGCCGGATTAGTAGAGCCTTTGTCTACAATCTGCATATACACACCGCTTGCAAGTTGCACATACTCGTTCTTATTCACATCCGTCGTGGAGTCCTGTGCATAAAATTGGCTTTGGGAAATGACTGTGATACTACTGTCTCTGATAAATGCCTTTATTGCGTCTTTCTCTTCCTCGAGCATCTCAGCATAAGTCTTTGTATTGTCGCAGGCCTGAAAGCCCAGGCCGAATGCCAGTAAAGTCAAAAAGAATAAAGTAAGTTTCTTCATTGCTGTTATTTAGTAAATTCGTACAAAAGTATCTGATTTCCTTGAAAGTTGAAAGTTGCACGTGGAAAGTTCGTATCTTTTAACCTTTACCGCTGAACTTTTTTTATCCTTTGGCATTAAGCAACGGCTTATATTTCTCCAATGCTTGTTCAAAGAGCTTCCGGGCATCTTCTATCGTGCCATAAAACTCCCCGCCGGAGGCATTCAGATGTCCGCCGCCATTAAAGAATTCGGCAGCCAGCTGATTACAAGGGAAAGTGCCTACCGAACGTAAGGAAATCTTTATCATCGGTTTCTCCGTATCTTCACGCAGGAAGCAGGAAAAGATAACACCCTTGATGCTCAGAGGTATATTCACAAAGCCTTCACTGTCTCCACGGATATAGTCGAAGCGGCTCTGCTCAGCCTTGGTCAGAGAGATCAGGGCGGCATGATGTTCGGGATATACTTTCATCTGCGACAATACATAGCCCATCAGGCGCAGGCGGCTCTCGGAGTAAGTATTGAATACTTTGCGGTAGATGGCATCCTTGTCAATACCTTTCGACAGCAATTCGCTGATGATGAAATAGATTTCGCGATTGTTGGAGTTGTAGGTGAAGCCGCCGGTATCGGTCATCATACCCGTATAGATACACTCTGCTCCTTCTTTGGAAATATCGCTGAAGTAACCCATACGGCAAATCAGACGGAAGACGAGTTCCGAAGTGGAAGAGATCTCCGGATGGGAAATAATAATCTGGCAGAATTCTTCGGGATGCAGGTGATGGTCTACCAATATCTTACGGGCGGGAGAAGCAAGTACAGCATCCCCCATGGCGTCAATCCGATGAATGGCATTGAAGTCCAGGCAGCAGATGACGTCGGCTTCGGCAATCAGTTTGTCGGCAAACTCTTTGTAGCGGTCGTACAGAAGGATATCCTTGCTTCCGGGCATCCATTTCAGGAAGTCGGGAAAGGCATTCGGTACAATGACGTTCGCAGTCTTGCCCTGCGAGTCGAGGAAGTGCCACAGCCCCAAGGAGGAACCAATGGCATCTCCGTCGGGGGCTACATGTGAAACGATTACTATCTTGTCTGCACGCTCAAACCATTTGGTGAAATGGTCTATCTTGGATTGTTCTATTACTTTAGTCAGCATATAATTATTTGCGATTTTATGATTAGACGATTGGAGTTGTTCCATATCATCTATAACAATTGAGGGGACAAAAGTACGAAAAGTTTATGATTTATAATAATATGCGGATAGAACCTTTTTCGGAAAGAGAAAGATGAGGAAGCCCCAAGCGAATGCAATCGTTGATAATCCGCTCTTGGTAATAGGCAGAAAGGGAGGCGTCCAGCACTACCGTACCGATAGAAAACAGGGAAGTAAGGTCTGCAATGCGGCCTTTATAGCCTTTGGAAATATAAAGATAATCAATAGAAACAGGACGGGAAGAGATTTTGTACTGCCAACGGGCATCATGAAGGAGGCAGATACGCTTGTCGGCATAAGAGACGATCTGATTTCTTACGGATAGATTGGGAGTAGAATAATCTCCCGTAATAAGTTGGGGAGTATCTAAACGCAGGCGGTTCCAATAAGGAGAAAGGACATGCTGCAATCGTGAGATGTCCGGCAGGCTATCGGCACATGCCAGCCAGGAACGGCTACCGTTCGTCATGCAATGAACAACAGGACAGCCGCGTACATTGTAAAAGGCGATGCTACGATGAGGAGCATTGGAAATAGTGGAAACAGAATGATAAGAAACCAGCAGTAACAGCGCAAACAAGGCGGCATAGACATTGCGGATAGTACGCCTGGTGAGGCTGGTGTACGCCCATCCAAGAAACAGATAGAATAGCAAAACCTCCCATACATCCGTCCAAATACCATCTACCGAAGCGGAAGGAAGTTGCTCTATCCATTGGAGCACTGAATTCTGAGTACGCACCAACGCTTCTAACACCGATGCAAATGCATGTTGCAAAAAGGGGAAAGGAGTCAGCACCAGAAAAAACACAGACGAGTATAGAATAAGAGATACCATTGGAATCACCCACAAATTAGTCAGCAGGAAGTGGGTGGAGAAACGGGAAAAATAGAGGATGACTAAAGGAGCGGTTCCCAGTTGGGCAGCTACAGAAACGGTTATCAAGCCCCATAGGTAGCGCAAGGGACGGTTTTCTACTTTCCACAAAGCATATAGCTTAGGCTGAAAAAGCAATATTGCAGCTACTGCCGAGAAGGATAACTGAAAGCCGACATCGAAAAGCCAAACCGGGTTGTATAACAACATCAGGAAAGCAGTTCCTGCAAGGGTGTTTATCGTCAAAGGTTTCTCCGGTTGCAAGCCGGCAAGTGCCAGAAGCGAAAACATGATGACCGACCGTACCACCGAAGAGGATAATCCCGTGAGAAAGGCAAAACTCCACAGGAAAAGGATGATAAGCAAAAGCAGAATAGGCTTCAGGCACCTCCATCGCTTCCACAAGGGGGACATCAGCAGCCAGAGCAGTGCATAAAGAAAGCCGATATGCAGTCCCGAAAGAGCCAGTACATGGCTGGCGCCTGCTACGGAATAGGTTTCTACAATATCGTCACTCAGTTCTTCTTTATCTCCTACGGTGAGTGCTGAGAGAACCGCCAGTTCATCGCCCTTGAAACCGGAGTTGCGATAGAGAGAGACGATCTTTTCCCGATACTCCAATGCTGTCTGGCGCAAGGTACGGGAAGCATTGTGCCCTACTACCTTCCAGTGTCCGGCAGGAATGTATGCCGTACCGCTACCACCTTTCCGTCTCAAGTAGCGGGCATAATCAAATTCATCCGGGTTACCATTATTGCTGGGAGGAGAAAGACGGGCATGTATCAGCAATTCGTCACCTTGCTGCAAGCCATTTGCCGCCGAGTCTTTCGGGAAATAAAGCAGAAAAAGATTATTCCGGGGATTGATAATAACCGTATCCTGACGAAGTTCTTTCTCTAAAGACACGCGGCATAGAATACTGCGCTCCTTCACTTCCGGCTTCTCCCGGATACAGACTTTATAAACAGAAGGTTTGTTCGGAAAAGTATACTCTGTCTGTTCCAGTTGCCGACTTACAAGCTGAAAGCCCAGACCAAAAAGGAAAAAGTACACCGTCACCCCATATAGCCAACGGGAATACCAATACCGGCAAAGAACAAAGACGAAGAGCAACAACAGAAAACCGGCCAGACACAACCACATAGGAAATACATGAGGAAACGCATCCCCGCACAAAATACCACCTGCCAACGGCATCAAAAGTCGAAGGAAAGGATGCCGTTGCAAGTCGTCGATTATCAAAGCACAAAATAGTATTAGCTTTTATTATCTTTACAGATTTCTCAATGCCCGGATCGCCTCCTCAGGATCAGGTGCCGCAAATACAGCATTCCCGGCTACCAATACATCGGCACCGGCAGCTACCAGCCGTGCACCGGTTTCCAGATTTACACCGCCATCCACTTCTATTAAGGCCTGCGAACCGGTAACCGTTATCAGTTCCCGCAATTCTTGCACTTTCACGATGGTGTGCTCTATGAACTTCTGTCCTCCGAATCCCGGATTGACACTCATCACCAGCACCATATATACATCTTCTATGATATCTTTCAACAAAGAGACCGGTGTTGCCGGGTTAATTGTCACCGCCGGTTGCATACCCGCCTCACGTATCTGTTGTACCACCCGGTGCAAATGCGGACAAGCCTCGTAATGCACATTCATCACATGCGCCCCCAAAGCCTTCACCTCCGGGATGAACTTCTCCGGCTGCACAATCATCAGATGCACATCCAAAGGTTTCTGCGACAACTGCGCCACATACTTTAGTACCGGAAAGCCGAAAGATATATTCGGAACAAACACACCGTCCATAACGTCGATATGCACCCATCCGGCCTCACTGCGGTTAATCATTTCAATATCTTTTGCCAGATAACCGAAATCGGCAGACAGTATAGAAGGAGATATGATTGGTTTCATAATGCTACATTCTTAAAGGTTATATATCTTAATAACGTACAAATGTAGACAAAAGATTTCAGACAGCCTAATGTTCTCCTGCAAACCACTCCTTAAACTCCCCAACACGCGCCTTGCTGACAAGAATTCTTTCGGGAGTAGCGATACGCAGATTAATGGCAAGCCGGTTGTTGAACCATAAATCAATATCTTTGATCGCACTCTTTGATATGAGATATTGCCGGTTGGCACGGAAAAAAGAAATTGGATTCAGACACTCTGCCAACTCATCCAATGTCTGACTAAGTACATATTCTTTGCCGTCCATAGCCACCGCTTTCACAATCCCTTCTGCAATATAAAAATAAGAGACTGTTTCTACGGACAAAGGTATCAGCTTATCGCCCTTGACCGGCACCAGGAAATGAGTTTTATAACTATCCTCCCGCTTTAGTGTCCTTATCAGTTGCAGGAACTCCGGTTCGTCCGGGCGCTTTCCGTGCAGATGCTCCAATTTGGCAAGCGCCGCCCGCACCTCTTCTTCTCCGATAGGTTTCAACAGATAATCTATACTATTCACCTTGAATGCCCGCAAGGCATACTCATCGTAAGCCGTAGTGAAGATAATAGGACAAGTAATGTCCGCATGCTCAAAGATTTCAAAAGCCGAGCCGTCTGCCAGATGAATATCCAGGAACACCAACTCCGGCATGGCACGGGCGGCAAACCAATCTATCGCATCTGCCACGCTGTCCAGTATGCCGATAACTTCCATATCGGGAGCCACCTGCTCCAAAACCGCCGTCAGGTTACGGACAGCAGCTTTCTCATCTTCTATAATCAAAGCCTTCATAAGATATGAGCTTTAAGGTTTAACGAGTGGAACGCAAACGCTGAATTTTCCGTTTGCTTCGGTAATCTGTATCTCCTTGCCCAGCAGCAATTCATAACGTTTGGAAAGATTAGCCAAACCGATCCCAGTACCCGAAGAAACAGTGCGGCGAAGCTGCAAGTCATTGTCAATGCAAAGCCGTGTATCCTCTCCTCCGGATGCCGCCACCGTTCTAATCTCAATCGTAAGCGGGTTCCGGTTGCTGATTTCATTGTGCTTGATGGCATTCTCCACCAAGGTTTGTACCGAAAGCGGGGGCAAGCGATAGTCCATCAAGTGCTCGTCCACCTTTATCTCAAAATGAAGATTGTCCTCATAACGCATCTTCATCAGGAAGATATAGGCATCCACAAAGTCCATTTCCTCCCTCAGCGTAACGGTATGCGTATCATTTTCCTGAAGCGTATAGCGCAAAACGCGGGAGAGTTCGCGAATATAATCCTGCGCCTTCTCCGGGCTTTCGCGCACCAGGGACTGAAGCGTATTGAGAGAATTGAACAGCATGTGCGGATTCAGCTGATTCTTCAATGCCTGATACTGGTTCTGGATGTTTTCAGCATGCAGTTTGCCATTTTGCAGCAATACTTCCTGACGTTCGCGTATCAAATAGCTGATATAGCAGGTTCCTGTCACAATCAGGCTTATGATAAGGTCGCGTATCGGGTGAAGATAGTGATGCACCATCGCATCTATGGCGGGAATATTGAAATTACGGTGCAGATAGACAAACAACTCCCCAAGCAATCTGCTCAACAACCAGGTGAGCATGAATGACAGCAGCACTTTCCACCAGGACATGCGCACCGCCGGATTGTTAAATCCGAACAGCAACGTATTCACAATGAAAAGTATCAAAAGGGAAAGAAAAGTATAGCCTACTTCAAACAGCACATCCACCGGAGACATGCCGGGAAACAACATTTGTTGCTCCAATGCATCCGTTAGCGATACCAGTTCCGGGAAATGTATCAGGAAACCGACGACAAGCGACACAAGTACCGTCAGCTGGATATACTTCTTATCTGTTTTTATCATTCGTAAAATCATTTGTATTCGGCGCAAAGATAATGATTCTTATTTATTCCTTTTCCATTCTGGCAGATACATACATACCGGGACGGAATAAAGGGCTTGCATCTGCGACTTTTGCATACAGTTCGATGGAACGGTTGGCATCATCTACCTGCTGGCCAATGGACACCAGGGTTGCATGGAAAGTAACTTTCCCCAAACCATTGACACGGAACTGTACACGGCTGCCGACGGTCATTCCTTCCAAATCCTTTTCATAAGCGGTAAGACGTACCATCGTCTGGCTCTTGTCTATAAGGTCGCAAAGCGGTTCACCTACGTTCAGATATTTACCCAAATTGGCCTGCACATTGCTGATATAGCCATTGATGGGCGCTTTCACTTCTATGTATGGATGAATGCCGGTCGTATTCAGAGCCTCCGGTTCAACACCCAACAAACGGAGCCGTGCAGCGGCAGCTTGCAAACGGCTCTTCATGGAGAGATAGTCTGCCTTACTCTGTTGTAGTTTCTTCTGCGATGCCGCTTCTTCTCGTGACAAATTCTGCTGGCGTTGATATTCTGCTTCCAGATATTCCAGTTGCGCACGGCTATCCAGATAGGCTTGTTGCAAATCAATAAAATCGGGATTCTCTAAAACGCCCAACAAGGTTCCCTTGCGGACGTATGTACCCGGCAACAGGGAGAGTTCTTTCACTATTCCACCCATACTGAGCGTTACAGTGGCAAAGTTCTGAGGCGGAATAACCAGTACGCCATTGAAAGAAGCCGGATTGGCAATGGCGGTTGCGGACGTTACGCCATCTACCTGCACTGTATCGGGAAGGGCAGTTGCTACAACCGCTGTATCAGAAGATGGAGCTTCGGTTGCATTTTCAGTTTGTTTATTCGAGGAATCGCAGGATGCTAACAGCAGAACTGCAATGGGGAGAACTATCTTTTTCATATCTTAAACAAGTATTATTGGTGGTACAATTCGTATTCCAAAGCAGCTACATTATATTGGTAAACAGCTTCGATATATCCTTTCTCTATCTCGCGGGCGGCATTCATGCTTTGCACGTACTCGGTGATATCCGTTTCGCTTTCCCTGAATTGCAGGTCGGCAGTCTTTATCAGATTGTCCGCCTCGGCAAGGGCAGTCGTGGTGTAGAAGCGGATGCTCTCTCCATAGCGGCGGATGCTGGCACGAAGTTCCGTCACTTTGTTATTAAGCTCACGTACATTGGCATCTGCCTGTGTTTGGGCTATATTCCTTTCAAACTTGGCTTGACGGATTTTACTGCGTTGCGGCAGGAACCAAACAGGGAATGATACGCCTACCATCCAGGAGTCCAGCCCTTTCTCCGGAAGGATATTCTGGCGGACATAGCCCAACGAAAGCTCGGGGAAGAAGCGGCTGCGTTCGATGTTCAGCATCGCCTGCTTCTCACCCACCTGGCTTTGGAAGTAGTTCAGATGGGCCGAAGAAAGCGCCAAAGTATCTGCACTGACCGGATAGAGTTGTATCGACGTTTCATCCGGCATAACGGGATAGTCCGTATAACACGTCCATTGCAAGCGGGAAGCGGCAAGCTTCAATTCCTCTTCTGCCTGGAACAGTTTGTTGCGCATATCCGCAGCAATGGTAGCGGTCATGCTTTTCTCCAAAAGAGAGATCTCCCCTTGCTGGTAGCGCAGCTCACCGGCCTTTTGTACGCGGTCGGCCCAACTGCTTTGTTCCTTATACATTTCACGGAGGTTCCAGGCATACAGATAGTAGGTCCAGGCACGTTTCACTTCAGCTTTCACTTCTTTCTCAACCATCTGTTTGTAGTAAGTACCGGTGCTGACCTGCTTGTTGACAAGAGCATTCTTATAAAATGGAGCCAAGAGGGAACCGATAGGCTGGGTCACCGCCATTTCTTTGTCCTTACGCTCCGTACCGTTAAGCTGCCCCCAAGAGTAGGAAAACTCGGTAGAAGAGAGTTCAACGACTTCGCCACGAGTAGCACGGATACGTTTAATATCAGTCTCGGCCATCCGTAAACGCGGATTATTCTTTATAGCCATCTCGATGGCTTGCTCCAGATTGATGGTTCGAGGGGCTTCCTGAGCATCGGCACACATCGGTGAGCCTATCAACAACAAGAAGAAACCAAGACCAAACCATTTCATTATTTTACTATGACGCAACATAACAGTAGAATTTACTATGTGATAAAATACGGGGATAATCAATAACGTCAGCACGGTAGAGACAATCAGACCGCCAATCACCACCGTTGCCAGCGGACGTTGTACCTCCGCTCCCGCAGAAGTGGCAATAGCCATCGGCACAAAGCCTAACGAAGCAACCAGCCCGGTGAGGAATACCGGCCGAAGCAAGTGAGGACAGCTTTCACGGATGATGCGCGATGTACTCATTGGATATCGAGTGCTTGCACGACTATCATTAAAATGGTTAATCATCAAAATACCATTGAGCACCGCCACTCCGAACAAGGCTATAAAACCTACGCCCGCCGAGATACTGAAAGGAAGTCCGCGCAACCACAATGCCAGGATGCCTCCGATAAGGGACAAGGGCACCGTACTGAATACCACCAACGTGTAAGTAACCGACTTGAATGCAAAGAAGAGCAGCAATAAAATCAGCAACAATGCCACGGGTACCACTATCAGCAGAGTGTCGATGGCATTCTGCAAATTCTCGAACTGTCCGCCATACGAGAAGTAATAACCCGGCTTCAGCTTGATATTCTTTTCCAACGTATTCTGGATTTCACTGACCACTTGCTGTATATCCGCATCACGTACGTTTACTCCGATGACAATACGCCGCTTGGTAGCATCCCGGTTTATCTGCAACGGACCGTTTACCAAATCAATCGTAGCCACCTCACTGACCGGAATCTGTATGCCGTCCGTAGTCCGGACAAACAGTTTGTCAAGATTCAGATCCTTCACTTTATCATAATCCAGTCGAAGCACCAGGTCAAAGCGCCGTTCGTTCTCAAAGACCACACCGGCAGCCTCACCGGCATAAGCCGTGCGGACAATCGTATTGAGTTCTTCGATATTAATTCCGTAACGGGCTATCTTGGCACGGTTATACTGTACCACCAATTGGGGCAACCCCATGGCCTGCTCCACAATGACGTCGGAAGCACCAGGAATCTTTTCCACATATCCTGCTACCTCTTTCGCCTTGGAGTATAACTCTTCCATATCCTCACCATACAGTTTTACTGCAATATCGGCTTTGGCACCGGTCATCAATTCATTAAAACGAAGCTGGATAGGCTGGGAGAAGTTGAACTCGGCACGCTCGGCAAGGGGTTCCAAAGCATTCTTCATCTTCTCCACCATCTCGGCACGACTGGAAGCGCTGGTCCATTCCTTAAACGGTTTCATAATAATCATCACGTCGGCATCTTCAACGGCCATCGGGTCAGTGGGTACTTCGGCCGTACCAATCTTTGCCACCACATGCTTGATTTCGGGGAAACTCTCTTTCAATGTCTTTTCTGCCAGGCGGGAAACTTCAATGCTTTCCGTAAGCGAACTTCCCGCGGGAAGCGTCATTTGCATGGCAAAGTCTCCTTCGTCCAACGTGGGGATGAATTCTGCGCCCAGTTTGGTAAACAGGAACAAACTGAAAGCCAATGCCAGAAAAGCGGCGGAAACAGTTGTGCGCACATGATGCAAGCACCATTCCAGTGCCCGATGATATCCGATGTTCAGTTTCTCAAAGAAGTAATCGGCAAACACTTTCTTGTTCTTAATGGTACGCTTCAAGAAAAGGGAAGCCATCATCGGGACGTAAGTAAGGGAAAGCAATAAAGCACCGATAATACAGAAAACCAACGTCTTCGCCATCGGAGTGAAGTACTTGCCTTCAATGCCTGTCAATGTCAATATAGGGAAGAATACAATCAGGATAATAAAGACGGCAAAAGTAGCGGAACGCACCACATTGCCGGCTCCTTTCTCCACCTCCGTATTCATCTCCTCGTACGTCAGCGTGCGGCCACGGAATTGTTTGCCATAAATATGTGCCAGGATTCCTTCCAGAATAACGATAGAGCCATCCACCACAATACCGAAGTCAATAGCGCCCAAACTCATCAGATTGGCAGAAACCCCGAAAATACGCATCAGAATAAAAGCAAAAAGCATTGCCAAAGGAATGACGGAAGCTACAATAAGTCCGGCACGCACATTGCCCAAGAAAACAATAAGGACAAGGAAAACAATCACCGCGCCTTCTATCAGATTGCGGACTACGGTGGAAATATTACGGCTTACCAATTCCGAACGGTTCAGATAAGGTTCAATGCTAATACCTTCGGGAAGCATCTTCTGTACCTTCTCAACGCGTTTCTCAAGTTCTGTCGTCACAACGTTGGCATTGGCGCCTTTCAGCATCATGGCGATGCCGCCCACACACTCGCCTTCACCATCCATCGTCATGGCACCGAAGCGCTTGGCACTGCCGAAACGGACGGTAGCTACATCATTCACATGAATAGGAATGCCATTACGGTTGGTCACCACAATGCGTTCAATGTCTTTCAGGCTGTTTATCATACCTTCGGAACGGATATAGTAAGCACGGTTCACCTTTTCTATATAGCTGCCTCCGGTATTCTGATTATTACGGTTCAAAGCTTCGAAAACTTCACCGATGGTAATATTAAGGGAGTACAGTGCATCGGGATCGACCGCCACTTCATATTGCTTCAGGTATCCGCCAAAGCTGTTAATTTCCACAATACCGGGAATACCGGACAGTTGCCGCTTTACAATCCAGTCCTGAATGGTGCGCAGTTCCATGGCATCGTACTTATCTTCATATCCCGGAGCTACGGTTAGCGTATATTGATAGATTTCTCCCAATCCGGTAGTGACGGGCATTAATTCGGGAGTACCCAATTCCGTAGGGATCTCCCCTGCCACCGTTTGTATCTGTTCGTTAATGAGCTGGCGTGCCTGCAAGGTAGGAACACTTTCCTTGAAAACAACCGTAACCAAAGACAAACCGAAACGGCTGACCGAACGGATCTCTTCCACATTCATGATATTGCTCATGGCAACTTCGATAGGGAAAGTTATCAGTTGTTCCACTTCCTGTGGTGCCAAGGTAGGCGAGACGGTTACAATCTGTACCTGATTATTGGTAATATCCGGCACTGCATCAATAGGCAATGTGAGCATTGCATAAATACCTCCGATAAGGAGGAAGAGTGTTGTCAATCCGACGAACAACTTCTTTCTGACAGAGAAACGTACTATTGCATTAAACATTTTTATCGGGTTTTAAATGATAATGCAAAAGTAGCTCAGCAAGCAATTAGTTGCGGAGAAAAGTCAGTGAAGTGGAATAAATAAGGAATGAAGCGGAAAAAGAGAGTACTGAATATATATAAAAGAAGCGCTGAATATAGATAAAAAGTATTCTGAATATGGATAAAAAGTACAAAGACTATAGATAGAGCTCCATCCAGAACTCGCGAATATATATTCAAGCCTTGCGAACGGATATTCACAAGGCTTGAATATGTATTCGCAAGGCGCGAACAGAGAATTGTTACTATAAAGGGGAGTTTATCTTATCTTGAACCCTTCCGTCAACCGGAAGCCACGCAGCAGTTCATCCGTTTTCAACCGCTTCTTACCGGGCAATTGCAAGGCATGTACACCTACAAAACCATCCGTAGCGGCAATACGAATATAAGTCTTGCCATCCGTCAGTAAAGTACCGGGAGACAATTGATGAGGTTTCAATATCTTTTCTGTCTCAAAAATCTTCATAACCACCGTCGTTCCGTCAGGCTGAACCAGCTCTGTCCACGCAGCCGGATAAGGCGACAGTCCGCGCACAAAGTCATAAATACGCTTCACGGGTTGATTCCAATCGATGCGGCAAGTTTCTTTAAAGATCTTCGGTGCCGGACGCAATTCACCGGGCGCAGCCATCTCTTCCTGAGGAATACTTTTTACCGTACCGTCCAAGATAGCATCTACTGTTTCTACTACCAAACGCCCGCCAAGCATCATCAACTTATCGTGCACCACCCCCACATCGTCCGTATCGGCAATAGGTATGCGTACTTGCTGGATAACTTCACCCGTATCAATCTCATGCTTCAGGAAAAAGGTAGTGATGCCTGTCTCCGTATCGCCATTGATTACCGCCCAGTTGATGGGGGCAGCACCGCGATACTGCGGCAGCAAAGAAGCATGCAGATTGAAAGTGCCTAAGCGGGGCATGTTCCATACCACCTCCGGCAGCATACGGAATGCTACAACAATCTGCAGATCGGCTTTCCATGCCCGCAGTGCCTCTACGAAAGCCTCATCCTTCAACTTCTCCGGTTGAAGAAGCGGAAGACCATGTTCCAGTGCATACTGCTTCACCGGAGAGAACTGAAGTTTATGTCCTCGCCCGGCAGGCTTGTCCGGCATCGTAATGACACCTACCACATTATAGCCACCTTCCACCAAACAACGGAGAGCCTCCACCGCAAAGTCGGGAGTACCCATATACACAATTCTTAAATCTTCTTTCTTCACCATACCATTTTAGTCTTCTGAAAAATGTACCAGCACTTGTCGGTACGAATTAAATATCTTTGATTTGGAAACGAAGCCGAGGTATTTGCCATCTGCATCCACTACCGGCAGGTTCCAGGCCTTTGTATCATCGAAAGTACGCATCACCTGTTCCATACTGTCCGTATCGTACAGACGTGCGGGAGCGGAAGTCATCAACTTGCCTACCGTAAAACGATGATATAACTCCTGACGGAACATTATGTTCCGGATATCGTCCAATAAGACAATGCCAATCAATACCCCAGCCTTATCTGTCACCGGAAATATATTACGGTGTGAAGCAGAAATTGCTTTGACCAATTCACCTAAATCCATTTCGGGATGTACCACTACAAAGTCCTGCTCTACTACATTTTCTACTTTCATCAAGGTTAGTACAGCCCTATCCTTGTGATGTGTCAATAGTTCACCCTTCTTTGCTAAACGCATGGAGTAGATACTATGCGGTTCGAACATAATAATAGTAAGGTATGAACTTACGGAAACAATCATCAACGGCAGGAAGAGATCGTAACCTCCCGTCAACTCGGCTATCAGGAAGACACCCGTCAATGGAGCATGCATAACGCCACTCATAACACCCGCCATCCCCATCAAAGCAAAGTTCTTCTCAGGCAGGAAAGCTGTCATCTCAAATTCATTGCTGAAATGCGAGAAAATAAAGCCGGCAATACACCCCAAATACAAGGAAGGTGCAAATATACCACCACAACCACCGCCGCCATTCGTCGCACTCGAAGCAAAGACTTTAAAAAGGACTATCAGCACCAGGTAAATCAACAGCATATCTCCATGTCCATAAAAGAAGGAGTTGTTCATCACCGTGTCCCATTGAGCATTGCTTACTCCGTTCAGCAGCAATTCTATCGTGTCATATCCTTCACCATAGAGCGGCGGAAAGAGGAAGATAAGAATACTCAGCATGGTTCCTCCCAGTATCAGCTTTTTGTATGGTGTCTTCAGTTTACCGAAAACGCCCTCTACCGAATACATGGCACGGGTAAAATACAGCGAAACCAGTCCGCAAAGAATGCCGAGCATAATGACATACGGAATACGCTCCAGCTCAAAAGCTTGATCCAGATGGAATTTAAACATGGCTTCCGTCCCTGTCACAATATAAGAGACCGTAGCCGCCGTTACGGCAGATATCAACAGGGGTAGCAGGGAAGACATGGTCAAATCTATCATCAAGACTTCCAGCGTAAATACCAATCCCGCAATCGGCGCCTTAAAGATACCTGCCACGGCACCGGCAGCACCACACCCCACCAACAGCATCAGCGTACGGTGTTCCATCTTGAAGATGCTTCCCAGATTGGAACCAATAGCCGAACCGGTCAAAACAATAGGTGCCTCCGCTCCTACTGATCCACCGAAGCCGATCGTGATAGAACTGGCCAGGATAGACGACCAAGTATTATGGCGCTTGATGCGTCCCTGCCTCCGGGATATGGCATACAAAATCTTGGTAACTCCATGACTGATATCGTCCTTCACTATGTAGCGAACAAATAATCCTGTCAGGAAGATACCTACTACCGGATAAACCAAATAGAGGTAGTTGGCCTCCGTAGAATTAAAGTTTTCCGTCAGGAAATTCTGAATCCAGTGTATGATGGCCTTCAGTATCAATGCTGCAAACGCCGTAAAGATACCGACCAAAAAGCTGAGTATCAGAATGAACTGCTTTTCCTTAATCTTTTGTTCGCGCCATATAATAAAGCGCTGTAATAAACTTCTCTTTTCTCCTGCCATCTTTCTTTTTATTCGCGGATAATCTTAATCACTCCGCCTTTATCCAGTTTGATGATACTGGACGGTTTCGGACGTCCCATTTCCTCTTGACGTACTCCTACAATATAGTCGACTGCTGACTTTATCTCCTCACTTATTTCACTGAAATTGCCTGGCGAAGGTTGTCCGCTGATATTGGCGGAAGTAGAGACTATCGCCTTACGGAACTGCTGGCAAAGGCGTTTTGAGAATTCCTCATTCGTCACCCGGATGCCCACGCTGCCGTCTTCGGCTATCAGGTTGGGAGCCAGATTGCGTGCTCCGGAATAAATAATGGTGAGAGGCTTGTCCGCCAGTTCAATCAAATCCCAAGCTACCTCCGGCACATCCTGCACATAGAAATCCACCTTTACGGAAGAGTCCACCAACACCAGCATCGCCTTACTGTCAGAGCGTTGCTTGATTTCGTACACACGGCGCACCGCTTCTTCGTTGGTAGCGTCACAGCCTATGCCCCAGATTGTATCGGTAGGGTATAGAATAATCCCGCCTTCAGCCATCACCTGGCAGGCTTTTTTAATATCTTCTATCATTTCTTGATGCATAAATCAGTGATTAACGTGCAAAAATAGTATTTTTGCAGCGAAATAAACAAAGTTTAAGAGAAAACAATGGAAGAAATTCAATTTAACCACACCCTGCCTATACAACTACGCTTCAATGATGTTGATAAATTCGGCCATGTAAACAACACGGTCTATTTCTCTTTTTACGATCTGGGAAAGACCGAATACTTTGCTTCCGTATGCCCGCACGTCGATTGGGAAAAAGACGGCATCGTCGTTGTTCACATCGAAGCAGACTTCCTTGCACAAATCTATGGTTCCGACCACATTGCCGTACAGACTGCCGTAACAGAAATCGGCACCAAGAGTTTTCATCTGGTGCAACGTGTCATTGATACAGAGACACAAGAAGTAAAGTGCATCTGTACCTCCGTCATGGTAACCTTCGACCTTGACAAACATGAGTCCAAGCCGCTGGAAGAGGAATGGATTGAGGCTATCTGTAAATATGAGGGACGGGATTTGAGAAAGAAGAAGTAAGTCTTAACTGACTTTGTTCCGTTTGCGGTATTCAACGGGGGTACAGCCTTTCCACAGTTTGAACTGGCGTGCCAGATTTTTGGAATCGGCAAGCCCTACCTGCATGGCAAGATCTGCAATCGGTTCGGTACTTGCCAGCAGCAACTGGGAAAAACGCTCCATCCGCAGATCGGATATATATTGGTAAATAGATTGCCCCGTCACTTGCCTGAAACGAATCTCCAACAAACGCCTGGATAGGGGGACTTGTTTTACAATATCTTCCACATTGATCTTATTCGCCAAGTTCTGGTGGATATATTTTAGTGCTGCCAATATAGCAGGGTTATCAGTGGCATAAATATCGGTAGACAGTCTGTTTACAATAGTTATGGGTTGTATGATGACATCCTCACAAGAAGTAGCTTCGTTATGAATCAATCTGTCGATCAGCCGGGCTGCTTCATATCCTCCTTTCACGATGTTCAGGCTTACGCTGGACAGGGGAGGTTCGGACAAGTTACAGATAATCTCGTCATTGTCCACTCCCAATACGGCAATTTCTTCCGGGATATTGATGCCTAACACCTGGCACATCTCCATAATCTTGTTTCCCCGCGTATCATCACAAGCCATCAATGCAACCGGGTGGGGCAACGACTTTATCCAATCGGCCAAAGGCTCTGATTCATAATACCAAAGATTTTCCAGGGGTTGATTCTTATATTCAAAGAAATTATCACCCAATCCTTTCTCCATAATCCGGTTGCGGAACCCCATATAGCGTTCCTCGGACCAAACCACATCCTTATAACCATAGAAAGCAAAATTCCGGAAACCTTTCTGCAAGAAGAAGTCGGCAGCCATCTGCCCGGTCAATTCGTATCTACTCGTGATGTTAGGAATAACGGAAAAGCGGGATTGGAAATCCTGAGCCAGTGCAACGATACCATTTTCCCGGAACAATTCCACTTCATCATTATCATTGAATTGGGCTATAATGGCATCGGCCTGCCACTTCTTAGCCCATTCCAATACACCGGGAATACCGTAAGACTGCTTATAAGAAGGGGGCATCCGGCATACCACCCAAGGCTCGCGACCTTTGGAATACTCCAGAATGCCCCTTAATAAATTATGGGCAAATGCTTCTGTAAAATCAGTCAATAGTATCAATCTAACCATACAGAGTGCAAGTTAGCCACTTATTTCTTCTTTTGCAAATCAAGCTCCAGATATTTCTTCGCCAAGTTCCAGCCGGAAACAGTCAAGGTAACGGGAGATGCAAAGTCTACCGATTGAGGGATAAGACATTGCACGGTTCTTGTCTCCCCGGGAGCGAGAGAAAGATAATTGTCCTCCCAAAATACCGGCTTGAGTAATTCACCCTGACTATCCATCAATGACAAACGGAGGAAGAATGCCAAAGCGGAAGAAGCATTCGTCAACTTTACTTCTACCAATGTGCCGTCACTGTCTTGCTTCGTCAAGGTCTCCACCGTGCAATCAGCCTGCGGCATAGAAGCCAGTTTCGTAAAATCAGCCGGTTTCTTGATCGGAGACTGATACCAGCTCGACTTTGCCCAATCGTACACATCATCGGTAGCAGACAAGCAGTAGAAATTATCTGCCAGACGGGTGCCTTGTCCGTCAGACAATTGCAGCATCAGGAAAGCATTGTCAGCCGGTGTAGGAATATCAAAAGCCTTTACCACTTCATAAGGAGGAACCTGCAAATCCACTTCTTTCTCTGTCAGTAACTTGCCGTTCAGGTCATAAAGCATCATTTTGCCTTTCACCTGCCGTGCATCCAATCCTTCGTTCACAGCAAAGACGGCTTTCTTGCCATAGTCGTAAATCAACTGCTGAGTTGCATTGCCTTTCTTCACCGAATAATAAGCGGAAGTAGGCACTAAATAGTGGTCATACAACTGCCAGTACAATGACGGCCACGCAGAATTAAGCATCCATTGCACAATGCCCGTAGCACGGGGAATGTTGACACGGAAGGCTTCAAACATGGCACGTGTGCCCTCATAATTCAGCAAATCGGCTTTCCGGAGATAATCGTCCAGATCTTTTGCTTCTCCGTAATGGGATGTAATATTCTCCGTAAGTACACGCAGGGTATTCATATCCGTGGAGGAAGCCGTACAATGATAATCCCATTCCTCATTCAGCGGCCAAAGTTTATCCGCCGGTATCATCTTACGAATGGACTCGATGACGGGAAGTTGTGCACCGATACCCGTCTCCGTATTAAAACCGAAAGCGCCGCCGGGGGCTTCCTTGGCATACCAATAATTGGGTGCTACGTATTCGTAAGGACCGGCCATCTTCATACCGCTGGGGCCGCTTATCTCACTGGTCATTTCTTTGGCAGCAGTGATATACGGGCGATTGTCTATCTGTTCCAAGCATGCTTTATAACGTTTCTCCAATTCAGGACGCGGCATCATGTCACTACCTACAAACCATGCGATGATGCTGGGATGATTGCGCAACCACAACACCTGGTCGTTCAGCGAACGGGTTATCAAGTCCATATCGTGCTCCGTCTTTATACCACCATATTCATCGCACGGCGAACCAAGATAATTGTCCCATTCCCAATGGCAGCTCCAACCTACCAATACCAACAGTCCGTAACGGTCGCAAAGGTCGTATACATTCTGTGAAGTACCCCAGATATTCTCAAAACGGATGGAATTCAAATTCATATCACGTACATACTTCACCTGAGTTTCATTACTCTCGGGAGTATCGCGCAGAAAAATATCATCCGTCCAACCGGCACTTCTCACCAGCACCTTCTTGCCGTTCAGCAAGAAGCCACGGGCGCCTTCTTCCGTAAGGTAATCCTTTACCTCACGCACACCGAAGTCCACCGTTTCTTTATCCGACACTTTGCCATTGACTTCAAAAGCCAGATCCATGCTGTACATTTCCGGTTTGCCCATATTCTGGCACCACCACAGCCGGGGATTCTTCAGATGTAGCAAACCAGCTTCTTCCGAAGTCACTTTCACCACTTTGGCTTCTCCGGCAGCAAGTGATACCGGAATGCTGAACGTTTGGCCTTCCAATACACCTTTCAATTGTCCTGTCACGGCCTCCCCTGAGTTGTTTGTCAATCGGGCTTCTACCGTCAGCCAAGCCTCATCCAAAGTTTCTGTATTGACTTTGGAGTGTACGGCAGCATCCGCCATTTCCACTTCACCGCTTGTCAAGACGCGTACTTCACGGAAGATACCCATGCTCTCATCCACCGGACGCGGATTCCAGTCCACAAAACCGATGTTCGGTTCTCCGGGCCGGGCACGGAATACCTCGACTGCCAATACATTCTTTTCACCGACCACATCCGTGATGTCGAGTTTATGACGGCGGAAGGTTCCATAAAAAGAATCACGGTTTGCTATCTGCTTTCCGTTCAGCCAGATATTGGCAGCATAGCTTATGCCATCGAACATCAACGATACATGTTGCCCTTTGGCCGGTTGCGGCAATTCAAACTCTTTCCGGTACCACCAGGTCGTATCAAACAGCGACTTGTCGATATCCTTATAATTCATACCCTCCAACGCATCCTTATACAATCCGTTCCGGGTCAATGTTCCCATTACGGTAGAAGGTACTACCGCATCATACCAACCTTCTATTTCCGCCTGAGGTACAGACAACTGTTCGCCCGACAAGGCTGTCTTGGCAGAGGACTGTACGCTCCACCCATCGGAAAGCAAAAGATCGTCTGCCAACAAATCACGGTTCTGGCAAGAAGTCGCAGCAGCTACAAAACAGCCGCACAAAGCCAACGATTTTATCAGGTTACTTTTCATAACTAAAAACGTTTATTTCTATTCTTACTTAATCTATTATCTAATTCAAATCACGAACTAAAGCCGAAGCTCCCAACAAAGCCACATCCTCTACCCGGGTCACAAGGATCTTCACCCGCCTTACTGTTTCTGCATAAGGAAAACTTTGCATCGCCCTGCGCATGGAAGGCTCATAAAAACTGAAAGCCGATGCAATTCCCCCGCCTATCACGATAGCTTCCGGATCATACGTAAAGAGAACCGCTTTCATCAACTCACCCAAGTGGGAACCGAATTCATCCCAAATAGCCAAAGCATCCGCATCGCCCGAAGCAGCCTTCTCCGCAGCCTCCTTTCCCGTCATATTATGATATCGGACAAAGAAGCCGCTACTGCAATAATGCTCGAAGTTGGAAGAGAGATAAGGAAGCTCTCCCACTTCACCCGCACCGGTATTTCGTCCACAATACAATTCACCGTTAATAATAATACCCGTTCCTACACCGGTGCCGATAGTCATACCAACCATATCGCGATATCCTTGCCCTTCACCAAACAGTTTGACACCTAAAGCAAAGCAATTAGAATCATTATTGATGTATGCGGGAACAGAGAAACGCTTTTCCAGCAGCTTCTTCAGCGGCACTTCCGTCCACGAAGGTATATTTGTCACATTATATACAATACCCTCCTTAGCATCCACCACCGAAGGTACGCCGACACCTATGCCTTCTACTTCCGCACACATCATACGGTCAATCAAACTCTCCAGACAGAGTAACACTTCCTGCTCGGTACCTTTGGAAGGACACCGGATAATCTCTTTCTTTACAATTACTCCATTCTTTACCAGGGCAACCCGCATATTGGTTCCACCTAAATCGACACCTATTTTCATTTCTCCTTTGTTTATAATAGGAACTAAGCAGGCAAAGAGACATTTAGAGGGGGGGGGATTCTCTTTGCCCACCTTTATTCCTTCGTGTTAAAGTTATTATTTTTTCGTCAGACGTCTTTCGTAATGGCAAAAGTATGCGTTCATTTACAAATTTTACGCTCTTTTTGCGCATTAGAATCCTCACTTTGCGCAAATAAAAGATTAATTTCTTGTATGACCAGGAGATAAGCTTGTTTGTACGAATAAATTAATTCTGAAAGCTTCAAAATGCAGGTTTATAATCACCTGATTACCAACATGATGAATTGAGGGTATCTCAGTATACGACTGAGGCACCCTAAGTATACGACAGAGATACCCTAAGTATACGACTGAGGTACCCTCAAATAACGACTGAATTTTTCTCCCTTCTCATTGTAAATAATTACGTTCATGGTACAATATGCATATACCTTTCACACGATCTCCAGGAGACTAAGGGTTTAGAAGAGTAAACTGCAAGTGATTTTCCGAACATTTCTCCGCATCCAGTTCAAACCCCTCCCACGAGAAAGCCTTCAAATCTTCGGGGTGTTCGATGCGGTGCTTAATGATGAAGCGTGCCATTTCTCCGCGGCACATCTTGGCATATATAACGATTGTTTTCAACTGCCCGCCTTTCCACACCTGGAATTCGGGAGTGATGACGCGTACTTCCTGCTCCACCCGCTTCCAATCGAACAGGTCCTTCATTTCGCCGCTTGCCAGATTGACGAGTACGCCTCCCTGCTTCTTGATTTCCGAGATGAAATAATCGGTCAGCAAAGGCTTCCAATAATCGAACATGGAGACTCCTCCCTTCTCCGGCAGGCGTACATCCCCTTCAAGGCGGTAAGGCTTGATGCCATCCAGCGGGCGAAGCAGACCGTAAAGAAATGAAGTGATACGCAGATGCTCTTGCGCGTAATAGAAATCGTCCACTGTGAAGTCCTTCGGAAGAATACGTTTAAAGACGGCACCCGTATAGGCGCAAATGGCAGGCATCGGACGATTGTCTGCCGAACAGAAATCGTGGTAGCGCAAACGGTTCTCAGCAGCAATCTTCGCATTCACACGCAGGAGTTTTTCCAACTCCGGTGCCGGGTACTGCGACATTTCGAGTGCGTTCTCCACAGCCTCCCTCTCAAACTTCGGGATCGTTACTTCGGGTACGGCTACGGAACTGCGCGATGCCATCGTCTTGGCGCAAGAGATAAAAGTAAGCATAATCGTCCTTTTTAAAATTCATGCAAAAATAAGGGCTTTTCGGCAGAGAATACATATCATTAAGAATATTTTCTAAAGAATTCACCTCCGTTTCAAGAGTTTTTCATACCTTTACACCTTGTTGGAGTTTTATGCTCTGGCACTTGGAGATAGAAAAAAGAAAAAATAATATATAAAATGACTCACAAATGGAATTATCAACCCATTACACCCGAACAGGCAGAAGCAAGCCAACAACTGGCCCAAGAATTGGGAATTAGCCCGATACTTGGGGGATTGCTGGTGGAGCGGGGAATAACGACGGCAGCCAGTGCCCGGAAGTTTTTCCGCCCGCAACTACCGGACCTATACGACCCTTTCCTTATGAAGGATATGGATGTGGCCGTAGAGCGCCTGAACAAGGCAATGGGAAAGAAAGAGCGCGTTCTTATTTATGGAGATTATGACGTAGACGGCACCACAGCCGTGGCACTGGTCTACAAGTTTATTCAACAGTTCTATTCGAACATTGACTACTACATCCCCGACCGCTATAACGAAGGCTACGGGGTTTCGACCAAAGGAGTGGACTACGCTGCCGAAACCGGCGTAGGGCTTATCATTGTGCTGGATTGCGGCATCAAGGCCGTCGATGAAATAACGTATGCCAAAGAGAAAGGCATCGACTTCATCATTTGCGACCACCACGTTCCCGACGACGTGCTGCCTCCTGCCGTAGCCATCCTGAATGCCAAACGGGAAGACAACACCTATCCTTACGAACACCTGTCCGGTTGCGGAGTAGGCTTCAAGTTCATGCAGGCATTCGCCATAAGCAACGGCATCGAATTCCATCACCTGATCCCTTTACTGGATCTCTGCGCTGTCAGCATTGCTTCGGACATCGTGCCCATCATGGGAGAGAACCGCATCCTGGCCTACCACGGACTGAAACAGCTGAACAGCAACCCCAGCGTGGGCTTGAAAGCAATTATCGACGTCTGCGGACTGACGGACAAGGACATCACGGTAAGTGATATCGTGTTCAAGATCGGTCCCCGCATCAACGCTTCGGGGCGCATACAGAACGGAAAAGAGGCCGTAGACCTGCTTACGGAAAAAGACTTCTCCCTGGCACTGGAAAAGGCCGGGCAGATTAACCAATATAACGAAACCCGCAAAGACCTCGACAAGACCATGACCGAGGAAGCCAATCAGATTGTTGCCGGGCTGGACGGACTGGCAGACCGCCGTTCCATCGTACTGTATAATGAAGACTGGCACAAAGGTGTTATCGGCATTGTGGCTTCCCGACTGACGGAAGTCTATTACCGTCCTGCCGTGGTTTTGACCCGGACGGATGATATGGCAACCGGTTCTGCACGTTCCGTCTCAGGCTTCGATGTATACAAGGCCATAGAATACTGCCGCGACCTGCTGGAAAACTTCGGCGGGCATACATACGCTGCCGGACTCTCCATGAAAGTGGAGAATGTACAAGCCTTTACGGAGCGCTTTGAAGAATTTGTTTCCAAACATATCCTGCCCGAACAGACCAGTGCGGTGATTGATATAGATGCCGAGATTGACTTCAGAGACATAACTCCGAAGTTTGCCAGCGACTTGAAGAAGTTCAATCCTTTCGGTCCCGACAACACCAAGCCCGTATTCTGCACGCACAATGTGTACGACTATGGCACCAGCAAAGTCGTAGGACGCGACCAGGAGCACATCAAGCTGGAATTGGTAGACAACAAGTCGAACAATGTCATGAACGGCATTGCCTTCGGACAAAGTTCGCATGTACGTTTCATCAAGTCCAAACGTTCGTTCGACATCTGCTATACCATCGAGGAAAATACGCATAAGCGCGGCGAGGTACAGTTGCAGATTGAGGATATAAAACCTAACTAAAAAGTGATAGGGTGATAAGGTGATAGAGTGATGAAGCAACATCCCCCCTATCACCCTACCACCTTATCACTCTATCACCTTCTTATATATGTACAAGTCTATCTTAAAGCAATACTGGGGTTATGATGACTTCCGGGGCATCCAGGAAGACATCATAACCAGCATTGGCGAAGGAAAAGACACCTTGGGACTAATGCCGACGGGAGGCGGCAAATCCATAACATTCCAAGTCCCGGCGCTTGCCCAGGAAGGGCTTTGCCTGGTCATCACCCCCCTGATAGCTTTGATGAAAGACCAGGTGCAGAACCTGAAGAAGCGAGGCATCAAAGCACTTGCCATCTACTCCGGCATGAGCCGGCAAGAGATTATCGTCACACTGGAGAATTGTATCTTCGGCAACTTCAAGTTCCTCTATATCTCCCCCGAACGGCTGGGCACGGAAATCTTCCGCACCAAATTGCAGAAGATGAAAATCAGCATGATCACCGTAGACGAAAGCCACTGCATCTCCCAATGGGGATATGACTTCCGCCCTGCCTACCTGAAAATAGCCGAGATACGCGAACTGCTTCCCGGCGTCCCCGTCCTTGCACTGACCGCCACTGCCACCCCCGAAGTAGTAAAAGATATCCAGGCACGCCTGCACTTCCGCAAGGAGAATGTCTTCCGCATGAGCTTCGAACGCAAGAACCTCGCCTACATCGTACGGAAAACAGAGAACAAGACGGGAGAACTGCTGCACATCCTGCGCCGCATGCCCGGCAGTGCCATCATCTACGTGCGCAACCGACGCCGCACCAAAGCAATCACCGAACTGCTGCATAACGAAGACATCACCGCCGACTTNGCGCCGCATGCCCGGCAGTGCCATCATCTACGTGCGCAACCGACGCCGCACCAAAGCAATCACCGAACTGCTGCATAACGAAGACATCACCGCCGACTTCTATCATGCCGGACTGGACGATGCCACCAAAGACATCCGCCAGCAACGTTGGCAGACGGGTGAAAGCCGCGTCATGGTAGCCACCAACGCCTTCGGCATGGGTATAGACAAACCGGATGTACGCATCGTCATCCACCTGGATCTCCCCGACTCCATAGAAGCATACTTCCAGGAAGCCGGACGTGCCGGACGCGACGGGCAGAAAGCTTACGCCGTCATCCTCTATGGCAAGTCGGACAAGACCACGCTCCACAAACGCATCCCCGACACTTTCCCCGAGAAAGAGTATATCAAGGAAGTGTATGAGCATCTGCAATACTACTACCAGATGGCTATGGGCGACGGACTGGACTGCGTGCGCGAATTCAACATCGAAGACTTCTGCCGGAAGTTCAAGTACTTCCCTGTCCCCGTAGACAGCGCCCTGAAGATACTGACACAAGCAGGCTATCTGGAATATACCGACGAGCAGGACAACGCCTCCCGCCTGCTCTTTACTATCCGCAGGGACGAGCTCTACAAGCTGCGTGAGATGGGAGAAGATATGGACAAGCTCATCCAAACCGTATTGCGTTCCTACACCGGCCTGTTCACCGACTATGCTTTCATCAACGAAAGTTCGCTTGCCGCACGTACCGGACTTACCCGCAGGCAGATATACGAGCAGCTCATCCACCTCGCCAAGTTGCGCATCGTCAGCTATATCCCGCATAAAAAGACACCTTATATAATATACACGCGCGAGCGGGTAGAAATGCGACACCTGCAAATCCCCCCCAGCGTATACGAGGAACGCAAAGAGCGCTACGAAAAGCGCATCAACGCCATGCTGGACTATGTGACCAACGACACCGTATGCCGCAGCCGCATCCTGCTGCGCTACTTCGGAGAGAAGAACGAACACAACTGCGGACAATGCGACACCTGCATCAGCCTGAAAGACAAAGGTACGGCAGAAGGTGTCTCCACCGCAGAACTTACCACGCAAGTGCTCCATGCCCTATCCGGACAAACCATGACGCCTGCCACCCTGGCCGGACTACTTTCCGTTGAAAAAGAAGCGCTCGCAGAGACATTGCGCCAATTACTAGATGAAGGTCAAGTAATTGCCGTCAACGGAATGCTGCAAATCAAGAAATAATTTACTACTTTTGCCGCCAAACATTATAAATCATATATATCATGGGATTCTTTAAATCTTTTTTCTCCGGCAAGTCAGAGACTCCGGCAGACGAGAAACAAAAAAACGACCAGAAGAATTTTGAAATATTCAAGTACGACGGCATGCGCGCACAACGCATGGGACGTGCAGACTATGCCATCAAATGCTTCACGGAGGCCCTTGCCATCCAGGAAGACTTCGAAACGATGAGCTATCTGTCACAAGTCTACATCCAGACTGGCGAACTGGATGATGCCCGTAAGCTATTGGAGCGCATGACCCGGATAGATTCGGAACATACCGCCACCTACCTCACCCTTGCCAACGTCTGCTACATGCAGGAAGATTATCCGGCCATGGCAGAGGCTGCCAAGAAAGCCATCGAAATAGAAGAAGGCAACGCCATGGCGCACTACCTGCTGGGCAAAGCCGACAACGGCCAAGGCGACGGCATCATGTGCATCGCCCACCTCACCAAGGCCATCGTGCTGGATGATTACTTCACCGAAGCCCGCCTGCTGCGTGCCGAAGCCCTGACCAAGATGCAGCAATACCCGGAAGCCATGGAAGACATCGACGCCATCCTGGCACACGACCCGGAAGACGAAAGTGCCATCTTGCTGCGCGGAAAGATAAAAGAAGCCACCGGCGCCCAAGAAGAGGCCGAAGCCGACTATCGCAACGTAACGGACCTGAACCCCTTCAACGAGCAAGCCTTCCTTTACCTGGGGCAGCTCTACATCGTCCAGAAGAAGTTGACCGAAGCCATCGCCCTCTTTGACGAAGCCATCGAGCTGAATCCCAACTTTGCCGAAGCCTACCACGAACGCGGCCGCGCCAAGTTGCTGAACGGTGACAAGGAAGGATCCGTAGAAGATATGAAGAAAGGGCTTGAACTGAATCCGAAAGAAGTTCAGGGCATCGACGGGCAATATGGCAACCAGCCCGGAGGCAGTACAGGCAACATATTAGGACTCTAATAAGTAAATTTGTTACTATCCTCAAAAAAAATATTGTTTTTTGTTTGTATATAAAAGAAAAGCATTACTTTTGTCGCGTAATTCATAAACAGAGAATACAAGTATGAAGTCATTTACTTACGCATATTACTTCTTTTTTTACTTTTACTTTAGCCAGAAAGTAGAGCGGGAGTTTGTATGTGTCAAGTGACAGTGATGCTTAAGAACTGAATAGAGAACTAAGTAAGTAATATACTGAATCCCGCTCCATCGTATGGACGCGGGATTTTTTTGTAATATAACCAAGATAATAAACAGAATGAAAAAGGTAGCTATCCAAGGAACATTAGGCTCGTATCATGACATTGCCGCACACAAGTACTTCGAAGGAGAAGAAATAGAGTTAATCTGTTGCGGCAGCTTTGAAGACGTATTTGCTGCCGTCAAGAAAGACAGCCAGACCATCGGTATGCTGGCGATAGAGAACACCATTGCAGGCAGCTTGCTGCACAACAACGAGTTGCTGCGACAGAGCGGAACACAAATCGTAGGAGAATACAAGTTACGCATCTCCCACAGCTTTGTATGCCTGCCCGACGAGGATTGGGACGACATCACCGAAGTCAACTCCCACCCCATCGCCCTGATGCAATGCCGCGAGTTCCTCAGCCAGCATCCCAAAATCAAAGTAGTGGAGGGCGAAGATACTGCCCTGAGCGCCGAAATCATCAAGACCGAGAACCTGAAAGGGCACGCCGCCATCTGCTCCAAAGCCGCTGCCGAGCGCTATGGAATGAAGGTTCTGCAGGAAGGCATTGAGACGAACAAGCATAACTTCACCCGTTTTCTGGTAGTGGCCGACCCTTGGCAGGTAGATGAGTTGAACCGTCACCGCAACAAGGACGTTAACAAGGCAAGCATGGTATTCACACTGCCGCATACGGAAGGGAGCTTGTCGCAAGTATTGTCCATCCTGTCTTTCTACAACATCAACCTGACAAAGATACAATCCCTGCCCATCATCGGCCGGGAATGGGAATACCAATTTTACGTAGACGTTGCTTTCGACAATGTATTGAGATACAAGCAGTCCATTGCAGCAATCAGCCCTTTGACTAAAGAACTTAAAATATTAGGAGAATATGAAGATGGAAAATCAAACATCTAAAATAAGACCTGCCGACCGCCTGGCAAGCGTAAGCGAATACTACTTCTCGAAGAAACTGAAGGAAGTGGCACAAATGAATGCCGAAGGTAAAGATGTAATCAGTTTGGGCATCGGTAGCCCCGACATGCCACCCTCTGAACAGACGATTGAAACACTGTGCCGGGAAGCGCAGAACCCCGACGGACACGGCTATATGCCGTATGTGGGCATCCCCGAGCTGCGCCGTAGCTTTGCCACATGGTACAAGAAATGGTACGACGTTGAGCTGAATCCCAATACGGAGATACAACCGCTGATCGGTTCTAAAGAAGGCATTCTGCACGTCACGCTGGCCTTCGTCAACCCGGGCGAGCAGGTATTGGTACCAAATCCAGGCTACCCTACTTACACCTCACTGAGCAAGATACTGGGCGCCGAAGTGGTGAACTACAACCTGAAAGAAGAGAATGGCTGGATGCCCGACTTCGACGAACTGGAGCAGATGGACATGAGCCGCGTCAAGCTGATGTGGACCAACTATCCCAATATGCCGACAGGAGCCAATGCAACGCCGGAACTGTATCAGAAACTCGTAGACTTTGCCCGCCGCAAGGATATTGTCATCGTCAACGACAATCCGTACAGCTTTATTCTGAACGAACACCCCATCAGCATTCTCAGCGTGCCGGGTGCCAAGGATTGCTGCATCGAGTTCAACTCCATGAGCAAGAGCCACAATATGCCGGGTTGGCGTATCGGTATGCTTGCCTCGAACGCAGACTTCGTGCAGTGGATACTGAAAGTGAAGAGCAACATCGACAGCGGCATGTTCCGCGCCATGCAACTGGCCGCCGCCACTGCACTGGAAGCCGAACAAGACTGGTACGACGGCAACAACCGCAACTACCGCAACCGTCGACAACTGGCAGGCGAAATCATGCACACCCTGGGCTGCACTTACGATGAAAATCAGGTAGGTATGTTCCTTTGGGGCAAGATTCCCGACAGCTGCACCGATGTGGAAGAACTGACCGAACGCGTACTGCATGAGGCAAGAGTCTTCATCACTCCGGGATTCATCTTCGGAAGCAACGGAAAGCGATACATCCGCATTTCGCTTTGCTGTAAAGACGAAAAGTTGGCCGAAGCACTGAAGCGCATCAAGGAGATTGCCCAATGACACCCCAACGGGAGCTCCGGCAGAACCTTCCGGGTACTCGGATATCCCCACGGGAGCTCCGGCGGACCCTTCCGAAGCCCTGAAGGCACCAATTGAGCTCCGGCGGAACCTTCCGGGTACCCGGACACCCCCACGGGAGCTCTATTACTAACAGATGTGAATATTTTTAGCTCCGCGGGAGCTTCAGCGCTAATGAATGTGAATATTTTTAGCCCGAAATCGGTAGAATCCTCCCCCAAAAAGCAAAACGAATTATTAAACTATAGAACAACGATTATGGAATTAGAATTAGAACCCCTCACCCTGCCCGGCGTTGAAAACAAACGCCCCCTGGTAATTGCCGGCCCGTGTAGTGCCGAGACTGAAGAACAAGTAATGAGCACCGCCAAACAATTGGCAGACAAAGGTCTCAAAATATTCCGTGCAGGTATCTGGAAACCGCGCACCAAACCGGGTGGCTTCGAAGGTATCGGCGTAGAAGGCCTTGCCTGGCTGAAGGAAGTGAAGAAAGAAACCGGTATGTATGTCTCTACCGAAGTGGCCACCGCCAAGCATGTATACGAATGCCTGAAAGCCGGCATCGACATCCTGTGGGTAGGCGCCCGTACCACTGCCAATCCTTTTGCCGTGCAAGAAATAGCAGATGCCCTGAAAGGCGTCGACATCCCGGTATTGGTAAAGAACCCGGTTAATCCCGATCTCGAACTGTGGATCGGAGCCCTGGAACGCATCAACAATGCCGGACTGAGGCGTCTGGGCGTTATCCACCGCGGTTTCAGCAGCTACGACAAGAAGCTCTACCGCAATCTGCCGCAATGGCACATCCCCATTGAGTTACGTCGCCGCATCCCCAACCTGCCCATCATCTGCGACCCCAGCCACATCGGTGGGAAGCGCGAGTTGGTTGCTCCACTCTGCCAGCAGGCCATGGACCTCGGCTTCAACGGCCTCATCATCGAAAGCCATTGCAACCCGGATTGCGCCTGGAGCGATGCCGCCCAGCAAGTAACCCCGGATGTGCTGGACTACATCCTCAACCTGCTCGTCATCCGTAAGGAAACGCAAAGCACCGAGAACCTGAGCGAACTGCGCAAGCAGATTGACGAATGCGACAACAACCTGATGCAGGAACTTGCCAAGCGCATGCGCGTGGCCCGTGAAATCGGTACCTACAAGAAGGAACACGACATGACCATCCTGCAAACCGGACGCTACAACGAAATCCTGGATAAGCGCGGCTCGCAAGGTACACTCCTGGGCATGGACGCAGAATTCATCAAGCATGTATTCGAGGCAATACACGAGGAGAGCGTGAGGCAACAAATGGAAGTGATAAATAAGTGATCCCCTATGAGAATATTAATACTCGGAGCCGGCAAGATGGGCTCCTTCTTTACAGACATCCTGAGTTTTCAGCACGAGACGGCCGTGTTCGACGTCAACCCGCACCAACTGCGCTTTGTCTACAACACCTACCGCTACACTACGCTGGAAGAAATCAAGGACTTTGAACCGGAACTGGTCATCAATGCCGCTACGGTGAAGTACACGCTGGATGCCTTCCACAAGGTGCTGCCCGTGCTGCCCAAAGACTGCATCATCAGCGACATTGCTTCCGTAAAGACCGGACTGAAGAAGTTCTACGAAGAAAGCGGCTTCCGCTATGTGTCCACACACCCCATGTTCGGCCCCACATTTGCCAGCCTCAGCAATCTGAGCAGCGAGAACGCCATCATCATCAGCGAGGGCGATCATCTGGGGAAAATCTTCTTCAAAGACCTCTACCAGACCATGAAGCTGAACATCTTTGAATATACATTCGACGAGCATGACGAGACGGTGGCATACTCCCTGTCCATCCCGTTCGTATCCACCTTCGTATTCTCGGCGGTGATGAAGCACCAGGAGGCACCGGGAACTACCTTCAAGAAGCACATGGCCATTGCCAAAGGGTTGCTCAACGAAGACGATTACCTGCTGCAGGAGATTCTGTTCAATCCACGCACTCCGTCGCAAGTGGAGAATATCCGCCTGGAGCTGAAGAACCTGCTGGAAATCATCAATAACAAAGATGCAGAAGGAATGAAAAAGTACCTGACGAAGATCAGGGAAAAGATTAAATAAGAAGCGACAGACCGCAAGGCTCCAATCACTTCATCATTGGACATTGGGCAGTACAAACCAGAATGTGCTGCCCTTTCCTTTTTCAGAAGTCACACCGATTTTACCGCCCAGGTGCTTTACAATGCTTTTGCACAGCGCCAGTCCCAAACCGGTTCCTTGGACATAGGCATCGAGCTTCACAAAACGGTTGAAGATACTCTTCTGGTCCTCCGGGGCAATGCCACATCCGGTATCGCTCACATAGAAGTAGAGTCCATATTCGCGTCTGCGGCAGCCAAAAGTAACAGAACCTTCATTCGTGAACTTCACTGCATTGGAAAGCAGATTCAACAACAATTTCCTCAGATACTCTTCGTCGGTGGTTATGAATCTCTCTTCTTCACATTCGGGCATCTCATACACCACCTTCAATGAATGTTCATCCAGGTTATTACGGATATAAGACCCCATATCTATAAAGACCTTCTCAATATTAAATTGTTTATAGCAGAACGTTATTTTACCTGCGTCCAATGCCGACAAGTCAAGTATATTTTTTATCAACGCATTCAAGAGACGGGTGTTACGCAAAATAATAGGGATATACTCCTCTCCCGTCTCATTAGAGTTGGCAAGAATTGTAGAGAAGCCGACAATGGCATTCAGTGGAGTACGCACCTCATGGCTGATGCTGTTCAAGAAGCAACGGGTTTCTTCATTCGCCTCTTCAGCTTTCTGCTTGGCTTTTTCCAGTCTCTTCTCATTGCTCTTCTGCTCGTCGATGTTCAGGCTCAACTCCACCAGGCGATTGGAGGACTGGATAAAGTACATATGTTGCCGTATCCAGTGCTTCCGGTCATCTTTACCGTTCACTTGTATCTCCCTGCAAAAGGCATCCTGCACATCTCCGGCACGTATTGCTTGCTGGAACTTCAACAGAAAGTCGCGGTCTTCCTCCACCACCTGCCCGTAAACAGGAAATACACCCGATACGAACTCCTCGTTCATATTCCTGCACCAGGAATTCGTAGCTTTCCCCACAGCAGTATCTACATCATAAAACACCACACCAACCTGCGAAGAGTCCGAAGCAAAACGGAACAATTCCTCAAACCGTTCTTTCTCCCGCCGTTCCTTGAGGGTCGGTGTAAGGTTGATGGCGATAGCCATAAAGCTGGAGTTCCGGTAATTGACTTCATACAGGGGTTTGACTATCAACTGGTAAACAGCATGCTCGGCAAAACTGGTCCGGGACTGTCTGCCATTGTGGTCAAGAGATATCTCACAATTAATAATCCGGTCAAGACGTATTTGTTCTTTCAAGTCATCAGTGAGGTGAGGGCTCTCAAATATGTTCTCACAGAAAAGATCGTACTCCCCACTCTCAGCCGTCGATTCTCCATTGACTATGCGGAGCAAGCGCTTCCCGTCTCCACTGTATAAAGCAAAATCTATCGAACTGTTTTTATAAATCACCTGCAACTTATCGTACAAACGCTTATAGCGCGCATAGTCTGCCTGTATCTGCTTGTTATACTTATGACGGCGCCAGCCGATAAGCAGATAGCCTACAACCAGCATCAAGACAAGTGTGCCCACCAATAACTGCCGTTCGTACTTGTGAAAGAAGGTAGGCGGAATATGAACATACGATACTCCTTTGAGTTTATCGGCTGCCTGCTCCAGTCCATAGCGTTCCAAAGCTGTACGGTTCAGGACAACTCTGGATTCTGATACTGTATCAAAAGGAAGAGCCATGATACTGTCTCCCCGTACGGCACGTACCAGCATTGCCAAGGTGCAATTCACCATCTGCGAACCATCCAGGAAGATGCCGCCCACCCAGTAATTGTCCTTATTAAAGTTACGTTCTGTCAAAGTAAACAAAGGCACGGTAGAGACATTAGTGAACAATGAATCTATTTCTCTATCGGAGCGTTTGCTATGCATTGCATCTATATTCCAGCTATATGACAGAAAAGCGCGATGCTCGGCAGGTTCCAGCATCACGTCATAAATGGAGTCGGTATTCATACGATTATGTATCATCTTGGAGTACTTCACATCCGGCAATACTTCCTTCAATACTTTTTCTACCTCCAGACGGGTTTCCGTGGTCCGATAAGAATCATCATCCACCCATATAAGCTCTTGCAAGTCGGGCAGCAGCCGATGAATCAACTCCAGATTCTCCCGTATCGGTTGCTTTATGACATTGCCGCTATAATTCAGATAATAGTCCAAGCGGTACGTCTCTGCCTCTTCCGATTTAGTGATGTGGATATTTTTATCTTTTCTCGCTTTCTCCACATCAAGAGGATTCATACGCAACAACTTTGTCACAACAGAATAGTCACGAATGCCATACTTTGAATCAAAACGGAATTTCTCACCCGGAAACCATCCACGACTCGAAACCGAATCCTTTACGGCACATAGAACCATCGGGACTTCCTTCCACTTTCCCAACTGAGCAATATGTGATATATAATTCAAGAAGCCCTCTTCGCCTATCCAAATAAGGGCATTCGGTACATCATCCTGCACAAAGATAGAAGAAGATTGCAGATTAGTAGCATCAATACGGGTCAGTGTCCTCTCGGCATATCCCCATAATATAGACCGCAAAGTCAGAATCGTTGCACCGATATAGGTAGCAGACTCTGTCTTCAAATTACCGGAATAAACCATCCAATCCGGATACATTTTATGTATTTTGCTTTCCAGACTGTCCGTCACACTCCTGCTCCATGCAATCTGTTCTCCATAAGAGTTGATGATGAGCACTCTTTTTTTCTCCGGTGTATCTGCACACACAGCAGCCTCTACTGCAATTCCGAAGAATAACAGTATTACCGACACACTACAGAATATCCAAGTTCTCATATACATACAAGCATTATTCATTCAACTCTACTTTAGACATTTCAATAATGTCATTGAGCAATCCCAACATCTGGTCATTAGCCAATTCGATACGGGCAAGCAACTTACTTTGCTGCTCCACATCCGTACAGGCAACCAGTTCACGCGCACACGAAATGATTTCTTTCAGTGGAATCCGGATTCCATCTTCCATGTTGGCAACAAAAGCATTTTTAAGACGATCGGCCTCTTGCGCTTTCTTCATGGCAGTCTCCAGTTCACGCTCTTTTGCAACCTGTTCATCCACATTAAGCACCAATTCTGCAACGATTATATTCTGTCCGTCAGGCATATATTCCAACGGTTGGATCAAATAACGGATATAGTGCATTTCTCCGGGCTGGGTTTGCAGTTGCAGGCTATCCAGGAAAAGCCGGGATTCCCCGGAACGGACACGTTCCAGATAATTCTGCACTTTCTCTCTGTCAGGCTCTGCCAGGCATTGATGCATCTGCATAAAGTCATCAGTACCTTTCTCTACGCCCAATGTGCTATACCAAGCATCTGTGGCAAATCCCTGTCCGTCTATAAGATTGTATTCAGCTACTCCAATGCCAGCCTTATTCATGGCAAAATTCAACACATTGCAAATCTGCTCTTTTGTTTTCCTTTCCCGCTCAATCTCCGTATTATCTATCACAATCACCAGAATATTATCTGCCCCGGTTTCTTCATCAGCCATCATGCAACACTGCACACGATAGCAATGCTCTTGCAGATACACCATTTTACTAACCAACTCTTTACAGAAAAGCGCCTCCCGCATGCCTTCAGTCAGCAGATCTGAATCAAAAAGCTGAAAGACATCCGACCTTGAATGCGCAAACTGTTCGAAGAAAACGTCCGTCTCTGCATTTCGCTTCAGCAATTTTCCATACACATCAAACAGCATCAGCCCCACCGGCATATTCTCATAAACTACCTGATACTCATTATACAACGTCTTATAGCGTTCATACAAAAGATTCAGATTACGACTGTAACGACGCGAAGATACCATACGGTAAATGACAAACGCCAATACAATCATTATCACCAATATAACAGCAATGATACGGATATGCCGGAATATGAACGGTGGAGGTATGTTACGGTTCACCGTATCAGGTAATCCTTTAACTTCCGAGCGCAGACCTGCATGCATCAAAGCTGTCTGATTCAGATAATAAGCCGTATCGGCCACCACAATATAAGGTAGTTCATCTATTTTACCCATTTCCAAAGTGCGGAACACGGTTTCGGCCGTCTGAGTTGCAAATGTCGATATCGGCGCAAAATATCCACCTAAAGGGGTACACGCTCCATAACTCATATCGCGCAAAGCCAAAACAGGCACTTGAAGACTTTGTGGCACCAAAGCGTCATTAATCAACACCATAGCTCCCGAAGGCAGTTCCATCAGTACCCGACCGATAGAATCCGTATTGCAACGTTCGGTAAATATCTCTGTAAACGCTACATTCTTCTTTTTACTTTCCTGCAGTAGTTTCATGCCTGTGTAACTATCCGAATAGCTACCATCCGACAGAAAATAAAGATGCTGCAAGTCAGGCATCAACGTTTGTGCCAGTTGCAAAGTTCGAGCTGCATTATCAGGCTCTATCACTGCCGTGACATTCATTTCAGATGCCGAATCCCTTAAAGGAATAAAAGAAGCATCGGACAATTGCTTATCAGGAAAGAACTGTTTATAATCTGCCAGCACCTCAGCATGGACACCACAAAGAACAACCGGAATATTCTGCCAGACTCCACGATGGTCCATGCTCCGATAAATCATCCAACTCTCATCACCAATCAGAACCAATACATCAGGTACTCTGATCTTATCACTCAACTGCCCATTAGCAAAAGCGCCCTGCATGGCGAAACGATCGGCAACATAAGAAGTCCGGGCAGTTATGCCGGCGTAGGTAATACGCACTTTAAGTTCGGGACTCTGAGTTTCCAGATGGTTACGAATTTCTTTTGCCAAAGCAGTACTCCACTGTTTTTCATAAGAGTATGAGCTCAATATCATAACAAACCCTGGCTTCTGAGCCACGTTTGACGACGATTGAGCGAACAAAAATGAGGAGGAGAAAATACTACTCAGCAATATAGTGATGACTATACGGTACATACAAAACAGCATTTGTTGCAAATATATATCTTTTAATTGGAAATTCTAAGCCAGAGTTTACTTTTTATTCTCATTAGCTATGATATTTGATTATCCAAGAAATATCACGTACTTTTGCACAATCTAAAAAGAGAGAGAATGATAGACCAAGCTACCATAGACAGAATTCTGGATGCCGCACAAATCACTGATGTCGTATCAGACTTTGTCACACTGCGCAAACGCGGTGTAAACTATGTCGGTTTGTGCCCGTTCCATGACGATAAGACCCCGTCGTTTTATGTTTCGCCTGCCAAAGGACTATGCAAATGTTTCGCCTGCGGAAAAGGAGGAAATGCCGTGCATTTTATTATGGAACATGAACAAATGTCCTATCCCGAAGCACTGAAGTATCTTGCTAAGAAATACGGTATAGAGATCAAAGAGCGTGAACTTTCCAGTGAAGAAAAGATGGTGCAGAGTGAACGGGAGAGCCTTTTTATCGTCAACAACTTCGCCCGCGATTACTTTCAGAACATCCTGCGCAACCATGTGGATGGTCGCAGCATCGGCATGGCTTATTTCCGGAGCCGCGGTTTCCGGGACGACATCATTGAGAAGTTTCAATTAGGTTACTGTACTGAAAGCCATGACGCCCTTGCACAAGAAGCTCTGAAGAAAGGATATAAAAAAGAATACCTCGTCAAGACCGGTCTTTGTTATGAAACGGACGACCATCGCCTGCGCGACCGTTTCTGGGGACGGGTCATCTTCCCCGTACATACACTATCCGGCAAGGTGGTGGCCTTTGGAGGGCGTGTGCTCGCCAGTGCCACAAAAGGCGTCAAAGTAAAGTATGTCAATTCGCCCGAATCGGAGATTTATCATAAAAGCAATGAGTTGTATGGCATCTATTTTGCCAAACAAGCAATCGTAAAACAAGACCGTTGCTTCCTGGTAGAGGGTTATACGGACGTCATTTCCATGCACCAGTCGGGGATAGAAAATGTAGTGGCTTCTTCGGGCACTGCGCTGACACCCGGACAGATCCGCATGATCCATCGCTTTACCAATAACATCACAGTGCTTTACGACGGAGATATGGCAGGTATCAAAGCATCCATCCGCGGTATCGACATGCTGCTGGAAGAGGGAATGAACATCAAAGTCTGCCTCCTTCCCGACGGAGACGACCCGGACTCTTTTGCCCGCAAACATAACGCCACTGAATTTCAAGCCTTCATACAAGAACATGAAACGGACTTTATCCGCTTCAAGACCAATCTATTGTTGGAGGATGCAGGAAAGGACCCTATAAAGCGCGCCGAACTTATCGGCAATCTTGTACAAAGTATATCGATCATTCCCGAAGCCATCGTGCGCGATGTATATATCAAGGAATGTGCGCAACTGCTGCATGTAGAAGATAAGCTATTGGTCTCCGAAGTAGCCAAACGCCGCGAAGTACAGGCGGAGAAGCAGGCCGAGCGTGTTGAACGCGAACGTCGTTCAGCAGCTGCCAGTGCAGCGAATGCAGCAGCCGGAATTGGCGATAACACGGGGAATGTACCTCTTGATACGACTACAACCCAACCACCGGTAGCTAATGCTGAGAATTTTCCTCCCGAGTTGAGCGCTCCCTTCCCTCCGGAAGAATATGTCTCTTTCATTCCGCAAGAAGGGAAAGAGGGGCAAGAGTTTTATAAATACGAACGGCTGATTCTGCAAATGGTAGTACGCTATGGGGAGAAGGTCATGTGCAATGTCACGGACGAAGAGGGTAAGGAAATCCCTATTACTGTGACCGAATATATCACCAACGACCTCAAAGAAGATGAGCTTGCCTTCCACAACCCGCTTCACCGGCAAATTTTGTCCGAAGCCGCCGAGCGCATCCATAACGAAGGTTTTATCGCCGAACGATATTTTGTGGCGCATCCCGATCCTGTCATCAGCAAACTCAGTGTGGAACTGATCAGTAACCGCTATCAGCTAAGCAAATATCACTCCAAAAGCCAAAAGATCGTAACCGACGAAGAGCGTCTTTACGAATTGGTACCTTTCTTAATGATTAACTTCAAATACGCCATTGTCAGCGAAGAGTTGAAGCATATCATGTTTGCCCTGCAAGATCCCACCGTAGCCAACGATGAGGAAAAGTGTAACAGCATCATGAAGCGATACAACGAGCTGCGCGAAGTGAAAAGCATTATGGCAAAACGGTTGGGAGACCGGGTGGTGCTGAGTTTCTAAATAATTGCATCTTAACAACTAGCTACTAAAAAAGAGGATACCCTTTTCGAGTATCCTCTCTCTATTATTGTTTCTCACAATTGTGAGAAGTGAAATCTATCTTCTCAAATTAGCTTTTAACAGTTGCTTAGTTATTCAAAGCTGCTTTTACTACGATATCCTTCGTAACTGTACCCCAATTGTGAGTCAAAGTAACAGTAACTGTGATTTCCAAAGCAGAAGCAATGTTGATGTTGTTGCAAGTCAATACACCGGTTGCAGCATCAATAGTAAATGTACCTTCATTTACAGTTTCGCTATAACCCTTGATCTTGTAAGATACAACGCCAGCGTAAGCAGTAGCCCACGGTTGGATAGCACCGTCCTTAACCAAAGCGTTACCTACAATCTTGCCCTTGCTATCTACAACGTTGATGTCACGGTCGTTGATGCATGCCTTAGCATTCTTAGCAACATCATATGTAGTAGCCACACCGCTGATAGCCCAAGTTACAGGACTAGTAGCAGTCCAAGCATTGATCGGAGAACGGAGAACCGGAGTAGCGTATTCTACTACGTTACCATCCTTGTCTTGCATAACGGCTGCAATGTCAGTACCCTTGATGTTAGCAGAGATATTGATTGAACCCAATGTAGCAATGTCAACCTTCGGATCTACATACAGCTTGTTGTTTACGATCGTTATTTGAGCATATACCTTCTGAACAGCAGCAGACTGTTTAGCCTTCGGAGCAAGTACATAAGTTACATCTTCATCAGACTTAGTCTTACCGTCAGATTTGTATGCAGCATACAAGTCTTCCAGATTACCAACCATTGTGAATGACTGAGCTGTTTCATCCCATTCACCTACTACAGTAGTCTTACCATCAACGATGAATGCAGTATTCTGCTTGATGATTACATCACGGCTTACCTTAACCTTGTCGTTCAACTTAACAGTGTACTTAACTCGCTTACCGTTTACTTCATATTCAGCATTTGATATACGATAATAAGCAGCCAGATCCTGTTCGAAGTTTTGGATATCAGTATAATCTACTACATCAGCAGCATAAGGCCAATAACCACCTACATTTCCAGAAACCTGCATAGCGAATAATTCTTGTGCCGGATTAATAATAGTTTCAGCAGGAATTACCAATTCCAGATAGTCTTTATCAGTGTTTTCACCGGAATGGAAATGCAGATAAGCAGGAACCTTATTGATATATTTATGTTCTTTCTTATCAATTTCCTTAGTGGAGTAGTAGAACAGAGAATAATAGCGATCAGCAGGCCAGTTATTATTTGCCATATAGTCACGTCCACCAATTTCATTTTCGAAGTGACGTACATCAAGTTTGATCTTTTGCTCAGTAGTGCTATAAACTAACTTAGACAAGTCAACCTTAGAATCAAGTACCTTCACAGCAATGTCATTTGTTTCAACAGGAATTTGTTCGCGAACAGCCTTCACTGCGAAGTCAAAAGTTCTAATAACTTTATCATCTGGAGTTGTATAAGTAGCAGTTACGAAGCAAACCTCATTGATTGCAGAAACTTGATTTTCCGCTTTTACAGTAACTACATTATCCTTAATTTCAAAGATACCTTTCTCTTTACCTGCTGTCTGCTTGAATGCAACTTTTACACCTTGGAAACCAAGATCAGCCATTGAAGTGAAAGATTCACCCCAATCGCGTCCTAAAGCTACAGAGTCAGACAAGCTATAAGACTTGTCATATATAAATGTATACTTAGGTTCACTACTCCATGAGTTATTTAAGTTCTCAACTAAATATTCACAAGGAACTATTGTACTGTCATTCGTGTGCACAAAATTCAGTGTACCTGCATTCAAATCTGCAGCACGGAAATTGAAATAGTCTGATGCAGTCGTATGCCCATTGATCGTAATATCCAAAGAAGAAGCATAGTTCTGATACTTTTCAATGTTATTAGGTTCTATTGTTACGCTCAGAATACCATCTTTTTTATCTACCCACTGTGCACTTCCAGCTACATATGTCAAAGCAGGTTCTTTTGCTGCTCTTGTTTTATAGGTATCAGTAAAGTCATAAGTAGCTTTAGCTAAATCCAGAGTCTTCGGCCATATTTTGAATGTAGCAGTTGCAGTACTCTGCATCAGCTCAACATCTTTACCACTCTTATCGTATGTAAACAGGCGAAGTGATTCAACAAAATCGCTAATATCGTCCGCTGCTTTTCTTCTGTATGTTACACTTTGCAATCCATTATAAGCAGACCCTTCAGCCAAAACTTTATATTCCTTACCGTTGATATTGAAGATGTACAAACCATCTTGTTCATTTACAACGATTGAAGGAACAGTTGTATTTGTCTTCAGAGTTGTTACAACATCACCAATTACGATAAAGCCATCCTTATTGATAGTAACGTTGGAGCCACCAACAGCTACAACTTTCTCACCAGCTTCATTCAGTACATCAACCCAAGTGGCACCGTCGTCTGTGCTTACTTGCCAGCAACTCTCAGCCGATACACGGAATTTAGGTATAAATGTCTTTCCATCAATACCATTTGTGCCATTTGTACCATGTTTAATTGTTAATTTAGTACCATCAGATAAAGACAATTCATAACCATTCTCAGTCGATACATAACCGGTAATATACTTGCCGGATTGCATGGCTGATTCAATGTCAGAAATTGACTTTTCAATACCAGTGACTTTATCATTCAATGCATCAATATCATCGTCATAGTCCTTACAACCGACAAATGATGCACCGATAGCAAAAGTCATCGCAGCAAAAAGTGCTACTCTTGTAAACTTTTTCTTCATTGTTTTTAAAAAATTTAGTTAATAATATATTATTAAACACTCTATCAAGATGTTCTATAACCGCTTGCTATTTATACACTAATATGTTAAATTCATTAGCACAGTTCCAAATTTATTCCGTTACTTCGTAGGTAATAAAAAACCGTTAATTTCGTTAAGATTTAAGGTCAGATGGCGCTTCAAAAGCCCTTTTGTTGGGAATGGGAAAATATGTCAGTCTGA
>NZ_JBCEZS010000010.1:0-187560 GCF_038448625.1 Bacteroides sp. GD17
AAGAAGATGTGGAAGGAAATCTCATCATTGGTGTTTAGGGATTCTCAATCAATAGACAATCAGTAAACAAACAAATTATAAATATCATGCTGACACCATTAACACAGACAGCTATCTCGATACTCAACGACATAGCTCAGGGAAATACGCAGGAAATCCTGCCCTATTACGCCCTTGTACAGAACACCGTTTCCGAACTGCTTCTGAAACTCGAAGCAGGAGGACTGATACGTTGCAAGGATACCGAACAGCGAGACTTGCTGACCGCCTACGAACTGGCAAGGCCCAGCCATCAGATAACCCTGCTCGACCTGCTGGAAGCCATCGGTGAGCATCTGAACTGCAACCATCCCACACACGAGATGCTGTACCAGCATTATCGCGGTGCAGCTGCAAAACTCGGAGTGATCAATCACATGACGCGCATCTATCTGGCAGAAATCAAACTGAACGACTTGTTTTAAATAATACCACAATCCGTCTTGTCACATACTTCCATCACACACATATTGTTTTTCTTTCTTCTGTTGCCATTGGCAGCAGGAGCATGGGCATCCCCACATGCAGCGATGGCGGAAGCTCCGGCAAATGACAGCCTTCGCCGCGAACCTCTTTCGCCCGATTGCCGTATTAAGAGTTTTAAGCCTTTGTTTGCTTTGAAAACAAACCTTCTGTTCGACCTTGCCCTTGCCCCGAATATCGAGCTGGAAATTCCCATAGGACATAACCACCGCTGGTCGCTCGATGCCGAATGGCTATTCCCCTGGTGGCTGATAGACCATGACAACTATTGTTTCCAGATTCTTTCCGGCGGCGTGGAAGGTCGCTACTGGCTGGGAAACCGGACAAAGCGTCCTCCCCTTACCGGCCACTTTCTCGGTTTGTATGCAGGTGCGGGCAAATATGATCTTCAGTGGAAAGAGAATGGTTATCAAGGTGAATTCTATATTGCTTCGGGCATCAGCTACGGTTATGCCGTGTCCGTGGCACGTCGGCTGAATATTGAATTCAGCGTGGGCATAGGTTTGCTACGTACCGATTATGAGCATTACCATGCCATTGACAATAATAAGACCCTGCTCTGGCAGGACAGTGGCAATTACACATGGTTCGGTCCTACGAAAGCCAAGGTTTCCCTTGTGTGGCTGCTGGGAGGAAAATTACAGAAAGGAAGGAGAAGATGAATAGCAAAGCAATAAACGGCAACGGCATGCCGACAGGCAGAAAATACTGCATTCCCCTTCTTCTGCTCCTGTTCCTGCTATGCAGTTGCGAACGGCGCCCCCTCACCTATTATTCCGAGAACAGCTTGCACGTAAGCGTTGACTGGAGCAAAGCCGACCTGGACGAAGAAAGCGAGTATGGCGCCACACTGATATTCTATCCCCGGGACGGAGGCACTCCTAAGACAGTATTGATGGGCAACCGGCACGAAACCACCGTCAACCTGCCCCCGGGACATTACAACGTGCTGTTGTTCAACCGTTCTTTCGAAGATTTCGGAGGCATTGCCTTCCGGGGAAAGGATTTGTTTCATACGTTGGAAGCGTATGCCAAACAGGTGGAAAGTCGTAGCGGTACACGCATCATACTTCATGCTCCCGAAAAGCTGGCAGTAGATGCTGTGGAAGATATCATGGCAAATGAAGACATGCACTTCACGCCCCGCAAGCTGACGCGGACCATAGAGGTGCAGATACATGTAAAAGGCCTGAAGAATATACGTGAAGCCGTGTGCACAATGGACGGGCTACCGGTTTCCATATTCCTTTCCAGCGGAAAAACTTCCGGTGAGGCAGCTTCCCATACATTCGAACTGGGAAACCCGGTATACAATGAAGGCTCTTCAGAAGACGGTATTCTTTCGGGCAGTTTCAACGTTTTCGGGTTCGATGCAGAGACGGATCACGAGTTACAATTCTCGGCTTTGCTTGTAGACAACAAGACGCAGGTGCAGCAGTCATTCCCCTGCCTCAACATCACGGAGACAGAAGATGAAAAAGGCAATATCACCCTTAATGTCGAAGCAAAAGTCCCTGAATCTATCCCCAATGTAGATATAGGCGGCTCGGGACTTGATGCCGATGTGGACGACTGGGAAAATAATGAGAACTGCGATATAGAGATGTAAATTAATTATTCACTTCATAAAAACGAGAAATTATGAAAACCAAGAAACTATTACTGGCGCTTGCCCCCATTATAATGGCCGGATGCGCGCAAAACGAGATTATCGAATCAGCTCCGAGCATAGACCGGGCTATCAAATTTGATGTGTACACTGGTGTGCAAACTAAAGGTTTAGAGATGACGACGACAAGTATCCAGACACTGAACTTTGGCATTTTTGCATATAAGACAACAACTGCAGGATGGGGCTCTGAGGGTGCAAATACAACACCGGATGGCATGTATAATGAAAAGGCAACGCATAGTGCAAGCGGTTGGGGCTATACCAATACCAAGTATTGGCCTACGAATGGAGATAAGATCAGCTTCTTTGCTTATGCACCCTATGACGATATTTCAACGGATAAAGGCATTGAATTATCCCCAAGAACTCAGCAAGGCGCTCCCGAAATCACTTTCACCCAGAATACAGCTGCTGCCGACCTGGTGGATTTGGTGGTAGCCGAAGCGAAGAATAAAACTTATGATGCAAGTGCATCAAATGCTGATGACAATAAGGTAAGTTTTACCTTCAATCATGTATTGACAAAGATTGATGTCAAAGCGAAGCTTACTTCCGCTTTACAAGGTGGTAGTACAAAAATCTTCATTACCGGACTGAAATTGAAGAGTGACGGTAAATTATATAAAAAAGCTACCTATAAGATGAGTGATGGAAAATGGTATTATGAGACAACAGGTAGTAAAGCGGAAGCATGGGGAAACGGGGGCTCTCTTGATCTGGACGGCATTTTGGATAAAAGCAATACAGCAACATGGAACTATTCAGCAAGTCAAGGAAAAGAACTTACTACCACTGCTGCCACTGTTTTCTCCACAAGTGGTACTCAACATTTCTTGTATATGATACCCGTAAGAGATGCAGAGACCACTCCGGGTATAGAAAACAAAGGCGATGCCAAACTGGAAGTAACTTATGATATTGTGGTAAAGGTGACAGATAGCAGCTATGCAAGTAGTACCACTACCAAAGAAGTAGATTTGCCCGCCGAAGCTTTTAAGAAAGGGACTTTCACTACTTATACTCTTAAAATCGGCTTGAATGCTATTGAGTTGGGAACTGTGAATGTATCAACAAACTGGGCCTCCGGTACCGATACAGACTTGGAAGTGATGTAAACCGTCATAAATTAAAAGAGTGGGAAAATGATGAAACGTTTGAACAGTTGCCTATTTTTGCTGACCGCTATTCTGCTTGCCGGATGCGGAGAGCAGGATGCTGTGGAAGCAGAACCGCCCGTACAGAAAGCTCCGATCGGCTTTTCTTCTCCGGTTGTTTCTCAAACACAAACGCGGGGCAATGCCATCACAAGCATAACGGAGATGTATATCTTTGCCTCTTATACAGGCCAGGATAATTGGAAATCAGCCTCCCACTCTTTTAATTATATGTACGATCAGTATGCCAACAATCCGGGAAGCGGCTGGACTTACTCACCGGTAAAATACTGGCCCGATAATGAGGAAGACAAGATCAGTTTCTTTGCCTATGCACCGACAGAAGCAAGGAGTATTCTCTCCGTTTCGACAGTAAATACCGTCAACCCAACGATCACCTATACCGTTCCGGCCAAGGAAAGCGAGCAACTTGATTTTCTTGTAGCCAGCCAGCTGAACTGTACGAACACTACCGGAAACGTTTCCTTCTCCATGCAGCATGCCCTGACGCAAGTGGTTGTTAAAGTAAAGAACGGTGATGCTTCTATAAGCAACATCACTTTGTCCGCCATAAAGGTAATTATGCCCGGTGTGGGGACATTGACTTTCAATGATACCGGCAATACAGCAGATAAAGCATTCTCGTGGGCAGCAACCGACACCAAGGAGATTAGTGCTGACGTAGCAGTGACAACAAATAGCAACGCCACTTTCTTATTGCTACCGGTAGGCGATCCATCCTCAACCGTGAAGTTCCAAGTGACCTATAAATTAACCAAGAGTACCGGGCACAACAGCGGTGAAAGTCCTTCCATGACTGCCTTTTTTGTGCCGCCCGCAACTCCGGCATGGACGGCGGGCAAGGTCCTGACCTACAACCTGTCCGTTATTGACGACCGCCTGGAAATAAACAGTATCACAGTGACGGACTTTGACGCAAACGGCACTTCTGCCGGAGGCAATGTTCCCGCAACTTAACAAAGTAAATGGAAATAAGACATAAGATGAATATGAAGCTGCTTTATCTTTTAGTAACTTTCTGGTTGTTTGCTGCCTGCGACGGCACTTCCACCTCCCCTATTCCTGATGATTATCAGCAGCAGGACGTACTGCGCATACTCTCTGTAGAAACCGGAGAAGCAGCCACCCGCAGCATCGTGACAACTGCCGACCTGAACACAAACGGGAAGCAGATAGGGGTTTACGCCGTGAATACAGACGAAACGGAATATATTCCTCCTCATGGCGGCAGCAACACATCCACCTATCAATGCGACGGCACCAACTGGAACTGCGCTGCCACAGATGGAAGCAAACTGCTCCGGCTGCCGGCAACGGGCACAGTAAAAGCAGCCTCTTTTTATCCCCATACCCTCATCCCCTACTACAGCAGCAGTGATAAAGGCTATGTATCGGGTATCAATATCCTTTCCGATGACGACTTTGCAGCCACCAACCAGACGGACTATTTATACTCGGGATTTACGGGAACACTCAGCACCCAAAGCCGCGATGTAACATTCGCCATGAAGCATGCCCTTGCCAAACTGACATTCAAGGTTTATCGCAAATCCGTATTGGACGAGACAAAACTCATTGCCTTGCAGATTATAGACGCAGGCGGTGGCAGTAACCTGCAGGGCGGTAGCGGAAAATCCATGAACCTGCAAACCGGTGCCCTGCAAGGATTGATAGGACAATCCGCAATGGTGCTGACGGCAACAAGCGAACAGCAACAAACCATCAACCTGGAGAGTGGAACCGCAGCCGTAGCCTATTGCCTGATAGCTCCCGCACCGGCCATAGAATATCTTTCTTTCCAGCTCACCACGTCCCGGGGAACGACAGATTCGGAACAAAGTTTCCTCACTTCGTCCATCAAGATGGTAAACGAAGTTAAGACCTCCGGTGAGTATCTCCGCTGGACGGCAGGCAAGCACTACGTCTTTACGATTGTGCTGGACGGCATGAAGGCGGGAATCTCGGATATTCAGGTCTGCCAATGGGAGAGCGATACGGATACCTATATACCTATTTCCTGAAAAAGAAAGCCCGATGATATGAAACGATTGAAAACCATATTCCCATTATTGCTGCTCTTCACAGCCATGGCTTCGTGCATTCATGAAGAAGATGTTGCTGCAACAAATACGGACGACGGCAAGCTGAAGCTGTCTTTCGACCTTTCCGGCTCCGGTGTGACACTCGATGTTCCTTCTACACGTGCCTTGACGGCCGTGCCTACGGTAGCACTCAATACCGGTGTCCGCTTCACGGTACGCGCCTACAAAAGCGAGGGAGGTGCATACGTCGGCGAAGGAATATATATGATAAAAGCAACCACCACAAGCGACGGAACTCCCCTTGCCACCGGTACTACAGCAGAACCGTTGGTGGAAAGCGACGGAAAAGACAATACCCTCTATCTGACCCGCGGCGAATACGACCTTCGCTTCTTGTCCTACAACCGGACAGATGAATCTCCCACAGTGGATGCTTCGGGGCTGACTGCCATAACCAACGGGAAAGACCTGATATCCACCACCCTGAAAAATGTATTGGTGCAAGCCGACAAGGACGGACAGACCGACTTCACCATTTCCCTGAAAGGCCATCCTTTTGAACATCTGTGCTCGTGCGTAAAAGCCACCTTCCAGATTCCTAAAGACCAGGTGGTAACTCCGACCTCGGTCTCAGAAATGAGTATTACCCTGAAGAACCTGTGTGCCGGCGCAACGTATGAATGGAGTAGCGGAGTGTTGACACTGAGCGACGACAGAACAACGGCAACAGCCGACAACCTGCCGATGGTAGACAACGGCGCCATAACCAGCGTACCGTCGACTCCTGCAACAGGCAGTGAAATCCTTGCAGAAACAACATCGAAGGACTTCTATGTTCTCCCGCTGGATGAACGGGCGCCTTTGCAGTTCGACATTTCCATGAAGATAAAGTATCAAAGTACCCAAACAGCAACTTCGGGTATGGAAAAGACCAACGAACTGAAAATAGAAAACCTGGAACAGACGAAGGCACTGCTTCCCGGCAAATCCTACAACTTCATCTTTTCCCTAAGTTTCTATGGTGACTACCTGCCTGCCGACCTTATGCTGGCTGTGCAAGACTATGTACCCGTAAACCTGAAACCGGAGGATGCAGGCGGTGAAGGATATTGATTGATAACCGATAAAGAATACAAAACGTTATGAGATGGACTGTAATCCAGAACAGGATGAAAGATAAGATTGTCATCGGGATCTTTACTCTGATGTTATGCTGTGGCTGTTTGTTGACCTCCTGCCGGGACGAAGGGGAAGCTTATGCATCTCCCGCCGGCAAGCTCGACCTGAAACTTATGCTGCAACTGCCGCAACAGATCAGCGTTACTACCCGTGGTGCTAACGACCAGACTTTGAACGGCTATACGATAACCGATGTACGGGCATTCCAGTTCCCGACAAGTGGCGGTACGGAAAAGACGAGTTATTATTCATCAGCAACGGCCGACTGGGCAGAAGTAAAGGAAAATGAAGGACTTCAGATAAAAACCGGCAACAACGACTTTGATGCCGTAGACTGTTCTTTCTACTTTGCAGTGAATGCAGGAGACAAGTTGGAAAACATCACTACCATAGGCGGCCTGCAAGGAGCGGCTTTGGCTCTTTCGGATTTCTCGACCGACCTTGTAAACGTGGAACCGGCAGTATTTGTATGTGGTCCTGTGGTATATAAGCAAGTAGCGGGTGCGACCTCCAAACCGGTGGCCCTCCTTGCCCGGCTCGCCCGTATGCACGCCAAGCTGACCGTGAATTATACCGTTACATCCGGCCTTACCATCACTGCTGCCCGTGTGGAGAATATTCCTGCCATGCTTTACCCCTTCCCTAACGCAGCAACAACGCCGGAGCCTTCGGCAGTAACCTCTCCTGCCACACCGGAATATACGACAACAACCCTTTCACTATCACCCACCACTAACACATTCTCTATATTCCTGCCCGAAAACCTGCGCGGAAATGGTAAAGCCAGCACACAGAGCGGAAAGAATGTGGCGGCAAACGGCCCGGATGGAACACTGGACCTCTGCACCTGCATTGTTCTGGAAGGTACTTACAACTATTATCCGGACGAGGCGGACAAAGCCCCTATCAATGTGGAGTACCGCTTCTATCCCGGTGCCGACATGATACGTAACTACAACATAGAGCGAGGCAAGCACTATACGATGGACGTCAAACTGACGGGTGCCAACAGCGCCGATGCCCGTGTGACGGTCACCAACGGCAACGTGTTCATGATCACCGATCCGGATGAACTGGAATATCCCGATATCGAATTTTAGAAAAAGAGGGTTTGATATAATAAATAGAGCAATAATGACTACGATGCGTTTTTTTAGAGAACTGACGTTATGTGCAGCAGCCTTACTGCCTGCTACGTTCATACTTTCGTGTACAGATGATGAACTTGCAGTTAGCAACCGGCCTTCACAAGAAAATACAGTGACGGTAAGTTTACCGATCGAATTGGAGGATGTTTCGGACGCAGCAGATGCACAGCCGGAAACACGTTCGATGACAGACGATGGAAGTGCCTTCGATGTATATCTGGGCGCTGCTGCCCGAACACGGAGCGGAAGCTATACGGATGCGCTGAAAGATGCAAAACCTGCAACTTTGGCGAGCGTGCGGATATTACAGATACAGAATGGAAGCATCGTCACAAATAATACTTATACCAATATAGAATTGGGCAGCAAAGTCGACCTGACTCTGAATGAAGCGGAGGATTGCGAATTGGTAGTTTGGATAAAAGGAGCTTCCGGTGATATCGGAAGCAACTGGAATACCTATGAAGTGGCCAACTCTACCATCAAGAACATTACCACTGCAACGCATATAACGACCGATAAGAATATGCCTTATCTGCTTCATCTGAAACATATAAAGGTGATAAAGAAAAGTGGTACGACTACCAATGAGGGAATCATCCAAAGCCTGGCAGGGGAAGATGCACGTTTACGCCTTCGACGCCTGCCTGCCCGCTTGAATATGACGTGGAACTACAATGTACCCGGATATACTCTGCAAAGCATTCATATACACAACTTCCCTGCCAAGTTTGCCGCATTTCCCTCGGAAACGATGCAGACTTATCCCGATCTGCTATCACTGTTTACTTATCATATTGCAACTGGCGAGGAACTGGCTGCACAGCATTTGTCCTGCTGGCTCCCCCGTAATGTGCGCGGAACGAAGAACATTACCCTTCCCACCAAACGCGGCAAGAAAGTTGCCCCTTCGGGCAGTACCTATCTGGAATTTACCGCTGTGGCAACAGATGTGGCATCGACCAAGAAGAAACTGATTTACCGGATATACGTGGGTGCCAATAAAACGAGTGATTTCAATGTAAGGGATAATACAAATTACTGGTATCATATCGAATTTAAACATACGAACGGTGAGGAGATTATTCAAACAGACGAACGGGTGGAATACTTGAATGGACGCTCGGCAGCCGAAGACAATAATAACTTTGTACCCACCGCCAATTGCTTTATGATAGAGCCCGGCGGTGCTTTTTATTTTGATCCGTACACCTATCGGCAGAACGGGAAAGATATTGATAACCTGACGGGCAAACAAATTACTTCCGTAAAGCTACTATGGCAGATTAAAGAAGACGGAGATGTGGGAGAGCCCACTATGGGCATTGCCAATTCGAGTGATGACCACACAAATATTGTGGATATACGCAAAGCGGACGGTTCGGCAGTGAACACTTCTGCCCCCTTAACGGGAAAAGGACAGGGATATATTTATTGTCGTGTTGCCAATACAAGAGGCGGTAGCGGGGTAATAGCTGCATATAATGTGAACAGTATTGTTGCGAAATGGCATGTTTGGGTAACCTATTATCACCCGGATGCCAGCGGAAACGAAACGGTACTGGATGATGAGAACAGAAGAAAAATGAAATACGTAAAAGGTTCCCAAAGTACACTGCCCTTCATGGATCGCAATTTGGGAGCACAAGCAGGATTTACGGAGTTCCCGAGTGAAATCATTGATAAATCAAAAGCCGCGGGATTTCATTATGTTTATGGGAATAAGGACCCGCTTCCCAGTAGTTATAGTTATAGGACAATATCCGGTATAGTATCTTTCGGTTTATCTGACGGGCTTCCTCCCGAGAACATCTTAAATATGTATCAACCTGACGGAGTTAGTTATTATTCTCGCCCGGGCGCGGGTGGTGCCGGGAGTTGGAATATTACTGTAAAGCACATTAATGATCCTTGTCCTGCCGGCTGGAGAGTACCGAGTTGGGTGGATTATAAACCATTGTTTGATGTGGATGACCCTCGGGGTACCGCTAATGCTAATACACAGAAAACGCCACGAGGAGCAACAGTAACTGAAGTTCTTGATACCGGGAAGGGAGGGTGCTTACTTCGCTATGATGATAACAGCAGTCATTACACTTATTATAGAATGACCGGATATCCACCCCTCAACTATGGTTATTTTCAAAATATCGGTACGGGAGGCAATGTGTCTTGCCGTGAGTCAGGATACGGATTCAGTTTTGCTACTGCTATGACAAATGCAAACCGCCGACTTTTTGTTATCGGTAATTCATGGGGAGTAACGGATGCACATACTGTCCGTTGTATTCAGGAAAATGAATAGACAGAAACAAAAAGGAATTAGGAGGGGGCTAACTTTCCGCTCCATTCCTTTGTTCCTTTAGTAAGAATAGATACCTTTGTCTCATTCCTTCCGTGGGTATGAATCAAAACAACAAGAGCAATGATGGAAAATATAAAAAGAATCCCTTACGGCGTCGCTAACTTCGTGGAAGTAGTGGAACAGAATCAATACTACGTAGACAAAACGATGTATCTGCCTATTCTGGAGAACCAGCCCAACAATCTGTTCTTCATCCGCCCCCGCCGCTTCGGCAAGAGCATCTTTCTGAGCATGCTGCGTGCGTACTACGATCTTACGCAGAAGGAAAAATTCGAGAAGCGTTTCGGTAACCTGTGGATAGGCAGCCACCCCACACCCCTGCAGGGAAAGTTCCAGGTAGTATACCTCGACTTCTCCCGCGCCAGCGGAGGAGGAGGTTCACTGGAAGAGAACTTCAATAACTACGGCGGTATGGTGATGGATCTCTTCGGTAAAGTGTACGAACCTTATTACTATCCGGGATTTGCCGAAGAGATGAAAGCACAACCTGACTTCGTCAGCAAGTTGAACCATCTGAACCTGCACTCGGCAGAATATGACGCACGCCTCTACCTCATCATCGATGAATACGACAATTTCACCAACGTTGTACTCAACGAACAGGGTGAAGACATCTACCACGCCCTGACCCATGCCAGCGGATTCTACCGCGAGATATTCAAGAAATTCAAAGGCATGTTCGAACGCATCTTCATGACCGGCGTCAGCCCCGTCACGCTGGATGACCTCACCAGCGGATTCAACATCGGATGGAATATCAGTACAGACTTCCAATTCAACATGATGCTGGGCTTCTCGGAAACAGACGTGCGCACCATGTTCCAATACTACAAGGATGCCGGGCAACTCCCCGCAAACACAGATGTCGAGGAGATGATCAGGGAAATGAAACCTTGGTACGACAACTACTGCTTCGCCAAGGAGAGTCTGGAGCGCGACCCGAAAATGTTCAACTGCGACATGGTGCTATACTACCTGCGCAACTACATAACGCTGGGCCGGTCGCCCGAACAGATGATAGATCCCAATACCCGTACAGACTATGAGAAAATGAAGAGACTCATCCAACTGGACAAGTTGGACGGTGACCGCAAGGGCGTGCTACGCCGCATTACCGAAGAAGGACAGATTGTCACCAACCTGATAACAACCTTCCCTGCAAAGCTGATTACCAAACCGGAAATATTCCCCAGCCTACTTTTCTACTACGGCATGCTCACCATCACTGCTGCACGCGGCCCCCGTTTAGTGTTGAGCATCCCCAACAACAACGTGCGCAAGCAGTACTACGAATTCATGCTGGAAGAGTATCAGGAGAAACGGTATATCGACTTGAACGACCTGAAGAATCTGTTTGACGATATGGCTTTCGATGGCCGTTGGCGCGAAGCGTTGGAATTCATCGCCCATGCCTACAAAGAGAATTCCTCCGTGCGCAGTGCCATCGAAGGTGAACGTAACATACAGGGGTTCTTCACCGCCTACCTCAGCGTAAACGCTTATTACCTCATTGCTCCGGAAGTGGAACTGAATCATGGTTTCTGTGACCTCTTCCTGATGCCCGACCTGCTGCGCTACGAGGCACAGCATAGCTACATCATCGAACTGAAATACCTATCCGTCAAAGATACGCCGGAAAAAGCCACTGAGCAATGGCAGGAAGCCGTAGAACAGATAAAGAAATATGCCGCTGCACCACGGGTGCGCCAACTGATACAAAATACGAAACTGCACTGCATCGTGATGCAATTCCGCGGATGGGAGCCCATACGGATGGAAGAGATAATATGCTAAATCATCATAGATACGTCCCTACTGCCGCATAAATCAGCATCCCCACTATTGTCAGTCCTCCTATCAGTATCGGGGCATTGATGTGCTTGACGTGCTCGGCATGTTTATGTCCGCTTACTTTCACAAATAGGAGATAAACTAAATAAGCGCCCACCAAGCCTACGATAGTACCCGCCAGCAAATCGCCCGGATAATGGACGCCAAGATATACACGAGAGTAACAAGTCAAAGCCGCCCATGCCATGATGAAAACCGTGAGCCATTGCTTGCGGAACAAAAAGAAGATGAAGAATGCCAAGCCGAACGTATTGGCCGCATGGCACGAAGGAAAGCCGAAGCGCCCTCCCCGATGATTATTCACGATATGCACCATCTCCGAAATGGGGTTATTCAAATTGGACGGGCGAAGACGTTCCACATAGGGCCGTATCAGTGTGGCACATACCTGGTCGGCAAAAGTAATGGTTAGAGCCAGAGCTACCATGCAAAGAAGAGTAACCTTCCAATGAAAATTACGCAACATCACATACCAGATGGCGGCATACATCGGAATCCATACCCACTTGCCACTGTATGCACTCATAAAGTAGTCGAAAAACGTATTATGCATCCGGTTGATGAAAAGGAAGATATCCGTATCTGTCTCTATCGCCCCTTTCAATACTTCTAAGAATAGTACCATACTTTATCTTTTAGCTATGTCGTCATATAATTTTTGCAGATAGGCCTTTCCCAACGGCAGGTTCTTTCTCTTTGCCGTACCTTCATCTACTACCACATCACCGGCCTGGCAGTTGAATATCACCTGATTATCCGCCGTCACCATACCCAAAGCATCGGGCACAGTGAAGAATGCAAAGTGGGGGGAATCAGGGTTCATCATATCTTTACTGAACGTAAATTCATTGTGAGGCAACGACAACTGCGCCAGCAGCGTAGCTGCAATGTCGTGCTGGGAACCATACACATCAATATGTCTCGGGCTACGGATCGCACCGCCTATCATCAGCAGAGGTATCTGATAGCGCTCTACGGAAAGGTTATCGAGGTGTTCGGGATAAGCTCCCAAATGGTCGGGTACCAGAACGATTACCGTATTCTTCCACTGGGGCAACTCGCGGAACTGCTTTACAAAATCTCCTACACAACTGTCTGCATAGGCAAACGCATTCAGACGGTCATTCTCCAAACGACGGTAAGGCACTTCGAAAGGCTCGTGACTGCTGGAAGTCTGCAATACGCGGAAATGCGGATTCTCTTTTGCCGAGTCGTCATCTGCTGTAGCTTCTGCTTTCAAATCGTCCAACAGGCGACGGAAAACAAGATGGTCGTGTACTCCCCATTTGCTCAGACGTTCCGATACGGGGAAGTCCTGGTCGGAAATAATATCTTCAATGCCCGATGATATCAGGTAAGAGCGCATATTGGTAAAGTCGGCATCACCGCCATAATAGTATTTCGTGCTATACCCCGCCTTCTTCAGGCTACCCGCAATGGCAGGCAAAGACTGGGTTTTACGAGGATATTTCATGATACTCGTAGTGGGCTGTGCAGGATATCCGCTCAGTATGGCCACTAAGCCGCGGTCTGTACGGAAACTGTTGGCATAGAAATTCGTAAAGAGTACACCCTCCCGACTCAAGCTATCCAGATGGACCGCAATATCCGGGTCACCGCCCAAAACAGTCATCAGCTTGGAAGAGAAACTTTCCATGATGATAAAGAGTACATCGGGGCGACGGGTCGTAAACAACGTGTGCAATGAATCGGCAGATTGCTGCAGAGAATCCGAAGGGCTAATGCCTTCTTTCAAGACAGCCGGGTCGACCAGTCCCTTGAAAAGACGGTCAGCTTCCGCAGCCTCCATGAAACGGTATTGTTTACTGAAATCCTTCTGCTTAGCTATAGACTCCATCAAACTGAATGCCGGATTGATAGCAGCATGGTTCAACCGCTGGTCGGTACTGTAATAGACCTTCCCTACGTTCATAGTAGACACCGTAAATCCTCCACGGATAGGAATAAACAACAAACCTGTCATCAGCAACAATATCCCCGATACTTTCAAACGGCGATAAGGCAGCTTCATCCGCAGCAACTGTTTCTTCTGCAACAACACGGCATAGAAGATGCCGTAGAGCAGAACTGCATAAACAGCCATTGCAAGAATCCCGCCTGTCACAGTCCAGATGCTGACACTGGCCACTGCATCCTTGGGGGAAGAGAAGAAATAGAATAACGGCGTGGCATCCAAACGGAAACCCCAATATTCGTATAATCCTAAGTCTACAATGAAAATAACAGAAAGCAAGATGGAAATGAAAAGGAAATAACCACACCAGATGCGATGAAGGAATTTAGAAAGCGTCCATGCAGAAGCGATAAAAAGAAAGCCGGGGATGGCAGTCAGATATCCGGCTAACGACAGGTCTAACGGTAAGCCGTGCCAGATAACACTGAACCAGTCTGCACACGAAGCATTCGGATACAGCGACTGGTAAAACAGCATAAAAAACGGTTTCTGCAATACGAAGATGCAGACAAACAAGCAGTATGTTTTGATAAATCCTATAAGCCTTTCTTTCATCAGTGCTTTTCTTATATACAATAGAGAGCGCAAAAATAAATGTTTTTATTCTATTATTCGCTAACATTGTTCACTTTTTGTGATGATAGACAGGCTTATAGGATATTTTAAGTTTATCCGTTGACACGTTTGTAGTCCTCGAGGAACTTCTTCAAACCGGAATCGGTCAGCGGATGGTTCAACAAACCTTTGATGGCAGAGAGCGGGCAAGTAGCTACATCGGCACCTACTTCCAGACATTGGATGATATGCGCCGTGTGGCGGATAGAAGCAGCAAGCACCTGAGTAGTATATCCGTAGTAACGATACATTTCTACAATTTTACCTACGAGTGCAATGCCGTCTTCGCTGATATCGTCGAGACGACCCACAAACGGGGAAACATACGTCGCACCGGCCTTGGCCGCCAGCAATGCTTGTCCCACAGAGAATACCAACGTGCAGTTTGTCCGGATACCCTTGCCCGAAAAATATTTGATGGCTTTGATGCCATCGGCTATGCAAGGCACCTTCACCACAATATGCGGATTCAGGGCTGCAAGTTCTTCACCTTCCTTAATCATGCCCTCATAGTCGGTGGCAATAACTTCGGCACTAACGTCGCCCTGCACAATGTTGCAGATATCTACATAATGCTTACGCTGGTTCTCTACCCCTTTAATACCTTCTTTCGCCATGAGCGAAGGATTGGTGGTAACTCCGTCGAGCACGCCCATATCGTAGGCTTCCCGAATCTGTTCCAAATTGGCTGTATCAATAAAAAATTTCATGGTTATAAACGGTTTAAATAGTTGATGTATAGATATAACGGTTTATACCACAAATAGGTTCGGCAAATACCTGTTATTTCAGTCTGGCATAGAGTATGTAGTTATTATCATTCTCCTGAATACTGTCGGCCAACTTCTGCAAGCGTTCGCGTTCTTCGGAAGGAAGGTCTGTTTTAATCTTCAGATGCTTCTTCAAGGCTTCTTTCAGTTGGGCAGGTTCCATATTGAGAATATAGTAATCGTCGTTGCCGGAGAGATAAGCAGGCATATCACCCAGATAATCGTTTACAAACCGATAGTAAGCACCTTTCAATGTCTTTTTATCCATTATATAATAGGCAGGAACATCGGTGGTATAACTCCCCTCTCCTATCTGTTTCTGTGCAGCCACGTAACCAACAAAGTGATGGGGCATCTCCTGATAAAGGTGGATAGGAACATCCTTTGACCCGAAATCGACAGTGAAGCGCGGATTCAAACGCCCTCCTTCGTAATGGTATAGAGTGTCGGGACGAAGTTCGAAGAAAGTAAAAAGGAATACATCGAAGTTACCATTGATTTTATTACTGAGCACTTCATTGCTGAAGTCAGGATGTACAGACAGATGACCGCTGGGAATAGTGTCCAGCAAATTACCGTCAAGATCCTGGCGCCAAGCTGCATAAGGCAGATCTTTGAAAGGAAGAATGAATACAGATAGAGTAGAATTGTGGCTGTCGACCTTGAACTTGCCTTTCGGTGCCATGGCAGGCAAAGGAATGCTTTGTACAAATTCTCCCTTTAAGTTATATGCAAGCAATGATTTCGCACTCCAGGGCAAAAGATAAATACGTCCTGCCGCTTCATCTATCTGCGCATCATATACCAGCTGGTATTCACCGGGACCCTGACCAAAGGAGCCTACATTTGCCAAAAACTTACCGGACTTGTCGAAGAGCTTGAAAGGTGTCTGTTGACGCCCATAAACGAGAATATAGTTATCAGAAACAATCGTATTTCCTACCGGCACCAATGCTTCATCGTTGCCATCCAGCTTCACAACCTGAAACTCCTCTGCCAAAGCGCTCAGAGGCAGGATTACCGTATCTTTCAACGCAGCGAAGTCGCAAACCCATATAGAGTCGCCATTCACCACCTTCACCGAGCCCACTACCGGCTGTTCTGCCAGCCCACCATTTGACAGTTCTACCAGTCCGTCATTTGTTTGTTTGCCCATGCTACTGCAACCGGCTAATAAAATTGTTCCAAGTAACAAAGCAGATGCTTTCATCCATTTCCTGTTTTTCATGTCCTTATTCTTTAAATAAATATTTGATGTTCATTATCCCCTTCGTAGATTTTATTTCCTTTGGGAATGAGGGCAAAATTAGTGGAGAACAGTTAAAAGAACAAATTTACAGATAGACAAGACGAAGATTTCGTAGAACATATACATACCTAACAATCAACACAATAAATACAACAGCAGTAGGTATCCATATAGACAAAAACAAATAATCAGCCTAAAAGCGACGTAAAAAAGCATCCAGTGTCTCATCTTCGGCAGTGAGTCCAAGTTTATCCCGTTTCACCCGCTGCTTTTTACGGCTGATGGAAGTACGGCTGATGCAATAAATATCGGAAAGGTCTTTGATGCTAACGCCAATCTTCACCAGGCAGCAGAAGTTGATATCTTTTTCCGAAAGAGAAGGGAAACTTTGCTGCAACCGCTGGGTGAAGTTGTCATAGCTCTTGTCTACCGTTTGCCGGATATCCTCCCATTCTTCTTGCGACAAAGCAATGCGCTGACCGCTGTTCTCGGGTTCTTCTTCTTTGCTCTCTTCCAAAGAAGGGATTTTATGGAACGACTTCATACGGCGGAACAGCGATTCGCGTAACTGAGACTCTTTCTCGCGCAGAAGTGTCAGTTCCTCGGCTTGTTCCAGAAGCTGCTGCGCCTGCTCCAAGTGGATTGTTTTTTCTTGCAGCAGCAACTTGTTGGCTTGGCGCTTGCGTCGTTGCAACAAGAAATAAGAAAGGAAAACAATCAGAATGAAGCCTAACCCTAAAGACAGCAGCATGATTTCGCGCCGCTGCTTGTCTATCTTCAGGCGGTTCAGTTCGTTCTGCATCTTCTCTCTTTCATAATTGGCACGGTTTTCGGCAAATTCTGCGTTCGTGATTTCCTCTTTCAACATCTTGTCTGCATTCAGTGCCATAGTGCAAGCCAGACTATCCTTGCCTTTCGAAGCATAAAGAAGCTTCAAACGACGGAAAGCAGTTTCTGCTACCCAGCGATTCAGTGAATGGGCAGCAATTTCATAATAATGGCGGGCGGAGTCGGGTTGCCCTATCATAGTAAACAGATTCCCTTTTGCCAGACTATAATAAGGAATAACCGAACGGGATGTCCTGCCACTGCGGGCAGAGTCCAACCAATGGATAGCATCGGCATAGCGCCCCATACCGGCATAAAGTTCCGGTACAATCTCACACAAGCGCCCTTGTGTCCAGGCATCCGGATGCTCACCGGCCTTTTCATAATAAATCAAAGCTTGTTCCGGTTTACCGGCATCCATATAGCGGGAGGCCACGGCAAAATACACTTGTGACTTTCTTTCTTCCTTCGAAAGATAGCGGCATGCTAACCCGGCATACCACTTCGCACTATCCAAATCTTGTGTTGTCCAGAGTTTCTTGTAGAAAATAATGGCTACTCTGAGCGAATCCGGTTGCAAAGATCCGGATGAAGTATACCGTCCGCTACACGATGTCAGCAGGGAAAGCAGGAGTAATATGTAAGAGGCGGCGGACTTCATTATGGGCAAAGTATCAGTTACGTTTCAAGAACAACCTATGTGTAATGGTGCCGGGCAATTCATGTTCATAATGAGTGACCATAATCATCGTCTTATCCTGCCGGCGGCAGAAAGCCTCGATAATCTTCTTCACCCGGCGACGGTTGTAGGTATCCAGACCATGCAGCGGTTCATCTAATATCAGCAGTTCCGGATCCTTGACAAAAGCACGTGCCAGCAAAGCCAGACGCTGTTCACCGCTGGAAAGTTGCAGGAAGGGCTTATCCTTCAAGGCAGCAATACCGAAAACATCCATCCACCACTCGCATACAGACATTTGTTCGGCATGGGGGCGCTTATACAACCCGATGCTGTCATGCAGTCCGGATGCAACAATTTCGATGGCAGGCAGGTTTTTCAAATAAGCACGGTGCATCTCCGGGCTGACGTAACCAATGTGTTTCTTGATTTCCCAAATGCTTTCCCCCGTTCCACGTTTACGGCCGAAGAGACTGATGTCACAGGCGTAGGACTGAGGATTATCTGCACAGACCAGACTGAGCAAGGTAGATTTTCCGGCACCGTTTTCTCCGCTTAATGCCCATTTCTCTCCACGCATCACGGTCCAGTCGAGCTCTTTCAATATAGTACGATCACCATAGCGGATGCTTACCTTATTTAATTTCACCACTTCGTCCGAGGTGAAGTTAACGTTGTCGTAAGGTAAGTTGAGAATGCGTTGCTGCAATTCGTCCAAGAAACCGGCTTCTTTCTGAACACGTACGGAATCATTGGTGCGGAATGCATGCAGGTATGCCTCACGCTCCATCTTCTCCCCCACCTCCATGCCGTCTACCGGCACTACATGGGTAATGAACGAAGGTATATCGTCCAGCATGGAGAGTACAAGGACTATTTGCAAGGAACCCATCCGGGTAAGTTGCTCCAATAGATTGAAAAGCAATTCACGCGTGGGGGCATCGAGGCCGATAAAAGGATTATCCATTACAAGGATGCGGGGAGCGGTTAACAGCGTCTTCGTCAACTGGAACTTACGTAACTCACCACTGGAAAGAAGAATGATTTTCTTGTCGAGCAACGGTTCGATACGAAAAAGTTCGAAAAGCTGCCGCCGTAAAGCATCATCCTTCACCTCTCCCAGCATATCGCGCACTTCGGGAGCATCTTCCTGGTCGTGGGCATTCCAGCGCTGCTGATAGTAGTAGTTGGCATCGGCTGCACCGTAAGTATCACGAAAGGCAATGTACTTGATATTGTCGTAAACGGTCTTTGTTGGCGACGGAGAGAAGTCGTAGGCAAGCTCGCCTTCGCGCAAAGGGTACTTACCGATAAGCATATCTACCAAAAGGCTTTTTCCGGCTCCATTCGGTCCTACTATTGCAAGATGCTCGCCTGCCAGGAAATCAAGGGTTACAGGTTTCGATAAACGAACAAGCGGGTTGCGTACTACGCCCCCCGCTATATTTATAGTATGTTGTTGCACCATTTTTTAAGAACTTTGTTTAATAAACGGCGCAAAGATACAACAATTTGCTAATCGTTAATCATTAATCACTGATATATTATCATTGCCGATTGAGCCGGAATTATGATTTCGGGACCATAAAGCGTGCCCAAACCTTGTTCATTAATGAAGCCGTCTTTGCAAACTACAGTATATTTGCCTTCAGGTACCGACAGTTTGGCAGGTTCCTTGCGGGCATTCAAAGCTACGATGATATTGCTCCATGCATCTCCGTTAGCATTGTCTTTCAAACGATAGGCCACAACATTGCTGCCATCCACCGGAAGGAATTCCAGGTGTTTGCGCACCAGCTCGGCATCGCCCATACGGAAAGCCGGATGTTTCTTACGAAGTTGTATCAAACCTTTATAATAGGCAAAGACATCAGCATGCTCCGTCTTACGTTTCCAGTCGATCGCATTTATCGAATCAGGACTTTCGAAACTGTTGTGCACGCCTTTCTTATCGCGCATCACCTCTTCACCGGCATAGATAAACGGTACACCTTGTGAAGTAAATACAGCCGTCTGTGCCAATTTATCAAGTTTGGCCAGTTCTACAGGAGTGATGCCGGGAATACTGGACTTCAACCTGTCCACCAGGCACATATCATCGTGACAGGAAACGTAGCTGATCATTTGTGTAGGTTGCTCGGCCCACGGAGCTTTACTATAATTCACAGAGTCATTGTTGACTTGCGGATGCTTGATAGCGCCGACAATACCAAACTTGATGCTCTCTTCCCCACCGGGAAGTCCGGCAAGGAAAGCTCCCTGATGATTGTCACTGAACGGGCCGCGCAACGCATCACGCATTTCATCGGAGAAAGCGGCAATGCCCGGCATCTTATAAGTATTTGCCTTCATCGCCAAAGAATCTTCCGACATCTGCGGAGCCGATGCAGCCCAACCTTCACCATATATAAATATAGTAGGATCTACTGCCGTTGCCGCTTTACGGATTTCGTTCATCGTCTCTATATCATGAATTCCCATCAAGTCGAAACGGAAGCCGTCGATGTGGTATTCGTTTATCCAATGCAACACAGATTCTACCATATATTTACGCATCATCGGACGATTGCTGGCCGTCTCGTTACCGCAAGCAGAGCCATCAGCATAAGTGCCGTCCGGACGTTGACGATAGAAATAACCCGGAGCAGTACGTTCAAAGTTACTGTCGGAAGTATTGAAAGTGTGGTTGTACACTACATCCAATACAACGCGGATACCTGCCTTGTGCAAAGCCTGCACCATCTGCTTGAACTCGCGGATGCGGACTTCCGGCGTATAAGGGTCGGTAGAATAAGAGCCGTCCGGCACATTGTAGTTCTGCGGGTCATAACCCCAGTTATATTTATTTTCGTCCAGGCGGGTTTCGTCCACGGAAGCATAGTCGTAAGAAGGAAGAATGTGCACATGCGTAACGCCCAATTCTTTCAGATGATCGATGCCTGTAGCCAAATTATCCGGGTTCACGGTACCTTCTTCCGTAAGTGCCAGGAACTTGCCTTTATGCTCAATGCCGGAAGACGGATCGACAGAGAAGTCACGATGGTGCATCTCGTAGATTATGACATCTGCCGGTGAAGCCAATGCAGGGCGTTGGTCTGCTGCCCAACCTTCAGGGTCGGTCGATGCCATATCGATAATCGCTGCGCGCTTGCCGTTCACACCCACTGCTTTGGCATTAATGCCCGGAGTATCTCCCAACCATTTATCTTTGATTTTCACATTGAACGTATAGAATTTGCCTTTCAAGTCCTTTTCAACCTTGGTCTTCCAAGTACCTTCCTCGGATGGTTCCATCGAAATGGTTTCGTAAGCATGTCCACCATCTCCCGCTTCGAATAACATCAGACGGACTTCATCTGCCGTAGGCGCCCATAATGTAAATTGTGTGGCAACAGGCGTATATTCCATTTCCGTCAGACTGCCTGAACGGACGGGGTAAAGTTCGTACGAAGAATATTCATTCTTCGCGGGAGTACAACTGATAACCGTTGTGGCGGCTACTCCAATAATGGCAAGTTCATTCAGTTTCATAAGATTTCAGATATTAAATTTCAGGATTAAATGACTAAAGGATTCTATTATTTCTTCACTTTATCGGGATTTTTGGCAATAAAGTCTTTCCAGCCGTGATAACCTTTCTCTACTGCAGGGCGTCCCATCTGCAGAAAGTGGCAGTAGGCCGCGGCAAGCCCGTCCGTAGCATCCATAAAAGTGGGCATATCTTCTTTAGGGAAGTGCAGCATACGTTGCAGCATATCGGCCACTTGCTCCTTGGATGCCTGCCCGTTTCCGGTAATTGCCATCTTTATCTTCAGAGGGGCATATTCCGTGATAGGGATGTCGCGGCTCAGGGCAACAGCCATTGCCACACCTTGTGCGCGTCCCAGCTTCAGCATGGACTGCACATTCTTTCCGAAGAAAGGTGCTTCGATGGCAAGTTCATCGGGCAGATAACTTTCAATGATGCTCAGTACCCGCTCGTGGATATGGCGCAGCTTCAGGTAATGATTGCCGAATTTACGCAGGTCGATAATGCCCATAGCTATCATTTCGGGCTTTACGCCCGTCACGCGCAGCACTCCGTAACCCATAATGGTAGTACCGGGGTCGATGCCTAAGATAATTTTTTCTTTGACAGACTGTATCACACTATTACCTCCATCAATGTGGGAAAGCCGATTACTTTGTTGGCAAATATTTTCAACAATTCCCCATTCAGCTCCAGTCCCTGCTCTTGATGCCAGCGATGCAGTTTAGCAGAGTCTTCTACCTCAAACTGAACGGAATAGCAGATGCTTCCTTCTTCAATATGGCTTAGGATACGGGAGATGCGCGGAGCATGAAGTGTTCCATACTTTTCTACTTCGGGAAGGTAGTATTCCTGCATCCAGATCAGGAAGTTTTTCTCTTGTCCTTCCTCTACATGATAAGTGGTATTATATATCAGCATAATCAAATTTTCAAATTGTTTCGCAAACATAGCAATTATTTCAGAATAATGCATTATATTTGCACCATCAAAAATGCGGGTAGCTCCGCAAACGTTGGCAACGGGGCGTTAGCTCATCTGGCTAGAGCGCGACACTGGCAGTGTCGAGGTGATGAGTTCGAGTCTCATACGCTCCACATGCATAACTGATTATTTAGAATTTATCCCCTAAATAGCACCATGAGGTACTACTTAGGGGATATTTTTTTTATTAATGCTATCTTCCTGCACGAAGCGCTATAGAGTATATTTGCTGTTGTGTATCAAATAGCCTTAAATATGTACTCATACTCCCAGCACTATATTAGCATCAATATTCAGTTTCCGGCTCATTTCACGAGCAACCTTCAAAGTCGGCTCACTCCTTCCGGTAAGATAGTCACTAATACGTGAAGTGCTCACTCCAAGTAATTCAGATAACTTTGCCTGATTTATTCCCATCTCATACATGCGCAACTTTATCACATCAACCAAAGAGGGGACTTTAATTGGATAGTGCTCATCTTCATACTCCTCCACAAGCCCAGACAGCAAATCCAATTCAATGAGATTCTTGTCTGTCAAAGGAGTGTCATCATCAACCAATGGAAGAAGTTCTTCTATCCTCTCCATTGCAGCCTTATAAGCTGTTTCATTCTGAATCTTTGCCATATCTAAACATTTTTAGCCTTTACGGTATTATTTATATTATCATAGTCTGCATGAGTACCAATAAAGCGGATAAGCACAGTTTTTATAGTAAACTTAATCACAACAACCAACCGATAATTATTACCCTTAATGTTGAATACATAGTGCTGATTTCCTACACTATCGACACTATTAAATGTCTTCTTCATATCAGAAAAACAAGTCCATTCTGCTTTCTTTGTTTTTTGATACCAGTCCTCTAATGCTATTTCGGCATCTGGATTATCAGTGTAGTATTCAACTATCTTGCTTTTGGCTATTATTCTCATATCATTCTCTTTTATGCAAAGATATTAGTTTCGTTTTGAAAAACAAAATATTCTATTAAAATTCAATATGACAAAAATAATGCTATCTTCCCGCACGAAGCGCTATAGAGTATTTTGAATGATTTCAGAAATCATTGCTACAATGATCTCTGAAATTATTACTGCAATGATTTCTGAAATCATTGCAGTAATAAGATGAAGGGAAATTTCTCGGCTTTTACATCTTCACACTCAAGGTATGAGTACCCGAACCGTATTCCCTGGCTACAGTCTCACCGGGAAACGTAACATCGGCCGTTGCTCCTTCCGGAATGGTAAATGTCCACTGCCACGTATTACCCTCATACTTCCATGAGCTTTTGATAAGTCCTGCCGCCGACTGATATTCGGCCGTGAGGTGACCTAAACGGCGATCGGGCACGGGGCGCATGATAATATGGCGGAACCCCGGTTGCGAAGGATCGGCGGCGATACCAGCCGCAGTCTCCCATAACCATTCGCATACACAACCATAAGCGTAGTGATTGAATGAGTTCATGCCACGGGGCCCCATGCCTTCCTCTATCATATAACTGTTCCAGCGTTCCCAGATGGTAGTGGCGCCATTGTCGACAGAATAGAGCCACGATGGATTTTTACGTTGGAAGAGAAGTTCGTAAGCGATGTCGGACATGCCGTTTTCGGTAAGTGTGGCCATAAGGATAGAGGTACCTAAGAAACCGGTCTGCAAGCAATTGCTGTGTTCCTTGAAGTTCTGGCGCAGGCGGGCAATCATGTGCTCTTTTGCTGCGCCTTCCAGGATATTGTTCTTCAGGGCAAACAAAGCAGGGGTCTGCATGGTATTCAAGATGGCAGTTTTGAACTCGCCTTCAGAAGTAAAGAACTGCCGGCGTATGTACTCCCGTGCCTCATCGGCCATTGACGCATAGCGCGAAGCGTCGCGTCCGGTAGCTTTTGCCATATCACACATCATACCGGCATCCATCAGCCAATAGCTGGCGCACAGGTAATTCCAGTAATCCACAGCCTCCGGAAGAGGACCTTCCGGGCCGAAGGCACGTCCGCTACAGCTCTCCAGCGGTTCATAGCTCAGCCAGTCTGCCCATTGATAATTTCCGTTCTCGTTTTTAAGGGCATTGTGATCGTACTTCGTTTCTGCCACGTGGTTCATGAAACGTTCCATCGACTCCCATGACTCCTCAATGACTTGTTTGTCGTCAAATTGTTTCCAGACAACCCACGGCACGATGATTCCGGCATCAGCCCAGCCAAGGCGCATCATATCGCTGTCTCCGCATCCATACTGTGCAAAGGGAGCTACACCGGGATAGCCACCCGTAGAAGACTGGGTGTCGCGCAAGTCTTGCAACCACTTATGAAAGAAGCGGCTCGTGTTGGCAAAGAATGTACCTGTCTCGGCAAACACTTGTGTGTCGGCCGTCCATCCCAAGCGTTCGTTGCGCTGTGGACAGTCGGTGGGAATGGACAAGTAGTTGGATAATTGTCCCCAATAAGTATTTGAGATAAGTTTGTTCACCAGCTCATTCCCCGTAGTGATGTGCCCTGTTTCCATTTCTTGGGCAATGGACGTAACGGGAACACTACGTATCTGCTTGATAACTACCGGTTCCGTAACGGTGATGGAGAGGAAACGATAACCAAAGAACGTATTTCGCGGACGGTAAGAGACTGGCTTCTCTCCTGCCGCAAAGGTATAGTCGAGCATCATGCCCGTATCCGGTATGCGCAGATTAAGGCGATGTACGCTACCTTCCGGACCGTCCATGCCTCTGCTCTTCGCCCCATTCCCGTCGTTGAGCAACTCCGATGTTACGCAATGAAGCGTTGCGCCCTCCTTTGCCTGAAACAGGAATTCCGGTACCGCAGCTGCATTCTGTCCGAAGTCCACCACCAGGTTCTCGCCCGGATTTACCTGCATGGGCTCTCCCTCTGCAAACTCTTTCTTAATGACCACCTTGCCATAAGCATCTTCATTCTGTCCTGTCACCTCTTGCCAGATGTAGGCTTTTACGGGTGCAAGTGCAATGTCAGGACGCATATAGACCTCCGCGCCATTGTTGGGACGGATCTGCCCTTGAAATTCACGGTTCACTTCCGGTTTGGAGAGCCGTTCCGGAGTGAGAAAGCCTTGTGCTTCGCGGGCATCGTAGACTTCTCCGTCAAAGATGGCGGCATGTTTCACCGGTCCGGCTATACCTGCTTGCCATGTGTCGGTATTTGTCCCCAAAAGACGTGTCGTTCCATCTGTATAGCTCACACGCAATACACCACGAAACGCGCACTTCGTACCATACATGCCTTGACTTCCACCGGGTGTGACAATCTTGTCGCCCCACCAGCCGGGCGTTACCTGCGCGGCTAACTGATTCGTAGCTCCTGAGCGTGTGTCGAAAGCATCGGTGATATCATACGTAAACGAGCGTTTGGTCTTGAGCGGGTGGGTAAAACCCGGTTTGAGCACCTCATTACCGACAAGTGTTCCATTGACGTACAAATCGTAGACTCCCAGTCCTACTGTCATCCACTCTACGCGTTCCACCTCGTTTTCGTTGGTCAGCGTGGAGACAAACCAACTGGCACCGTCCGCTGCACGCGTAGCATCGTTTACAATGCCCGTCACTATAGGAGCATCGACTACCGAAATCCACTCTGAATTTTTCCACGCTTCGTCATCGAGCGCATCAATCAGTTTCCCTGTGTTTTTCTTGTCAGCAGTGCTACAAGCCGTCAGCATTGCAAGTGCTGCACAATAAAGCATTTGTTTGTAGTTCTTCATATTCTTATAATTATAAAGTTCTCTTGTACACTTTCTTACCTCGAAGATACGGGATTTTATTGGATAAATAAAGAGCCTGTTTGAATTTTCCTCAGCCGAAATGCTATCTTCCCGCACGAAGTTCCCAGAAAGCTACGGCAGATGCAGCGGCCACATTGAGCGAATCAACACCGTGGGACATAGGAATACGGACTACATAATCCGCTTCGGCAATCGTTTCGTGCGAAAGGCCGTCTCCTTCGGTACCCATCACAATGGCCAGCTTAGGCTCGGCTGCTAAGACGGGATCATCAATGGAAATGGAATTGTCCGTGAGCGCCATGGCTGCTGTGCGAAAGCCCCACTTACCCAAATCTTTGAGGGAACCATCCAACCAAGTCCATGGCACAAGAAAAACCGAACCCATAGATACCCTGACCGCACGCCGATTCAACGGACTGCAAGAGTTGCGCGTCAGCAATACAGCATCCATGCCAAGGGCAGCGGCCGAACGGAAGATAGCGCCGATATTGGTAGTGTCCACTACTCCGTCGATGACCACAATACGCCGGGCTCCCCGACAGACCTCTTCCATGCTTCGCGGAGCAGGAAGACGCATGGCACAAAGAACGCCACGTGTCAGGACATATCCGGTCAATGTAGCCAGCAGCTCCCTGTCTCCCGTATAGACAGGAATATCGCCGCAACGCTCTATAATGTCGGCAGCATCACCGGTAATATGTTTCTGCTCGCACAAAAGGGCTAATGGCTCATATCCGGCATCCAAAGCCACCTTGATGACCTTGGGACTCTCGGCTATAAACAGCCCCTTTTCGGGTTCGAGGCGGTTGCGCAACTGGGCCTCAGTGAGTGTGCTGAATATCTCCACTCCGGGATAAGTCAAAGATGATATTTCGATGATAGGCATACTATTATTATTTAAAACTTTCAACTAAAACTTTCATATTTCACATACTCTACCGTCACATAATATGCAAAAATACGACATTTTGTCTAAAGTCATTTCCCATCCAACCTTCTTTTTAAGATATTACGTAATGCAAAAACAAGAACAACATGTGAAATAACGAAAAATATTCCATGTTGAGTTTGCACATAACAAATTCATTATGTACATTTGTAATGTCATAAAGAAACAGATTATTAACTCTTAAAGAACAAGTAATGACAGATGAAGAACTAAAGCAAGAAATTGAGAAAATAAAACAGAAAATTGCCGACTACATAAGAATAACACCCTATTTAGGAATTTCTCCTAAAGAAAAAGAAAGGCAAATGAACCTGATGTTGGATGACTTAAGTAGATTGCTAAAAGAAAAGAAGTAAGAACCAACTGGATGCTCCGCAAGAGTATCCTTAAAAAGCATCATTATATGAGAACAATACAAGAGATTTTATCAGAGATGAAGCCGCTAATGGGCTCTATGAATGCGGAAGAACGAAAAAGGCTAAATGCATTGGAAGAAGAACTGAAAATCTTTCAGATGACTGCCGAAGATAAGGCTGTGGCACAGACTTGGTATGAGGAAGGAGTAAACGAAATAAAAGAAAGTCTCGGCCGCATAGAATATGAACTAAAGATAAAAGATCAACTTAAAGAAGTTACCGACATATTGCCTCTTTCCTACATTGCGAAAAACTATTTTGGCAAGAGTGCCGCATGGCTCTATCAACGTATAAACGGAAACAAAGTACGTGGAAAAGTTTACACTTTAAACCATGAAGAGATTGCCACATTCAATCGTGCATTAAAAGAAATTGGAAATAAGATAAGCTCGTTGTCTATTACAAGTTAATAGCTGTTTCTTATGACAATTATCTCCGGTATTCGAGCATACCGGAGATTTTTCTACGCATTCTTTTTGCAGAGATTTCATAAAACAAATCCAGGACTCTTTTCAAGTCTTTTATAAAACGCCGGACTTTAGCCGGAGACTTTTTCTGTGTAAACAGACTATATTCAAAGAATTGCTCGGCCATCTCATCATAAGTACACAAATCCAATAAATAGCTTAAAACAGCCTCTGCATAATATTTATAATGCAAGTTGCATTGAGCCTGATACCATGCAAGCCCCATTTCACTATTATACTCAACATGTTTACAGAAAGCAATGACATCTTCTTGATCTATCCCCAAACGCTCTAATGAATCAAGATAATGACACATCTTATCATAATCAGCCAAAGAATTATTTATCTCCTCATCAGAATGATGCATCATATCCTCCGGTTTCACATCAAGCTTAAATATAGAGCCGAACAAATTCGCTGATTTTTCCGCTTCTGCATATGAATTATTCCCCATCATAGCCAAACTACGATGAAGCATCATAATGGTAAAATGACTATAAATTTGAGTCAAGAAACAAGCCAGTAAAATTTCAGATCTCCTATTTATCAGCCTTCGTATATAAAAAGGATCGCTTCTATCCAACCCCTCAATATTACAGACTTTCAATTTTGACAATGCATTCATCTATAAGCCTTCCAGTATAGTATCTTCAGATATTTCCATTTATCAACCCTGCGCCTTCTTCAAATCAGGCAAGAACCACGCCACCAACCCCAGCAAAGGCATGAAGGCACACACATTATAAACAGATTCTATACCGAACATATCCGCCATATTCCCCAATACCGCCGAAGCAATGCCCGCAATGCCGAAGGCAAAACCAAAGAACAGCCCGGAGATAAGTCCTAATTTATTAGGAAGCAACTCTTGTGCATACAATAGAATGGCAGGAAAAGCAGAAGAAAGTATCAGACCGACACAGAAACTGAGCACAACCGTCCACAGAAGCCCGACGTGCGGCATGAGAAGACTGAACGGCGCCGTTCCGAGAATGGAAACCCAAATCACATACTTGCGCCCTATCTTGTCGCCTACCGGACCTCCGATCAAGGTACCCAATGCAGTGGCTACCAGAAAAACAAACAGGAACAACTGCGACTGCTGGATGCTGACACCGAATTTATGAATAAGATAGAAAGTATAGTAACTCGTCAAACTGGCCATGTAGATATACTTGGAAAATATAAGTATCAGCAGAATGATAATAGCAAATGACGTCATTCTTGAAGAAAGAGGACGTGCTACTTCTCTCTCAGCAATCGCCGGACGCTTCTTCAAATGATTCAGATAAGCGCTGAACCAGCGGCAGATAGGTATCATTACCAAAATAGCCGCCACGGCAAAGATGGAGAATAAAGCGATGTGATGCCTTCCGTAAGGAGCCACCAGCAGTGCCACCAGCAAGGGTCCCAGCGAGCCGCCCAGGTTTCCGCCTACCTGGAAGAGGGATTGAGCCAGCCCGCGCTTTCCACCGGAAGCCAGGAAAGTGATGCGCGAAGCCTCCGGATGCAATACGGAAGAACCGATTCCCACGACAAACACAGAAGCCATCAGCCAATACAAGTTAGTGGCAAACGCCAGGTTCAATATTCCGACCAGCGTAAAACTCATGCCAATCGGCAGCGACCAGGCAATGGGACGCTTGTCAAAGAACAGCCCCATAAGCGGCTGAAACACGGATGCCGACATTTGATACACCAATGTTATCAAGCCAATCTGGGCAAAGCTCAAAGATAAATCATCTTTAAATAAAGGATATGTTGCCGAAATAACAGATTGCAGCATATCATTCAGACAGTGAGAAATACTCAACGCAATAAGGATAGGAAAAGCGATTCTGCGAACCGGTGGTCTTTGGCTCTGTATCATAGTCGTACGATCATTTATTGAAATCGGGCACAAAGGTACATAAAGTATGTCGAGTTACTTCATGTTTCAATTTAAAATTCAAGGGAGAAATGCCGAATTGTACAGGCAATAATACCACTATACATAAGAGAAAATGCCGCGATGCCATAAGCAAGACTTCGTTTTGCAGCCGTGGGCCGAACGGTTGCGAACTGCGGGCTCTCCGGGGGACAGTTGTCCCCCGTAAAGCCCGCAACTACAAACCGAAGTTCTGCTTATGGCATCACTGCATTATACACAAGGCAATACTATATTATACATAAGGCAATGCAACATTACACCAAGGCAAAGTAATCGAAGAATGCCGCAAATAAAAAGTCCTTATACACCTTTTCAGGTTCTCCTACACCTCTTATACACCCTCTCCATCCTGCATGAATAAAGGGTTTCAGCGAAAAGGGTGTAGGGTGTAGAAGACTTGTTCAACTTTTAATTCTGTAGCCTCAGATTAATTCAGCAATCCCGGGTTTGCCTCCGTTGCCTCTTTCGGGATGGAAAGTGTATAGCGGGCGTCATCCGCCTCGAGTACATAAGTTTGCCCGCCAAGCACCTTCTCCAGGCGGGGACGGGTGGTACGGCGAAGATCGAACCAGCGATGTCCCTCGAAAGCGAGTTCACGGGCGCGTTCGTTCAGAACTTCCTGTATCAGGGCATCCTTACCCATTTCATGGACGGCGGCAGCTTTGGCAGAGTAAGCTTCCGGAGTATAACGCTTCTGCATCAGTTCCAGCAGGCGGGTACGTGCCTGGGACAGTTGGTCCAAGCGGGCAGCAGCTTCGGCAGCATTCAGGTACATCTCGCCAACGCGGAAGGTACACAGATAGTTGTTGCTCCCTCCTTTCCGGTTCTTCCGGAAACCGTTTCCGTCGGGTTCGGCAAAATATTTGTCCAGACGAAGGTCGTTGTCAGAGTAGAGAGCAAGGAAAGAAGGCGTTGCCAAAGCTGCTCTGTTCACTGAATTGCTTAAAGGCATCTCTAAGGCAGTGATATTCTCTATGGAGTTATAGTAATTGGGCAGAGCGGCGGACTCGTTGTTCAAATCTTCCAAAGCAGACTTCTCGGCAAGTGCAGCCTCGGCAGCATCCCAGGCAGCCTGCCATTCTCCTTTATACAGAGATACGCGAGACTGGAACGCCTTGACAGATGCCGTACTGAAGCGATAGGAGTATTTCTCTTCCCACGCGCTTTCCGTAATCAGCGAACGGGCCACGTCAATATCGGCCTGAATGGAAGTATAAACTTCGCCCACGGTATTACGACTCAATACTTTCTCCAAGTCTGTGTCCAGCTTTAGCGGTACGGACTTCGTGTCCAAGGCTCCCGGTTTGGTATAAGGCTGACCGTAAAGATTCACCAGCAGGAAGTGCATATAGGCACGAAGCATATAAGCCTCGCCCACCAACTGGTTGACATCCGCCTCACTGCCTTCCTTGATGTCGGACTTGTTTTCAATGATATGGTTGGCAATAAAAAGCACATTGTAATACTTTGCCCACTCAAACGGCGTAGTATAAGCATTGGGGGCTACATCGTTCCAACGCTCTATGTCCATATAGTAGTTCTGGTCGTACTCATTATCCCCCACCTGCATCTCGTCGGAACGAAAGCAGGCCATACCCCGGTCGCTGAGGTTACTTACATTCTTATAAGAGCGTGCCAGCAAGGCTCTATACTCAGCCAGCGAGTTAGGGATAACACTACCGGTAGGCTGAATATCCAGATAGTTGTCGCAAGCCGCAAGCAGGAGCACGCAACTCATTATCATCAGATTTATTATTTTCTTCATAATCTTCTTGTTTTAGAAATTCAAACTCAAACTAAGCGTGACGGACTTGGGTACCGGAGTTGCAAAGGGATTGTACATCGACTCCGGATCCATATAGTTGTTGTAGCCCGAACCGAATACAAACAGATTGCGTCCCTCGACGGCTACCGTTGCCGAGTTCATGCCCAAGCGCTTCGTCAAGAGTTCTGGAACGCGGTAACCCAGGCGCAGGTTCTGCAAACGTACGTAGTTGAGCTTCTTCACCCAGATATCCAAATCTCTCCAGATGGTTTTAGAGTCGTACCAGGAGTATTCTTCCGGGTTGGCGGTGCTCGTCACCAGTGCAGGCAGTGTGGCGTTCGAATTCTCGGGTGTCCAGCGGTTCAGGATATCGCGGTTATAGTTCTTGCCATAGTCCGGCTGGATGATGTCGTATGTGGGCTGGGTACGCACATATCCTCCGAAGGTGAGGGAGAAGTTGGCACTCAATTCCCAGTTCTTATAGCTGAACGTATTGATGAAGCCACCCGTGTAGGGAGCATCCTGGCTGCCGATGTAAGAATAGAAAGAGCGCTCTTCGGCAGGCGTCACGTTGGACGAGGCAATGCCTATCCCCCATTCGTCTACCAGGCGGTAAAGCTCCTTCAGGCTTACCTTCTCGCCCTGCGGATTGTAGAACATCATGTTGCCCTTGTCGTCCAGTCCGGCCGTCTTCAAGGCAAAGATGGCACCTACGGGATATCCTTCACGTCCGGGAGTGGTCTGCTGCTCGGGGATGTTTTCGTGCAGCACCTTGTTGCCGTTGTAGGCAAAGTTGAAGACGGTGTACCAGGAGAAGTTCTTCGTCGTGATGTTGCGCGTAGACAAGCTGACTTCCACACCCTTGTTCTCCATACTTGCCCAGTTGACGTTCATCGAAGTAAAACCGGTTTCGAGGGGGAGCATGTGCAGGGCAATCAGGTCGGTGCCCTTACGGTAGTAGTAGTCTACGCTGAGGTTGATGGCCTGGTTCAGCACTGAGAAGTCGAAGCCGGCGTTCATGGATTGGGTCTTTTCCCAACGGAGCTTCTTGTTGGGGGCAGAGTTGATGTCGATCATATCTTCCGATGTACCGGGCAGAATACTTTCTACCCGATACTTGCCCAGCAGGAAAGGGGACGTGTTCTTGTCGATATTACCCTGCAAACCGTAAGAAGCACGGAACACGAGATTGTCTATCCAACGGGCCTGCTGCATGAACGGCTCTTGAGACAAACGCCACAAAGCGCTGACGGAATAGAGCGGAAGATAACGGTACTTCTTGTCTACGCCGAAGAGGTCGGAGCCGTCGAAACGGATACTTCCGCCCAGGGTGTAGCGGTTCAGCAACGAGTAGGATGCCGTGGAGAAGAAAGAGACGTAAGCATTCTCCTTATAGGTAGTTTCGTGGAGCGGGAATAGCTTGGCATAGGTTTCGTTGGGGAAGATGACCGGTTTGGTGGTCAGCGTCTTGCGGTCGAAACCATATCCGGCGGAGAACAACGTTTCGTACCAGGTCTTGCGCAGCTCCGTGCCGACCATCACTTCCAGCTCGTGGATGTCGTTGAAGCTGTCGCGATACTCTCCCATCGTCTTCCAGGTCATCTGGGAGTTGGTGTTCTCGTAAGATTTCTGCATGCCGCCTTCGGGCAGGAAGTGCTTCTCCACACCGTTTTGGGTGTATTCGCTCAGTTTATAGAGGTCGCGCATCGTGAAGCTTTCCCAGTCGGCAATTTCCTCTTTGGAGGTCTTCTCCAGCTGATAACCGAATTGGGAAGTCAGCTTCAGCTTGTCGTTGAAGCGCAGCTCGGCGTCGAAGATGGAGGAGAGGGAGTTGATGGTGCTCTCGTTGGAGGTATTCCGGCGCTCTTCCAGGATGTTGAAGCCGAGGTCGGTATCGGTATTCCGCTGGATGTCGTAGTCGTAGTTATAGTTTCCAAGCTCATCGTAGAGTTGAAAGTAAGGGTTGGCCTTACGCGAGTAGAACACCGGATTGGACATGCCATACTTATCCGTCAGAGAGTTGGTGTTCTTACGGCGGTTGGCAAACAGGGAGACGCCCAGCTTCAAAATCCGGTTCAACTTATAGGAAGTCTTTCCTACGACGTTGAAGCGATCCATGCCTACCCCCTTCACGTTGCCATTTTCTTTGGAATAGCCGAAGGAGGTGTAGTAGGTCACTTTCTCGGTACCGCCGGAGAGGCTCAGGTTATACTCCTGATTGAAAGCATCGCGGAAAAGGATGTCGCTCCAATCGGTATTGATGCTTTTCAGGCGGTTTATGTCAGCCTGCGTTCCGCTGCTCAACGCATCCCAACCTCCCGTCTGGAAAGCGGCAAGCTCCTTGCTCCGCGAGAGTATGCCGTAGACGCCTCCTTTATGATTATCGGGCGAATAGTTGTTGCGAATCAAGTCGAGCTCCAGGCCGACCTTCTCCGCGGAGTTCATCAGATTCAAGCGGTCGAGGCTGAGCGTGGGGGTATAGGTGAACTTGGAGGAGAAACTGACGACGGGTTTGCCTACTTTACCTTTCTTCGTCGTGATGACGATGACGCCATTGGCAGCTCGTGCGCCGTAGATGGCAGTGGCGGCGGCGTCTTTCAGAACGGTGATGTTCTCGATATCGGCAGGGTTCAAGCCGGCGATGGAAGATTGCTTCATATTGGCTACGTCGTTCAACTCGTCCAGTTGGGGAATGTCGGTTCCGTCCAAGGGGATGCCATCCAGCACCCACAGAGGGTCCTGGGTACCATTCAGCGAAGCGGTACCACGGATGCGGATCTTTGCCGGAGCACCCGGCGAACCGGATGCGGTGCTTACGGAAAGTCCGGCCACCTGACCGGCAAGTGCCTGGTCGATGCTCTTCACGGCGCCGACCGTCTCGTCGGAAATATCCAGCTTTGAGACGGCTGCCGTCAGTTTGCGGCGTTCCACAGTCTGATAGCCGGTGACGACGACGGCATCCAGCATCTGGGCCGAGGCGTGGAGTGTGATTTCGTACTGCTCCTTGCCCGGAACAAGCGATATCTCCTGAACGTCGTAGCCTACATAGCTGCAAAAGAAACGGGTTACTCCCGAAGGGATGTCGATAGAGAACCGACCGTCTATATCGGTGATGACACCGATTGTCGGCTGAGTGCTTCCGGCCTTTTTCAGGTCGTCCGTCGTCACGTAGACGGAGGCACCGATAAGCGGAAGGTTATCTTCTGAAGAAATAACTACGCCTCGCACCGTCCTGTCCGCAGCGAAGGCCGAAGACAAAGCACCCAGCAGGCATAGCAAAACGATGAATAAACGTTTTTCCATGTGTGTACAATTAAAATGATTCATACTCTATTGAAATAATATCCTATCAATGGGAATTTAGGGGCGCGGAATGTGAAATGATGCTCGGACACCTCACCTGGAGCTCTCGCGAACCCTGCCGAGTGCTCGGACACCTCCACGGGAGTTCTCGTGGCACCTGCAGAGGCTCGGAAACCTCCGCGGGAGCTCTCGTGGCACCTGCAGAGTACCCGGAAACCTCCACGGGAGCTCTCGTGGCACCTACAGAGGCTCGAAAACCTCCGCGAGAGCTCCAGTACTAACGTATGTGAAATATCCAACCTCCACGAGCGCTTAATTGCTAACGAATGCAAACAATTCGACCCCTGGAAAATATCATTTGATGCCCAATGCTGTGTTTATACGCAAAATCAAATCCCGATAATGATACCTCGTAGCCACGTCCGTCGTGCCCAGACGGCTTTGCAGCAAATCTTTGATGCGAAGCAGTTCACCGCGCTTCACCGAGATGGCATCCGACACGCGGTTTATCTGCGAACCGTAGAAATTCAGTTCACGCGGAGCTCCCATGCGCTCGGCATCCAATGCTTTGCAGGCATGCTCGTCGTGGCTGCAGAACGACATCCGGTGGTCCAGCAGGAAGTGATTCTCCATCAGCTTCTTGTTAATCTTCACGCCTTCGCTCTCGGCAGCAGCGGTAATCAGCGCATCCACGAAGTTCTTCTGCAAGGCACGTGTCATCACATCGGGCAGGGCGCCACGCTCTGTGGTAGCAAAGATGCTGCGATGCAAGCCGTCCATCAAGTCCACCACGGTGAAAGCCCGTTTGCCGTTCACCGATTCGTTCTCGAGCATACGCATCAAGCGGTTATTGGAGAGCAAATCCCAAAGGATGTACGACTGCGCATTCTTCAGCACCTGCGTCGGCGCATTCTCTACCACCCCAAGCGGAGTGTTGCGCAACAAGTACGTGTACTCTCCCACTTCGGTGTCGAACAGCCACTTCGGATACGTCAGCACCTGCTCCAGCAAGAACTTCAAGGCAGCCTGCTGCTTCTCTTTCTCGACGAAAGTATAGGTTTTCTGCCCGTCGCCCACGGTGGTATTCTCTATATAGATACCGCCGATATTGGCCAGGACGTGATAAAGGTAATTGTTCCACTGATTGATTACGGCGTAATACAGGCGGGAGGCTTCTTCGTACGTCTGCCCCTTCTCGCCGGTCGTGGTCCATTGGATAATTTGGGGTACGATGCGCTTCAGGTTCTCAATGCCCAGCAGGGAAGAGCGAACGGCGTCATCGCCCAAGTCTTCGTTCTGTGCACGGGGGTCTACGGCGTCGCGGACGTCCTGCGCCTCACTGTATTTATAAAGACGGTCGGTGTGCCGGCTCAGGAAGTCGGCAAGCAGGTCTTTCTCATCCTCCGGCGTCGCCTTGCCATACCAGCGATAGCCGTATTCTATGGCAAACAGATCATAAGGACCGATGTGCGGAGAAAGAACCGTCACCCCATCTCCCGGCTGCGCCACATAGTTGAAGCGGGCATAGTCCATGATGGAAGAAGAAGTGCTATTCATGCGGTCGGTAAAGGTCTTGGAGCGCAACGAGTCGGTGGGGAAAGCCCACGAAGCAATCATGTTGTGACGCAATCCCAGCGAATGCCCCACCTCGTGACAGGCCACAAAGCGCATGGCGTCGCCCATCAATTCATCCGGCAACTTGACGCCTCGAGCTTCGGGACGCACCACACCGGTCTGTACCGTAATCCATTCCTGAAGCATGCCCAGGACATTGTGCCACCACATGATGTCCGCCTCCAGAATCTCACCCGAACGCGGGTCGAGCACGGAAGGCCCCATGGCATTGGCTTTGGTAGAAGCGGCATACGTCAGTACGGAATAATTCACGTCGTCCGCATCTACATTCATGCTGTCGGTCAGTTCCTTGGCTATGATAGCATTCTTGAAACCGGCGCGCTCGAAGGCTGCCTGCCAGTCCTCAATACCCTGCTTGATGTATTTCCTCCAACGGCGGGGAGTGGAATTTTCGATATAGAACACAATCGGTTTGGCCGGTTCCACCAATTCGCCGCGAAGGTAACGCTCCCGGTCTTCGGGTTTCGGTTCCAGGCGCCAGCGGGTGATGAACGGTTTCTTGTCCACGCGTTGCTGCCCGTCACTGTAGCTCAGCAAAGGATTGGTGAAATAGCCCACACGCGGATTATCCAGACGCCCCATCATCGGCTGCTCCGGAAGCAACAGCAGCGAGGAACTGACTTCTACCGTTACAAATACCGTCGTTGTTCCTTCGGTCACTTTGGTAGTCAACTCGGAAGTTGCCACCACATTGTTCTCAAAAGACTTGATGGAAAGTATGCGTGATAAGTTCTTGATGGCGGATGTACCCAGGTTGATGTTCGTAAAGACATTATTGATACTTGTCTCCGTACCATCGTAGATATCGTTCACCTTGACCACCATCGTGGTAGAATCGCGGTTGAACGCCTCTATCTTGAAGCCTGCTATCAGCGGAGAAATATAATTATCTAGCACCGATTGCCGTATGGCATCTTCATCCGGTGCCAGCGGCAGGGGGCGGCTTTGGCGTACCAGCAGTTTGCCCGCAGCCTTGTCCAGTTCAAAACGTACCATCTGGTTCTCGTAGTTCGTACCGCGGTTTACACCGGCTTCATTCAGTTCGGAAGGAACACGCTGCAACTTGTTTACTACCAGCATATCGCGCCCCAGCAGCCGGGCAGGTACTTCGAAATAATAATCATTCTTTTTCTGGTAAACGTTGAACATACCGGTGCGAACGATGGCACCATTCCCCGTCAGTTTCTCATACTCGCTTTTAGACTGAACACTGTCTTTGGCTTCACTCTTCTTTTTCTTCTTTCGGAGCCATCCTGCGGCCTCCAAAGAGGCTGATTCAGACTGTCCGGCATGCAACAAAACAGCAGGCTCACACAGCAAAATCGTAGTGGCTGCCATTATCGGCAAGATTGTTTTAAGTTTCATCAATGCAAAAAATCTATTTAATACTATAAAAAACTCTCTCTCATTTCATTATCATCTACAAAGTTTAAACAGACCTTAATTCTACCTCTATAGAACGTAAATGGGCGGCAAAGATAAGGAAAACATCTTATAAAACTCGCAAAACAAAATGTATAAATGTTTTTTCTATGAACAAAAGGTATAATCCTCCTAAAAAAAGAGGCACCTCCTGTTTAGCGGAAGTACCTCTTCTTTTGATTTATATTAATGTTTCCAAGTGCCCTGAATCTTCACAGGTGGATGTAATGGTACGAAATCCTTTCTCGGAACCTGAGGCACACGCGTAACACTCCGGTTCTTTGCATCCCACTCCACAAAGCTTTCATAGTCATAAGTCCAATTTTCACCATAGGCCAATTTATGAATCCGATAATAAATGGCCTCACGCGACGGAGCGTTGAACCCTCCCGTATTGGTATTCATAATACTATTGTCTGTAGGCCGATATGCCCCTTTCCAATAAGTACATGCTCCTTCGAACACACCCAGCCCCTGGTTGGCATAGCGTGAATCGGATAGGAATTTCGTCCATCTCACCTGAGTAGGATCAGAAGTAAAGTCCACATTCTTTCCCCAGCCAAAATTTTCGTACAAAGATATTGACTCGCTAACCGTCGCTGAAGGTATTTCTCCACGATATTCATAAGCATACTCATCATCCAGCTTAGCAAACCCATGACCACCAGCCTCATGCAATAAAAGAGGACTTAAACTTTCTGACGATGTTCCTATCGGGAAATAAGCTACAGAAACACCGCGTCCATAATCGCTTGTCATGCCAGTATTATAATACATGAAACAAGTACCTGCGTAACGAGCAGAATTAAGCATTACAATAATCAAAGCATCGTCCAATCCCTTAGCACCTAATCCCGGAACCTTCTGTGCATACTCAAAACACAAATTATCATTACCCTCAACGTAAGTTCCCTCTCCAAAACTACACCCAAATTTGGTTTCCGTATCAGGCATATATTCTTCATTCTTTGACACGGCAATCACATAATAGACATTAAAATAATCTCTGAACGACCGATATGGCTCTTCACTAAAGAAAGCTTCCATACCTTCTCTCATCACTCGCTCATAGTCACCATCAGCTATTTTCCGGTCAGAAAAGCCATCACCCATCATAACGATATCAATACCCGCTCCTCCACTAGGCTGAGTGGCAGTCTGCAAAGTCACAACCTTGCCATCCTTACTATAATCCGTAGATTCATAATATTGGGGGGTATCCCCTTCACCCAACAATTCTTTCAATTTATCAGGTAGCGTTTCTCTATTGTGCACACTACTATGGAAAACCAATTTCCCATCTTTATCGAACATCAGGACGGTAGGGAAAGAATATATCGGAAACTCTGGAATATCCTGCAAAATATTATGCCAGTCCATCTTATTGCTCTGAATAAGACTTTCTGCCGTCGACGTATTCTCTTTTCCATCAAAGCATATTCCAATCACATCCAGCCCATGATTTTTATAACGGCTATATAGTCCTGCCAGAGTAGGATGATAGGCCATACTAAACGAACACCCCGTAGCCCAGACATATACCACAGTATATTGGTGAGACGAAGCTACCTCCAAACTATTCACACTTCCACCTCCCAATACCGGATAAGTGAAATTCTGCAATGTAAGATTGAAAGTGGAGAATGTGAAGCCATAACCATCCCGCTGACTAACGCATCCCCAACCGCAACGCTGCCAAATCGGCATAGATGATACTTCCTTAGGAATATCTCCAGACAATTTGTTATACTCGAGAAACAAATATTCCAGCTTTTCCAACTTTACAAAAGAAGTCGGAATTGTTCCGGACAGCTGGCAATAACTCAGGTCAATCCAATTTAGCTCAGTCAAATTAAAGAATGTTTCCGGAATACTTCCAGTAATGCCTTCATTTGAATCTAAAGAAAGTAAAGTCAATTTTGTCAATTCTCCAATACAAGCAGGAATCTCGCCAACCAAGTTATTCGCCCTCAGATAAAGCCCTATCACATTTCCTTGATAATCTACAGAAACCCCCTCCCATTGACTGAGATCTGCATCCGTACACCAATTCGTTTTCTTCGTCCATTTATCACCGCCCATAGCTTCATAGAAGGCAACAAGTACATCTCGTTGCGAGTTTCCACCTTCATTCAACAATTCGTCAGTATCTACTACAGTGAAGTTCTTGATCATAGCTCGCGACACTTCCACCAACTTATCTGTGTTCTTTACCAGCTCTTTCTCTTGCCCGTCAAAAGTTCCGGATACTGTAATATTCAGCCCCTTTGTAAAATTCTGAGCCGGAATCACAAAATAAAAGACTGTAGCCGTTGCAGACAGCTGTATATCACAGTCTACGCTAATACTTTTGCTGGTTTCCGAAGCATTTGCAGAGATAGAGAACTCCGGCTGAGTTGCAGCCAAGTCAATTTCTCCGGTACCGGCAAGTACTTCATTATTATTTCCTTGCAGGACTATTTTCTTTACAGTACCATTACCCGTTAGATTCAAACGAATAAGCCCGCAAGTCTGTTTAAAAAAGAAATTCTGGTCGCTGCTTGTTGCCGCCATCGGGCAGATACCTGGTGCAAAGCTCCCTTGGACATAAGGTTGCTTGGAGGGCAAAGTATAAGTAACTTTTGTCCCGTTTACCGTCGAAGCTGCATTATAAGGGTAAATTGCATAAAAACTAGTCGTACCTTCTACCTTATCCCCCTTAAAGATTGCCCCATTATCAGCTTTCGAAGAATAAGTATAGCGGGTGATGGCGGACTGAGCATCACTAAATACTCCCAATTCGTCCGTCACATCCCATTCCACAGCAGTAGAATTCAAATGAGTACGCGTAGTCGGTGGAAGAGTGGCCACAAGATTTGTAATAGCCTTCTCCCCAGTTGTTTCATATTGTTCGGCTGTACAACCAACCAATGTCAATACAATCCAGAGTTGGAAAAATATCTTTAACTTTTTCATAATCATCTATCCTAAGTTTATTACCAATCTTGAGCATCTTGATTAAAATCCTCTGTATTCCCGGTCGTATCGGGGTCAGGTTTCGGTTCAGCCCCTTGCTGCGTTACTACAATATCCTGCTTAACATTGCCCGAAGTTATAGTTATGGTAGCAGAACGTTCATCATAAGTCTTATTTTCTTGGGCCGTAATAGTAATACTGTTTTTACCGGCATCGCCACTAAGAGGATATACGCTAATCCAACTATCGGCACGCGTATTAACCACAGATATGTTCCAAGGTGCAGTTGTGGTAAATTCAAAAGATACCGGTTCTTTGCTTTCCGCCCCAATCACCGGCTTCAAATCAGTACCGGGAGGAATTGTAATTTCAGGAACAGCAGGTTCCGGTTCATCCGTTTTGTCATCACCATTATCCGAACAAGCATAAAATAGCAGTACTAACATTAATGCTATTCGGGAATACTTTTTTAACCAAATACTTCTCATAATAGTCTTTGTTTTATAATGAATATATTTTCCTCATACACGGATCTACCTATTTCAGCAACAACACATTGCGAAAAGAAAGCAGGGACTGTTATAAAGCTATGTCCAATTATTCGTTTTCATTACATTAACACTTTACTGTTTTCGACAAATATAAGTTTTTTATTTAAAGGTTCAACGCAATCTATCAGTTTTTTTCTTATATACTTTTATTTAATATGCTACACTTCATATTCACTGAAGCAACAAAATCAGCGATTCTTGGAATAATCTTGTTCAATTGGCGACAAAACAACGATAAAATTGTATCTTTGCACCGTTTTAACTCGAAAATAAATAAGACAACAACGATATGATAGCTAAAATCAATCAGCTTCTGCAAGAAGTGGAAGCGCTGAAAGCCGCTAACGCCGAGGAATTGGAAACACTTCGCATCAAATACCTCAGCAAGAAAGGAGCCATCAACGAACTGATGGCGGATTTCCGTAACGTACCTGCCGACCTGAAGAAAGAAGTAGGTATGAGACTGAACGAACTCAAAAACAAAGCGCAAGAAAAGATTACCGCTTTAAAAGAACAGTTCGAAAGTCAGGATACCGGTTGCGACGACCTTGACCTGACACGTTCCGCCTATCCTGTAGAACTGGGTACACGCCACCCGCTTACGATTGTCAAGAATGAAATCATCGATATATTTGCCCGCCTCGGTTTCAGCATTGCCGAAGGTCCCGAAATAGAGGACGACTGGCATGTATTCTCTGCGCTGAACTTTGCAGAAGACCATCCGGCACGCGACATGCAAGATACTTTCTTTATCGAAGCCAACGAAAAAGATGTTGCCAAAAACATCGTTCTGCGCACACATACCAGCAGTGTGCAGGTTCGCGCCATGGAGAACGCCCAACCGCCCATCCGCATCATCTGCCCGGGACGTGTATATCGTAACGAAGCCATCAGCTACCGCGCACACTGTTTCTTCCACCAGCTGGAAGCTTTGTATGTGGACAAGAATGTATCCTTCACTGATTTGAAACAGGTTTTGCTGCTCTTCGCCAAAGAGATGTTCGGCAATGACACCAAGATCCGTCTGCGTCCTTCGTACTTCCCGTTCACGGAGCCAAGCGCCGAAATGGATATCAGCTGTAACATCTGCGGCGGCAAGGGATGCCCCTTCTGCAAGCACACAGGCTGGGTGGAAATTCTGGGCTGCGGTATGGTAGACCCGAATGTACTGGAAGCCAGCGGCATCGACAGTAAAGTGTATAGCGGCTATGCTCTGGGTATGGGTATTGAACGCATCACCAACCTGAAATATCAGGTGAAAGACCTCCGTATGTTCTCTGAAAACGATACGCGCTTCCTGAAAGAATTCGAAGCAGCTTATTAATTTCTGTATAGAGAGCACAGAGCTTTTATTGAAACACAAAACGATCTGTCATTCGGAGCATAGTTCCGAATGACAGATACATTTATTTACGCTATGGCAAAAGACAAACTCGTAACTCCCGGTTATTGCCTCATCTTGGCAGCCAACTTCCTCTTGTACTTTGCCTTCTATCTGATACTTCCGGTCCTGCCTTTTTATCTGACCGAGGTATTTCATACCGGCAATGCAGCAGTAGGCATTATTTTGTCATGCTATACCATCGCCTCTCTTTGTATACGTCCTTTCTCGGGCTATTTACTCGACACACTGGCACGCAAGCCACTCTATCTCGTAGCTTATTTTATCTTCATCACCATCTTTGCAGGATATATATGGGCAGGTATTCTGTCCATCTTCATCATGCTGAGGGTGGTTCACGGACTGGCATTCGGAATGGTGACAGTTGCCGGAAACACGATCGTTATCGATATCACCCCCTCTTCCCGGCGCGGTGAAGCAGTTGGATATTACGGCCTGATGAACAACACTGCCATGAGCTTCGGGCCGATGATCGGTCTTTTCATGCACGATATCTACTCCTTTGAAACGATTTTTACCTGCTCGCTCATATCGGGTATCATCGGCTTCATTGCCGCCTGCTTTGTGAAAACACCTCCCAAACAACCGGTAAAGCGGGAACCTATTTCACTCGACCGCTTCGTTCTATTAAAAGGTATTCCTGCCGGAATCGCCTTGCTTCTGCTTTCGATTCCTTACGGAATGACAAGTACCTACGTGGCCATGTACGCCAAGGAGATAGGAATCACTTTGAATTCGGGGCTGTTCTTTACCTTCATGGCCGTCGGCATGGCTGTATCGCGTATGTTCTCCGGGAGACAAGTAGACAAAGGACGTATCACCCAAGTCATCACACTGGGACTGTATCTGGTCTGTGCCTGCTTCTTCATTCTGTCCGCATGTGGCCTTTTAATGAAGTCGACTCCGGAGCTGACTAATATATTATTCTTTATGGTAGCCCTCCTGTTAGGAGTAGGTTTCGGCACCATGTTCCCCGCTTTCAACACCATGTTTGTGAACCTGGCTCCTAACAGTCAGCGCGGAACGGCCACCTCCACCTACCTGACCTCATGGGATGTAGGTATCGGCATCGGACTGACAGCCGGAGGATATATCGCCCAGATCACCTCTTTCGACATGGCATACTTTGTCGGCGCATGTCTCACAGTGGTTTCCATATTCTATTTCAACTTGAGAGTATCTCCCCATTACCATAAAAACAAATTAAGATGAGAAAGAAAGAACGTTATGAGAAAATAATTGCCTGGTTCAGGGAAAATCGCCCCGTAGCCGAAACCGAACTGCATTATGAAAATCCGTTCGAACTGCTGATAGCGGTTATTCTCTCCGCACAGTGCACGGACAAACGGGTGAACATGATTACCCCGGCCCTTTACCGGGATTTCCCTACCCCCGAAGCACTCGCCGCTACCACCCCCGAAGTGGTATACGAATATATCCGTAGCGTATCCTACCCCAACAACAAAGCCAAGCACCTCGTAGGCATGGCCCGAATGCTGGTGAAAGACTTTAACAGCGAGGTACCCGGCACATTGGAAGAACTTGTCAAGCTTCCCGGCGTGGGACGCAAGACTGCCAACGTCATTCAATCCGTCGTTTTCAACAAAGCCGCAATGGCGGTAGATACACATGTATTCCGCGTCAGTCATCGCCTGGGACTGGTGTCAGATAAATGTACAACCCCCTTTAGTGTAGAAAAAGAGTTAGTAAAGCATATCCCCGAAGCCGACATTCCGATAGCCCATCACTGGCTTATCTTGCACGGACGTTATGTATGCCAGGCACGCACACCCCAATGTGATAACTGCGGTTTACAATTGATGTGCAAATATTACTGCCAGAAATATAAAGTTAGCGAAGAGAGCAGCAAAGACGAAGAATAAATAACTATTTCATAGCAAAAAAAAGAAATTAATGCTAACTTTGCGCTCACTAAAAAGGATTTAGTAACACTTTTAAATAATATAGAATATTATGACAATTGATCAATTTAACTTTGCCGGAAAAAAGGCATTCGTTCGCGTGGACTTCAATGTGCCCTTGGACGAAAACTTCAACATTACAGATGATACCCGTATGCGTGCCGCTCTTCCCACACTGAAGAAGATTTTGGCTGACGGCGGTAGTGTAATTATCGGTTCTCACCTCGGTCGTCCGAAAGGTCCGGCTGACAAGTTCTCTTTGAAGCACATCCTGAAGCATCTGTCTGACCTGCTGGGTATTGATGTACAGTTTGCTAATGACTGCATGGGCGAAGAAGCTGCTGTGAAAGCTGCTGCTCTGCAACCGGGCGAAGCATTGCTGCTCGAAAACCTCCGCTTCTATGCAGAAGAAGAAGGCAAACCCCGTGGTTTGGCTGATGATGCTACAGACGAGGAAAAGAAAGCTGCCAAAGCAGCCGTTAAGGAAAGCCAGAAAGAGTTCACCAAGAAATTGGCTTCTTATGCTGACTGCTACGTAAACGACGCTTTCGGAACAGCTCACCGTGCACACGCTTCCACGGCATTGATTGCTAAATATTTCGACAAAGACAACAAGATGTTCGGCTATCTGATGGAAAAAGAAGTGAAGGCTGTTGATAAAGTGTTGAATGACATCCAACGTCCGTTCACTGCCATCATGGGTGGTTCTAAAGTTTCCTCCAAGATTGAAATCATCGAAAACCTGCTGAGCAAGGTAGATAACCTGATCATTGCCGGTGGTATGACTTATACTTTCACCAAGGCTATGGGTGGCAAGATCGGTATCTCTATCTGTGAAGATGACAAACTGGATCTGGCTCTCGACCTGATGAAGAAAGCAAAAGAAAAAGGTGTAAACCTTGTACTGGCTGTTGACGCTAAGATTGCTGACGCTTTCTCCAACGACGCTAATACCAAGTTCTGTCCGGTTGACGAAATTCCTGATGGTTGGGAAGGTCTTGACATCGGTCCCAAGACTGAAGAAATCTTCGCAGAGGTTATCAAGAACTCCAAAACTATTCTTTGGAACGGTCCGACAGGTGTATTCGAATTCGAGAACTTCACTCACGGTTCACGTGCAGTAGGCGAAGCCATCGTAGAAGCTACCAAGAACGGTGCTTTCTCACTTGTAGGTGGTGGTGACTCTGTAGCTTGTGTCAACAAGTTCGGCTTGGCAAGCGGCGTTTCTTACGTATCTACCGGTGGTGGTGCATTGCTCGAAGCAATCGAAGGAAAAGTTCTTCCGGGTATCGCTGCTATCAACGAATAATCAAATCACATTTATACAAAAAGGCAGCTCTTTGAAAAAAGGGTTGCCTTTTTTACTACTATCTTTATCCTTACACATGAGACGAATACTGCTATCCTGCCTCTTCTTGGCAGCAGCCTGCATTTTAAGAGCGCAAGACGCTTGCCTGACCGACATTGTTAATACTCTGAAAGACCGCATTTCCCTTTCCGGCTATGCCCAAGTGGGATATACTTACGATGACGAAGGCGAAGGAACTACCAATACTTTTGATATAAAAAGAGTTATCTTTATGGCAAGCGGTAAGATTACCGACCAGTGGACATGCTATTTCATGTACAGCTTTGCCAATACCGGAAAGATACTGGAAGCATATACCGAATACCACTTCTTGCCTCAACTCACAGCCCGAATCGGTCAGTTCAAGACCATGTACACCATTGAGAACCCGATGTCCCCTTGCTTCGTAGAGTTGATAAACTGCTATTCGCAAGCCGTCAACTATCTGGCAGGTATCAATGGAAGCGATCCTTTGTACGGTTCCAGCAGTGGCCGCGATATGGGACTGCTTATTTATGGTGACCTCTTCAAAAAGCTTGTAAGCTATAACCTTGCTGTAATGAACGGACAAGGCATTAATCTGAAAGACAAAAACAACCAGAAAGATATTGTAGGCAGCCTGATGGTACATCCATTGGAATGGCTATCGGTAGGAGGTTCATTCATTAAAGGCAAAGGATGTGCCATGGCGGCTTCTTCCATCAATCCGGATATTGCCGTAGGCGAGAATTATACCCGCAATCGCTGGTCGGCAGGTGCTACCATCAAAACAAAACCTATCGATGTGCGTACGGAGTATCTGGAAGGTAAGGACGGACATGTGAAAAGCAACGGTTACTATGCAACCGTATCCGCCCACGTATTGCCCAAGTTTGATGTTATTGCTTCATACGATTACCTGAACAAAGATAAGGCCATGTCCGACAAACAGACCAACTACGTAGCCGGTGTACAATATTGGTTCTATCCCAAATGCCGTTTGCAGGCTCAATACACTTACTGCAACCGCCATAAAGGCGAGAATTCCAACCTGCTGCAAGCACAGTTGCAAGTTCGTTTCTAAAAGAAGTCTATCAGTATTTTCCAAAATGACCGAACTTTTTGGCATTCTTTTTGTAGTTTTGTAAAGTACATCTCTTAAAGATACAGACTTATGAATGAACAAGCCATACAAGATCAATATCAACATATCATCGTCCTGCTGGAACAGCAACGATTGAAAGAAGCACAATCCCAACTGGAAGCATTTCTGTGGAACAGCAGTGATTGGACACTCCGTAACCGTTTGGAACAAGTACAGACGTCCTATCAATACATGTTGCAGTACATGCGGCAAGGAGTAAACGACCCCGAACGGCAGAAACTGTACCGCCAACTGTTGACCGATACTTGGGAGATTGCCGACCAGACACGCCTCAGCTTGCTCGACGGTACTTCCAACCACTATTACCATGCCCTGCGTAACAATCGGGAACATCTTCCAAAGGAGTACAATATTGCCAGCATGCAGAAAGTATTGGAATCTTTTCCAGATGATATGGCCGTTTGCCAACTGATGCCGAATGCACAAGGGCTGGATGCTGTACTGAAACGCCATGAGGAAACCATCCAGGTTCTTTTCCTTTCCACATGGTGCAACAGCGACTGGACAGCAGAAGACGAGCAACAAGCCAAAGGGGCATTGGAATCAGAATTACTCCCTGTCAATGATTTATGCCTGTTTACCAGTGCTGTCATGTTGAGCCTGATAGAATGTTTCGACGCGCGTAAGTTCTCCTGGTTACTGGATGCAACAACTCACCCGGACACCCGGGTAAACCAGCGTGCTCTGATAGGGATTGCGTTCGTACTTCATTTCCACCCCACCCGCTTGTCGCTCTATCCGGAACTGACAGCCCGGCTTTCCCTGCTCGACGAAGACGGTAGTTTCGGCAAACAAATGAACCGCGTATATATCGAAATGCTCCGCAGCCAGGAAACGGAGAAAATTGACAAGAAGATGCGCGAAGAAATCATCCCGGAAATGATGAAGAACGTAAACATCATGCGCAACATGAAATACGGCTTCGAAGACAATGCCGAAGAAAACGACCGTAACCCGGACTGGGAGAAAGCATTCGAAAGCTCCGGTTTAGGCGATAAGATACGTGAAATGAACGAATTGCAATTAGAAGGTGCTGACGTTTATATGAGTACATTTGCCCAACTCAAAAGTTACCCGTTCTTCCGGGAGCCGCACAATTGGTTCTATCCGTTCGACATGCATCATTCCAGCATTATCAAGGAGTTCGGTCTTAACCCGACGGGAGACAATGCCGTTCTTGCACTTCTCCTGCAATCAGGATTCTTCTGTAACAGCGACAAGTATTCGCTTTGCTTCACGATGGCACATATCCCGCAGGCGCAGCGCAACATGATGCTCAGCCAGATGACGTCGCAGGATTTGAATGAGTTGATGGATGAAAGTAAATCTTCCACCCTCCGGCAATATGCCCAACGACCAGACGTTATCAGCAATCAGTATATCCACGATCTATACCGGTTCTACAAGCTAAGCCAACGCAGGTATGAGTTTCACGACATTTTTAAGGATGAGATTGCTTTGCACCGTATTCCTGCATTAAAGGAGATTCTGTGCAAGCCCGAACTGCTGATTGTCGTAGCCGACTACCATTTCCGCAAAGAGCATCCGGCAGAAGCTTTGGAACTTTATCAAGAATTAATAGCGCTGAACTATGCAGATGCAGATACTTTCCAAAAAGCAGGTTATTGTCTGCAAAAGGAGAAACGCTACAAAGAAGCGGTGAGTGCCTACCTAAAGGCCGATGTTCTGAAACCCGACCATGTGTGGACCATCCGCCATCTTGCCACTTGTTATCGCCAAATGAAAGATTTCGGTTCTGCATTGGAGTATTATAAGAAAGCAGAAGCTATCCAGCCGGAAAATCATAGTATTCTGTTTTACGCCGGAAGCTGTCTTGCCGAGCAGGAGAAATATGAAGAGGCCCTGCAATATTTCTTTAAGCTGGACTTCATAGAAGGCAACTGCATAAAGGCGTGGCGAGCCATAGGCTGGTGCTCCTTCGTCAGCGGTAAATACGAGCAGGCCATGAAGTATTATGAAAAGATACTTGCCTCCAAGCCCCTTGCCACAGATTATCTCAATGCCGGACATGTTGCTTGGAGACTAGGGAATATAGAAAAGGCTGCTGAATATTATGGTAAAGCAGCCTTGGAAAGTGGTAGCCGGGAAGTCTTTTGGGAGATGTTCAGCAAAGACAAGGATACACTTGTCAAGCAAGGCATTGACGAAAAAGACATTCCGTTGATGATGGATTTGGTTTAAACCTTTTGTAACTCCCTGTACAGTTTCTGTACGGGGAGTCCCATTATGTTGTAATAACTTCCGGATATATTCTCTACCCCGATAAAGCCAATCCATTCTTGTACACCATACGCTCCGGCCTTATCCATCGGCTGGTATTTATCTACATAGTAAACGATTTCTTCTTCGCTCAATTCAGAGAAACGAACTTCGGTCTGAGCTGAGAAACAGCGCTGCCACTCCGTAGTAGTGATGCAAACGCCTGTAAATACTTCGTGAGTACGGCCGGACATATCCCGCAACATTTGCATAGCGTCTTCCCTATCCTTGGGTTTGCCCAATACCCGTCCATCCAGCCAAACGATTGTATCAGCGGTAATCATCAACTCATCCGGTTGAATCATGGAATGATAAGCATCTGCTTTCTCCTTTGCAATATAAAGAGGAATATCCGCCCCTTTCAATGTACCGGGATAAGATTCATCCACATCAGGCAAAGTTCTTACCTCATACTCCACTCCCAAACCTGCCAGTAACTCTTTCCGACGCGGAGAGTTGGAAGCAAGGATTACTCTATATTTTTTCAGATTATCCAGCATAATTATAATGATTAATAATTGCCATTAGTTTACCAGCCAAATGCCTGTTCGTCAGCCATCCAAAGTCCTTTTAGTTTCAATACCTGCTCTACGATGTCACGACCGCATCCATAACCGCCATCCGCATACGAGACGTAACGGGCTACAGCTTTCACCTCCGGCACCGCATCCTTCGGACAACATGGCAGACCACATGCATGCATCACTTCCAAATCGGGGATATCATCGCCTACATACAATATTTCTTCATCCTTCAAGTCATGACGATCGCGGAAATCTCTATAGTCGTGAATTTTAACGGAAGAACCCATATAGATATTCTCTTCCGCCAGCCCCAAAGCCATGAAACGTTTACGGACAGCCTCTGTACGTCCACCGGTAATAATACCCAGCAACACTCCCTGTTTCGCAGCCAGATGCAATGAATAACCGTCCTTTATGTTCACTGTACGCAGCGGTTCACCCTCCGTACTCATCGGAATCACATTGGCACTCAGCACACCGTCTACATCAAAAACGAGGGCTTTTATCTTCTTCAAATCATAGTTTATGGTACTCATATCACTTTTTTTAAGATCTTATCTATACTATATCCGGCCTACGCCAGTCTATGAATATTCTCGCTTATCAGCCGATACAACTTCTGCATTTCCGGTTCATCGGCAAGCATCTGCAAATGTGCATTGATAACATTCTCATCATACCGCACAGCAGGTCCGGTTTGGGCATCATGCGGCGCCAACTCATGTACTTTGCGGGCTGTCTCGTCTATCAAAGGCAGCATCACTTCAAAAGGAAGTTGGTATTTCTTCAACAATTCGGCAGCCATAGCATACATGTGATTGGTAAAATTGCAGGTAAATACAGCTGCCAAATGTAAACTTTTCCGTTGTTCGGAAGTGGCTTCATAAACCCTCTCGGACAATGCAGAAGCAATATCTTTCAGTAATTGGGTATCTGCTTCCGAATGACTTTCTACAAAAATCGGTATATCGCGGAAATCCACCTCACGCTGTTTGCTGAATGTCTGCATCGGATAGAATACTCCATAGCGTTCCACCTGTCCTTCCCAGATATCCATAGAGATACTACCGGCAGTATGCACCCATAGAGCGCTACTTTTTCCCGTAACAATTTCGGGCAGCAATTGTACAAAGGCTGCATCTTTCAACGAAACGATGTAGAGTTGCGCATCTTCTACAACAGCAGACAACTCAGTCGTATACTCTGCCTCCACCATCTGCGCCAAACTTCGTGCCGACTCTTCCGTACGGCTGTAAATCTGCTCAATACGAAAGCCTTTCCGGTAAAGTGCCTTTGCCAAATTGGTTGCCAAATTTCCGGCACCAATAAAAACGATGGACGTATCTTCTATGCTTCTTTTCATCTTATCTCGTAGAAACTAAATACAAAATAGCACCGATCACCAGTAACGCCACCGGCAGCAAGTAGGCAGACATCGTGCCGAGCAATGCAGTTATCAGGCCAAAGTTCAGTACCAGCCACAAGCCTATCAGCACTAATCCTACGGATTTGTCATGTTTGAACAGCAAGAAAATAACTGCCGTGTAGAGCAGGAAGTTATCCTTATTCATCACCCACGGCAATCCTATTGCAGAAAAGTGTACCAGTTTATCCACCAAGTAAAGAATACCGAATACAATCAGCGTAATGGCAGTGGCCTTATACGTATCACGGTTATTATTTGCTTTTGCCGCACTCACCGTTACTTTCCTCCATATTTATTGAGATGAATCTTTTCCCACTGCAAGTTGTCCTCATTGAAGGGTTTGCGTTCCATTCCTTTATGACCGATGGCAATAATACTGACCACCTGTAACTGTAAAGGAATGTCGAGTACATCGTGTACGTATTCATTGGAAGGCACACCGGCTGCCGTGAAACGCTCACGCACCTGCACCCAGCAGCTACCCAAGCCCATATCTTCGGCCTGAAGTTGCAGATAGATGGAGGCAATGGAGGCATCTTCTATCCAGACATCACTCGCCAGCGGGTCTGCAGTCACCACAACTGCCAAGGCGGCATCTGCAATAAACTGCGAAGCCTGTTCCTTGCAATATGACAATTCTTTTAATTTCTCCTTGTCATCCACTACGATGAACTGCCACGCGTTACTACGCTTTGACGTAGGCGCCATCAAGGCTGCTTTCATCAAGGTAACAACCTGCTCCTGCGTCAATTCTTCTTCTGTAAACTTCCGCATGCTGCGGCGCGACTTTATCAATTCATTGAAACTTTCCATAACATATTCGTGTTTAGTGAACGCAAAGATACAAGATTATTTTTTAAATTTGCAGACGATGCCTTTGAAACTGACTACATATTACCGCGGGAGCAAGGTCCCTGAACTACCGGGCACCAATACGTTCCATTCCACAGAGTTATTTCGGATTTACGAAGCAACTCCGGGATATACCCCTGTGCTCATCGTTGCATCGGAAGACGACAAACCCGTTGCAAAACTGCTTGCAGCGATACGCACCAGCGTACGCACGTTTCCGCCAGGCATCATCAAGAGGTGCGAGGTATACGGCACGGGAGAATATTTCGATGAGACCGCGGACAGAGAAGCTATCTTCAGCGATATGTTGCAAAGGCTTACCGACGAGGCATTGCGCAACTCCTTTCTTATCGAGTTTCGTAATCTGGAGAATGCGATGTTCGGTTACAAATCATTCCGGGAGAACCGGTATATTGCTATTAATTGGTTGCGTGTACGCAATTCGTTGCATAGTGTAGAGAAGGCAGAAGACCGTTTCAGCCCGTCGCGCATCCGGCAGATAAAGAAAGGTCTGAAAAATGGAGCCCAAGTGCGGGAAGCACTTACTGTAGAAGAGACTCTTAACTTTGCCCACATGCTGCGCCATGTCTATTCTTCCAAAATACGCCGGCATTTTCCCAGTATAAAATTTTTCCAGCACCTCGAAACCCACCTGATGAAAGAAAATCAAAGTAAAATCTTCATCGTCACTTATAAAGAGAAAATTATCGGCGGCAGTGCCTGCATCTATTCCGATGACAATGCTTACCTATGGTTCTCGGGCGGCATGCGCAAGACCTATGCCTTGCAATATCCGGGCATCCTTGCCGTTTGGAAAGCTTTGGACGATGCCAAGCAACGCGGATACCGCCATTTGGAATTTATGGACGTGGGCCTGCCCTTCCGCAAACATGGCTACCGCGAGTTTGTCCTTCGCTTCGGAGGAAAACAAAGCAGCACCCGACGCTGGTTCCGCTTTCGCTGGGACTGGCTGAATCGGGTGCTGACAAAGATTTATGAATAACAATAGTATATCTTATTGAGCTATCTTAAAAACAACTGAACTATAAGCACTCATTTTGACCAAAGCCTTGTCATTCTCCGTTTTCTGCTGAATATCACCATTCACACCAACAGCTTTTTCTATCTTGTCTGCTAATGTAATCTCCACAGCAGAAGCTCCGAAGTTGTGCACAACCAGCATCTTCTCACTACCTTTTGTCATATACCATGCGGCAATGGCTTTACCCGTAGTCGCATTATTTTCATTATAAGTAGCATGCTTTGACATTGTGCCTTCCGCCAAAGCCGGATACGTATTACGCAGTTTTGCAAAACGGACATAAACATTAAGCAAAGAATTTTCATCACTTTGCTGTTCCACTACAGATTTTATATTGGAAGCTACACCTTTGTCTATCTTATCCGTATAGGCAGTCACCATATTATCTCCCCATAGCATTGGGCCACGTACATATTCGTCACCATTATCTTTCATTCCATAGAGTCCCAGTTCTTCACCATAGTAGATGTAAGGTTCACCAGGACCAGTCAGCAAAACAGCTGCCGCCAGTCTTTCCTTATCAACAGATTTACCCAATTTAGAACCAGTACGGTCCTCATCATGATTCGAAAGTTTAGTAGCCTCAATATAATTGGGACGATTGGCCGCATAGAGTTGTTGATAACTCATAATGTCCTTGGCAAAATAGCAGCCTGTATTATTATTGATGGCCCACTCCAAACGATACCAAAAGTCGAATTCAAACAACGCCGGAAGACCTTGATAATAAGGAGCCACTTCACTGGCGCCGGAAAGTACCTCACCCACCATATAAAGCTCATCCGTTTTACCTTTCTGCTTATAGTACGTATTCAGCTCATCATAAAAAGTTTTCAAGAAAGTTGGATTCTCCGTACCTCCGGCATTGTGATAAATATGCTTCACTGCATCCAGACGAAAACCATCTACTCCACGATCTATCCAACCTTTGGCAGCGCTAATCACTTCTTTGAAAACCGGTGAATTCTTTAAATTGGCGACTTTGCCATAATTAAGATCAGCAAAAGAGGCAGTATAGAAATGAGAATGATAAAACCACAAGTTCATTGATTCAAATAAGATATCGGCTGCGCCTTCACCCTGTTTTAAAGAGAAAGGCTCTCCAAACTTAACCTTACTGCTTTTTGATTCAGCACCGTATTTTTTATCTCCCCAATCCGTATTGCTGGTACGAATCAAAAATCCCCAAGGAGATGTAAAGTTCACAGTCAGTTCGTATAAACCATTTCCTCTATCATAGAACTTCTTGCATACAGCCGGATCACCATAATAAAGATATTTAGCTCCTGTGGTACTTTGATCAGGATTATCTCCATCGGCTGTCTCTGCTTGAGTAACAGTTACCGTCGGTTTCGAAGCATTCGACCAATCAAGCGTGAATTTGTAGCATCCTTCCTCAACTTCTGACGAAGTTGTTGTGGAGAACCACTCGCCCGAATCATACCCAGTCGCTCCTTCACTGGCAATCATATCAATCTTCCCGGCTTTGATATCAGCTTCCGGATCTTGCGAAAAGATATAATAATCGCGATATTTATTGTCGGTAGAGATTTTTGCCGCCTGGAACCAAGGATGTTCGATGCTTGTATGATTCAACACATAGTCCAAATAAATCTTGATTCCCCGGTTGTGTGCTTCAGTAATTAGTCGATCGAAGTCGCTTTCCGTACCGAATTTCTCATTTACCTTGGCATAATCAGTTACGTCATAGCCATGATACGAGGGAGAAGGATGAATGGGAGAAAGCCAAATGGCCTTCACTCCCAAAGAATTAATATAATCCAGTTTTGATATTAAGCCGTTAATGTCACCATATTTATCCCCGTCACTGTCTGCAAAAGAATAAACCAGCAACTGATAGGATATGTCCGCACGTTTCTGACCATCCCAATCAGTGGGAGATGCCACGACATTAGTCCATTCTTCCGTTGGATCAGGCTTCGGTTCCGGTTCAGGAGTCGGTGTTGTACCATTGTCATCACTACAAGCCGCCAGGCAAAGTGATATAGCACAGAATAGGAAAAAAGAAATAAACCTTATCTTCTTCATACCATTAGATTTTCAAATTATTATTCGATTCAAAGGTAAGAAAGAAAAAAAGCACAATACAAAGCCCGATATGGAAAAGCATAATATGATTACGAAAACGTTTGCATATCGAGCAGATTCTTTGTTTTATCAGCCAAGAACAGAGGAATATTCAACAAGTTTCCATCTTGTTTCAAGTTCAACATCGAATAACGAATACGGCAAGCGGGTTGGAAAAGCTTCTCATACTGAATGAGACTCTTCCCCTGCACATTCTGGTCAGCCTTCACTTCTATCGGACAAATCCGGTTACCATATTGAAGCAGAAATACTTCAAGGTATTCAGCGCCTCGTTGCATTCTTGTATCTCATCCAATATCAATAACGTTGTCTGTGGATTTATTTTCTTTCCATGCAAAAAAGACAGTTGTTGGATAATCCGTTGAGGATCTTTTGTCGTTCTAAATATATCACGAAGTCCACTTTCATCTTTATCCAAGCTAAAATAGGCTACATCTTCAAAATGCTCTTTACCAAAATACTTCAACACCCATGTTTTGCCTACTTGCCTGGGCCCATGAATCAGCAACGGCGTCCTCTTTTTCATCCGCCTTCCATGCTGACAATTGCTTGAGAACTTCTCTTTCAAACATAACAAATCACATGTTAGATATCAAAAACGTGGAGATCCCCACATTTTCGATACGAGTTTCGTGCAAATATACACAATTTTGGTGCAATACATAAGATTTATCTTAAGGAAAGATAGTAATTCTTGGAAAAAAAGGCAAAATGCCACTAAATTATCTTGGAAAAGCGGCAATAATGAGTTACTTTTGTATTGGAAAAAAGGAAAGACAATGCTAAAAAGAAAGATTGATAATTACATCAAACGCTATTACGAGACTACTCGTAATGCCCTACTCATTACCGGTGCCCGACAAATAGGCAAAACCTATTCTATACGGGAATTCGGCAAATCATTCAAAAGTTTTATTGAGATAAACTTTGTGGAAATGCCCGAAGCGGTGGAAGTATTCAAAAACGCAAAGAACAGTGCTGATATATTGCTCCGTTTGTCAGTCATAACAACTGTCCCCCTTATCAAAGGTGAAACGCTTGTGTTTTTCGACGAAGTGCAGAAGTGTCCCGATATTGTTACCGCAATTAAATTCCTGGTGGACGAAGGGTCATACCGCTACATTTTGAGCGGTTCGTTATTGGGCGTTGAATTAAAAGATTTGCGTTCAGAACCGGTTGGATATATGGGTGTCAAAGATATGTATCCACTGGATTTCGAAGAGTTCATCTCATGTATAGGCATCAACGACAAAGTGATAGAGTCCTTACGCAAAGCATGGAAGAACCGCACCAAGGTCGACGACTTTGTTCATACTAAAATCATGGAATTGTTCCGCCTTTACCTTGTTGTAGGCGGTATGCCGGCTGCTGTGAGCAAATATATCGATAGCAACAACCTTCAGGAAGTAACAACTGTACAACAGGATATAATTCGCCTTTACAAACGCGACATAGCACAATATGATCCTGAGAATAAACTATATATAGAAGAAATATTCAGCCTTATTCCACCCGAACTCAATGCAAAGAACAAACGATTCATACTGAAACGATTGAACGAGAATGCTAAATTTGAACGTTATCAAAATAGTTTTCTTTGGCTGAAGAATGCAGGTGTGGCGTTGCCTGTCTACAATGTTGAAGAGCCCAAAATGCCATTATTGCTTGCACGGTCAAGGAATATGTTTAAACTCTTCCAAAACGATATTGGCCTGCTTGCAACACAATATGCCGAAGGCATTCAGTTACGAATCATTAAGGGTGATAAGAATATAAATTTCGGTTCGATATATGAGAATGCTGTGGCGCAGGAATTGATTGCACATAATATAGAACCTTATTACTACAATAACAAGAAGCGTGGCGAGTTGGATTTTGTCATAGAACTTAATGGCGAGGTGCTCCCCATTGAAGTAAAGTCGGGTAAAGACTATGAATTGCACCGTGCTTTATCCAATATAATGGATTGTGAGGAGTACGATTTGCCCGAAGCAGTCGTATTTAACAATGATAATTTGAAAGTAGATGGAAAGATTGTCTATGCACCGATTTATATGGTCATGTTTTTAGAGAAGAACAACGATGTGCCGATATATTATAAAGTGGATTTATCGATGTTACAATAACTATTTCGTAAGATCTGAATCATCTGCTCGTTCTCATGTTTGGACAGCTTCTCAGCTGTCCAAACATGCGTTTTCAGTGTCCTCGTTATCCCCCCTTCATCGTTCAATAAACTTCCGAAGTTCCTGCATTGCAGGCAAAACTTTACCAGTATGATTGTCGAATAAACCACGATTCAGCCACCCATCTGTCACACTATTCTCTTTACTTCCATTTTCCTCCGGAAACCACCAAAAAAGTCCTGTAACATTAGAATGACGACGTAACTCAGCTACCAGTTCATGGGTAAAGATACGCTGCCCTTCCACACTGATAGGATAGAATTCACCGTATTGCTCTTCTCCTTTTGCCCAACGGTCATTCTCATGTGAATAATAAGCAGCTGTTTCTACAATCATAACCTCCTTTCCCGGAAAATCAACAGCCAGAGAGTCAAGTGTTGCCGCCAAAACACCTACCGCTCTATGCCACATTGGGTAATAACTTAACCCTATGATATCGTAATCCAGACCTTGCAAATGGTTATAATAAGCTTTGGTAGCAATCCAATCGCCCGCTTTTTCGGTGTGAATAATGATTTTTGCCATCGGACAAACTTCCCTGCAAGCCTTTGCACCCGATTCCAGTAATTGTACCAGCACATCCCAATTTTCATTCCCAAGCGGAGTCAACTTGGCCACCGGCCACATCATACCATTGGTAATTTCATTACCAACTTGAATAAGGTCCGGAGTTGCTCCCATCTCATTCATATAGCGAAGAGTTTGCTTAGTATATTCGTATACACTATCAGGCAATGCCTGCACCGGTACATTTTTCCAACGGTCGGGCATAAATTGTTTGCCCGGATCGGCCCATGTATCCGAATAATGGAAGTCAAGCATAAAGTGATAGCCGGCTTCTTTTATTCTTTGCCCTAAACGAGCCACATAATTCAAATCTTGGCAAACGCCCTCGCCCTTATGCTCGGCAGAAGCCTTATCAGGTTCTACAAACAAACGAACACGAATGGCATTCCAACCCTCTTCTTTGAAAAAGTCTAACGGCTTCACCGGGTTTCCTTTTGCATCACAATACGTCACACCGGCTTTCTCATAAGAAGGAAGCAAGGATATGTCACCACCTAAATAAAGTTTTTGTGCATTGGCTGATGTGCAACACATAAATACTGCCAATAAAATAGGAGTTAATATTTTCATGATATCAGTTTTAGAAATTTGCTTGAATACCAAAAGCGGGTGATCGTAACTTACACGACCACCCGCAATTTATTATTTAATACAGATTATTTTATCTCACCTGTACCTGCAGTGAAATTCAAATAAGCTTTCTGGCCCTCCGTTACGGAAACTCTCGTCTGGTCGCCGCCGGTACCACGATACTCAATCTTTCCATCAAGTATGATAAACTCTGCTTGCCACCAGTCAAAACCTTCAATGCTGACGCACATACGAAGCTCGGCATCTGCTGCAAACGCAGGCGAAACGAATACACCATCCGCAGTGGTAGGAATTTCAAACTTATGGCTGTCTGCCACATTCCATTCACCGGCAGTATCACCAATGAGGTAAACATTCGGAGTATAAACATTGATAGCCTTGCTTTCTCCATTCAGCACATGAAACAGATACCATCCAGCATTAGTAACTTGCACATTACCACTTTTATCTACCAAACCGGCTCCGGCTACATCGTTCATCGGAGCTGAGCTACCGAATTCAGAACCGTCCCAAGCTGCTGCTGCAGAGAATTTTATTTCATCACCGGCATTACAATAAATAATGGTCCAATAGTTACCTTCATGACTGTTTACAGGAGTAAGCTGATGCCATGCACCCCAATTATTGAAGCCGGTACCTGTCATATAAAGTTCTGTAGGAGCTTTCGTGATTTCGTAGGTATAGTCCATCATATTAATGGTCATATTATACTTACCTGCTTTCGCAATCTTTCCGGCACCTGCACCTTCGTTTACAAGTTGTCCACTCATAGCATCGTCTCCATCTGTCTTAAGACCGACCACACCCGGATTAGCCCAGAAGTCTCCTGCATCAATATTCTTTTGCGGAATAATTTTCCAATATTGATCGTCTGCAGTTGTAGTGAAAGAAATAGTAAACACCGGATCATCATAAACATTTACATCGCTATGATTGAACTTCACCATTGTCTCTTCATCCCATCCTACCATATCGCCTACGAGATAATACGCTGCCGAAATATCGGGTTTAACAAGCGTCACTTGTACTTCCGCTTGGTTAGAACTCACGCAAAAAGCTTGTTCTCCTTGTTTAATATATGCCATTACAGTTACAGCCAGTTTACGTGCTATCGGATTCTTGCCATAATAGCTTTCTACTGCACTAACCACTTCTTTAGTAGATACATTTCCTGACGCATCAACAGCCAAAACGGCCTTTCCTTGCGCTGCTCCACTTTCATCCAATTTACTCAGAACAGCTTCATAAGCAGTCACTTCCATACCTTCGGGAGCACTTACCGAAGCGGTAAAGAGCTGAATTGTTTCTGTAGTAACATTTTCCATATCGATGGCTGCAGCAGGAGTAATATTCACGCTAATATCTTTAGCCTCCTCAGCATCAAAACCTTGAGGAGCTGCCCAGTCATCGTAGTCACCCTTACAACTGCTAAGAAGTGCAGCCGTAAGAACCATACTATATATTAATGATTTTCTCATATCAATCAATTTTTATTTATCCGTTATTATTTGTTGTAGAAATGATAGTAACCGGTAATATCGTTAAAGATGATTCGGTAATCGCCGGCTTCTACAGGAATATTGGCACCACCGCCAACGCCCCAACCGAACGGGAATTTCTCACCACCCCAATTAGGATTCCAACTGTCGTCAACGAGGAACTTCATTCCGGTGTTTTCACTGATACTCATATCGTACATCCATACGTGCGGACGAGCACCTTCAAAGGTATCTACCGGCTTCATATTTACGGCACCATCTCCCCAATTGGTAAAGTCACCTGCAATCAACATCTGCGGATATTCAGCCGGATCCTTGTCAAGGGCTGTGAATGTCAAGGTATTAGTATAAGTATCGAGGTCTATTCTATAATAACCTGCCGAGGGCACTTTGAAGTCTCCACCTTCACCAGTGTCATCTTTTCTCTTCGGCTGATTAATGTCATTTTCAACGCCTCCCCATTGGTCATCCCAGCTACCGGGAACACGAATAATCTTGAAACCAAGGTCGGGAGTGAAGTAGCCTGTATAGGTGAGCGGTCCTCTACCTGTTGCATCATCAAACTTACCGCCTTCAACCGGAGTCATCGGGTAAATAGAAACACCTATTTCCGAACCCCATGCACCATCACCCACACCGGCACCGATAAGATACCACAATTCAGGATCTGCAGTAACCAATGCTTGGAAGAAAGGCTTCACTTTCAGAGTTATATTGTTTGAGTAGGTATTTTGGCCTGAACTCAACACACCATTAAGGCGTACATATACATCCAAATTATCGGGTATTTGCTCTTCGCTTGTATAGCCGCCCATCTTCATAATGCCCTTATTAAAGTCTTTGGCGTTGACGTTAAATTTAGCTTTTGTACTATAACTTTCCAACTGTACAAATTTCGGATTGCCTACCACGTCGCCATTCTCATCAACCGTATTTTCCCATTCATTGGTCAGCGACAGTTGAGGGTAATAACTTACAGCTGCTGTATAGCCGAAATCCGGTTGTTTACAAGTAAGTTCAATGCCCTCGCAATTACCCAAATCATACACATTACCACCCAGAGCAGGTGCATTCAGCACAAAACTCTCGGGTACTGTCAAGGTAGGATTGGAGTCTCTGTCGTCCTCGCATGATGTAAAACCCATAAGGGCAACACCTGCTAACAAAGATGCAATAATATATTTTTTCATATTCCTTGTTTCATTTAGAAATTAATAACCAGTATTCTGTTTCAAATTTTTGTTGTTCGAGATTTCATTCACCGGCAAGGGGAAAATGCTCATATAAGAGGGGAACTGATTGCCCTCGTAAACGCCACCCATCCATTCCCACTTGTAGTTGGACTGGCCGGCAAACTTGCCAAAACGAATGAGGTCGACGCGACGACGTCCTTCGAGCCAAAACTCACGGCTCCACTCATCACAAATGTCATCCAGTGTATAGGTACTCTTTGCAGGAGCATGTGCACGTGAGCGCAACTCATCAAGTTTTGCTTTAGCATCGCTATTGCCGGAGGCACCATTTTTACGAACTGCAGCTTCGGCATAAGTCAAATAAGCTTCGGCAATACGCATAACAGGAAGATCCGTATTAACAAATTCAATAACAGCATTATTACTTCCATCAGAATTAACGTTGCGGAACTTCACGCAGCTATATCCCAAATTCTCATCAGTACCTTCATCAGTAACAGAAATATCCATTCCTTTATTGAAGAACAATGCACGATCATCATTGGCAGCAGTAATCATATCCTGCAATGTCGGAGCCTCAGCAGGCGTATTGGTAAAGAACTTGTCAATAAGTTGCTTACGCAGACGGATACATTTACCCCAGTTATTGTCCGCACCAGAAGGAGCGTAATTGTCTGTAGGTACTTTATTTGAGTAAGAAGCCTGAATAAGGAAGTTGGCTCCCTCATAGCTCTTGGTGATTTCACCATCAGCAAGACCTACCAACAAGTTTTCATACTGTGCTCCATTACGGTCATTGTCGGCCAAGAACAACATCTGATAGCCCGTATATTTTTCACCGGTTACCGGGTTGGTAGCTCCCTTTGTGTTAAGGTGATAATAACCGTTATTGATAACCCTCTCTGCATAAGTCATGGCATCATCCCAGCGGGCTGTACCCGTATAAACCTCTGCATTCAAATAAATGCGTGCCAAAAGATTCCAAGCAGCTACACGGTCGGCGCGACCATAAGTGTTTCTTCCCGGTTCTGCCATTAAGTCAGCACATTCTTTCAATTCTTTCTCAACATATTCAAAGAACTGGCTTCTTGAATAGCCTACAGCCATTTCGGCTGATACCTCTTCGGTAAAGGCCGCATTTCCATACAAGTCCATAACAAGCGCGTAGTTATAAGCACGGATAAAACGTACTTCCGCATCACGCATTTCTTGGTCTGCCGCATTACCCTCTTGACTTAAATAGAAGTTACAAAGTGTAATCGTAAAATAGAGACGGTAATAAAGAGCAGCCGAGAATACGCAACTTTCGCCCCATGAATTGTGAAGCAATTCCGGTACACCGGCATCGGTTGCCCACACCCAGTGTGATTCGTCAGCAGTAAACTCGTTGAGGTACCATTGAGAACGGAACATACCCGAACGTCCTTCATCAACGTCGTCAATATCACCATTACCATTAGGTCCTGATTGTCCTGTAAGGCAAAAGCTTGCATAAATCTTATTGAAGACGGCATCATTATCAAATTCCATCGTCTGCTGCGGATTGATCGGATTTACATCCAAATCGCCCACGCAAGAGCTGAAGTTCAGCGTCAGCGCAAGTGCTGCAGCAGGTATCATTGATTTCAGTATTCTTGTTTTCATGTTATTCTTCTATAATATATGGGTTAGAAATTAAGGCTTAGACCAAATACGCCAGTGAACGGACGGGGATAGATGTTACCATCATAACCACCATTGATTTCCGGATCAATGCCTTTGTATTTAGAGATAGTAAAGACGTTTTGAGCTGTAAGATAAGCACGGCCGCTGATTTTCACTCCAAACAGCTTATCGAAGCTATAACCCAAAGTGATGTTATCGCACTTCAAGAATGAAGCATTCTGAATGAAGTAGTCTGACAAAGCATCTTCAGTAGAAATATAGTTCCAATCTTTAGCCATGGACATGTTAGTTACATTATGCCACGTATTACCATTAAACAAACGCTCTACAGAAATATTCGAACGTCCTGCTTCTACACCGTTATAAGCATAGTTACCAAGGCTTGCACGAAGTGAGAAACTGAAGTCCCAATTCTTATAAATCAGTTTGGATGTCATACCCATCATCACATCAGGATCTGCCTTTTTGTAGAAGTAACGGTCTGCCGAGTTGATAATACCATCCCCGTTACGATCAACGAACTGTCCTTCAATAGGTTGACCATTCTTATCATAAACCTGCTGATAAGTATAGAAAGACGATACCGAGTGGCCTACAGCCCAAGCTTTAATACCATCCGAACCTGAGTCACCTACAGCAAGACCGCCATGCAAGATTCTGTAATCAGCATCATCGCTCGCCAGCAGCTTATCTATTTTATTATCATTATAGGTAATATTGTAACCTAATTCCCAACGCCAGTCTCTGGTCTGGATAGGACGATAAGTAAGTGACAATTCAACACCTTGATTGTGCAGTTCACCAATATTGCTTGTAACCTTGTTTTTAAAATTAGAACCGGCAGCAACGGCTACCGTATTAATAAGGTCGGTTGTCTTTCGGTAGTAATAATCTACGCTGGCAGTAAAGCGATCGTTGAAGAGGGCCAAATCGATACCGGCATTATAGGTCGTAGTCTTTTCCCATGTCAGTGAGGCATTATAAGCATCAGGACGATAAGTCATTCCGTTGCCCACAACCGGATAGTATGCTCCCAAACCGTTAGTTGTATAAGAAGCGAAATAGGTGTAGTCGCCAATACCCTCTTGCTGACCAGTTTTACCCCAACCAAGACGAAGTTTCAAATCGGAAATTGCTTTAGAGTCACGAAGGAAAGCTTCTTCTTTAATTTTCCATGCACCTGCAACAGAAGGGAACAGACCCCAACGTTGATCCTTATGGAAACGTGAAGAACCGTCATCACGCAATGTAACTGTCAGCAAATAGCGATCCATTAATGAATAGTTCAAGCGACCGAAGAAAGAAACCAAATAGTTTTCAGTCTTATAAAGCGTATTTTCCGAAGGATCTTTGATTTCACCCGGATGCTCCTTGTTACTATCAGGATAGGTTCCGTAATAGTAATAATCAGTTTTCTTATGGAAATGTTGCCACTCGTAACCACCCATTACGTCAAAATGATGATCCTTACCAAAATCCTTGATGTATTGAGCATACATATTCAACGAGAGGTTGTAGGTATCCTGAGTATTCCATCCCTGGCTGCCATAATAATAGTTATCGTAATTATAGCGGCTGTAATATTTATCACTCTTACCACTTTTTATGTCCATACCACCATTAACATGCAGATGGAGGTCTTCAAGACCATGAATTTTATAGTCCAATTCCAGATTTCCTGTCAACTCTTTACCCTTGCCTTTATCCGAAGTCGTATTCAACAAAGACATAGGATTACGCGTAGACAAAGAGTTAATAGAGTATTTCCATTCGTCATCACCACGATCTACAGGAGAACTGTATTGGAAATAACCGCCAAAATTCTTATTAAAGAACTCGCTGTCAATAGTAACAGGTTTTGTTGGATCAGCTTCACTGGCAGCTCCAATAGCCCCTGTATTAGCGTATGTTGTCTTGGAGTACATGCCCTTGGCATTAAAATTTACAGCCAAGTGTTCATTTAAGAAAGTTGGATTCAAACTTACACTGGCAGTATAACGTTCAAAGTCCGAAGTCTTAAGAATACCCTGTTGCTTGGTGTAACCCAAAGAAACACGATAAGGCAGATTCTTGTAGGCACCAGCTAATGTAATGTTGTGGTCGGTAGAGATTGCCGTACGATAAATCTCATCTTGCCAGTCTGTATTGGCAAAAAGATGTTGCGCTCCATCGGCAGGTGTACCATCAGTGTTGTATGCACTCCAATAACCCATATTCTTATAATAGTCACTGGCTTCCCATTCAGCACCGTCCAACCCGCTCTTTTTCTTTATGAAATCCATAAATTCATTAGAACTTAACACATCCAGCTTGTTGGTCACGACACTTACCGAAACACTTCCATTATAAGAAACGGTAGGCTTCATGTTTTTACGGCCTTTTTTAGTAGTGATAATAATTACACCATTGGATGCACGGCTACCATAAATAGCCGTAGCAGAAGCATCTTTCAGTACAGTAAAGCTTTCGATGTCGTTGGGATTTACGAGATTTAAAGGATTGGACATACCTTGCATACCGTAGTTATCCATAGCCAAACCGTCAATTACAATCAACGGATCATTGCTGGCGTTCAATGATGAACCGCCACGAATACGAATAGAAGCGCCGCCACCCGGTTCACCACCGCTGTTCTGAACATTAACACCGGCTATTTTACCAGTAATCATATCCTGAGCACTTACTTGTAAACCCTTATTCATTTCGTCAGGTTTAATCGCTGTTACTGAACCAGTCAAGTCGTTTTTCTTAGCACGACCATAACCGATTACAACAACTTCACTCAGTAATTCGGCATCATCTTTAAGCGTAATCACAACTGAAGCAGCAGCGGGCACTTCAGTTGTCTGATAGCCGATAAATGATACTTGGAGAATTGCCCCCTGTGGAACAGACAAGGTAAAATTACCATTCACATCGGTAATGGTACCGTTCGATGGATTACCTTTTTCAATGACATTTGCACCTATCACTTCACCCAAGGCATCTTTTACATGCCCTTTCACGGTGATGTTCTGTGCATAAGCGCCAACAGACAAGAATAACCCTAATACAAGGGTAAGAATCGTTTGATAGATTCTAAGATTAACTTGCTTCATGCATTTAAAAATTAAAGTTAACAATATTAATTACCTATATATATTCGAAATATCTCTCGATACTTGTTTTTTCTTTTAAGGTATCTATAACATGACGCAACAAAAATATGCTTTATTAAAATATTAAAATACAAGAAGTATCAGAAATATGCAATAGCAACAGTGCAAACGATTGCATTGAGTTGCATGGTTGCACAAAGAAAAAAACTGGCAAAAAAAGTTTTGCACATTTTTACTACCATACTCTCATTACTGCTCTGTATTCTTTTATTCATCGGTGTTTGAGCTATGGGTAGAAGCCCTTATAACTTATTGAGGTTGTATCGAAACTAAATTCAGCTTTCATTCTGTCAGAGTTTCGGCACAACCTCTTTCGCATTATATATATGTATATCATTGCTGTATAATAGATTACAGTTTCCTATAGGTAGGAAACTCTCGTTTCTTGCTATGGGAACTACAATTTCTTAACGCTGGAAACGACAGTTTCTCCTAATGGGAACGCTCGTTTCTCCTAATGGGAACGACAGTTTCCTCTTATGGGAACGAGCGTTTCTGCTCATGGAAACGGAATTCATCCATTAGGGCACTGTCCACTCATCCGCGTATCACACCGATTAGTTATCACTTATCTACTCATTCTGCAGATAAAACAGCCAAAAACCGTTATTTTCCGTGTTAATAGAAGTTATTTAGCTCTATTTAGAAAAGATGACAAAAAGAGATGGAAAGAGCTATATATAAAGGAATTACAATAAGAGTCAGACAACTATTTGCTCAAAAAAGCGTGACGGTAACCATTTACCGTCACGCTACCAACACGCTTACCAACACTGGTTAAACGTTTATCTGTCAATAGCTTATAAGCATTAGTGACGGAGTGCTGGTAGTGACATTAAAAAACCTGGTTTATTTTTGAATCAGCATGTAGCACATTCACCATACCTCCCAAACCTTGAAAGTCTTGTTACCAGCGATATAGACTACATATTTCCGTATCTTATAAGCAGGGAACTGACGGTTGATATCAGTAGCATAACTACAAACCTGTGCCGCATCACTATCTGCAGGAGCTGTCAGTGCTTCCAAGTGGGAGGCTTCACCCATTTTAAAGTATTTGAACTCCACTACCCGGCAATCGTTGTGGAAATCGGTACCGGGAATGCCCGTCAGCACCAGGTCGGCACGCCCCGAAGGGAGGTTCTGCTCCAGGGCGAAGGTGTAGTAATCGCTCAGGTAGCGGCTGCAAAGTTCGAAGAATGAACAACGGATGAAGTTCTCGTTCACCTTGTCGAATACCTGAGCAGGGAATTGACCGAGATACTCCTCGAAGTAATTGCGGACAAGAGGTTCGAGTTGGCGGTCCTTCGTTACAAAATGCTCATAAGCCGGAACGTAACGGCGCGCATCACTGCTCACTTTATTCATGTCATTGAAATAATCCATGAAGATGCTGCGCATGGTGAGATTGGGCAAAGCCATCTTAAAACCATTCTTCAGTGTCGTCATCCCCAGATAATAAAGGCTTATCGGATAGAACTGCTTGTCGAAGAACTTCTGCTTATTAAACTTACTGCGCAGGTCGGGCTGGGAATAGGCCAACTCACCATCTATCAGCAGAGCGTCCAGCATTTCACGGGCATTATCCAGCGTGATGGTAAGTCGGCGTATCCAGCCAATGTCTGTACGCAAGTTCTCGTCTATCATTTCCGGCGGAATCTCGCCGTTGTTCACGGCAAACTTCTTGAAGAAGTAGGTCAGTATGGTGGAGTTGAAAAGCGGACGGGCATTCGGCAAGAAGCGATAGCCGTCGTAATTATTCAGGATAAGTTGCCAAAGTTCGTCAAAACGGTCTTCACCATTGCCATATTTATCTACCACATAACGCAAGTAAGTGGATGCCTCGTCGTGGTTGAAGCCCAGCATTTCGGTGAACGTAGGTTCGAGGGTCAGGATTTCGGCAATGTTGTAGCCACTGGTCAAGTCGTCCATCGTGACGGGCAGCACGCCCGTGCAGAAGCAGGAACGTGTGCTGCCTTCATCAATGCCTTTCTTGATGGTTTTGAAGAAAGTACGCAGAAAGCTGTCACCGGTGGTGATGTTCTCATACAGAGGATCTTTAAAGGCGGTAAGCAACTGGTTGGTGAAGTTGTCATACTCATCGATTAGAATATAAAGCTTAGGAAGCCGGTTTGCCTTTATCCAGTTCATGATATCCTCCAGCATGGAAGAGGCATTACGTAAATCACGGAAAGCAAAACCTTTGAAATAACGGGCATAACGATGTTCGCTCCTTACCAGCAGCTCTATCGGGCCACAATTCAAATTATTGAAGTTACGTTCCAACTCCTCTATATTGTTGCTCATTACCATGGCAGAGAAGTTGAAACGCAACACCATATACTGATTGCGCTCTTTGGTGGGATGACTGCCTATATACAGACCGCCATAGAGGAATTCAAAACGTTCAGCCTCATTCAGATCGTAATAATAAGACAAAGTGGAAATCAACAGACTCTTGCCGAAACGGCGCGGGCGAAGAAAGACGGGAGCCTTATAACGTTCCAGTTCAGCGATAAACCGTGTCTTATCCACATAATAAAAGCCACGCTCGCGCATCTCCACGAAGTCGGCTATAGCATAAGGAATCGTCATATCGTTCATAATTTCCTACTTTTCTGTTAGTAATACACAAAAGTAGGAAATTATTCCCAATACGCCATTAGGGAATAAGGATTATTAGCTAATCTCTTTTATCCACCGAAGTACGCAACACCAGTTTTCCGGATTTTACACCTTTAGCCTTCGCCTCAAACACAATCTCACCAGCCTGTTCTCCACTTTGTACAATAGCCGTAAGCTGGCCGCTGAAAGCAGGCATCTTGGGCAAATGGAATAAATCGAGGCTGGTGGCATCGCCGTTGGCGGCGGCACGGTATCGTCCGGCACCTTTTACAGAGAAAGTCACCATGCGATTGTCTGCCGGACAAAGGTTACCGTCTTTATCGACCACGCGAACAGTGATGTATGCCAAGTCCTTGCCATCGGCAGATAGCTGCGTACGGTCGGCAATGACTTCCAGATGATGGGGCTTACCGGCGGTACGGATCACTTTCTCTTCGGCAGGCTTACCGGAAGCATCGTAAGCAACGACTTTTACCTCGCCCGGTTCATAAGGAACATCCATCCACATCAGACGATACCGGCGCTGCAAGGCAAGAGAGTCTTTCCCTTCCAAAGCGCGGCTTTCATCGGCAGTAAGCTTGCGTTGTTTACCATAACTCTTCCCGTTGACAAACAGTTCGGCACTGGGATAGCTGGTATAAACAAAGACGGGCGTATCCTCCCCTTCCCTGCCCGGCCACGTCCAATGCGGCAGAACGTGCAACGTATTCGCCTGCTTGTTCCACACGCTGCGATACAAATAGTAACGGTCTTTGGGCAGACTTGCCAAGTCGATAATGCCGAACACGGAACTATGACTGGGCCAGGCATCCGTATCGTAAGGAGACGGTTCGCCCAGATAATCGAAGCCCGTCCAGACGAACTGACCGATAGTCCAATTATAGTCATCCGCCAAAGCGAAATCCACATCAGGAATATTAGACCAGGAGCAGCACTCCACATCGTAGCCGGAGCATTGATGGTCATCATACTTCATACTGGCACGTTTCTCTACCGGGAATTTATAAACACCGCGCGAACTGACTGTAGAAGCCGTTTCCGAACCAAGCACTATATTCTGAGGCAGATTCTCGTATGACTCCACATAGCGATGAGCACGATAGTTAAGTCCCGGCACATCAATCATCGCCGCAAAGCCATTGGCAAGCACACAAGAAACTTGATCCATGCCGCAAGTTACGGGGCGCGTCGGATCTTCGCGATGGCAGATGTCCTGCAGGAAAGAAGCGACTTTATACCCTTCGGGGCTGCATTGGGTGGGAACTTCATTGCCGATACTCCACATCACCACACTGGGATGATTGCGATAATGACGCAACATATTCACCATATCCTTTTCGGCCCATTCGCCGAAATAGCGGTGATAGCCATTCTCACATTTGGCAATATCCCATTCATCGAACGGTTCCACCATCATCATGAAGCCCATTTCATCGCAGAGTTCCACCAACTCGGGTGCAGGCATATTATGGGAAGTACGAACAGCATCGCACCCCATATCTTTCAACAAAGTAAGCTGACGGCGGAGAGCAGCCACATTGACGGCAGCGCCCAACGGGCCCAAATCATGATGGTTGCATACTCCCTGAAACTTGCGATGTTTGCCATTCAGGAAGAAACCTTTATCCGCCACAATCTCGATACTGCGAATACCGAAACGGGTGGTGTATTCATCGGTCTGCTTGCCATCGACGTAGATTTTAGATATTGCCTTATATAAATAAGGTGTCTCGGGCGACCATAATGAAGGAGCATTCACCAGGAAGTTCTGCTCGAACGGTTGTCCGTGATTTATCTTACGGGTATTATCTTTCGTGGCGACCACCTTTCCGTCGGGCGAAACAATATCCGTCAGCATACGGATTTCTTTGTCACCGGCTCCCTCAACCGTCGTAAGCAGACGTACAGAGGCATATTCGCCGGAAACATGGGGAGTGGTAAGTTGTGTGCCCCAAACCGGTACATGAACACGCTCCGTCACCACCAGACGGACATTACGGTACAGACCAGCCCCCGGATACCAGCGGGAAGACTGGGGCTTGTTCTCCAACCGGACAGCCAACACATTGTCTTTGCCGTCACCGTTCAGCAAGTCCGTAACATCACAATGAAAAGAATTGTAGCCGAAAGGCCAGAAACAAGCTTCTTTTCCGTTGACATAGACACGGGCCTCACTCATGGCACCGTCAAAGACCAAAGTCACCTGCTTGCCGGCAGGAGCATCGAATCCTCTGCGATACCAGCCGACGCCCACATACGGCAACCCCCCGGTACGCCCGGTCTTCACAGAAGCCGCCTTTTCGAAGTTTTGCGTAACTGCCACCTCCTGCAAATCGTTATTACGGTCGAAAGGGCCAAAGATAGCCCAATCATGAGGAATAGTTACTGTTTCCCACTTGCCGTCGTCGAAATCTGTCTGTAGCGCTTCCGCTACGTCTCCCTTGGTAAACTTCCAGTTCTTTTCCAGCAAAGTTTCTGTACGCTGCGCCATAGTCCCCAGCGAAAAGAGGGCGCAGCAAGATAAAATGAATAATGTCTTCTTCATTTTTCAGTCTAATGATTTTGAATCAGTATTATTATTTAAAAGCATCCATTATCACAGTAGGACGGCCATCCTCGGTAAATGCTCCTAACCGGTACTGTCCCGGTCTACATTCCGGTTCCCAGTAGAACACGCCTTTGCAGCGTCCATTGGTATTCTCACGACACTCTTTCAGGATGCGGGCCAGCTGCCTCTTCCCTTCAGCCAAGACAGATGTACTTGCCAGCTTTCCGTAATCGTCGGCACATTCCATACCGGTCTCTACCACCATCACATCACAGTTGTATTTGGCACTCAGCGCATTTATATTTTCGATGCAGTCCGTAATAATGGCATCGGCTGTATAGTTCTCTTTAGCATCACGTGACCAGTAAGGATAAAGTGACATGCCTATCATATCCCACTTACCGCCGTTCTTCTTCAATTCGTCAAAGAACCAATTGAACAAATCACGGTCCCATCCATTGTCCAAGTGAACAATAACAATGGCATCGGCAAAAACCGACTTTACAGCATTATAGCCAGTAGCGACAAAAGCACCAAGATTAGCCCAGTTCATGGGATATATCACTTTATTAGAAGCATTTGCCGGAGCATCTTTCAATTCACGTTCTGTTACATCATAGGATGCACCGCTCAAAGCTACGTCTTTATCCCACAACATGCCCGGACGGATTTCATTGCCCACCTGTACCCATTTAGGCGTGACTCCAGCCGTTTTCAATGCCTGAAGCACACTTACTGTATGCTCACCAAGCGCTTTCTTCAAGTCTGCCAAATTTTTGCCTACCCAGGATGCAGGCTTGTTTTGTTGGGCGGGGTCGGCCCACCAGTCACTGTAATGGAAATCGACCATCACATCCATCCCTAAATCTTTGGCACGCTTGGCCTTTGCTACCAGATCGGCTGTATTGCACCAATTATCGTGTTCTTTAGGATCAACCCATACCCTGAGACGGACAGCATCCAGCCCAAGCTCCTTCATCAGCCGAAAACAATCAGTCTCCACGCCGGAAGCATTGTAGAACTTCATTCCCTTATGCTCCATTTCGGTCACCCAACTGATGTCGGCACCTTTGGCAAAAGTAGTAGTAGGGGTATCCTCGTCATCAGGAAGTCCGCCGGTATTGGGGGCTGTCCCATTATGATTGCTGCATGCTAATATCGTAAAAGCAATGCAGAAAGAAAAAGTAAAAAACTTCATGTATCTCATAGCAACAAATTTTAGTGTTTCGCAAATATAAGAAATTAGAAGATATCGACCTAATTACATTTTATATTGTCAAAGAACAACGATACGCAATCGTTTGCACAATCTTATAACCCAATAATCCTCAATAGATAAGAGACATTTGTAGCATTCCGCTATTTTTGCAGTAAAATCAGTAAGCATATTTGTACTGCTTACGGTTTTATATTACCTTTGGCTGAAACTTTAGAAATACCATGAATAAACCGCAGATAACCATCAAGGATATTGCCCGGGCGTTGAATGTCTCCCCCTCCACGGTGTCGAGGGCGCTGAAAGACAACCCGGACATCAGCCAAGAGACCCGTGACATGATCCATGCCTACGCACGCGAGCATAATTACAAGCCCAACTCACTTGCCGTGAATCTCCGAGCTAGCCGCAGCAATACCATCGGAGTGATTATTCCTCAGTTGGTGCACCACTTCTTTTCGTGCGTACTGAGCGGCATTGAGAAAGCAGCAGCCGAAGCCGGCTACAACATCATCGTGGCACAGAGCAACGAATCGTACGAGCAGGAAGTAAAAATAGTACATTCCTTCCTTGCCGCCCGCGTCTGCGGAGTGATTACTTCCCTTGCCAAAGACACTTCCCAATACGACCATTACCAGGAATTGCTGGACAACGATATTCCCATCGTCTTCTACGACCGCATCTGCACGGGACTGAAAACCGAGCGCGTAGTGGTGGACGATTATGCCGGTTCCTTCGCCGCCGTGGAGTACATGATACAGACCGGATGCAAGCGCATCCTCTTCTACGGTGCCGCCCCCCATCTGGAAATCACCAAGAACCGCCGCAACGGCTATCTGGATGCCATGAAGAAGTACAAGATTCCGGTAGACGACAGCATGATACTGTTGTGCGACACCCGCGAACGTGCCATCGCCATCACTCCCGACCTGCTGGAAAGCGAGAACCGCCCCGATGGTTTCTTTGCCATCAACGACGAAACGGCATCGGGCATCCTCTATGCCTGCAAGCTGGTAGGCGCGAAAGTTCCGGACGAAGTATCTATCTGCGGATTTACCGATGGAGCCATTGCACAAAGTACCGACCCGAAACTGACGACTGTGGAACAACATGGCGAAGAAGTGGGGAAAAGCGCTTTCTGCATTCTGATAAGCAAGCTGGAAGGTGAGGAAAAGAGCTCTAATATGATTGTCAGAACCAATCTCGTAGTGAGAGGAACAACGAAATAATAAATAAAAAATATCATGAAAGTAAAACCCGATTTAAGTTTCTGGAAGCTGTGGAACATCAGCTTTGGTTTTTTCGGCGTACAGATAGCGTACGCCTTGCAAAGTGCAAACATCAGCCGTATTTTCTCTACGCTGGGTGCAGACCCGCATAACCTGAGTTACTTCTGGATATTGCCGCCATTGGCCGGTATCGTGGTACAACCTATCGTAGGTGCCGCCAGCGACAAGACGTGGACACGCTTCGGACGGCGCATCCCTTATTTGTTTATCGGTTCGCTGGTTGCCGTACTGGTGATGTGCCTGCTTCCTAATGCGGGTAGCCTGGGCATGGCGGTGAGCACAGCCATGATCTTTGGATTGGTATCGTTGATGTTCCTCGACACCTCCATCAACATGGCCATGCAGCCTTTCAAGATGATGGTGGGCGACATGGTGAACGAAAAGCAAAAAGGACTCGCCTACTCCATTCAGAGTTTTCTGTGCAACGCCGGCAGCCTGGTGGGTTATCTTTTCCCGTTCATCTTTGCATGGGTGGGCATCAGCAACACAGCGCCGCAGGGCGTGGTGCCCGACTCGGTGATTTACTCCTTCTATATCGGAGCTGCCATCCTGATTCTTTGCGTCATCTACACCACAGTGAAGGTGAAGGAGATGCCGCCTGCCGAATATGCCGAATATCATGGCATCAGCGAAGAGGAGGAACATGAAAAGATTAATATGTTGAAGCTGCTTGTCAAAGCACCGAAGGCGTTCTGGACGGTAGGCTTGGTACAGTTCTTCTGCTGGTTTGCCTTTATGTTTATGTGGACGTACACCAACGGCAGTATTGCTGCCAATGTATTCGATGCACCTACCGTAGAGCATCTGGTGAATGGAGTCAGCAAGATTGTGCTCGACACCAAGAGCCTGCAATACCAGGAAGCTGCCAACTGGGTAGGTGTGCTTTTTGCCGTTCAAGCCATCGGTTCCGTGCTTTGGGCCATCTGCATACCGATGTTCAAAGACCGCCGCTTCGTTTACTCCCTCAGTCTGGTGCTGGGTGGTATAGGTTTCATTTCAACTTATTTCGTACACAACCAGTACATGCTGTTTGTCTCTTTCGTACTGATAGGTTGCGCATGGGCGGCCATGCTAGCATTGCCTTTCACCATCCTGACGAATGCGCTGAGCGGCGGACACATGGGCACCTACCTGGGACTGTTCAACGGCACTATCTGCATCCCGCAGATTGTAGCGGCAGCTTTGGGCGGAACGATTCTTGCCTTGTACACCCCGAAGGGAGCACTTCCCCCCGAAATCAATATGCTGGTGACGGCAGGCGTGATGCTGATCGTAGGTGCCGTCTGTGTATATTTAATTAAAGAGACGAAAGGAGACGAAAAGAAGTAGTTCATTTATCCGCAGATTTGTTTATCTTTACCGCGATAACCAGAGAAGCACACATCATGAAAAGATACCTTAAAACGGATGAATGGAACATCATCGAAGACAGTTTTCATGCCGACCACCAGCGGATGTCGGAAAGTATATTCAGCCTCGGAAACGGACGCTTCGGGCAACGGGGAAACTTTGAGGAGCCTTACAGTAGCGACTCATACCGCGGCTCGTTCGTTGCCGGCATCACCTTCCTGGACAAGACCCGCGTAGGCTGGTGGAAGAACGGCTTCCCCGCCTACTACACCCGCATCCCCAATGCCGCCGACTGGAGCCTCATCAGCCTCCGCCTCATAGACGAGGAACTGGACCTGGCGCAGTGGGACGTAGACAGCTTCTGTCGCCGACTGGACATGAAAGCAGGCATCTCCTACCGAGACGTAGAAGTGACCTCGCCCCGTGGAAACAAGTTACGCCTCCACGTAGAACACGTCACAGACATGGCACGTCCCGACCTCTGCCTGATAAAATACAGTGTCACCTCCCTCAACTATACCGGCAAGATATCCCTGGTACCTATTCTCGACGGGAATATAATGAACGACACCGAGCATCCGGGCGAGAAGATATGGAACATCCTGCGCTCTGGCGCCACTGCCGATTGTGCCTACTTATGGACTCAGACCCGCCGGGAAGATGCACAAGTATGCTATGCCATGACCTACCAATTTTTCAAGAACAACCGGGAGACCATCCCCAACCCCATACGCATCGAAAAGGAGAAGCAAACGGGCTTCAGCGTAGGTACCGACGCAAAACCGGGCGACACCGTAACCCTTGTGAAATACGTAGCCATCGTCTCTTCACTCTATCACGAACGGCACGAACTAATAGAGCAATCCATCGCCCAGGCCCGCCAGGCCAAAACCATAGGCTGGGACGCCCTGCTGGAGGAGCACCGCCAATCCTGGCAAATGATTTGGGACGAGACCGACGTCGTCATCGAGGGAGACCCGGAAGCGCAACAAGGCATCCGATACAACATTTTCCAGCTCTATCAGACGTATCGGGGGGATGACCCGCGGCTGAACATCGGTCCGAAAGGTTTCACCGGAGAGAAGTATGGCGGCAATACTTATTGGAACACCGAGTTGTGTTGCGTGCCGTTCTTCCTGCTGTCCACTCCCAGAGAAGTGGTGAAGAACCTGCTGATATACCGCTACAACCAGTTGCCCAAGGCGATAGAGAATGCACGGAAACTGGGCTTCACGGGCGGTGCAGCGCTGTTTCCGCAGGTGACCAACAACGGCGAAGAGTGCCACAGCGAATGGGAAATAACCTTTGAGGAGGTGCACCGCAACAACATCATCGTCTTCGCCATCATACAGCACGCGGTCTACACCGGGTCGCTGACCTATATAGCACGCTACGGGTTGGAGGTGATGATAGCCGTCTGCCGCTTCTGGGCCCAGCGGGTATCTTTCTCGGAAGCAAAGCAGAAGTACGTCATCCTCGGCGTGACCGGCCCGGACGAGTACGAGAACAACGTAAACAACAACTGGTACACCAATTACTCGTGCCAGCGTTGCCTGGCAATGACGCTGCACTACATCGAACTCATTGCCGACCGCTATCCCGACGAATATGCCCGCGTACGCCGCCTCACCGTCTTCGACCAGCAGCACGAAAGCGAGCAGTGGCGCAATATCATCGAAAACCTCTACCTGCCGGAAGATCCGGCACGCGGCATCTTCGTGCAGGACGACGGCTACCTGGACAAGCACCTGCAAACCGTCGAAGCCATTCCGCCCGAAGAGCGGCCCATCAACCAGCACTGGTCGTGGGACCGTATTCTGCGCTCGTGCTACATCAAACAGAGTGACGTCCTGCTGGGCATGTACCTTTACAACTTCCACTTCGACATAGACACCATCCGCCGCAACTTCGAGTTCTACGAGCCAATGACGGTGCACGAGTCGTCACTCTCGCCACACATCCACTCCATCCTGGCCGCCCGCATCGGACGTGTGGAGAAAGCCTACCAACTGTTCCTTCATGCCACCCGCCTCGACCTGGACGACTACAACAACGAGGCCGACCAGGGGCTGCACATCACCTCCATGCCGGGTTCGTGGCTCGCCATTGTGCGCGGCTTTGCCGGTATGCAGGTGCTGGGCTGCCGGCTGTGCTTCGCACCCGTTATTCCACAGAAGTGGAGCTGTTACTCGTTCCAGTTGAATTATCAGGGAAGGACGATACGGATGCAGGTGGGCAAGGAGATAGAAATCTCGCTCACAGCCGGGCAGGAAGTGGAGGTGCAAGTTTACGGAGAAAGATATGTGCTGAAACAAGGGGAGAACGTAAAAATCCCTCAGTCCACTGAAGGTAGAAAAGAATAGAGAAGCAGGATTTATAAAATAAGGAGGAAGATATGAATACATTAAGTTACAAAGGCTATATCGGTTCGGTAAACTTCAGCGAAAAAGACAATGTCTTTTTCGGCAAGATAGAAGGCATAAACGGGCTTGTGAATTTTGAAGGAGAAAGCGTTAAGGAACTTACTGCAGCATTTCATCAGGCAGTAGATGACTATCTGATTTTTTGCGAAACGAGCAGGTCTTTCTATCAATGCATTTATTAAGCAGGCTTTAGAGAAACAAATTGCTATGATGCTTTAAATAAAGGATAAGAAGAATCATTTTATGCAGTAACCGGGAAAACAATTCGTTGTTTTTCCGGTTTTATGTTTCTACGTATACCTAAACGAATAACTATATACTTGTATCAGAATGAAAAAGATGTTTCTATTCGCCCTTGGCACGGCGTTGATTGTCGCGTCGTGCGGGCAAAGGAAGGAGGCGGACACGGCTCCCGTCCGTCCGGTGAAGACGGCACAGGTGAACGGACAGTCGGTCATCCGGAAAGACTTCTCCGGGATGGTGGAAGCCGTGGAGTACGTCCGGCTGGCGTTCCGCGTCGGCGGACAAGTAGTCAATCTTCCGGTAGTGGAGGGACAGCGCGTGAAGCGGGGACAGCTGATTGCCGCCATCGACCCACGCGACATCTCCCTGCAATATGCTGCCGACAAGGCTGCGTATGAAACCGCCACCGCACAGGTGGAACGCAACAAGCGATTGCTCCAGCGCCAGGCCATCTCCGTACAAGAGTACGAAATCAGTATGGCCAATTATCAAAAAGCCAAATCGGCTTACGAACTCTCTACAAACAACATGCGCGATACGCGGTTGACGGCTCCGTTCGACGGTTCCATTGAGAAGCGGTTGGTGGAGAACTACCAGCGGGTGACCTCCGGAGAGGGTATCGTGCAGTTGGTGAACACGCAGAAACTGCGGATTAAGTTCACCGTGCCCGATGATTATCTCTATCTGTTGCGTGCCAAAGATGCGAAGTTCAAAGTGGTGTTCGACTCTTATCCGGACAACGTATTCAGTGCCCGGTTGGAGGAGTATCTTGACATCTCGACTGCCGGAACGGGAATTCCGGTGACCGTTGCCGTGGATGACCCGGCCTTCGACCGCACGCGGTACGATGTGAAACCGGGATTTACCTGCAAGATAAAGCTTGCCTCGGACATCGCTCCTTTCCTGGAAGAGAAATTGATGAATGTTCCGCTGAGTGCCGTATGGGGTGACAGTGAGAACCGGAAGACGTATGTGTGGGTGGTGAAGGACGGCCAGGTCGTTCGTCGTGAAGTAACGGTATATTCCCCAACAGGAGAAGCAAACGTGCTTGTCTCCCGAGGATTGGAACCGGGAGAAACGGTAGTCATAGCAGGGGTGTATCAGTTGACGGAAGGGGAAAGAGTAAAGGTGCTGAACTAAACCAGCGTAGCGCTGGAGCAAGGTTTCCCATTCGGATTGCCTGCCCTGTAAAGCCTGAAGGGCTTTCATCTATTAGCCCAGGGCAACGCCCTGGGGTTAAGAACGCCCCCACATCTTATGCCCTGAAAGGGCAAAAGCCTGTGTATTATATCTTATGCCCTTTCAGGGCGCAGAGATAGAGGCACATTATTACCCAGGGCGTTGCCCTGGGCTGATAGATGAAGGGCTTTCAGCCTAAGGCTGCGCCCGCTAAATTCTCATTTATAAAAGAAATATCATTATGAACTTAGCTAAATATTCACTGGACAATACAAAGATTATCTACTTCTTCCTCGCAGTGCTGCTCCTGGGCGGTATACTGTCCTTCGGCCGGTTGGGAAAGAAGGAAGATGCACCGTTCGTCATCAAGTCCGCCGTCATCATGACGCGCTATCCGGGTGCGGAGCCTGCAGAAGTGGAACGGCTCATCACGGAACCCATCTCCCGCGAAATACAGTCGATGAGCGGGGTGTACAAGATAAAGTCGGAGTCGCAGTACGGCCTGTCGAAGATCACCTTCGAACTGCAACCCTCGCTCTCGGCCGATGTCATCCCGCAAAAGTGGGACGAACTGCGGCGGAAAGTACTCAACATTCAGCCGCAGCTGCCGGCGGGCGCCTCCGTGCCCACGGTTTCGGATGACTTCGGCGACGTATTCGGCATCTACTACGGCCTCGTCGGCGACGAAGGTTTCTCGTACGAAGAGATGCGCAACTGGGCCGAACGTATCAAGACGCAAGTCATCACAGCCCCGGGCGTGATGAAGGTTGCCCTCTTCGGCACGCAGACGGAGGTGGTCAACATCTTCATCTCCGTCAACAAACTGGCAGGAATGGGCATCGACCCCAAGCAGCTGGCCAGCCTGTTGCAGTCGCAAAACCAAATCATCAACACAGGTGAGATCAGCGCCGGCGAGCAACAACTGCGCATCATGGCCAACGGCACCTACACCACCGTCGACGACATCCGTCGCCAAGTCATCACCACCTCCGGCGGACAAGTCAGGTTAGGCGACATTGCCGTCATCGAGAAAGGCTATATGGACCCGCCTGCCAACATCATGCACGTCAACGGACGGCCCGCCATCGGCATCGGCGTATCTACCGACCCGACGAAGGACGTTGTGAAGACCGGCGAACTGGTAGACCAAAAACTGGCCGAGCTCCTCCCCCTCATCCCCGTGGGCCTGGAACTGGAAAGCCTCTACCCCGAAAACGTCATTGCCCGCGAGGCAAACAACGGATTCATCATCAACCTGGTGGAGTCCATCCTGATTGTCATCGTCATCATCATGCTGGTGATGGGCATGCGGGCAGGTGTGCTCATCGGCTCATCGCTTGTCTTCTCCATCGGAGGCACGCTGCTCATCATGTCCCTACTGGGCGTGGGGCTGAACCGCACGTCGCTGGCAGGCTTCATCATCGCCATGGGGATGCTGGTGGACAATGCCATCGTGGTGACGGACAATGCGCAGATTGCCATTGCCCGCGGTGTGAGCCGCCGACGGGCTTTGATAGACGGTGCCACCGGTCCGCAATGGGGGCTGCTGGGAGCAACATTTATTGCCATCTGCTCCTTTCTGCCCTTGTATCTGGCACCATCGGCGGTGGCCGAAATCGTGAAACCGCTGTTCGTGGTGCTCGCCATCTCGCTGGGAATGAGCTGGGTACTGGCGCTGACGCAGACCACTACGTTCGGTAACTTCATCCTGAAAGCCAAGCCGGCCGATACTGGTAGCGATCCGTACGATAAGCCTTTCTACCACCGCTTCGCTTCCATCCTCTCCGGGCTGATACGGCGGAAGGCACTGACGCTGACCGTTGTCTTCGGCCTCTTCGTCGTCTCGCTCATCGTCATGGGGCTGATGCCGCAGAACTTTTTCCCCTCACTGGACAAACCGTATTTCCGTGCAGATGTGTTCTATCCCGACGGTTACAGCATCCGCCAGGTAGAACGCGAGATGAAGAAAGTGGAAGCGCACCTGCTGGCACAACCGGAAGTCCGGCGCGTCTCCGTCACCTTCGGCAGTACGCCCCTGCGATACTATCTGGCCTCCACCTCCGTAGGTCCCAAGCCCAACTTCGCCAATATCCTGGTGGAGCTGACCGACAGCAAATACACCAAAGAGTACGAAGAAGCGCTGGATGCCTACATGAAGGCAAACTATCCCGACGCCATCACCCGCACCACACTCTTCAAGCTCTCTCCCGCCGTGGATGCCGCCATCGAAATCGGCTTCATCGGGGGCAATGTAGATACGCTGGTGATGCTGACCGATCGTGCGCTGGACATCATGCACCGCGACCCGGAGCTGATCAACGTGCGCAACTCGTGGGGCAACAAGATACCCACATGGCGACCCATCTACAGTCCCGAACGTGCCCAGCCGCTGGGTGTTTCCCGCCAAAGCATGGCGCAAAGCATCCAGATAGGGACAAGCGGCATGACGCTGGGCGAATATCGCCAGGGTGACCAAGTGCTGCCCATCCTGCTGAAGGACAACACCATCGACTCGTTGCGCATCAACGATCTGCGTACGCTCCCCGTCTTCGGCACCGCGCAGGAGACGACAACGCTGGAGCAGGTCGTCTCGCAATTCGACTTCCAGTACCGCTTCTCCAACGTGAAGGATTACAACCGGCAGATGGTGATGATGGCGCAAGCCGACCCGCGCCGCGGAGTGAACGCCATTGCCGCCTTCAACCGTGTGTGGAAGCAAGTGCAAGAGGAAATTCCCGTACCCGAGGGCTACACCATGAAGTACTTTGGCGAACAGGAAAGCCAGGCGGAAAGCAATGCCGCCCTTGCCGCCAACCTTCCGCTGACGTTCTTCCTGATGTTCGTCACGTTGCTGTTCCTGTTCCGCACATATCGCAAGCCGGTGGTCATCCTGCTGATGTTGCCGCTTATCTTTATCGGCATCGTGCTGGGGCTATTGCTACTGGGCAAGTCGTTCGACTTCTTCTCCATCCTCGGCCTGCTGGGACTGATCGGTATGAACATCAAGAACGCCATCGTGTTGGTAGAGCAGATCGACACGGAAACCAAAGCCGGACGGGCACCACTGGATGCAGTCATTTCGGCCACAACGAGCCGCATCGTACCCGTAGCGATGGCATCGGGCACCACCATTCTGGGTATGCTACCACTGCTGTTCGACGCCATGTTCGGCGGAATGGCGGCAACGATTATGGGCGGACTGCTGGTTGCTTCAGCGCTGACGCTGTTCGTACTGCCGGTGGCCTACTGCGCTATACATAAGATTAAAGGATGAAGGGGAATTTAGGGACGTATCGCCCCGGCAAGATACCCTTTCGGTGAATAGCACAGACTAAGGCTGAAAGCCTTTAATCTTATAGCCCAGGGCAACGCCCTGGGTTAAAGAACGTCCCATAATTTACGCCCTGAAAGGGCATAAGATGATATAAGCTTTTGCCCTTACAGGGCGCAAAGTTAGATGAATGACATGCATACCCAGGGCGTTGCCCTGGGCTATAAGATTAAAGGCTTTCAGCCTTAAGTTACTCCGCGTTCGTCCGCTTTGTCCGTACCGTCCGCGTATCTGTCCCCTAAATTATCATTTACCAAAACAAATAAATACATATCATGATGAGAAAGATTTTATTCATAGCACTCTTTTGCTGCCTCGGCCTGAGCGCCGGAGCACAGCAATACCTCAGCCCCGACGCCTATCGCGCCAAAGTGGAGGCATACAGCCAAGTTCTGAAACAGCAACACCTGAAAACATTTGCCAGCACCCAGGCCCGCAAGATAGCCACCACCGGCTTCCTGCCCAAGATTGACATCACCGCCGAAGGCACTGCCAACCTCAACCACCTGGACCAGTGGAACAGCCCCACCGGGGACTACCGCCCCTACACCTACCAAGCCCTTGCCACCCTGACGCAGCCCCTCTACACCGGCGGCTCGCTCATCGCCCAAAAGAAACTGGCCCAAGCCGACGAGGAACTGGACAAGCTGACCACCGAGCTCACCCTCGACCAAATACATTATCAAAGCGATGCCCTCTACTGGAACGCCTCCGCCGCCCGTGCCAGCCTTCAGGCTACCGCTGCCTTCCTCTCCATCGTCCAGCGCCAGTACGACCTTATTCAGGACCGCTTCAACGACGGCGCCATCAGCCGCACCGATCTGCTGATGATTTCCACCCGCCGCAAGGAGGCCGAACTGCAATACATTAAAGCCCGCCAGGCTCACACCCTCGCCCTTCAGCAACTCAACATTCTGATGGGTGCAGCGCCCAATACTCCGATAGACAGCCTGTCCGGGATTGACACCCCCATCGCCCCCGTCCATCTCCTCTCCCTCGATGAGGTCCTCCCCCGCCGTGCCGAGTATGCCAGCACTTCCGTCAACATAGCCCGCAGCCGGGCACAGCGCCTTGCCGCCCTCAGCCGTTACAACCCGCAAGTCAGCATGTTCCTTGCCACCGGCTGGGACACGGGCATCGCCTACATGGGACAGGACGTGCCCCATACACCCGTTGCCGGCATCAACGTCAGCATCCCCATCTTCCGCTGGGGTGCACGCTTCAAGACCAGCCGCCAGCAACAAGCATACATCGGCATGCAGAAGTTGCAGCAAAGCCTTGTCACCGATAACATCCTCGAGGAACTCTCCGCAGCCACCACCAAGCTCACGGAGACGGAACAGCAAGTCCGCACCGCCAGCGACAACATGGCCCTCGCCGACGAAAACCTCGACCTCGTCACCTTCTCCTACAACGAAGGCCGTTCCAGCATGGCTGATGTGCTGTCTGCACAACTTTCGTGGACACAAGCGCATACCAACCTTATCAATGCCTATCTGGCGGAGAAGATGGCGGTGGCGGAATACAAGAAGGTTGTTAGTGAATAAAAAGGATACGCGAACGACGCGGATTGAGACGGAGGAACGCAGACATATAAAAATTAGGCACGGATTACACGGATTACACAGCCTTAGTCAATCTAATTCCGTGAAATCCGTGTAATCCGTGCCTGAAAAGCATTCCGCGTCCGTCCGCCTCAATCCGCGTCGTCCGCGTATCTATATCCTTATCCCAGGAACGAAATCAGCACGCCCGCCGCAACAGCCGAACCGATTACGCCGGAGATATTACTGGACATACAGTAGTTCAATACATGGTTCTTCGGGTCGTACTTCGTAGCAATATCGTTGCACACACGGCTCGCCATAGGCACCGCGCTCAATCCCGTCGCACCAATCAGCGGATTGATCTTCTTCTTGCTGAATACATTGAACAGCTTCACAAAGAAGATACCACCCGTAATGGAAAGTGCAAACGCCAGGAATCCACCCACCACAATACCGATCGTCGTCCAGTTGAGGAACGCCTCGCTCGTCATCGTAGCACCGACACTCAGTCCCAAGAAGATGGTAGCCGCATTCATTATGCTGTTGGCTGCCGCATCGAACAGACGGCTCGTATCCGCACCGATTTCCTTAATCAGGTTACCGAACATCAACATACCAATCAAAGGTACGGCCGTAGGAACAAACAGAGCAACAATCGTAGTTACTGCAATCGGGAAGATAATCTTCAGTACGCGCAGATTCTTGATTTCCGTCTTAGAAGGATAGAGCTTTTCCTGCTCCTTCATGTTAATCATCAACTCCTTCTTAGAGCAGAACAGTTTCACCACCATCGGTATAATCACCGGCACCAGTGCCATGTACGAGTATGCCGCAATGGCAATCGGACCCAGCAAATGGGGAGCCAGCTTAATCGTAGTGAAGATAGCCGTCGGGCCGTCGGCACCACCAATGATGCCCAGCGCACCTGCCTCCTGCGGCGTAAAACCTATCATCACCGCACACAGCAATACTGTAAATATACCCAACTGTGCAGCCGCACCGAATATCGAAAGCCGCAAGTTACGCAGCATCGGTCCGAAGTCCGTCAGCGCACCCACACCCATGAAGATGATAGGCGGCAGGAAGCCAGTCTTAATCAGCATATAATAGATGAAGTTCATCAGGCCGAGGTCGTGCGCAATCTCGTGCAGCGGCATCTCCCAGATGTTCTTCGCTATCCCGTTCACCAATACCATTCCGTTCTCGTCCGCCTGAATCACACCCATGTCACCGCCGGGGAAGTTGGCAATGAGCACACCGAAAGCGATGGGCACCAACAACAGCGGTTCGTAGTGCTTCTTGATGCCTAAATAAAGCAGGACGAAAGCAATGGCATACATCACGAGGAATGACGGGTCGGCAATGATATTGCTGAATGCCGTCATATCATAAAGTCTTGCAAATATATCTTCCATTATCCAATCTTCATTAATACATCATCTTCAGAAACAGAGTCGCCCGAATTGACGCAGATGGCCGTCACCGTTCCGTCAAAGTCGGCACGGATGGCATTGTACGTCTTCATGGCTTCGATATAGCAGAGGAGGTCGCCCTTCTTCACTTTGTCGCCCACCTTCACCGGAGTCTCCTGGGCATTCTTCGTCAGGAAGAACTTGCCTTCGAGCGGAGCAGGTACATCTTGTCCTTTACCGACGGGAGCAGAAATCTTTTCAGTGGCCGAAGCTGGCAGGTCAATGTCACCGTAAGCCACCGTCACGCGGTAAGCCTGGCCGTCCACTTGTACAGTAAGCGTCTTTGGTTTGGCATCGTCTTCGGGAGTTTTGTCACGCTCTTTGCGCTTCTTCTCCACATCTTCCAGGAAGTCTTGCTTGGCCTTGCCACTCTTATAAGCCTCGTATTGTGCCGGATGCATGGCGTATTCGAAGAGTTCTTCGTCGTCCTCGCCCAGTTCCCATTTATTCTCCTTCATCAGCTTGCGATACTTGTCCAATGCATCGGGATAGTTATCCTGCGGGTTGCCGGTAAAGAATTTGCGTCCTTCACGGTCAGCTTTCTCAATGATTTCGGGAGCCAGCTCGCCCGGCAGTTTGCCTGCCTTGCCCAGCAGCATATCCCAGATATCGTCGGCTATCATGCCCCAACGCTCCTTGCCCTTCTCCAATGCCATCACGTTCATCATGGAGAGGTTCTTGACGTACTGGCTGAACGGAGTTACCAACGGAGGATAACCGACGCGCGGCCATACATAAGCCACTTCGTTGAAGAGCTTGATAAGCAGCTGGTCCTGCGTCATGAACGGCAGGTTGCGTTTTGCCTTATACTTATTGATAGATTCCAGGTTGGATTCCAGATCCGCCATCAAACTACCCATCATACCGCCCGGCAGTCCGGGACCGATCAGCAAGGAGTTCATCAAGCGGTTCTTCGGACTGATGTACAAACCGAGGAAGTCGTCCATAAATTCCTGAATGAGGGAGCGTACCTTCATGTATGCCTCCATGTTGATTTCAGGAACCTGGAAGCCGGCATCTTTCAGCATGGCCTGCACGCTGAGCAAGTCGGCATGTCCTGTACCCCATGACAGCGGTTCCATACCTACGTCAATGTAGTCGCAACCGGCCTCGCAAACTTCGAGGATGCTCGCCATGTTGAAACCGGGACCTGCATGGCTGTGATACTGTACCGGGATTTCGGGATGTGCAGCCTTGATATTGGCAACAATCTTACCCAGTGATACCGGACGTCCGATACCTGCCATATCTTTGATACAGATTTCGTCGGCACCCGCTTTGATCAGTTTCAATGCCATGTCGGTATAATACTCTACCGTATGGATAGGCGAATGGGTAATACAAAGCGAACATTGTGAAATCATTCCGGCATCCTTGGCGTAGCCGATAGACGGAATGATATTACGGACATCATTCAATCCGCAGAATGTACGCGTGATGTCCGTACCTTGTGCCTTCTTTACTTTATAAAACAACTTGCGCACGTCGGCGGGTACGGGGCTCATGCGGAGTCCGTTCAAGGCACGGTCCAGCATGTGAGTCTGAATACCGGCTTCGTGGAATGGTTTCGTCCACTCGCGTACGGCTTTATTCGGATTTTCCCCAAACAACAGATTTACCTGTTCAAAACCTCCGCCATTGGTTTCCACACGTGCAAAACAACCCATCTCAATGATGGCGGGAGCTACCTTTACCAGCTGGTCTACACGAGGTACATATTTTCCGGCACTCTGCCACATGTCCCTGAATACCAGGCTGAACTTAATTTCTTTTTTCATACTAAATTATTCGGTGTGTTTTTATATAAGATTATTATTTCAGATTTTCTCTACCTTAGCTACCTTGCCTTTACCTTGTGTCACCACAGTTACGGCAGCACTGATAGCCGCCAATATATTTCCGGGAATTGCTGCCGGACCACTTGCCGCCTTGGCAGGTACCACCTCTTCGGGTGCATATTTGTTCACAAGTGCAATGAGACCTTTTCCTAAGTAGATAACAATCAGCAGGATAGCGAAGACTGTAGCCATACCTACTACCATCAGCAGAAGTGCTGTATTCAAGTTTTCCATATTAATAATTTATTAGTTATTTAGCCCGATTTACGAAAAATCGCTCGAAATTAGCGATAATCCATAAAAGAAAGGTAGAAAAATATAATAAAATATGCTAAAATTAAAAGTTCCCGCGCCGCAGGGAAAGCAGCACGGGAACAATTATCACAAAGATGTGTCAAGATACAGAAACCTGCTGAAACAAGGATGATTAGCCCAGCGGATTTTCACTTTGGTCGCCGTCGCTGCCGCCGGGATTGTCGCTGTCATCATTGCCAATAGAACCGGCACTTTTACCCCACTCTTCCCAAACAGGAAGAAAAGACGTATATTCTTTATTTATTTTAAACGACGGGATAGTCGGGAAGGTTCGCGGCGCATGTCCCAAAGGTCGGCAATATAAACAACTTCGTCTTCTACATAAAAGATTAGCTTACTATGTTTACTTACTATCAACCCTCGATACAATTTAATCCGATCTTTCAGTAGAAGCTCTTGATGTGCCAATTCCGGGTTTATAGTTATACGAGACTCCCATTTGGCTATATCTTGTTCAAATTCCTCAGCAGCCTTCCTGCCAAACTCACGAAAGATATAACGCACGGTATTTTCCCATTCACGTAATGCACAAGGTGACCATTCTACTCTCATAAGCCGGCAATGAATTGCTTCATCCTTTGATGTGCTATCTCAGCAGGTATTCCTTCTCCTGCCGCAAATTCGGCCTCAGCCTCATCAATCCGAGTATTCAGTTCTTCCATGCTATAAGGAGCAAGTCTTTCGGCTTTCTCCATTTCCTTACGCACAGCACGGTGATAAGCACGACGTACAGACTTCAATACCTCCATACTATTAGTAGCCAATATCTCACGCGCCAATTCATTCCGGCATGCATCCAGTTCTATAGCTTTCATAATCAATACATATTTATCGTTGCAAAAGCAAAGATAGTGTTTTCTCCTTACATCTAATAACAAGAGCGCAAAGTATTTTGTCCTTTGCGCTCTCCTTATACTATTTTAAAATATGAAATCAGAACTCACTCGTAAAGTGGAACTTAATATGCTTGAAGTCCATCTGTGCCATCTGCAACACATACCCGCTATCGGCCAGAAATACGTCCCTACCCTCGCGATCCTTCGCCATATACTGGTACTTGCGTTTCTTGAACGCTTCCAGTTCTTCCGCGTCATCGCTCTCTATCCAGCAAGCCTTGTACAGACTAAGCGGCTCCCAGCGGCACTTGGCGCTGTATTCATTCTCCAAGCGATACTGAATGACCTCGAACTGCAACTGCCCTACCGTACCGATAATCTTGCGGCCGTTGAACTGATTGACGAACAACTGCGCCACACCTTCGTCCATTAACTGGTCGATACCCTTGGCAAGCTGTTTTTGCTTCATCGGGTCGGCATTCTCGATGTACTTGAACATCTCGGGCGAGAAGCTGGGCAGACCGCGGAAATGAAGCATCTCACCCTCGGTCAGCGTATCTCCAATCTTGAACGTACCGTTATCCGGCAAACCGATAATATCTCCCGCCCATGCCTCATCGATGGTTGTTTTGCGTTGCGCCATAAACTGCGTGGGCGAAGAGAAACGCATCGTCTTGCCATGACGCACATGCAGATAGGGAGCATTGCGCGTAAACTTACCCGAGCATATCTTGCAGAATGCGATACAGGAACGGTGATTCGGATCGATATTGGCGGTTATCTTAAAGATGAATCCGGTGAATTTAGGTTCTTCCGGTTCCACCTCACGTTCTTCCGCCTTCACGGGACGGGGACTGGGAGCAATCTCCACAAAGCAGTCCAGCAACTCCTGCACGCCGAAGTTATTCAGTGCCGAACCGAAGAATACGGGAGCAAGGTCACCTTTCAGGTATTCTGCCTTGTCAAATTCAGGATAAACGCCGTCTATCAGTTCCAGTTCGCCGCGCAACTTGTCGGCCAACTGTGCACCGATCTGTGCATCCAGTTCTTCGGTATTGATATCTACTTCCACTTTCTCGGTCACCACCTGCTTGGAAGGCTGGAAGAGGTTCAGATTATGCTCGTAAATGTTATAAACTCCCTTAAAGCGGATACCGCTCTCGATAGGCCACGTCAACGGACGGACGTGAATGGAGAGTTCTTCTTCCAATTCGTCCAGCAAGTCGAAAGGGTCTTTGGCTTCGCGGTCCATCTTATTGACGAAGATTATTACCGGCGTGTTGCGCATACGGCAGACTTCCATCAGCTTGCGGGTCTGGGTTTCCACACCTTTGGCACCATCCACCACGATGATAACGCTATCTACAGCAGTCAGCGTGCGGTAGGTATCTTCGGCAAAATCCTGGTGACCGGGAGTATCGAGGATGTTAATCTTGTAGTCGTGATAGTCGAACTCCATCACCGAAGTGGTTACGGAGATACCACGCTGCTTTTCGATATCCATCCAGTCGGACGTTGCTGTCTTCTTTATCTTATTACTCTTCACGGCACCTGCCACCTGAATCTGTCCACCGAAAAGCAACAGCTTTTCAGTCAATGACGTTTTACCGGCATCCGGGTGCGCAATAATCGCAAAGGTTCGTCTTCTTTCTATTTCGTTGTTATTGGCCATATAGTTATTATTTCTCTAACTGTTCAATACATGCCTTCAAGCTACTTTCCCAGTGAGGAATTTCAATGCTGAAGGTCTTCTTTATCTTCGTTTTATCCAATACCGAATAATGTGGTCGCGGAGCCTTAGCAGGGAACTCGTCCGTATGCAGCGGGCTTACCTTGCAAGTAGTAATTCCTGCCATGCGATGAATTGCCAAGGTAAAATCGTACCAGGAACAAACGCCTTCATCACTGAAGTGATAAACACCGGGAACAATCCCCTTATCAATCGCCGCAAAGATGGCACGCGCCAGGTCATTAGCATAGGTCGGCGTACCAATCTGGTCGAAGACAACGCCCAGCGTTTCACGCTCACGCCCCAGACGCAGCATCGTCTTTACAAAATTGTTTCCATAAATGGAGTATAGCCACGCCGTACGTATAATCATAGCACGACTGCACTTCTCCATCACCGCCTGTTCACCGGCCAACTTAGTAGTTCCATAAACCGAATTGGGACAAGGAGTCATATCTTCAGTATAAGGAATATGCCCCGTTCCATCGAATACATAGTCGGTAGACACCTGTATCAATGCAGCCCCGCAAGCCTCGGCCGCAGCAGCCAGATAGCCCGGAGCAATATGATTCAGCTTGTCGCAGAGTTCGGGATTATCTTCCGCCTTATCCACAGCCGTATATGCAGCACAGTTCACGATGATATCAATCTGATTATCCCGTACAAACTGGTTCACAGCCTGTTCGTCGCAAATATCCAATTCCTGTACGTCAGTGAAAAAATAAGAGTGCCGGGGATTCTCTTTCGACAGCACTTGCATCTCATTGCCAAGTTGACCATTGGCACCGGTTATTAAAATATTCATTTAAAAAGTTACACTTATAATATTGATGTTACGATGAACAATTCTTCCTTAATCCAGCTCCAGTTCGCCACGCTTCTCCTTGTCATAGTAATTGGCAAGCAACGAAATGAAACTGCTGATGACCTCTATCGCCTTTGCCGTGCCCTGACTGATTTCTTTCTTCTGCAGGCGCAACAGCAGCACCCCATAGAGTGCCTCAAAACACGTGTCGAGTTCGGACTCTTCCCGCTGGCCGTTTTTCTGGCGCAACTCCACGATAAAAGGCAACGCCTTGAAGTAAGCCGCATTATAAAACGGATATTTCGTGGAAGCCAGCAACTCTCCATGCAGCTCCGTCAGGTTCTGAATAACATTCCGGTTGATTTGCAGATGTCCCTTCTCCGTGACACCCTCGGCACGCATCATGTCGGCAAGGTTTCCATACCACTCTTCCAGTGCCGGACGCTCCTCTGCGGGATAACGCGCAATGATATTCCGCCCTATCCGGTCTATATCACAGCCATTGGCACGCAGCAAGTCTTCCACCTGCCACATATATATAAGGTATTCGGCTATATTCTTCTCCTTCAATTCTTGTGCTATCTTCATACCGCGAACTATCAACTATCATTTATCAACTATCACCTAATACAGTGATTCGCCCATCAGCGTGAACACCAATCCAAGTGCGGACACCACCATGACAATGCTTCCGATAATACGGTTCAATATCCAGATACCACGCAAGTTGAACTGCGTACGGACCTTATTAACAAAGAAAGTAATGCCAAACCACCAAGCCAAAGCGCCCAGCGCAATGGCCAAATATCCGGTAACGGCCTCGAATACCAACACCCCTTCACTGACAAAAGCAAAGCGGGCAAAAAGACCTACGAATAAGAAAATAACAAGCGGATTGGAAAGTGTGACGGCGAACGCCGTGATGAAGTTATGGAAATAAGACCCTTTATTCGTGGACACGGGCCGAATGGACTGTACGGGATTGCTGCGGAAAGTATAAATACCGAATGCCAGCAACAAGATGCTTCCGAAAAGCTGTAGATAGAATATGTTCTTGTTGACATAATCAAATACGAAACTCATCCCATATCCTGTCAACAAAGCGTATGCAATATCGCTCAGCGAAGCTCCTATCCCAGTTACGAAACCATACCAGCGCCCTTTATTCAAGGTACGTTGAATGCATAATACACCTACGGGACCCAACGGCGCGGACACAATGACGCCGATAATGAACCCTTTCCACAATATGTCAAATATGGTCTCTATCTGAATCATGGCTGCAAATATCGTACTTTTTTATGAGACGAACGAATTGTGTTAACGTTTTTTCGACCGAAAAGGATTTTAAAAAGCAAAGATTATCCTTTTTACATATTATTCCGTATATTTACCTCCGAACTTAACAGTATTGCAAAAATGAGATTATTTAAAGCCCCCATCACTCTCGTTTCTGCTGCTGCTTTCTTATTGGCAGCTTGCGGAACACCCAAAGAACTCAGTATGATACCATACCCGCAGTTCGAGAAAACAACCTCTAAAACAGTCAAACTTCCGTCTACGATTACCTTCTCGGCCAATCTGCCGCAATCGGACATGGACGATCTGCTGGCCTATCTGCCCGGCTATTCCATCCCCATGAAGCTGAGCAATGAAACGCCTTTCGTGAGCATAGAAGTCTCCGAACGATCGGACAGTCCCGCCTCCCCTGAAGGCTACAAACTGGAAATCAGCAAGAGAGGAGTAAACATCCAGGCCAAGTCGGCCACCGGTGCCTTCTACGGCCTGCAAACATTGGCACAACTCGCCCGTAACGGCAAGGAACTGCCTGTAACCGTCATCGAGGACGAGCCCCGTTTCCCCTATCGGGGCCTCCACCTGGACGTATCCCGGCATTTCTTCGACAAAGAGCACATCAAGAAACAGCTCGACCTGATAGCTACTTACAAAATCAACCGCCTGCACTGGCACCTGACCGACGGAGCCGGATGGCGGCTGGAAATCCCCGGCTATCCCCGCCTGACGGAATTCGCCGCCTGGCGCAAGGCTGCCAATCTGCAAGACTGGGGAAAATACGACCACCACTTCTGCGAGAAAGGTGAAGAAGGAGCCTATGGAGGCTACTACACAGAAGCCGACGTACGCGAAGTAGTGGAATACGCCCGCCTGCGGCATATCACGGTCATCCCCGAAATAGAGATGCCGGGACATTCCGGTGAAGTGCTGGCCGCCTATCCGCAACTGTCCTGCACGGGAGAGCCTTACACATCGGGCGAGGTATGCATCGGCAACGAAGAGACCTTCAAGTTCTTCGAAGACGTGCTGGACGAAGTGATACGCCTCTTCCCCTCCCACTACATTCACATCGGCGGAGACGAAGCCAGCAGACGCCACTGGAAAGCATGTCCCAAGTGCCAGAAGCGTATGAAAGACGAAGGTCTGAAAGATGAAAGCGAACTGCAAAGCTACATGATAACCCGCATCGAAAAGTACCTCAACTCCAAAGGACGCGACATCATCGGCTGGGACGAGATACTGGACGGCGGCCTTGCCCCCAACGCCACCGTCATGTCATGGCGTGGAACGGAAGGCGGCATTTCTGCTGCACACATGGGCCACTATGCCATCATGACCCCGGAAAGCTATTGTTATCTGGACCACTATCAAGACGACCCTGAAACCCAGCCTCTTGCCTTCGGTGCCTGTGTCTCCCTCGGACAAACGTATTCCTACGACCCCGCCCCCGATTCATTGGGCACTGACATCACCAAATATATATTAGGTGTACAAGGCAACGTCTGGGCAGAATACATCCCCACCGCCCAACATGCGGAATACATGATATATCCGCGCATCATCGCCTTGGCAGAAGTGGGCTGGACTCCCCAAAGAAACCGTCAGCCGGAAAACTTCAAACGACGCATCAACAACGAAATCCGCCATATCAAGACGAAAGGCTATCACCCGTTCACCCTGTCGGAACAAGTCCAAAGCAGCCAGACGGTGGATTATGCAAAGAAAAGAATCATGCTGTCACTCACTTCTGAGAAATATCCCATCGACATTCGTTATACAATGGACGGTTCGGAACCTACTGCCTCGTCCAAGCTTTACAAAAAGCCGTTCATCGTCAAAGACTCCCTCTTGCTGACTGCCCGCCTTTTTGACGGCGCCACCCCGCTCGGCAAGAGCCTCCACCTGCGTACCGACTATCACAAGGGTATAGGAAAGCAGATAACCTATGCCAAGGACGGAGGATATTACCAGCACAAAGAAGTCTATAAAGGCGGTGGAGACACTGGTCTGCTCGACGGACTTCGTGGCGGAAAAAGTTACATGGACGGACGTTGGCAGGGCTTCTGTCCCAACGACTTGGATGCAACGATAGATCTGGGCAAGGTCACCTCCATCCACCGCGTTGTGGCAAACTTCATGCAAATCCGTACTCCACAAGTATTCCTACCTGCCAAGGTAGAGGTATGGGCATCGACAGACGGCAAAGATTTCACCTTATTGGGCAGTGATCTCTGCAGTGAAGAAGAAGCCGGGAAAGACGTCATTTTCCGCGATTTCGGCTGGATTGGAACACCGGTCCAAGCACGCTACGTGCGTTTCCATGCCATACAAGGGAAGAAACAATTCCTGTTCGTAGATGAAGTTGTGATACAGTAAACGCTTATTCGTTTCACTACAGTGTAAAATTCGTCCCCCTATACGGTTTCTTTCGTACCACTGCAGTGGTACGAAAGAAACCGTATAGGGGGACGAATAGCTATTAGCATCTTATCAGCAAGTATCTGCCCCTTTCAATTCCTAAAACAATAGTAGAAGGGAGTTATCATATAATCGCCAACTAAGCAAGATAGAAGTGTTAATATATCAAGTTTACGACAAATAAATACAAGTTTTCTTTTGTATATATGTAACTATTTCATAACTTTGTACAAAATTTAATTGTAGGTTTTCTATTATAATTTAAAAGCACAACATTATGAAAAAAGGAGTAATGGGTTTATTGGTAATGACATGTGTATTAGCCGGCTGTAAGGAGGATGTTTATGATCCAAATTATAACCCGAATTTAGATGCACGTGTTCCTGAAAATTTCGATTGGTCCACTACTAAAGCATTAACCGTTAATGTAGAAGTAAACGATGAGTACGACGGAAAATATTATTATGCAGTACGCGTATATGATAAAGCTCCCGGAGAAGGTGTTCTGCCGGTAGCAGCTTCCGGCAAAGTAACCGGAGACATGCCTTTTTCACAAGAAATTGTGATTCCGGCCACGGTTTCCAAATTGTATATAGCACAGGTGTTTAAAAATGCAAATGCTTCCGAAGTAATAACGATGAAAGAGGTTGCTGTAGAAGGAACTATGATAAACTATTCGTTTAGCAGTAGTTCAAAAACACGCAGTACAGTTAATACCCGTGGCAATGATGATGCAGTTATAGTAACGGATGCATCTCAAATACAAGGAGGCAAAAAGAATGACGTGAAGGAGTATAAGATTAAAAGAGGAACTACAATTACGTTGCCTTCTATTACCGGAGACTTGCAGTATGTAGAAATAGAAGTAGAAGGCACATTAGTAATTAATGGAAAAGCCTTATTACATGGGTGGGAGATTGATGTGGAAGATACCGGCAAACTAACTGTTAATGGAGATTTGGTTCTTGTTGGAAATCAAAATAATGAAGATAAGAGTTCTTCATTGGAAAATAATGGCTATGTGCATGTGACAGGGAATTTACATGTGGAAGCCGGTGCCAAATTGGATAATGATGACAATGATGATGGCAAATTACCTGGTGGTTGTATCATTGTAGATGGAGAAGTTCATTTCCAGTCAAATAAAATAGAACTGGACGAAAGAAGCTATATGTCCTGTGGCAGTCTGAGACTAAATGCTTCGGATATGAAGATAACTATGGAGACAGGAGCTTGGTTAAGGGTTACCGGATCTCTAACCTCTGCCCAGAATTGTGAAATAGGTTTTGGCGATGATGGTGAATTTGAGACACCGGAGCAAGATGAATATATAAAGGGTACAACATATGTAGGATTGTTGCAAGTTGGCAGTTGGAGCAATAATGGTAAGGATAATTTAACCGTAAGAAAAGAAATTTTGGTCGAATCTCCCCAAAGAGGTTCACATAATATTGGATCTTGGACAGAAGATGCCACAGGCATGATTGTTATTGCTGGAACCGAATGTAGCGGCGGCTTCGGAACTGATGAAAAGAATGAGTTAGGTACTTATACCTACATCATTGAAGATATGTATCCCGAGCAAGGCGACTATGATATGAATGACATCGTGGTTTCTATGACCGCTTCTCAACAAGAGAGTAAATTAACTATTGAAGGTCAGTTGAAAGCTGTTGGCGCTTCATACAAAATAGTTCCTTATGTTGAGGTAGACAATAAAACACAACCTTTATTCAGTGATGAACAAGGTAATGCGCTTGAAGCACATTTGGTCCTTGCAAAAGATGAAAACAGTTCGGCCCTTATTAATACAATAAACGATCAACCCTCTCACCCTGCACAATCCTTCAAATTAGAATTTGATGGCGTTAAAAAAGGACTGAACATGGACGACATTGATTTCTATATTGAAGTTAATGGCACTCGAATTCATTGGAATACTCAGGACAAAGAGAAAAGAGCCACTTGGGGAATGCGCATTCCCGGCAATAAATTCAAATGGCCTCAAGAAACGGTAAGCATCACTAAAGCGTACTCAAATTTCACTCGATGGTTTGAGGACCCGACTTATGACTGGTATAACCATTCAAACCCAAGCCAGGTTTACACTCCCCAATAACCGAAATTCATAAGTGCATAATATAGCTCAGGACACATATCCTGAACGCAGTGAAGAATCTCTTTTCCATTATGATGGAGAAAAGAGATTCTTCTCTTTTTTTTATTTACTCATTTTTTTCTCCTCCCCACCGATTTTGTATATCTTTGCCGCGAAAGCGAAGATAAGTATTATCTTTGCACCCGAAGAAGTCGTAAATCGTAAAATCGTAAATATAAGTATGATTCTTTTTTTCAGAACCCCATCCAAGAGCGTGATTGCCGTAGAATGTGACCACGCACTCGCCCAGGCAGACAGCGACAAACTCTGCTGGCTTTTTGGAGAAGCCACCCCCGAAAGTGAAGACAACCTGAAAGGACATTTCGTCGGCCCGCGTCGCGAAATGATTACCCCCTGGAGTACAAATGCCGTGGAAATCACCCAGAACATGGGCTTGAACGGTATCACCCGCATCGAAGAATACTTCCCCGTAAAGGATGAGAATGCCGACCGCGACCCGATGCTGCAACGCATGTACAAAGGTCTGGACCAAAACGTATTTACTACGAATCGCCAGCCGGAACCGATTGTACACATCGCAGACCTGGAAGCATACAACGAAAAAGAAGGTCTCGCCCTCTCCAAAGAGGAAATGGACTATCTCAAAAAGGTAGAGAAAGATCTCGGACGTCCGCTTACCGACTCCGAAGTATTCGGTTTCGCACAAATCAACTCCGAACACTGCCGCCACAAAATCTTTGGCGGAACATTCATCATCGACGGAGTGGAGCAGGAATCGTCCCTCTTCCAGATGATTAAAAAAACTACGCAAGAGAATCCCAACAAGATAATCTCCGCCTATAAGGATAATGTAGCTTTTGCCGAAGGACCGGTTATCGAGCAGTTTGCTCCGGCAGACCACTCAAAACCCGATTTCTTCCAGGTAAAAGACATCAAGAGCGTTATTTCGCTGAAAGCCGAAACGCACAACTTCCCTACTACCGTAGAACCGTTCAACGGAGCTTCGACCGGTACGGGCGGTGAAATCCGCGACCGTATGGGTGGTGGCAAGGGCTCCTGGCCCATCGCCGGAACAGCCGTCTACATGACCTCTTATCCCCGCACAGACGAAGGACGCCCCTGGGAAGAAATCCTGCCGGTACGCCAATGGCTATATCAAACCCCGGAACAGATTCTGATCAAAGCATCCAACGGCGCCAGCGATTTCGGTAACAAGTTCGGCCAACCGCTGATTTGCGGTTCCGTACTGACCTTCGAACATAAGGAGAACGATGAAGTTTACGGCTACGACAAAGTGATTATGCTTGCCGGTGGTATAGGCTACGGTACCCAGCGCGACTGTCTGAAGGGTGCACCCGAAGCCGGCAACAAGGTAGTAGTCATCGGTGGTGACAACTACCGCATCGGCTTGGGCGGTGGTTCCGTGTCTTCAGTAGATACCGGACGTTACAGCAGCGGCATCGAACTGAACGCCGTGCAACGTGCCAATGCCGAAATGCAGAAACGTGCCTACAACGTAGTGCGCGCACTTTGCGAGGAGGACACCAACCCCGTTGTCTCCATCCACGACCACGGTTCGGCCGGACACGTAAACTGTCTGTCCGAGCTGGTAGAAGAGTGTGGTGGCGTAATCGACATGAGCAAACTGCCTATCGGTGACAAAACGCTGTCCGCCAAAGAAATCATTGCCAACGAGAGCCAGGAACGCATGGGTCTGCTCATCGAAGAAGAAGCCATCGAACACGTACGCAAAGTGGCCGAACGCGAACGCGCCCCGATGTACGTAGTCGGTGAAACGACCGGCGACCACCGCTTTGCCTTCCAGCAAGCCGACGGTGTACGTCCGTTCGACCTTGCCGTAGAACAGATGTTCGGTTCTTCTCCCAAGACTTATATGGTGGACAAGACTGTAGAACGTCACTATGAAATGCCGAAATACGAGCTTTCCAAGCTGCACGAATATCTCACAAACGTACTCCAACTGGAGGCTGTGGCATGTAAAGACTGGTTGACCAACAAGGTGGACCGCTCCGTAACGGGTAAAATAGCCCGTCAGCAATGCCAGGGCGAATTGCAGTTGCCGTTGAGCGACTGCGGTGTAGTTGCTTTGGACTATCGCGGTGAGAAAGGTATCGCCACTTCTCTGGGACATGCCCCTCAAGCAGCGCTTGCCGACCCGGCAGCCGGTTCCGTACTTTCCGTCAGCGAAGCATTGACCAACTTGGTTTGGGCACCGCTTGCCGAAGGATTGGACAGCGTATCACTCTCCGCCAACTGGATGTGGCCCTGCCGCTCGCAAGAAGGCGAAGACGCACGTCTGTACACGGCAGTGAAAGCATTGAGCGACTTCTGCTGCGCTCTGCAAATCAATGTGCCGACGGGTAAAGACTCTCTCTCCATGACTCAGAAATACCCCGACGGCAGCAAGGTCATTGCTCCCGGAACGGTTATCGTTTCTGCAGGCGGTGAAGTTTCCGACGTGAAGAAAGTCGTTTCTCCCGTATTGGTCAATAACGAAAAAACCACTCTTTATCATATCGACTTCAGCTTCGACAGCCTGAAGTTGGGCGGCTCGGCCTTTGCCCAATCGCTGGGTAAGGTTGGCGACGAAGTACCCTGCGTACAAGATGCCGAATACTTCCGCGACGCTTTCCTTGCCGTACAGGAATTGGTAAACAAAGGATTGATTCTTGCCGGACATGACATTTCTGCCGGCGGTCTTATCACGACCCTGCTTGAAATGTGTTTTGCCAATGTAGAAGGCGGTCTGGAAATCAATCTGGACAAGATGAAGGAACAAGACCTCATCAAGATCCTGTTTGCCGAGAACCCGGGTATCGTTATCCAAGTGAACGACAAGCACAAAGAAGAGGTCAAGAAGATATTGGAAGATGCAGGTGTAGGTTACATCAAACTGGGTAAGCCGACCGATGAACGCCATATCCTCGTATCAAAGGGTGACGCCACTTACCAGTTCGGCATCGACTATATGCGCGATGTATGGTACTCCACTTCTTACTTGCTCGACCGCAAGCAATCCATGAACGGTTGCGCCAAGAAGCGTTTCGAGAACTACAAGATGCAACCGCTGGATCTGGTATTCATGCCGGACTTCAAAGGCAAGTTCTCACAGTATGGCATCGACCCGAACCGTCGGACGCCAACCGGCATCCGTGCCGCCATTATCCGTGAGAAAGGAACCAACGGAGAACGCGAAATGGCCTATTCACTCTACTTGGCAGGTTTCGATGTGAAAGACGTGACGATGACCGACCTTATCAGCGGACGCGAAACGCTGGAAGATGTGAACATGGTTGTTTATTGCGGCGGCTTCTCCAACTCCGACGTTCTTGGTTCGGCCAAAGGATGGGCAGGCGCCTTCCTCTTTAACCCGAAAGCCAAGGAAGCCCTTGATAAGTTCTATGCCCGCGAAGACACCCTTTCACTCGGTGTATGCAATGGCTGCCAGCTGATGATGGAACTGAACCTCATCAACCCAGAACACAAGAAACAAGGAAAGATGTTGCATAACGATTCTCATAAATTTGAATCCACCTTTATCGGTCTTACCATCCCGACCAACCGCAGCGTAATGTTCGGCTCTCTGAGCGGAAGCAAACTCGGTATCTGGGTGGCCCACGGAGAAGGTAAGTTCGCTTTACCGTATGAAGAAGACAAATACAATGTGGTAGCCAAGTTTACCTATGACGAATATCCTGCCAATCCGAACGGTTCGGATTACTCGGTTGCAGCATTGGCCAGCGCCGACGGACGCCATCTGGCAATCATGCCCCACTTGGAACGTGCCATCTTCCCCTGGCAGAATGGTTACTATCCTGCCGATCGCCTGCATAGCGACCAGGTGACTCCTTGGATAGAAGCATTTGTCAATGCACGTAAATGGGTAGAAGACAAGAAGAAATAATTAATTTTCTCTTCCTTAATAAATATGCAACAAGCGCGGATTATTCACAATTCCGCGCTTGTTTGTTTTCCACTCTTCATGTCCTTTTTTTGCTTTTCTCAAACAAAAGCATTACTTTTGTGTTAATTTTATCACTTCTCTTATTGATATCAACTTTCAAAAAAACCTACGACAATTATGAGAAAGCGTTTCTTCTTCATCATATTACTACTATTACCCATTATATGTACCGCCCAGACGTACAAATATATAGGCGTTGAAGACGGTCTGAGTAACAGACGAGTGTATGCCATTCAGAAAGACCAGAAAGGCTATATGTGGTTCCTCACCCACGACGGCATTGACCGATACAATGGCAAAGACTTCAAGCAATATAAATTGGTGGATGAAGAAGAAGAGGTAAACTCCATGATGAACCTGAATTGGCTGTATATGGATTCTAAGGGGACATTATGGGAGATCGGTAAAAAAGGACGTGTATTTCGTTACGACACCAAACACGACAAGTTCCAAATGGTGTACAAACTGCCGGAGAGTGAAGTTAAAGGACGTCCTACTCCCATCAGCTATGGTTTTGTAGATACCAACAGCGTTATATGGCTGTGCAACGAAGATGCTTTGTATTTATACGACAGCAATACCGACAGCGTTACATTCATCGAAAATGAAATCGGAGAGAGAATTACAGATATCCAGCAAACTGACTCCACACATTTCTTTATCGGAACAGATATCGGCATTCATTATGCCGAGCTCCAAAATAAAACACTCATATTGAGTCCTTGTGCACAACTGGATAGTTTAAAGCTACAAATCAATGTACTTTTCTATCATAAGTCCTCACACAAAGTTTTTATCGGAACCTTCCAGCGGGGAATGCTTGTCTATGACATGAATACACACAAGATAATGCCTTTGCATTCCGGACTGACAGACATCAGTATCAGCCGCATCCGCGCCTTCAAGGACGATGAAATACTGATTGCTACGGATGGTGCCGGTGTCTACAAAATGAATACAAACACCTACGAATCGGCTCCATACATTATTGCCGACTACAACCGGTACAATGCAATGAACGGCAACACTATCAACGACATCTACATTGACGACGAGCAACGCATCTGGATGGCCAATTATCCTATCGGTATAACCGTGCGAGACGACCGGTATCCCGATTACGAATGGATAAAGCATTCCATCGGCAACAAACAGTCGCTTATCAACGATCAGGTAAACGCCATCATCGAAGATGCGGAAGGAGATTTATGGTATGCCACCAACAATGGTATCAGCCTGTATAAGAGTAAAACCAAGCAATGGCACTCCTTTCTCAGCGTTTTCGATCCTGAACATCATAATAAGAACCATACTTTCATATCGCTGTGCGAAGTAGCTCCCGGCATTATTTGGGCAGGAGGATATAGCTCCGGCATTTACCAGATAAACAAGAAGCAATTGTCCGTTGACTTCTTTTCCCCTTCCCTATTTAGTAATTTGAATATGCGTCCCGACAAATATATCCGTTCCATTGTAAAGGACTCTGCGGGCAGTATTTGGTCCGGAGGATACTACAACCTGAAACAAATAGACTATCAGAAGAAAAACATACGGTATTTCCCAGGATTGAGCAGCATTACTTCCATTATAGAGAAAGACTCCAAACACATGTGGATAGGTACTGCTACAGGGTTATACCTGTTGGAAAAGGAAAGCGGCAAGTATAAATACATCCAGATGCCGGTAGAATCATATTACATCTATTCATTATGCCAGACTCCCGACGGATTGCTGTATATCGGCACCAATAACGCCGGCTTATTGATATATGACGTTGCCCAAAACACCTTCAAGCACTACTACACTGATAACTGTGCCCTAATTTCCAACAACATTTATACAATTTTGTATGATGGAAAAAGTGACATTTTCCTGAGTACAGAACATGGTCTGTCTTCTTTCAATCCCACCGAAAAGACCTTCCACAACTGGACCAAAGAACAAGGGTTGAAAACCGACCATTTCAATGCGCTCTCCGGCACACTGCGGAAAAACGGCAACTTCGTTTTCGGAAGTATAGATGGAGCTGTAGAATTCCGCAAAGATATGAAATTACCCCGTGCTTATAAGTTTAAGATGATATTCAGCGATTTACGGGTCTTCTACCAAACAGTATATCCTAAAGACGAAGGTTCGCCCCTCATTATGGATATTGACGAAACCAAGACATTACGACTGAAATACAACCAGAATATTTTCTCGTTGCAAGTATCGAATATAAATTACGATTACCCGTCACTTATACTATACTCCTGGAAGCTGGAAGGCTTCTACGATGGATGGAGCCGGGCGGGGCAAGAGAATATTATCCGCTTTACCAATCTCAGCCCGGGCGAATATACATTGCGTGTACGTGCCATTTCCAATGAAGACCGGCGTATCATCCTGGAAGAACGCAGCATAAAAGTCATCATAGAACAGCCCATCTGGCTCAGCATCTGGGCACTGATACTGTATGCTATCCTTCTCATATCCATCGTAACCATCGTCTTGCGTATAATCATAATGCGGAAACAGAGGAAAGCCTCCGACGAAAAGATTCGTTTCTTCATCAATACGGCGCACGACATACGTACTCCGCTGACGCTTATCAAAGCACCTTTGGAAGAGCTTTTCGAACGTGAAAACATCAGCACCAACGGCCGGAGCAATATCAATACAGCCTTGCGGAATGTGAATGCCTTGCTACGTCTTACCACCAACCTGATAAACTTTGAACGTGCAGACACTTACTCAGGAAGCCTGTATGTATCCGAATATGAGTTGAGCACCTACATGGAAGAAACCATTTCCGCATTCCGTTCGTATGCAGACATCAAGCATATCAACCTGACCTACGAGAGCAACTTCCGCTATCTGAATATATGGTTGGATAAGGACAAAATGGACTCCATCCTGAAAAATATCATATCCAATGCACTGAAGTATACTCCCGAAGGCGGAAGCGTGCATATCTTTGCCAACGAAACGGATGACACGTGGAGCATCGAAGTGAAAGATACCGGCATCGGAATCCCTGCATCCGAGCAGAAGAAATTGTTCAAGATGCACTTCCGGGGCAGCAACGCCATCAATTCCAAAGTTACAGGCAGCGGCATCGGATTGCTTCTGGTGTGGAAACTCGTCCACCTGCACAAAGGAAAACTGAGTTTCAGTAGTACGGAAGGAAAGGGCTCTTCCATCAAAATAGTCTTCCCTAAGGGTAACAGACATTACCGCAAGGCCATTCAGCGTCCCAAACCGAACAACGAAAGAGTAGTTTACTCGGCAGCAGGTGTACCTATCAATACAACACCGGCTCTTCCCGGCATCTACGAAAAGACGCAGGAACTGGCGCAAAACAACGATAATCATCAGAAGATCCTGATTGTAGAAGACAATGATGAGCTGAGGGAATATCTGCGTGGAACATTGCTGGAGCAATATAACATACAAGTATGCCCCAACGGAAAGGAAGCACTTACCATTGTAAAGGAATACCGCCCCAACCTTATTATCTCGGACATCATGATGCCCGAAATGAGAGGTGACGAACTATGCCATATCCTGAAGAATGATATCGAAACCTCCCACATTCCCATCATCCTGCTCACAGCGCTGAACACCGACAAGAACATTATCGAAGGGTTGCAGAGCGGAGCGGACGAATATATCGTGAAACCTTTCAACATCGGTATATTACGTGCAACGATAGCCAATCTCCTGACCAACCGTGCTTTGCTTCGCCGCAAATATGCCGATTTGGATTTGAGCAACGACCAGAATGCCTCGGACTGCATCAACTGCTCCACCGATATAGACTGGAAGTTCATCGCCACCGTCAAGAAGCACGTGGAGGACAATATGGATAACCCGAGCTTCAATGTAGACGTACTTTGCAACTTACTGAATATGAGCCGGACCAGCTTCTACAATAAGATAAAAGCCCTGACCGACCAGGCTCCGGCAGATTATATCCGCTTGATCCGCCTGCAACATGCTGCCAAACTATTAAAGGAGCAGAAGCACACGGTCACTGAGGTCTCTGAAATGACCGGATTCAGTGATGCCAAGTATTTCCGTGAAGTATTCAAGAAGCATTTCAATATGAGCCCCAGCCAATATGCTAAGAAGGGGGAAAACAAGAGTGATGGAGTGACAGAGTGATAAGGTGATAACTCATCACTTTATCACCTTATCACTATATCACTTTATCACCTTACAACATTATAACATTATTATATGAATATATATCTTGAAGCATTCTCTATCTTCTTTAAGATCGGAGCTTTCACCATCGGCGGTGGTTATGCCATGGTACCGCTGATAGAGAATGAAATCGTTACCAAGCGCAACTGGATAGCTAAAGAAGACTTTATAGACTTGCTTGCCATATCTCAATCTGCTCCGGGCATCCTTGCCGTCAATATATCCATCTTCATAGGATACAGGTTGCGCGGAATACGCGGAAGCATTACTGCCGCATTAGGCACCATACTTCCTTCATTCCTCATCATCCTTGCCATCGCACTGTTCTTTCACAACTTCAAGGACAATGCTATCGTAGAACGTATATTCAAAGGCATCCGCCCGGCAGTGGTTGCCCTGATTGCCGCTCCTACATTCAGTATGGCTAAATCGGCTAAGATAAACCTGCATAATATATGGATACCGGTTGTTTCAGCCCTGCTCATCTGGCTGCTGGGATTCTCTCCTATCTGGATTATTATCGCAGCGGGCGTAGGAGGCTATATATATGGAAGGATCAAGAGACCGGGACAAACTAATCATTAATCACTAACCGTTAATCACTAAGCATGCTTTATTTACAGTTATTCTATACATTCTTCAAGATCGGCCTTTTCGGCTTTGGCGGCGGATATGCCATGCTGTCCATGATACAAGGTGAAGTGGTCACCCGCTACGGCTGGCTCACTCCACAAGAATTCACTGATATCGTAGCCATCAGCCAGATGACTCCCGGACCAATAGGAATCAATTCGGCAACCTATGTGGGCTTCACTGCCACAGGCAGCGTCTGGGGATCTGTAGTGGCCACCTTTGCCGTAGTACTCCCCTCCTTCATCCTGATGCTGACCATCAGCAAGTTCTTTTTAAAATATCAGAAACACCCTTCTGTGGAAGCCGTATTCAGCGGACTCCGCCCGGCGGTGGTAGGACTGCTGGCTTCCGCAGCGCTGGTGTTGATGAATTCGGAGAACTTCAGTTCTCCGAAAGAAGATATGTATTCCTTCGTCATCAGCTGTATCATCTTTCTTGTAGCATTTGTGGGTACAAAGAAGTACAAACTGAATCCGATAGGAATGATTATAGCATGTGGTATTGCCGGACTGATACTTTATTAATTATCAAAGTTTCACTTTTTTCCCTACTGATTTGGATTCGTTGTGCAGGCGGTCGAGCGCTGTCACCACATAACGGTATTTCGTTTTTCCGTTCTCATAAGGCAGCTTGTAGAAATTATCGCGCGTAATGGCTACAATGTGCGAAGGATCATCAATATTCACTTTTTCCTTTGCACCAAAGCGATAAACCACATATTGCACGGCGCGATCCATCTCTTCTTCATACTTCGGAGCTGTCCAAAAGAGGATATATCCGTCTGCTGTCCACACCGGTTTCACTTTGCGCACCTTGTCCGGTGCCTCGTTGTCCATAAAGTCGAACACAGGGGGCAGAGCAGGGTATTTATGATATTCGGCAATCAAGGCATCGCGATATTTACCCGCATTCTCTACAACCGCACTTGCCGGCCACTGGCAACTACCGCCAATAGTCTGATAAGCCCGTTGCAAGGCCATCTTACGCGGAAGCTGGTTGAAAGAAGGATTCTGCGGATCTGCATTCTGTACCGTATTCATTACGGACTGGCCGATAAACAAAGGACGGTTCTCCGTATTCTTTGCCCACCACTTCACCAACGTTTCATAATCGGCCACCGGATGCCCTATCTGCCAATAAATCTGCGGAATATTATAATCAATCCAACCTTCGCGCGCCCACAGCAGAACGTCGGCGTAGAGGTCATCATAGTTCTGCAACCCTTTGGTCTTGCTGCCAAGCGGATCGCTACTTTCGTTACGATAAATGCCGAACGGAGAAACACCGAACTTTACCCAAGGCTTTATCTCGCGTACCGTCTCGTGTATCTTCTTGATCAGAACGTTGACATTGCTCCGTCGCCAATCTGCCTTATTGCTGAAACCTCCGCCATAACGGGCAAAACTGGCATCGTCAGGGAAATCGACTCCCTTTATGGGATAAGGATAAAAATAGTCATCCATGTGGATTGCATCCACGTCATAACGGGAGACGATATCACTTATCACCATGCAGATGTGCCGGCGGCTTTCGGGCAATGCCGGGTCGAAGAACAACTGGTCACCATAAGTAACGAACCATTCCGGATGAATATTGTATACATGATTAGGTGCCAGTTCACTCTTCAGAGTTGTCTTGGTGCGATACGGATTGATCCACGCATGGAACTCCATACCACGCTTGTGGCACTCCTCAATCATAAACTCCATAGGGTCCCAGTACGGATCGGGAGCCTTGCCCTGAACTCCGGTAAGGAAGCGGCTCCACGGCTCCAGGCGGGAAGCGTACAGTGCATCGGCCTCAGGACGTACCTGGAAGATGATGGCATTGATTCCTGCCCCTTGCAAAGAATTCAACTGGCCTATCAGATTTTCTTTCAACTTCTCAGTCGGCACTCCGCGGAATTGTCCGTTAACCGACTGTATCCACGCTGCACGGAATTCACGTTTGGGATGTACAGCACCCGCCTGTACCTGCGCAAACATTCCTCCTGCCAACAGCAGCAAGAGGAACGTACATAAAAGGGATTTTACTCTCATTTTTCTAGTTATAGCTTTTATTCTAAGTTATTTATAATCAACTTTTATCTTTCATCGGCCACTCCACAACAAAACGGCAACCTTCCTTCCAAGTATCGTCCAGATAAATCCGGCCTCCTACCATTTCCATTATCTCACGGGCTATAGCAAGTCCCAGACCGGAGCCTTTGGTAAATGTATCTACTTTATAGAAACGCTCGAAGATACGTTCTGTCTCGTCGGGTTTAATACCGATGCCGGTATCTTCTATCAAGAAACGCAATATGCGCCGGGGCTTGTCCTCTGCATAGGAAATATGAATATATCCTTTTTCGGTAAATTTCACCGCATTATCCAGCAAAGCCACTAACACAATCTTCAGCCACGAGTGGACAGCGTAGAAAGTAGAGACTCCCGGAGACGGCAGGCATTTCAGTTCGACTCCCGGCTTCAATTCCGGACGAAGGGCTTCGATGCACTCATCACAGCATGCATCTACTTTCACTTCCTCACGCGGCATGTCCGCCGTCTGCGAGTCCATGTCCGCAATGTTAAGGATGTTTTCCATCAGTCCCAGCAGATAGGCATTGTTACTTTCTACCTGAGAAGCATATTCACGCTTTTCCGTTTCATCCAGCTTCTCTGTTGCCAGCAAACCGGAAAATCCGACAATAGAATTCAACGGAGTGCGGATTTCGTGAGTAATATGCTGGATGAAAGAGTTCTTGACCTCACTCATTTTCTGCACAGCCTTACGTGCTGTCTCCAACTTGCGGTTTATGGAGAGGGTATGGACATACAGATATGTAATGACCAGCAAAAGCAACAGAAATATTCCGCCGGCAATCAAGGCAATTATCAATCTTTCACTGCTCAATTTCGCGCTCAGTTCAAGCTTCTCCATCTTCAGTCTGTCCACTTCGAACTGGGCGGTGTATTTACTCAGTTTATCATCCATCTCAGCCGTACGGATGGAATCGTCCACCGTAATGTATGTTCTATAGTTTCCACAAGCTGCATGATAATCACCTAACTCTTCTTGCAACTGGGCTTTCTCATAATAATTATAAGGATAACACATGCCCAATGCATTCTGATAATTCATCAAAGAATCCATATAGGCTATATTGCCCCGCACATCACCCAGGATGCGGCAACACATTATCTTATAGGCAAACCAAGCTTCAGGCGTCGAACTGCCCGGATTCTGCCGATAAAAATTGTCTGTACTTACGATATAAGATTCGGCAGCCTTTTTCCCCTTATTTGCCAGCAGGCTGATTACGCGGAATTCGCAAAAGCGCAGATGCAGGGAAGGTTCCACCGGCACTTTCTTCTTTATCATCCTACCTTCCAGCAGTTCCAATTTATTCAAATATTCCTCAACCTCGGTATATTCACTGCGCGAGAGATAAGTTTGGACTATATTGAGCTGCACAACATAGGCATCACGGTAGTAATTACCCTCTTCAAACAGCTTCAAGGCATTATTATAATATTCAATGCACAGCTTTACATTATTGCCGAACACACGGTGATTATATCCGATACACATTTCGCCGCATGCCAGGCCATACTTGCTTTTCGCCTTTTCGGCATCCTCGTGCAACTTGGCTGTTTCGGCCATAGACTCTTCCTGCATACCCTTTTCAGTCATACGCTGAATGTATTGCCGCCACCTCATATAGCGCGTATCAGGTTGGTTGTGACGGGAACACCAGTCCATATACTCGTAAGTATATTTTTTCAGACTGTCTATCTCCCCGAGTTGATAATAGTGCGAGTTCAGGCTGTCGTAAACCTGTTCTATCTGTGCACTGTCAGCCAAAGCTTCCATTCCTTTATGAAGGTCAGCAGCGTGCATGGATAAAGGACACATACCTAATACCAGCACAGCAAGATACCATTTTGCATAACGCATCATCATGTTAGGATAATTGATTAAGAGTTGGAGGCGAATTTAATGCTTTTATTTAAAGTAAATTAGCCGTCGTCAGAAAGTATAACAAATCTTAACCAAGCCCGGTGGGCGCAACAGTGGTTTTCCCTCCACTTAATTTCCAATTCCGGCTACTAAACATTATCTTTGCAGACTGTAAATCGCTTAAGTGACCTTGATTATGACAGAAAGTACATCAATTCTCATAAAAGGAGCCCGTGTCAATAACCTGAAGAACATTGACGTAGAGATTCCCCGTAATAAATTAGTCGTCATCACCGGGCTTTCCGGTTCCGGTAAATCTTCCCTTGCATTCGATACCCTCTATGCCGAAGGCCAGCGCCGCTATGTGGAAAGCCTCAGCAGCTACGCCCGCCAATTCCTGGGACGTATGAGCAAACCCGAATGCGACTTCATCAAAGGCATCCCGCCTGCCATCGCCATCGAGCAGAAAGTCAGCAGCCGCAACCCCAGATCTACCGTAGGCACTTCGACCGAGATATACGAGTACCTGCGACTGCTCTACGCCCGTGTCGGCAGGACATTCAGCCCCGTAAGCGGCCAGGAAGTAAAGAAGCATTCCACGGAAGACATTGTGAACTGCATGCTGGAACATCCCGAGGGTACAAGATACACCGTGCTCGCTCCGGTACTGCTGCGCGAAGACCGCACCCTGCAGCAACAACTGGAGATAGACATGAAGCAAGGCTTCAACCGCCTGGAAGTGAACGGTGAGATGATGCGCATCGACGAATACAAGCCGAAGGCCAAAGATACCGTCTTCTTGCTGATAGACCGTATGGCGGTGTCTTCCGAGAAAGATTCCATCAGCCGCCTGGTCGATTCGGCGGAAACGGCCATGTACGAAGGTGACGGCGCCTGCCTGCTGCGCTTCTACCAATCCGACGGCACCACAAGCCTGTATCGCTTCAGCACCAAATTCGAAGCCGACGGCATCACCTTCGAGGAGCCGAGCGACCAGATGTTCTCTTTCAACTCCCCTATCGGCGCCTGTCCCGAATGCGAAGGCTTCGGAAGGGTGATCGGCATTGACGAACACCTGGTGATCCCCAATCGCTCCTTGTCCGTGTACGACGGTGCCGTAGTGTGCTGGCGAGGCGAGAAGATGGGCGAATGGAGAGATATGGTGATACGCGGAGCCGAGAAAGCCGGCTTCCCCATCTTCACCCCCTACTACGAACTGACGGACGAACAGCGCCGGATGCTTTGGGAAGGCACTCCTTACTTCGAAGGAATCAATGCTTTTTTCAAGATGGTGCAGGAGAATCAATACAAAATACAATACCGCGTGATGCTGGCACGCTACCGCGGCAAGACGCTCTGTCCTCGATGCCACGGCACCCGTCTGAAACCGGAGGCAAGCTACGTACGCGTAGGCGGGCACAATATCTCCGAGCTGGTGGACCTGCCGATTACGGAACTGAAACTCTTCTTCGATAACCTGCAACTGGAGAAGCACGACATCGACATTGCGCGCCGCATCCTGACGGAAATAAACAGCCGCATCCAGTTCCTGCTGGACGTGGGTCTGGGGTATCTCACCCTGAACCGACTGAGCAATTCGCTCTCCGGCGGTGAAAGCCAGCGTATCAACCTTGCCACATCGCTGGGCAGCAGCCTGGTGGGTAGTCTATACATCCTGGACGAACCCAGTATCGGTCTGCACAGCCGCGACACGGACAAGCTGATACATGTGCTCCGGCAACTGCAAAATCTGGGTAACACAGTAGTCGTTGTAGAGCACGACGAAGAAATTATCCGCGCCGCCGATTATATCATCGACATCGGCCCCAAAGCCGGACGCCTGGGTGGAGAAGTGGTTTACCAGGGAGACATGAACGACTTGCAAAAGAATAGCAACAGCTACACCGTACGCTATCTGCTCGGCGAAGAAATCATCCCCATACCGGAACACCGCCGCCCGTGGAACAACTATATAGAAATCAGAGGCGCCCGCGAAAACAATCTGAAAGGCGTGGACGCACGCTTCCCCCTGAACGTGATGACCGTAGTAACCGGTGTCAGCGGCTCGGGCAAGAGTACGCTGGTACGCGATATCTTCTACCGCGCCCTGAAGCGCGAGTTGGACGAATGCAGCGAACGCCCGGGCGAATTTGTCTCCATCGGGGGCGACTTGCAAAACCTGCGCAACGTGGAGTTCGTAGACCAGAACCCCATCGGAAAGTCTTCGCGAAGCAACCCCGTGACCTACATCAAAGCCTACGACGAAATACGCAAGCTCTGGGCGGAACAGCCGCTTGCCAAACAAATGGGTTACAGTGCCGGATATTTCAGTTTCAACAGCGAAGGAGGCCGTTGCGAGGAGTGCAAAGGCGACGGTACCATCACCGTAGAGATGCAGTTCATGGCAGACCTTGTACTGGAATGCGAATCGTGCCACGGCAAACGTTTCAAAGCCGATACGCTGGAAGTGAAGTTCCACGACATGAACATTTATGATGTACTGGAAATGACCGTGAACCAGGCTGTTGAGTTCTTTACGGAACACGGACAAAAGAAGATTGTGAAGAAACTGGCTCCCCTACAAGATGTAGGTCTGGGATATATCAAACTGGGACAGTCCTCCTCCACTCTCTCCGGCGGTGAGAACCAGCGTGTGAAACTGGCTTACTACCTCAGTCAGGAGAAGGCCGACCCTACGCTGTTCATCTTCGACGAGCCTACCACCGGACTGCACTTCCACGACATCAGGAAGCTACTCGAAGCATTCGATGCCCTGATACGCCGCGGACACTCCATCGTCATCATCGAACACAATCTGGACGTAGTGAAGTGTGCCGATTATGTGATAGACCTCGGTCCCGAAGGCGGTGATAAGGGTGGCAATATCGTGGCGGCAGGAACGCCGGAAGAGGTGGCGCAGTGTGCGGAAAGTTATACAGGACAGTTCCTGCGGGAGAAACTGGAAGTAAAATAAAAGACACAGACCATGCGGACGCTGCCTGCATGGTCTGTATATCAATTATATTTAGAAATAAAATCCGAAACCTACCTTCAGCCCGAATTTAGAACGATCGTTGTTCACATTCCAAAAAGCGGCAGGTTCAATGGTCACCGTACGGGTAAGGAAGAAAGCATAGCCGGCTTCCAGACCGAAAGAGAATTTGGTGCTGTCATCGTGTCCCCAGTCCCAACGGTCCAGATTGACATCAGCTCCCAGGTACACACCGACTTTATCAAAATAATAACGACCGCCTACACCCACTGAATAGAGGTCTGTATCAGAGCCACCCTCGTTCCAGGAAGCACCGGCATGCACCAGCAAGGCAACGTTGTCTATCAAGAAAGCACCGCCTTTGGCTTCAAAGCCGAAGCTGGTTTTATCCGTTCCCGTGTCATGCGATAGTTCCAGACCGGTGATAGACGGATTCACAATCCATTTTCCTTTTTCAAACTGAGCCTGAGCTGCCACTGTGACAACAAGCAGGCAAACGAGTAATGCAAGTTTCTTCATCTTGTTTTGGTTTTTGAGTGAATTATCAATGTAGTCTACTGTCTTCTTCGCGACGCTTCTGCTGCAGCTGCTCCTTTTTGCGGAGTACCAGCCACAACACCAGCACAATGACATACGAAACAGTCACAGTGACATACTTTTCCGTATTACTGATTTCTGTATTACGAGGCAGGAAGTATGCCGCGGTTGCAGAAACATAAATAAGCAGGGCTATCGTAAGCCCGGTAGATTTCTTAATTTTCTTCTTCATTACCAAAGTTTTTTAGTTGTCTTGAAGTACCAGATATTGAACCAAAAGGCAGCTATTACCGCAGCCAGTATGGCGATAGTCAGCGCATAACGCGCACCAAATCCCAACCCCTCGGGCGCAATACAAATATAAGTAGTACATACAGCCGTCATGAACAGTGCGGGGAAATAAGTGATATAGAAAATGTGCCCCTTCTTTTCGCGCACCAGATAAACCGTGATTGCCCACAGCGTAAAGACCGCCAGCGTCTGATTGGCCCAGGCGAAATAGCGCCAGATCATGTCAAAGCCATCCTTATCGCGCAAACTGTACAGCAGCAAGCCGATAGCCACCAGGAACATCGGTATGCAGATGTATAAACGACGACGCATGGATTTTTGTTCCATGCCCAGGAAATCGGCTACAATCAGGCGGGCCGAACGGAAAGCCGTGTCGCCGCTGGTGATAGGAGCAGCAATCACACCAAGGATGGCAAGCACACCGCCTACGGTGCCCAGCCAGTTCTTCGTAATGGCATCCACCACCACAGCGGCATTGTTCTCCTCCATCCCGTTCTCATGGAAGAAATAGGTAGCGGCAGCCGCCCAAATCAGCGCTACAATGCCTTCGGTTATCATTGCTCCGTAGAAGACGGGACGTCCATGCCGCTCGCTCGTCATGCAACGTGCCATCAACGGGCTTTGCGTAGCATGGAAACCACTGATAGCGCCGCAGGCTATGCTGACAAACATAATCGGAAAGATGGGCAGCGCCGCTGCATTGGGATGCGTATTGTGCAGACCGTCCCAAAACTCAGGCAACACCGGATGATGAACATAAAGCATCACCAGAATGCCGACTGCCATAAACAGCAATGCTACGGCGAAAAGCGGATATACCTTACCGATAATCTTATCTACCGGCAGCAAAGTGGCAAGCACATAGTAAGCAAAAACCACGATAATCCAGAAAGTAGCATCCAGACTCTCGGGCGTCAGCTTGGCAAGCAGCCCGGCAGGGCCTGCCACAAAGACAGCTCCGACCAATATCATCAGAAGCACCGTAAAACCACGCATCACCTGCTTGGTTGTCATTCCCAGATAGCGCCCGATGATTTCGGGAAGGCTTTCCCCACCGTGACGCAGGGAAAGCATACCGGCAAAATAATCGTGCACGGTACCGGCAAAGATACTGCCAAGCACAATCCACAGATAGGATGCCGTACCGAATTTAGCGCCCATAATGGCACCGAAAATAGGCCCCAGCCCCGCAATGTTGAGGAATTGTATCATGAATATCTTCCAAGTAGGGAGGGGAATATAATCTACACCATCGGCTTTAGTGAGTGCAGGTGTCTTACGGTCGTCAGGACCGAAGACGCGTTCTACAAAACGTCCGTAGAGGAAATAACCGGCTATCAACGCCAGCAGGCAAAGCGTAAATGTAATCATGACGTGTTAATCTTTTAATGCATGCAAATGTAACAGTTTCTAAGTAAACAGCACAAATTTATCGGGTGTTTTGATTATCTTCGCCGCAAAATAGAACAATAAATGAGAAATGAAGCGAATACTGTTCACCTTATTATATGTAGCACTTCTGCTGCCTCTTGCCGCACAGCAACCCAAGTATGAAGTACGCGCTGCCTGGATAACCGCCGTCTACGGTCTGGACTGGCCCCGCACCCGCGCCACTTCGCCCGAAGGTATCCGCAAACAGCAAGCCGAACTGATTGAAATACTGGACAGACTGAAAGCTGCCAACTTCAATACGGTACTGTTCCAAACCCGCACCCGCGGAGATGTTCTCTACAAATCGTCCATCGAACCCTACAACTCGATATTAACCGGAAAAGCAGGCGGCGATCCGGGTTACGACCCGCTGGCCTTTGCCGTACAGGAATGCCATAAGCGCGGCATGGAATGCCACGCCTGGATGGTTACCATCCCGCTGGGCAATCGCAAGCATGTCGCCTCCCTCGGCAAGGAGTCGGTGACCAAGCGCAAACCGGCTATCTGCGTGCCCTACAAGCGCGAATACTTCCTGAACCCCGGACATCCGCAAACCAAGGAGTACCTGATGGGCCTTGTCCGCGAAGTGGTGGAACGCTACGACGTGGACGGCGTGCACTTCGACTATCTGCGCTACCCCGAGAATGCCTTGCGCTTTCCCGACAGCTACGACTACCGCAAATACAGCAAAGGCCGCAGCCTTGCCCAGTGGCGGAGGGATAATCTGACAGAAATCGTGCGGTATATCTACAAAGGAGTGAAAGCATTAAAACCCTGGGTCAAGGTAAGTACCTGTCCCGTAGGCAAGTATCGCGATACCTCCCGTTACCCCTCCCGCGGCTGGAACGCTTTCCATACCGTCTATCAAGACGTGCAAGGCTGGCTGGGAGAAGGCATTCAAGACCAGATTTACCCGATGCAGTATTTCCGCGGCAACCACTTCTACCCCTTCGCCCTCGACTGGCAGGAACAAAGCAACGGACGTCAAGTCATCCCCGGATTGGGCATTTACTTCCTCGACTCCAGCGAAGGCAACTGGACGCTGGACGAAGTAGAGCGGCAAATGTACTTTATCCGTGCCCACGGTCTGGCAGGCGAAGCGCACTATCGCGTAAAGTATCTGATGGATAACACCCAAGGGCTATGCGACATGCTGGAAGAAAGCTTCTATACCGCCCCTGCCCTGCAGCCCGCCATGCCGTGGATAGACAATGTAGCTCCCACCGCCCCCACCACCCTCAGCGTTGAAAAGCAGTCCGACGGCTATACCCTTCTGCGTTGGAATCCTTCAACAGACAATGACAAGCGAAATGCCCCGACTTACGTAATCTATGGCTCTGACACCTATCCCGTAGACACTTCCAACCCGGAAAATATCCTGGCTCAACGCGTACAGGGCACAGAATATATCTACGCCCCCATTCGTCCGTGGACCGCCCGGAAATACTTCGCCATTACCGCCGTAGACCGATGCGGCAACGAAAGCAAAGCCGCCTTTAGTGCTGAATAATATTTGCTGACGGCCGAAACATAGGAGCATAACAAATAGAACACTATTCCCCTTCATGCACAAGATGGCATCTTGTGTTGCTCAAGATGGCATCTTATGCTGCTCAAGATGGCATCTTGTGCATGGAAGGAGTAAGGCATATACCCGGTAAGCGCTATTCTTCGTCACCGGAACCAAGGGTATGTAACCCGATACAAGCCTGCCTCCCTCCACAACAAGCGTATTCATGGAATCTTGCGCATGCTTTGCCTGTAGTTCTTCATTGGAGGAGTAGTACTCGACGAAGAAATGCCCCGTGCTTCCGGCAGCCACAAAGCGGTCGTAAAACAGTCGGGCAACCACACCCATATTCATTCTCAGATTAATCTCCACGCAAGGGTGAACGGCATATCCTGCATCTCCGGCACACTTGCATATCATCATATCGACACCCAGATAGCCGGTATACAAAGTGCCGTACAGTGCCGTCAACCGGCTTTGCAGATGTTCCCGTATTTGCGTCAGGGCAGACAGAGGCACGTACTCCGCCAGCTGCTGTTCTATCGCATTGTCAGGCAACAGCACATTACCCAGATAAGCACCCTTCCCATTAGTAGTAAACAAGGAATAACCGGCAAAGCGCACCGTGCCCTGCCCATCGGAATAAAATTCCATGGCAAAATCTTCCACCTTATTATATATAGCAGAACCAATCAGGCAGCCCTGTTCCTTCAAAACATGCCCGCACCAATTGGCGGCCGACTTTGGGAAATGACCGTAACACCATAACAATCCCTTTCCGCTGCCCGACCAGGGAGCCTTGAAAACATAATTGCCGTGCTGCTCCACCCGCTCCCGGCATGCATCCAAGTCCTGCAGGCAATCGCACTTGCCGCAACATGCCTCCATCCCTTGAAACGTATCCAGCACTTCCAGCGCCCGCTTGCGCGAGGAAAGTTCGCGATAGGTTTGTAAGGATGAAGCTGACGGCAGAGCGTGTTCCGCAATTCCACTCTTCAGCATCCGCTTGCGGAAAGAAGGGTTCCACCCCCAGGGAATCACCTGCGCTTCGGCATAATCGGGTAACTCCGGTTCTGTGATCTGCTGTACCTGCAAAGAGAAAACTTGCTGCATGCGTTTCAAAAAATCAGCATTATAAGCCGAAGCTGCCAATACCGCACTTCCGGGACGGGCATACCAAACCGGAAGCAAAGCCAGATCCTGCGCCATGCCGCGGGCAGCAGCCGGAGCCATGTAATTCTCCTCATTATCAGCGAGTGCCAGGTCGGCATCGGGATTGAAAACGTAAAGTTCCATCTGATTAACAATTCCTAATTATTTGTGACTGCAAACTTACAGAGAAAAAGAACAACCTACAAATATATAAAACTTAACTATTATAGCGATAATTTGCTATCTCTACTTTGCAAATCAATAAAAAAGCAGTATATTTGCCCCCCGATAAACCGAATTTAAAGCATGGAAGCATTTTACCGTACACACGCTTATCTCGTAGAGCACACCAATGCTCCCGTACGTCGCGACCTCATGGACGAGATTAACTGGAACGACCGTCTGATCGGTATCAAAGGTACAAGAGGTGTAGGCAAGACCACATTCCTGCTGCAATATGCGAAAGAGAAATTTGGTACAGACCGCTCCTGCCTCTTCATCAACATGAACAACTTCTACTTCTCCGGACATGGAATCGTAGAGTTCGCTGCCGAGTTCCAACGCCGTGGCGGCAAAGTATTGTTGATAGACCAGGTATTCAAGCACCCCGACTGGAGCAAGGAACTGCGCATGTGCTACGACCGTTTTCCAAACCTGAAAATCGTATTCACCGGCTCGTCCGTGATGCGCTTGAAAGAAGAAAATCTGGAACTGCGCGATATCGTCAAGAGTTACAATCTCCGCGGCTTCTCATTCCGCGAATATCTGAATCTGCAAACGGACATGAAGTTCCGTGCCTATTCCCTGGAAGAGATCCTGAGCAACCATGAACAGATAGCCAAAGGCATCCTCTCCAAAGTACGCCCGCTGGACTATCTTCAGGACTACATGCACCACGGATTCTATCCTTTCTTCCTCGAAAAGCGCAACTTTTCGGAGAATCTGCTCAAGACAATGAACATGATGGTGGAGGTAGATATTTTATTAATCAAACAAATTGAACTAAAATACCTCTCGAAGATAAAAAAATTATTATATTTGCTGGCCGTGGACGGACCGAAAGCTCCAAACGTCAGCCAACTGGCTAACGACATACAGACTTCCCGCGCCACCGTTATGAATTACATCAAGTATCTGGCCGATGCGCGCCTTATTAATATGGTGTACCCCAAGGGAGAAGAATTCCCCAAGAAGCCGTCGAAGATAATGATGCATAATTCAAATCTGATGTACTCCATCTATCCCGTGAAGGTAGAAGAGCAAGATGTGCTGGACACTTTCTTTGTGAACGCCATGTGGAAAGACCACAAAGTGAACAAGGGAGACAAGAACATCTCGTTTATGGTAGACGAAGTGATGCCTTTCAAGATATGTCCGGAAGGCATGAAGATAAAGAATAATCCGGGGGTGACCTACGCATTGCATAAGGCCGAGATAGGCCGGGGCAATCAGATTCCCTTATGGTTGTTTGGCTTTTTGTATTGACAAGAGATAATTTTCAACTTAATAAATTCAATTTAGTTATGACTAAACAGAAGAAATTCATTACTTGTGATGGTAACCAGGCCGCTGCACATATCTCGTATATGTTCTCTGAAGTAGCTGCCATCTATCCTATCACTCCCTCTTCTACGATGGCTGAATACGTAGACGAATGGGCTGCCGCAGGTCGCAAGAACATCTTCGGCGAAACAGTATTGGTACAGGAAATGCAGTCGGAAGGCGGCGCTGCCGGAGCCGTTCACGGTTCTTTGCAGGCTGGTGCACTGACTACCACCTACACTGCTTCCCAAGGTTTGTTGCTGATGATTCCGAACATGTACAAGATTGCCGGTGAATTCCTGCCTTGTGTGTTCCATGTATCGGCCCGTACGCTCGCAAGCCACGCACTGTGTATCTTCGGTGACCACCAGGACGTAATGGCTACCCGCCAAACAGGTTTTGCCATGCTGGCCGAAGGTTCCGTACAAGAAGTGATGGACTTGGCAAGTGTTGCTCACCTGGCTACTATCAAGAGCCGCGTTCCGTTCGTTAACTTCTTCGACGGCTTCCGTACTTCTCACGAAATCCAGAAGATCGAGATGTTGGAGAACGAAGACCTCGCTCCGCTCATCGACCAGGAAGCTCTGGCCGAATTCCGTGCCCGCGCATTGAATCCGAAAAAACCGGTAGCCCGTGGTATGGCTGAAAACCCCGACCACTTCTTCCAACACCGCGAATCATGCAACAACTACTATGAAGCAGTTCCTGCTATCGTAGAAGAATATATGAACGAACTGTCCAAGATTACAGGCCGTAAATACGGTTTGTTCGATTACTACGGTGCCGAAGATGCAGAACGCGTGATTATCGCAATGGGTTCTGTAACGGAAGCTGCCCGCGAAGCTATCGACTACCTCGTAGCCAACGGTGAAAAAGTAGGTATGGTTGCCGTACACTTGTACCGTCCGTTCTCTGCCAAGCACTTCCTCGCTGCTGTGCCTAAGACTGCTAAGACCATCGCAGTTCTTGACCGCACGAAGGAACCGGGTGCTAACGGTGAACCTCTTTACCTGGACGTTAAAGACTGCTTCTATGGTGCAGCCGATGCTCCGGTTATCGTGGGCGGCCGTTACGGTTTGGGTTCTAAGGACACCACTCCTGCTCAAATCATCGCCGTATTCAAGAACCTGGCTATGCCGATGCCGAAGAACCACTTCACAATCGGTATCGTAGACGACGTTACCTTCACTTCTCTTCCCCAGGAAGAAGAAATCGCATTGGGCGGCGAAGGCATGTTCGAAGCTAAGTTCTACGGTTTGGGTGCTGACGGTACGGTAGGTGCCAACAAGAACTCTGTAAAGATTATCGGTGACAATACCGACAAACACTGTCAGGCTTACTTCTCTTACGACTCCAAGAAGTCAGGTGGTTTCACTTGTTCTCACTTGCGTTTCGGTGATACTCCGATTCGTTCTACATACTTGGTAAATACGCCGAACTTCGTGGCTTGCCACGTTCAGGCTTACCTGCAGATGTACGACGTAACCCGCGGTCTGCGTAAGAATGGTTCATTCTTGCTGAACACCATCTGGGAAGGCGAAGAACTGGCTAAGAATCTGCCTAACAAGGTAAAGAAATACTTTGCACAGAACAATATCTCCGTTTACTATATCAATGCAACTCAGATTGCACAGGAAATCGGTTTGGGCAACCGTACCAACACCATCCTGCAATCTGCATTCTTCCGCATCACGGGTGTAATTCCTGTTGACCTGGCTGTAGAACAGATGAAGAAATTCATCGTTAAGTCTTACGGCAAGAAGGGTGAAGATATCGTAAACAAGAACTACGCAGCCGTTGACCGTGGTGGTGAATACAAGCAGCTGACCGTTGATCCGTCATGGGCTAACCTGGCTGACGATGCAAAGGTTGAAAACAACGACCCGGCATTCATCAACGAAGTAGTTCGTCCTATCAATGCACAAGACGGTGACCTGTTGCCGGTATCTGCATTCAAGGGCATTGAAGACGGTACTTGGGAACAAGGTACTTCTCAATACGAAAAACGTGGTGTAGCAGCTTTCGTTCCCGAATGGAATCCTGAAAACTGTATCCAGTGTAACAAGTGTGCTTACGTTTGTCCTCACGCTTCTATCCGTCCGTTCGTACTCGATGCTGAAGAGCAGAAGGGTGCTGACTTCGCTCAACTGAAAGCAGTGGGTAAGGCATTCGACGGTATGACATTCCGCATTCAGGTAGACGTTCTCGACTGTCTGGGTTGTGGTAACTGTGCCGACATCTGTCCGGGTAACCCGAAGAAGGGTGGCAAGGCTTTGACTATGAAGCATCTTGAAAGCCAGCTTTCCGAAGCTGCCAACTGGACTTACTGCGTAGAGAACGTGAAGAGCAAACAACACCTGGTTGACATCAAGGCCAACGTGAAGAACTCTCAGTTCGCAACTCCGTTGTTCGAATTCTCCGGCGCTTGCTCCGGTTGTGGTGAAACTCCGTATGTGAAGTTGATCACTCAGCTGTTCGGTGACCGTGAAATGGTAGCCAACGCTACAGGATGTTCTTCTATCTACTCCGGTTCAGTACCTTCCACTCCTTATACCAAGAATGAACAAGGTCACGGTCCTGCTTGGGCTAACTCACTGTTCGAGGACTTCTGTGAATTCGGTTTGGGTATGGAACTTGCCAACGAAAAGATGCGTGCACGTATCGTGAAGTTGTTCAACGAAATCCTGTCTAAGGACAATGCTCCTGCCGAAGCTAAGGAAGTATTGAAAGCATGGATTGAAAACATGTACGATGCAGACAAGACGAAGGAACTCGCTCCGCAAATCGAAGCTATCATCGAACAAGGTGTAGCAGCAGGTTGCCCGATTAGCAAGGAACTGAAAGGCTTGACTCAATATCTGGTTAAACGCAGCCAGTGGATCATCGGTGGTGACGGTGCTTCTTACGACATCGGTTACGGTGGTCTGGACCACGTGATTGCCAGCGGTAAGGACGTTAACATCCTGGTACTCGATACTGAGGTTTACTCCAACACAGGCGGTCAGTCTTCCAAGGCTACTCCGGTAGGTGCAATCGCTAAGTTTGCTGCAGCCGGTAAGCGTGTACGCAAGAAAGACCTCGGTCTGATGGCTACTACTTACGGTTATGTATATGTTGCTCAAATCGCTATGGGTGCCGACCAGGCTCAGACTCTGAAGGCTATCCGCGAAGCAGAAGCATATCCCGGTCCGTCACTCATCATCGCTTACGCTCCGTGTATCAACCACGGTTTGAAGCAAGGTATGGGTAAGAGCCAGGCTGAAGAAGAAAAAGCCGTGAAGTGCGGTTACTGGCACTTGTGGCGTTACAACCCGGCTTTGGAAGCTGAAGGCAAGAATCCGTTCCAGCTCGATAGCAAAGAACCGGATTGGAGTGGTTTCCAAGACTTCCTGAAGGGTGAAGTTCGTTACGCATCCGTAATGAAACAATATCCGCAAGAAGCTGACGAACTGTTCAAAGCAGCCGAAGAGAATGCTAAATGGCGTTACAACAGCTACAAGCGTCTGTCCAAAGAAAACTGGGGCGCTGAAGTTGCTGAATAATTCCAGGAATTAAAATAAAGTAATAGAGGCTGCTCCGTGAACCGGATGCAGCCTTTATTTGTTAATAACCATAAAAAATGTAATATTATGATTGGACTTATTGTTTGGATTATCGGTGTAGTACTGGCCGTAAAAGCTGTACTCGAGATTATGAAGTGGAATGTGGACGGAGTAAAAAAATTGCTCGTAGCCATTCTTGTATTGATCACCAGTTGGTTAGGCTTAGCCGTTTACTACTTCTGGGGAAGAGAGAACTTACCGCAAATATTGAAGTAAGTTTTAAGCTTTCCGTGCAAGAGATGAAACAAGAAATAACATAAGTCATTGTTTCATTCTCAATAAAAGTATTTATCTTCGTCCCCGACTTAACGAGCAAACGGATGAAGATAAAGGCTAAAAGCAGAATTGTCATCGCATGGGTGTTACTCATAACACTCATGCCACTTTTCGTGGTGAAGGCTGTCCATTTCCACGATAGTAAGACGTCTGCCTGCCAGTCTACCAAAGGGCATACTCACAGCCCCGGCGACCAATGTCTCATCTGCCAGTTTACGCTCTCTCCTTTCACCCAGGCCGAATCGCTTCAAATTCACGTATTTGTTTCTGTCTTTGATCTCGAACCGGCCCACTATACGGATAAGGACTGCATTACTATGCTCTATCCTTATCATCTGCGTGCCCCTCCCACCCAATCTTTCATATTATAACTCTCTCTATCAACTAATTTAGAATGATTGGAATTTATGCGTATCAGATATATTTTGGGTACGCTGGGAATTTGTATCACCTCAACAGCTTATTCACAGGTTGCTGACTCTGTCAAGAGTGTGTCTTTGTCCGAAGTGGTTGTGACGGAATCATACCGCCATGCCCAAAGTAAAAAGACAGCGCTTACGGTCGACGTGCTCCGGGAAGACTTCCTGAACAGGCACTTCACCGGCAATCTGGTACAAGCTATAGAGAACGTTCCCGGTGTACAGTCGATGGATATCGGTGCAGGGTTTTCCAAACCTATGATAAGAGGATTGGGATTCAACCGCATTGCCGTATCCGAGAATGGAATAAAACAGGAAGGCCAACAATGGGGTGCCGATCATGGATTGGAAATCGATGCCTTCAATGTGGAAGGAGTACAAATACTGAAAGGTCCGTCTTCGCTGCTGTATGGAAGCGATGCCATGGGAGGTGTCATCGAGATACTTCCGGCTGCGATGCCGATGGAGAACCAAGTATTTGGAGAAGCGTCCTTTCTATATAAGTCCGTGAACGATGGATTTGGCGGTTCGTTGATGCTGGGCGTGAAGAAAGGCCCGTGGTTGCTACGGGGACGATTCTCGGAACAGCATTTCGGTGATTACCGTGTGCCCACAGATACCGTCGTTTACCTGACTCAGCTAATGCCTGTATATGGAAGGCGGCTGAAGAATACCGCCGGCTATGAACGTAATGCCAGCTTCTTTGCATCTTATGATGCCAAGAAGCGATACCGTTCGGACTATTCCGTCAGCAACGCCTACCAAAAGATGGGATTCTTTCCGGGAGCACATGGCATTCCTGATATCTCCCGTCTGCAAGACGACGGCGACAGCCGGAACATCGACCTGCCCAACAGTTGGGTGAACCACCTCAAAGCGAGTACACACCAGCAGTATGCGTGGGATGGGCTGATCCTTTCCGGTGACTTGGGCTATCAGTATAACCACCGCGAAGAATGGAGCTCGTTTCATACCCACTATGGCACGCAACCCGTACCGGAGAAAGACCCGGACAAGGAACTGGCCTTCATGCTCCACACACTCAGTGCTTCGCTGAAGCTGCGCATCATCCGTTCTTCTTCGTGGGAACATACACTGGGATGGGATATGCAGGGACAGAAGAATACCATTGCGGGATATTCGTTCCTGCTGCCGGAATACAAGCGGCTGACTACCGGCGGTTTCTGGCTCTCGACCTGGCGTCCCAGCAATCGGCTTTCCATCAGTGGAGGAGTGCGATACGACTACGGAAAGATAGACATTACGCCATACCAAGATCCTTATCTGGAAGAATATCTTCGGGAGCAAGGCTATCCGGAAGATAAAATAGCCGAGAATGAATGGCGCAGCTATCCGGTCAACCGAAGTTTCGGAGACTACTCCTGCTCTATCGGAATGGTGTGGAATCCGTCTGCCATGCACATGCTGAAGGTAAACATCGGCCGTAGCTTCCGCTTGCCGGGAGCTAATGAGTTGGCTTCCAACGGGGTGCATCATGGTACGTTCCGTCACGAACAGGGGGATGCCTCCCTCGATTCCGAGCATGGGTGGCAATTGGATGCTTCTTATGACTTCACGTACAAGGGCTTGCATTTTGCACTGTCGCCCTTTGCCAGTTGGTTTGACAATTACATCTACCTGCAACCCACAGGTGAATGGTCTGTTTTGCCCCATGCCGGACAAATCTACCGTTACACCGGTGCAAGGGCTGTCTTCCTGGGAGGTGAAACCAGCGTAAGCATTGACATCCTCCGCAGTCTGAACTATCGGTTCAGCGGTGAATACGTCTATACTTACAATCGTGATGACCATACGGCACTCAGCTTCTCGCCGCCTGCCTCCATGCGCAATACACTGACGTGGCACCGGAAGAGATATGAGCTGTATGTAGAACACCAGGGCATTGCTTCGCAAAACCGTATCGCACGGAATGAAGATCCCACGTCCGGAGCCAATCTGTTGCACCTGGGTGGAAGCCTCCGCCTGCCGATAGCCGGAACGGAAGTAGAGCTGTCCCTTACTGCCCGCAATCTATTGAATACGAAGTATTACAATCATCTGAGTTTTTACAGGAAGGTAGAAATCCCGGAACCGGGACGTAACTTCCAGCTATTTATTAAAGTACCATTTAAACAAATTCTAAAATGAAAGCAAGATTATTTATCACTGCATTGTGCCTATTAACCAGTATAACATTCTTCTCTTCTTGCGACGACGATAAAGGAGATGTAACGCCTCCCGCCATCAGCTTGATAGAACCCGAAGAAGGACAGGAACTGCTGATAGGCAGCCCGAACGGCGTACATCTTGAAATGGATCTGTCGGACGACGTTGAGTTGCAATCTTACAGAATCAACATACACAGCAACTTCGACAATCACGGCCATACGCCGAGTACCAAAGCAGACGACGGAACCGTAGCCTTCACATTCGACAAAGTGTATGACGATGCTGCCGGCAAGAAAAATCATCATGTACACAATCATGACATCAAGATTCCCGCCAATGCAACGCCGGGAAACTATCATCTGATGATTTATTGTACGGATGCCGCCAAGAACGAAACTTACATTGCCCGCAACATCAAGCTGAGTACGACGGCGGAGGAAGATCATGACCATGATGAAGACTAAACGTTGCACACTCTAAAAAAAATGATTGCCGGGTACTAAGTCCCGACAATCATTTTTTTTATTCCGATTATCCTAAAGGATTTTCGCCCTGGTCACCATCAGAGCCTCCTCCTTCATTTCCGCCACCGCTGGTATTGCCATTACCACCGACATTGGATGAGCCTCCTCCCAGGTTTGCCACATTTTCAAAACTTACCCCATTCAGCATAGCACGTGTCACCCCGCCACCCGTAGCAGGCCGTCTATACTCCGGTGTAAACTGGCACCACAACGTCGTAATCTGCTGCGGGCTCACCTTATCGGCAGTCTCTACTCCTTTGCTGGTGCTGCGTGCACGCATCGTAAAAGTTCCCAACCCATCCAGCCTGACCGTGCGGCTGTTGAGCAACTGTTCCCGCATCACGCTCATCAGGTTTCTCACTACGTCGTGGACGTCACCCGGAGTTGCCATAGACTTTTCTGCAATCAACTCACCAAGCTCATTGGTAGTCACTACTTTCTTTGACTTCACCAGGTTGATGTGCCACAACTTCTTACCATCTTTCGTTTCTTTTGCCGATTGAACTGCTTTGTACAATAATGCCATAATACTAATTTTTTTAGAATGAATAATTTCTGTTGATACTCTCTGTAATCGATTACGGTTGCGAAGATACTACAGCCGAAAACGGCATGGTGCTTTAAATGGCTTTACTTGTCCTTTCGAGGAAACGAAAAGAAGGGGAAATGAGGTGCCAAGGCATTGATAATCAAGAATCAAAAAAAACTTTCAGAAAAATGAAATATTTCCAGAAAAGGCTGGAATCAAAAGATATGTAGAAGGTATGAAAGAAGGTACAAACTCATTGCAGCAATGATTTCAGAAAACATTGCTGCAATAATCTCAGAAATCATTGGAGCAATGTTTTCTGAAATCATTCAAAAGGAGAAAACAAACAATTTAAATGTCCCTTTTTTACACCCATCCAATAAAACAAAGCACTTATCTTTGTGAACAAATGAATAAGTTTAAAGCCATACAACCATCAGCTCCACTTGCACCATACGTGAAGCAATATTGGTTCGTAACAATAGAAGATGTTACGCTGACCTCACAACGTCTTGTACCATTCGGATGTACAGCATTAAGCTTCCATAAGGGAGACCGCACTTATTCATCGCTCGAAAATGATTATTTACCTCAGTCACACCTGCATGGTATAACAACAAACTATACGAATCTCTCCTTCTCCGGGTTAATTGATTTTATCTGTATCATTTTTCAGCCTGCGGGAGCCAAAGCGTTTTTTAAAATGCCCCTCAATGAATTCAATGCCACCCCCATTCCACTTGATATCTTAGGCGATTCTGAATTATCCGAATTAGCTCGGCAGCTCAATGAAACAGCAAATGATTCGGCATGCACTCAGCTTATCGAACATTTTCTATACCAGCGTATCAGCCAACTTAATAAATATAACAATATACGAATGAATGCTGCTATAGATATGATTTATAAAGGGCCAACCGATGTCAATCATTTGGCTGAGGCAGTATGTCTAAGTTATAAACAGTTTAAACGTATTTTCCTTGAAAGCATCGGTATCAATCCAAAAGATTTCTCACAAATTATACGCTTTCAGAAAGTTCATCACCTATTACAATTACACACTGACATGACATTAGACAAATTGGCCGATGAATGCGGATATTATGATAAATCACACTTGATTAAAGAGATGAAAGAATTCTCCGGCTTTACACCTGCAGAACTTCTTGAAGCTTGCGATCCCACCTATTCTGCCTATCACGGATTATTTCGTTCGGCGTTTATCAACCTTCCTCTCGAATAACAAATATCAAAATATACATAATCATGAAAATCTTAATTTACGGAGCAGGAGTTATCGGTTGTACTTATGGCTGGCAACTAGCCAAAGCAGGACACGAGATCTGTGTTTTGGTCAGAAAAAGTAAAAGACAGACTATCGAGCAAAATGGAATTAGCATTTATTGTTGCGATTATAGGAATGGCGAAGAAGTAACCGAAAAGATCGTTTTTCGTCCAGAGATCATTGATACCCTTACTTCTAACAATGATTTCGAATATATTATCGTCGCTACAAACCACCTTAATTTAGAGGAAGTATTACTAAGCCTGAAAGACTCGGCAGGAAAGGCCCATATCCTTTTCTTCCAGAATATTTGGTATAATGATCTTGAAAAGATAAACACTACTCTCACAAGCGGACAATACTTTTTCGGTTTCCCCTTTATGGCAGGAGGCGGAAAAAATGAAAAAGAACTCACCAGCATTATTTCCGGCTCTAAATATTCCAAAACAATGCTTGGCGAAATTGATGGTGAAATAACACCCCGAATACAAAAGATAGCAGAAGCAATGGCAAAAGCAAATATGAGACCATTCATTTCCAAAGAGATAAAGACTTGGCTCATTCCTCATTGTGCCTTTATCACCGTACTCTCAATCGGCATCCTCAAAGCAGGAAATACGATGGAAGCTTTTCTCAATAATACTCCTATTATCAAAGAAACAATCATGGGAATCAGAGAAAGCTTCCATATATGCAAAGAACTGGGAATCAATCCTAAAAAAGAGAAAGTGAACAAACTATATTATCTACCTTTATTCATTAGTGTTCCTATTATAAAGAAGATTTTCAGTGATACTTCTATGCAAGCCATGTTCAACGGATTCCTGAGACACTCAACTGATGAGATAACAATGCTGATCGACCAGATTCTTTCTGATGGGGGCAAATATTCCGTTCCAACAGTTTACTTAAAGAGACTATATGATACTTTTTCACTTTTCAAAAAGTGAAAATCGACTCAATATTCGCTTTTTGAAAAGTGAATTCTATAATATTAGAGAAAAATCCAATTCACTCTACCCTCTTCTCTTCAAGAAGTCCGTAGGGCTTTCACCAAACTGTTCCTTATAGCACTTCGTAAAATACGAAGGGGACGAGAAGCCCACTTCATAAGCTATCTCGGCTACTGTCATTTCGGAAGAAGCAAGCAGAGAGGCAGCTCGTTTCAGCCTCATCTGGCGAAGCAATTCATTGGGCGAATAGTTGGTGAGCGACTTTAGTTTACGGTATAGTTGCACACGACTCATACCCATGTCGCGTCCCAGATCTTCGACATTCAAGTCGGGGTCTTTCATCTTTGCCTCGACAAGAGATTTAAAGCGGGAGACGAAGTCCTTATCGAGATCGCTGATAGTCTCCTTCTCAATCGTCTGGTTATCTCCGAAGAATTGTTTCAGTTGGCGACGGTTTGCAATAAGATTACGGACGCGGGATAAAAGTAATTGCGAGTTGAAAGGTTTGGAAATATAAGAATCGGCACCACCGTCGTAGCCCTGAATACGCTGTTCATCAAGCGAACAAGCCGTAAGCAGAATCACCGGGATATGGCTGGTCTGCAACTCACTCTTCAAGCGACGGCAACACTCTACTCCATCCATACCGGGCATCATGACGTCGGAGACGATAACATCAGGCACATACTTCATGGCAAGACGAATACCCGTTGCACCGTCTGCCGCATCCAGCACGCGATAGTCTTTTGAAAGCAGCGACTTCACGTAAGTACGAATATCGGCATTGTCGTCAATAACGAGTACAGTGGGACAATCAGCTTCTGCCACTTCCCCCTCTGTGGAAATTTCGGCATCGACTAAAGTAGAAGAAACCTCTTTCTCTTCGGCAGGCAGAGTCACCACTGTGGGGTGATATAGAGAGATATCCTGCTTGGGGAAGGTTACGGTGAAAGTCGTTCCTTTCTCATCGCTATGTGCAGTAATGTTTCCGCCATGCATTTCGACAAAAGCACGTACCAGGGCAAGGCCGATACCCGTACCAGCCTGGTGACCATCGACCTGATAGAAACGTTCGAAGATAGCCTCCACATCGGTCGATGAAATATAGCTGCCGGAATTGAATACCTCCAGGCGGAAGTTCTGCTCTGCCATTTCCAGGCGTATGATTACTTTTCCATTCTCCGGCGTGTACTTCACGGCATTAGAGAAGAGGTTGAAGTAGATGCGTTCCATCTTTTCCGCATCTGCCATCATACGAAAGTCCGCATCGGGAGTGGTCTCGAAACTGAAAGATATATGCTTCTTCAGCAGAGCCATGCGGAAGGAATCGTTCCAGCCACGGAAGCTGTCGAGCAAGTCGAAAGGTTCAAGGCGAAGCTCCATACGCCCGTTCTCCACTTTGCGGAAATCGAGAATCTGATTGACCAGACGAAGGAGGATATGTACATTCTTCTTCATCAATTCCAGTAGTTGACGAGACTGCGTACTGACGGAAGTATCGGCAAGAAGTTGCTCGATAGGGTCGGCAATCAAAGTCAACGGGGTACGGAAGTCATGAGAAATATTCGTGAAGAAAACAAGTTTGGCATGGGTTGCCGCTTCCAGTTCACGGGAAAGTTGTTCTAATTGCGACTTCTGCTGCTCCAACAATTCGGTTTGATGTATCAGTTGCGTTTTCTGCTCCTCCAGCTTCTTCTTTTGCAGGGAAAGTTCGCGGTTCAGACGATTCTTGGCACGCAGAGAAAGATATACGGCAACCAGCAGGCCTATGACCAACAAGAGCGCCACCAGACTGACAAGCAGAATACCTTGCTGGGTGGAATAGCGGGCCAGATATTGATTGATTTTCCCATTTAATGTTTCTATTTTCTCGTCAAGAGTACTGATATGGGCTGTCTGCATCTTCATGATAAGGGCATTGTCACGATCGACGACAGAAGTGTTCAGGAGGGTTTCACGAGGGAAGTCACGGTGGTTCAGAATATCCATGGCAATCTGCATCACACGGTCGCCGCCCGTAGGATAAATAAAAGTTGCATCCAACTCACCTGCAAGCACTTGTTCCACCCCATAGCCTTCGCCGGGCAAGGCATCTGTACCGATGAAGCGCATCTCCTTCTCACGATGTTGGCGGGCGGCAGCAGCGTATGCACCGGCGGCCATGCGGTCGTTCTGGGCATAGACAATATCGATCTGCGGAAAAAGGTCGAGCAGAGTATCCATCTTCTCTTCTGCCTGGGAGCGTAGCCAGGCACCATCTTCTTTGGCCAGCAAGCGGATATCGGGATAATCGGCTACAACGTTCATAAAGCCTTGATGACGGTCCATGGCAGGCGTGGAGCCGGACAAACCGGCAATTTCTACTACCGTACCTTTGCCATGAAGCACATTGGCAACGTATTTGCCGATAGCTTTACCTATCTCGTAATTATCGGCGCCCACATAAGCAGTGTATTTATCGGAAAGGATTCTACGGTCTACCACAATCACAGGGATTCCCTGATTGTAGGCCTCTTCTACAACCGGAGTGATGGGTTCGGCTTCATTAGGAGCAACGATCAGCAAGTCTACTCCTTCCTTCATGAAACGACGAATGTCCTTTTCTTGCTGTATATTATCATCTTTGACTGTACGTATCTCCACTTCCACTCCATCATAAAAAAGGGCTTCGCGCAACATTTCGTTATTCATCTGATGACGCCACTCATCATCGCTACACTGGGAAATACCAATACGGAAATGAGGCTCGCGGTGAGAGCAAGAACTTAACGTTCCCAAAAGCACGAACCAAAGAAATAAAACACGAAGGTTATATCGTCTCATCCTGTTTCTGTTGATTTAAGATTGCAGATGAGCAAAGATAGTGGAAAATGAAATAAAACAGGCTGTTTCAGCATGCCTTTTTCAATGGGCACTGCAGAAACAGCCTGAAATAAATTCCTCTACAATCAGTAGTAGTATCTCAAGAAAACATTATTGTGCAGTCAACTCTACCACCCGGCTTTGAGTAGCAGCCAGTCCAAGAACATCCAAACCGACTTTCATCAGATAATCACCGGAATAAACTTTACCGTTGGCACCTAACCCGGATTTTGCACCAGGCATCAGATTGATTTCCTCTACCTTATATTGCTTGTTCGGGTCCAGTCCCTGCAGTTTCACCGGCAACAGCTTCTCCTGAAAACGCGGATGAACATCGTAAGCAAACAATACGGCTTTATTCAAATCCTTGCTTACATAGTTCACTGCCATGTGATTCGTTTCGTATGGCGAAACCAAGCGATACTGATCACCGTCCATAATGGCATTCTGTAACCGTTTCCAGTTGGCAACCGCTGTCTGGCAGTAAGTCAGTTCGTCAGCACTCAGTTCCTTCAAGCCAATATCAAAACCAAGCTTGCACATGGAAGCCACATCCGTACGGAACTTCACAGACGTTGCCTTGTTCCAACTCGTCACGTGCGCACACATTGCCTTCGACGGGAAGAACTGGGAGAAGCCCCATTGGATAAAGATACGCTCTACAGGATCGGTATTATCACTGCACCAGAATTCTGTAAAGTACTTTAGTGCTTCATAATCGCAACGGGCACCTCCACCGGAACAGAGCATCATCGGAACATTGGGATAGTTCTCCTTTACGCGTTTCATCACATTGTATACGCCACGCACATGGTCGATGTACAACTGTCCCTGCTTATCCTTCTGATAGGGAGAATAGATATTGGTGATAGGGCTGTTGCAATCCCACTTAAAGAAAGCTACATCGGGATTCTCCTTCATAATGTTTTCTACCACGCCGTAAACGTAATCCTGCACTTTCGGGTTGCTGAGATCCAATACCAACTGGTTGCGGTAGTAATAGGTATCACGGTTAGGCAGTTCGATGGCCCAATCGGGATGCTTCTCATACAGTTCGCTCTTCGGGTTCACCATTTCCGGTTCAATCCAGATACCAAACTTCACACCGGCTTCTTTAGCAGCATCGACCAAGGCAGGAATACCGCCGGGCAGTTTATCGTGGGTCACTTCCCAATCACCGAGACCGGCATGATCGTTCTTACGCGGATATTTGTTGGCAAACCAACCATCGTCCAGCAGGAACATGTCCACACCCAGATGCTTGGCTTCTTTCATCAGTTCGGCAAGTATCTCCTGATTGAAGTTGAAACCGGTATTCTCCCAGTTGTTCAGCAAAGTCAGGCGGCTGCCTTTACCATCCTTCAGGCTGTAATTGCGTGCCCACTCGTGGAGGTTGCGGCTGCCTTGTGAAGCGCCGTTAGAGCTCAAAGTGAAGATAAACTCAGGAGTAGTGAACACTTCATTAGGCTTCAGTTCATAAATAGAAGCATAAGGGTTGATGGCAGGAATCACCCGGAGGTTGCCCACGTTATCCACTTCAAAGGTGAAACGGAAGTTTCCGGTCCAGCCCAGGGTGCCCATCAGTACATTGCCCTGATGCTCGCTGACCGGCTGATCCAGTCCGACCTCGAAGAAAGGATGGGTATGCATGGCAGCACGACTGCCCAGCTTGGTATCAATCACCTTCTTGCCGAACTGCAACTGCTGGCTGCTCATCTGTGCTTCTTTGGCCCAGTCGCTGCTGAACTCAGTTAGATAATAACTGGAATTATAGAAGTAGAGCATCGTAGAAGCATACGTAGACAGCACAATCGGCTTCTTCTCCTGATGCTTTATCTCGCTCCACGTCTTGATGACATTTTCTTTCGGATAAGCCACATAATGCAGCGTCACATCCACCGGATACTTGTCATCACGCAGGTTGATCGTCGTTTCCGTACCGCCTTCAACGGCCTTGGAAGACGAAGAAACATAATACAGAATCGTAGACGGATTACCATCATTGTGGGTGATGCCTACAGCAGGTTCGAAGTAATCTTCATTGCCCGAACCGCTATATACTTCCCAACCGCGTTTGGTTACACTGCCATCCGAACCGGCATGTACATCCCAACGGAAGTTCTGCAAGTCTTGCTCGTGCAATAACTTTTCACCCAGATAAGTCTGGTACAAGCGACCGTTCTCTGCTACCTGGAGCACAAGGTCGTTTTTTTCTGTAGAAATGCGGATTATTTTGTTATCCGCTGCATTGGCATACGTAAGGGATGCGAACGCAAAGAGAGTTACGAGTAAATTTTTCATGGTTTACAATAAATTTAGTCACAAAAATAGTTTAAATATGATTTAAAATGAAAGACTGGCACTGAATTCCAATGTAAAGGGGCGTAAATAGTTGCCGCTCATATAATGGTCTTTGAATTTTCCGGCTTCTTCCTTGCTCAAGAGTTCGGCACCGTTGATAGTTCCGCTGGCTCCTTTCTGATTCAGGAAGTTTACGATTGTTGTCCCCAGTGAGAGGTGTTTATTTACTTTCCAGTTGATACCTCCAAAGGTTTCCCAACGGCCGTTGAAGTAAAGGGCATTGGTCAGATTGGCATAGGTCTTTCCGAAGTAGCGGAAGCTGAGCCATACGCGCAAATCTGGAGTAATATTATAGCTGGGATCAACTTCAACAAGTATTTGCGGAATCTCTTTCACAATATTACCATTGGCATTCAAATCAGGCACACCCTCAAACGGTGATTTGATGAAATAATTATTGTACGTCGGCTTTTGGTAAGTGAACAAGGCATGCAAGTGGAATCCCTTAAAAGGATCAATTTCGGCAGAAGTGGTCCATCCCAACGTCTTGATATCATATATCAGCAGAGTGGTCTTGGATTGTGTGGTTCCGGGCTTGGTTACGTTCTGCTGGTCAATATTATTCGACTTGGAGATATAGGTGACCATTGAAGTCAGGTTGATCCAGTCGTTATGATAGAACAATCCTCCACGCAGCAACGGAATAGTGACACGCTTGTATTGCTCCTCCGTAGGACCCGTACCTGCATATTCGTTGATGCGCGGAAAGCGGGTAGCAACAGTTCCGTCGGCTGTAAGACCGAAGTTCCCGCTTATATTGTAAGTGAATTGTGCTGTTGCCGCATAGTTCAGTTTATCCTTCACCACCTTGTGCGGCTCAATCTTTTCGGTGGAAAGGGTATTGCCTTCATTGTCTGTATAAGTATGAGTATCGCCAATATGGAAACCAGCATAACGGCCGTAAGGAATCTGATCTGCCGCCATACGGTAGTATTCCAGGCGTGCTCCGTAATAGACATTGAATTTGGGAGTCACCTGCCAGTTATCGGTAAAGTAAACAGCCAGTTTGTTCTCGTATCCTTTGGTATATTCCGGACTCAGTTCATTGAAGCCACGGAACTTACTGATACTTCCGTCGGCCGCCTTACTGCCCAATATCTGCGGATATTCGGTGACAGTACCTATCCATTGAAAGGAAGATGAATGATAGTCCAAATGATAATACCATTCGTTCAGCCCCAGCCTCGTATTATGGTTGCCCAACTGCTTTTTCAGTTCCGAAGTGAGCAAGGCATTTTTTACCTTACCGAGATGCAGCCAGGTGCGTCTTCCCTCTACCAGTCCGGTATAAGCATCATTCGATCCGTCCGGGAAAAGACCGTCTTCTGCGGTTGCTTCGCTGATATTGCTGCCGCCGAAATCTACATAATTGGCTTCGGGAGCATTCATGAATTTGACATTCAGTGTCCACTTCAGATCATTCTTAAAAGTATAGTCGAACAACAGGGCTACTTCGTGCGCCTTGTTTCCGGTGAAATCGCCGAAACGGCCACTTTTCATCTTGCCATCCATTACATCCATATATTCAAAGCGGCCGCCTTCGGGAGCATACGAAGAAGTACCAAGTTTGAATCCCGGAAGCTCCTTTACACTGCCATCGCCCACATAAATAAAGGGAGCGGCATTAATCATAGAACCAAGCGCATTGCTCTTCGAGAATTTATAGACGACCGATAGTTTGCCCCGGTTATTGTTGAAGACACGGGTTAGTCCGGCATGATAGAGCTGCGTGCGGTCACTAAAGTTCTCAAACTTAGGGCTGAAACTTTCCGGATCAAAGTTCTGATAGACGGAGGCAGTATACAGCCAACGTTCACCGATACCTCCCGATACATTCATGTCCATATTCTGCCAGCCAAAATGATTGGTATGATAATTCAATACCCCTTTAAACTCCTTCTGACCTAACTTTGAGAAAGCATCTACGGAATAAGCAATATTACCGGTAGTAATGGCCGATTCCGATGGATTCATCAGTCCAACTTCACCCAAACTGGCATCACTACGCCAATGCGTTGCCAGTTTATGTACAGCCGAAGAATATACGGCGGGCAATCCGTTCTCGTATACATTAACATCTTCACTTGGAAGCCCGATTTGAATTTCACGAGGTTTGTTGGCATCCGAAGCGTTCAGCATCACATTGCGTTCGCCTTCGTCCGCTTTCTTGGAACTAATGGTGTCATTCACTTCCACCCGGTTAGCTGCCATTGCAGAAATACTGGATAGCGTAGCACCCAACAAAGCACAAAAGAAAAGTTTTCGTTTCATAATATTACTTGGATTTAAAATTAAACGTTCGGATTAATGCTTCAAAGATTCCGGAGAACCGGTTCCTCGTCTTTAGCGGGAGCAAAATTAGTGGTCAAAACAACACACCGGCATCGAAGGTAGTTGTCAGGTAGACTGCAATGAGCCAGCAGCAATTATAATTCACTAATAATAAAGCAATTGCACAACGCCTTTATATAAAAGCAGGTAGACATACCCATTTGCCGAAAACTTTTAATATCTTTGTATTTGTCTACTTTTAAAAACACATCCTATGAAAAAGAACTTGTTATTAGGATTACTTTTAGTATTTGTCCTTCCGGCAACCGGAATTGCAAACAATCCGGCATTGTTTGATGAGTTGGAAAGCGCTCTGAAACAACGCGCCCATTACTCACGCCAAAAAGAAAACCGCATTGACAGCCTGAAGCTTCTACAATATCCTTCCATGGAGAAAGACAAACTCTTCCAACTGTATAATTCCATTTATGAAGAGTATTATACCTACCGTTTCGATTCGGCCATGCAATATGTAGACAGGGAGGAAGCAACGGCCATAAAGCTTTCCAACCCTTCGTATCGTAATCTGAGTATTATTCACCGCTCCATACTCCTTTCCACTTCCGGCTATTTCAGCGAGTCCATCCAGAACCTGCAACAGATAGATGCAAACACACTGGACAATACATTACTGATAGAATACTACACAGCTTATGAATGGGCCTATAGCATGTGGGCCGAGTATTCCAACGACAAAGTATATGCTCCACGTTATTATCAGAAGGAGATACTTTACCAGGATTCCCTCATCAACGTGCTGCCAGCTGGTTCGCCCCTGCAGCATTACTGGAAGGCAGAGAATTACTACCGTCATCAAAGATATACCGATGCGGAATCAGACTATAAAAAAGCATTGGAAGGACTTCCGGTTAATGTCCGCCTATATGCCATGGTCACATACGGACTGGCATTGGTCTATGCACGGACTGGCAATTGGGATGAGTACGAACATTATCTGATCAAAGCAGCCATCTCAGACCAGGTATGCCCGTTAAAGGAGAATCTGGCTTTACAAGAACTGGCCTTGTACATCTTTAAAAACAGAAGTGGAGAAGTGGCACGCGCCAACCGTTACCTCGGCTATTCCATGGAAGATGCACTGTTCTACAACAATCGGTTACGCATGCTCGAAATAGCCAAGAAATTTCCCGCCATTGTACTCTCCTATCAGGAACAAAACCTCATCAAGAGCAAACGCTTACAATGGTCATTGGTATGTATCAGTCTGTTATCCATCGGATTAGTAATCTCTCTCATCTACATATACCGGCAAATGCACCAACTCCGCAAACGCAGAAAGATACTGGCAGATATGAATGCAGAACTGCAACATCTGAACAAAGAACTGGTGACAACCAACCACACTCGTGAAGAATATGTAAGCCTCTTCATGGATCTATGCGCCGCCTACATCGACAAACTGAACAAGTATCAGGATCTGGTAAAGCGCAAAGTAAAAGCCAAGCAAACCGATGACCTGCTGAAACTGGTCAATGCCACCAGGCTGTCCGACACCGATGCCAAAGAATTCTTCGTAAACTTCGACACGGCATTCCTGAACCTGTATCCTAACTTCATCGAAGCCTTCAATGCCCTGCTCCGCGAAGATGAAAAGATTATCCCCAAGAGAGGTGAGATACTAAATACGGAATTGCGTATCTTCGCTTTGATACGTATGGGAATCAAAGATAGTTCCAAGATAGCCACGTTGCTATTCTACTCTCCACAAACCATCTACAACCACCGGAGTGCAGTAAAAAACCGAGCGAAGATGAGGGATAGTTTTGAGAAGCAGGTAGAGGAACTTTGCACAGTCATGTAGCGAACTTTTGCCTACAAATAACGAGAGTAAAACCACTGCATAGTATTCCGTATGAGAAAAAGCATTATCTTTATCCCCTCGAACATAACCTGCAACAACAGAATGATGAACAAGTTACACCTCATATTTGGCAGGCTGACAAAGTTGTCATGCTGTCTGATAATCCTATCTCTCGTTATGGCATCCTGCCAAAAAGATGAGCCGGAACTGAACTCCGAAAACGAAAAGACCTTATTCATCTATATGCCTTGGTCGACAAACCTGCTCGAGAATTTTGAGACGAATCTCGTGGACTTGGAAACCTCCATCAGCCGGAACGGCCTGAAGAACCAGCGTGTCATCGTGTTCCTGTCTACTACCCCGAGAGAAGCCACTCTGTTTGAGATAACTTGCAAGAAGGGCAAATGCGAACGCACCACCTTGAAAGAATACACCGATCCCCCCTTCACTACTGCCCATGGCATAGCCTCTATTCTGAATGATGTCAAAAGCAATGCCCCGGCGTCTGTTTATTCCATGATTATCGGATGCCATGGCATGGGTTGGATACCCGTCAGCAGTACGTTGACGAGAGCAGCCTCTTCCTTCAAGTTCCATTGGGACAGTGAAGGTACAGTACAGACCCGTTACTTCGGAGGGATCAGCAGCAGTTACCAGACAGATATCACCACCCTGGCCGAAGGTCTTGAAAGTGCCGGATTGAAACTGGAATATCTACTTTTTGATGACTGCTACATGTCCAACATCGAAGTAGCTTATGACCTTCGGAAAGTAACCCGCTACCTGATAGCCTGTACCAGCGAAATCATGGCCTACGGCATGCCTTATGCCACTATGGGGAAGTATCTGCTGGGCGAACCGGATTATGAAGCCATCTGCAACGACTTCTACTCATTCTATTCCACATATACCCTGAAGCCTTGCGGCACACTGGGCGTTACGGACTGCTCCGAGGTAGATGCCTTGGCATCTGTGATGAAAGAGATAAACACCCGATATACATTCGACACCACCTTACGACCTTCCCTGCAACGCCTCGACGGTTATCTTCCCGTTATCTTTTACGACTTTGGCGACTACGTGGCACATCTGTGCGACGACCCGCAACTACTGAAAAAATTTGAGGAACAGCTCCAACGCACTGTTCCTCACCATGTACATACGGAATATTATTACTCCGCACTTACGAACACTGATTATAAGATAAATACTTTCTCCGGCATCACCGTTTCCGACCCGAGCACCAACATCCTGACCAATGGTAAGACAAATACAGGCTGGTACAGTGCCACTCATTGAAAGACTTACTTCAGTCTCTCCTTCAGTATCTCCGGCAGTTCCGGCATAGCACCGCTTTGCGTACACACAAAGGCTGACACCTCTACAGCAAGCTTATGAGCCTCCGGTACCGGTTTTCCGCTAAGGATGGCAGCTGTAAAAGCAGCAGTGAAAGAGTCACCTGCCCCCACCGTATCGGCAACGGGCACCTTCGGAGTCTCCTGGAAAGAAACAACTCCCGGCGTAAATACATAACTGCCATTCGTGCCGCAGGTCAAGATCAACATCTTCAGATTGTACTTGGCAAGAAGAATCCAACACTTATCCTGCAGGTCAATGCCCGGATAACCGAAGATACGGCTAATGGTAACAAGCTCTTCGTCGTTGATCTTAAGAATATTGCAACGGTGCATCGAATCGCAGAGAATCTCTTGTGTATAGAATCCCTGGCGCAGGTTGATATCAAAAATCTTCAGTTCATCCCCCGTGTCAGGCATCGTATCGAGAAAACGGTTGATAGTAATACGGCTCACCTCATTGCGCTGTGCCAGCGAACCGAAGCATACGGCACGGGTATTCAGGGCCAGACGTTTCAGTTCGTCCGTGAAAGGGATGTTATCCCAAGCAACCCCTTCCTTTATTTCATAACAAGGCACACCTACGGCATCGAGCGTCACCTGCACCGTCCCCGTAGGATAAGGCACGCGCTCTATCTGCGTACGCAACCCTTTCTGTGCAAACACATCCATTATTTCGTCTCCATCGGCATCGGCACCTACGGCGCTGACCACGCGACTGTCGAAACCAAACTGTGATACATGATAGGCAAAGTTCGCCGGAGCACCACCTATTTTCTTTCCTTCGGGCAGCACATCCCAAAGTGCTTCGCCCATACCTACGATAATTTGATTCATGGTAATTATATTTTAATAAATTCTATTATTTTACACCGTTCCTTGATAGTGATAGTCTCTGTCGTTATGTGAGGTAGTCTCAGTCGTATACAGAGGTACCCTCTGTCGTATACTTAGGGTATCTCTGTCGTATAGTGAGATACCCCCCGCTCAGAACGTACTGTAGGGCCACTTCAGCCGATGTCAGCGTTTTATCTTTGTCATATAGAAAAATAAATACAACACACCTACCGTCATCACTGCTACGGCACCACTTTGCCCACCGGTAGCATCACTTGCCAAGCCCATAGCCAACGGAAAAACCGTTCCTCCGAAGAGTCCCATAATCATCAGCCCACTGACCTCGTTCTGCTTCTGCGGCATCGCCAGCAATGCCTGCGAGAAGATAACAGGGAAGATATTCGAGTTGCCGAAACCGATAAGGGCGATGCAGACATAAATCATTGTCTTGTCCTGGAAGATGAACAGTCCCACCATAGCCACCAGCATACACAACACGCTGATGCCAAAGAAGGTTCGCGCAGCAATCTTCTGCAAGATGAACGCTCCCAGGAAACAACCCGCCGTACGGAAGATGAAGTAAAGGCTGGTAGCAAAACCGGCATCGGACAAAGTCATTCCCAAACGTTCCATCAAAATCTTAGGCGCAGTGGTATTGGTACCTACGTCGATACCGACATGGCACATGATACCCAGGAAGCAGAGCAAGATAAACGGCTTGCCCAGCAAGGCAAGGCATTCGCCAAAGGTAGAAGGACGCCCCTCTTCCTTTTCTTCCCGGATGGACGTGCCGCTCAGCCAAAGGATAGCAGCAACCGCCACCACCATATAAACAGGAAACAGTACGCGCCAGCCCATGCCCAGCGAAGGAATGGCCTGCGTAGCGCCCCACATGGCAATATAGGGTGCCAAGAACGAAGCAATCGCCTTGACAAACTGTCCGAAGGTGAGTGAGCTTGCCAATCGTTCGCCGCTCACAATGTTGGAAAGCAACGGATTAAGAGAGGTTTGCATCAATGCATTGCCGATGCCCAGCAACGAGAACGACAGCAGCATCAGCACATACCCGTCACCAAAGACCGGAAGAAGCAGGGAGGCAAAAGTGATGACCAAACTGAGAAGGACAGTCTTCTTGCGCCCGATGCGGTTCATCAGCATACCCGTGGGTACGGAGAAGATGAGAAACCAGAAGAATACGAGCGAAGGAAAAATGTTTGCCTGCGAATCGGTCAAGCCCAAATCGGCTTTTACATAGTTGGAGGCAATGCCTACAAGGTCTACAAAGCCCATGGCGAAGAAGCAAAGCATGACTGGGAAGAGCTTTGCAAGAGAAGCGGAAGTATTCGAATTTTGCATACTACTATATCATTAATATTAGATTATTCGTTGAAGGCTAACTTATATACGGTGAAAGACGACACACTGTAAGTTCCACCTTTGGCATAAAAGCTGATGCGATTATATGGTTCCGACGGGAACACCAGGTTCGTCATACACCATCTGCCGTCGTCACCAAAGACTTCGATACTCGATTTATCGACAAATAAGCGGAGCGTTAACTCATCTTTTGCCTCGAACGGCGCTGCCGTTACAGCAGGGAAATCCTTGTTGAAAATGGTCAGTCCACTCTTTGTACGATCCATCTTAAAAGTACGGGCAGAAAGATCATAAGTAAAGTCCACCTCTTCTCCCGCAGCATTATACAACTGGAAACCGATCTCCTGCGCATTCCTGTTTTTAATGGTCATCTCTATCTCATAAGTTCCCGTGTTATCTTTCAGTAATTGCTGCAAGTTATAGGTACGGTCTACCTTGAAAGCATGCTTTTTCACTGCTTTCCCGCGCATCTTCAACAATTCGGGTGAGGGAGTACACTTCAGATAAGTCTCACCATCAGCTGTATACAGGCTCAAGTCACGCGGAACAGAGTTGGCACTGCGATACTGCCGGGTAGGAACATCATTGGCATACTGCCAGTTGCTCATCCATGCCAAGGCAATGGAGCGTCCGGCAGGAGCATTGCTCCAAGTGACAGTGGCATAATGGTCTTTACCGAAATCCATCCATTTAGTTGCAGCCGGAGACTCATTTACAAACTTCTTTCCGTCGAATGTTCCGACAAAGTACTGTGTGGCCGAACCACCGAAAGGCCCACCGGGGTTTATATTGCATACCAATACCCATTTCTTCAATTCCGTTCCTTCTACGGGGAGTTCAAACAAGTCGGGGCATTCCCAAACACCATCGTGTACTCCCTGTCCTTGGCCGAAGGAGCTTTCCATCGTCCATTCCTTCAAGTCGGACGAAGAGTAGATCTGCATCTCTTGACCGGCAGCCAAAATAAGCACCCACTTTTTAGTATCTTCGTACCAGAACACTTTCGGATCGCGGAAATCGCGAAGCGTGGAAGTAATGATCGGATTGAGTGGATATTTCTTGAAAGTACGCCCATTATCAAGGCTATAGGCCATACTTTGCGACTGGCGTTCACCGGCCGAAGTATAGAAAGCTACAATAGCACCGGCACCAAAACCGGCAGTATTATCCTTATCTACCACGCAAGAGCCACTGAAGATAGTACCCAAACCATCCGGAGCAATAGCAACCGGCAGATGCTCCCACTTCAACAAGTCCTTGCTGACAGCATGCCCCCAATGCATATTTCCCCACATCGAGCCATAAGGGTTATACTGATAAAACAGATGGTATTCTCCATCCTTATATACCATTCCGTTCGGATCGTTCATCCAACCGTAAGCAGGAGTAAAATGATAGACCGGACGAAAATCCTCACGGTTAGCAGTATCGAATGTGTCCGAAAGCTTCATCGTTTGCCAACATACTGCCGAGTCATCGACCAACTGAATATTAAAGGCAACACCTTTTTCCTGATAGGCAGACAGTTCCAAAGGTACATAGTAGTCGATGCTATCTACAGCCAGGCGGACATTAATAGTTTTCACTACGTCATTATCGACAATCATATACAAACGGGCCTCATGTGCCTTCTCTTGTATAGGCAATAACAGATATTTCTGATTCTCTTCAGAGCGGACAATTGTCTGCCGATCTCCCAGATGCTTAATATTTAAATGTGTATCGGCGTTCTGAGCAGACATTATCGAAGAGCAAATACTCAAAAGCATAACAGATAGAAATTTAAACATCATACATCCATTCATTGAATAACTCATGTTTTTAGGTATTAAGATTTTTAAATTGATTATATATTCACAACGTTGCAAAGATACGCCGTTAGAGTATCAGAGCCTATCTCTTTCGTTTCAAACTATACTACAAATGTTACATCCGGCTTATTTTTATTTCCAGATGGAACGGAGCATCCAAGCATTCAGTACCATTCTGGTGCCTTTTCGTTGTGCAAAAACCTCAATGCCAGTCTGGGATTCACCCGGATAGGTCAATAAGGTAAAAACTTCTTTTCCGTCATTTGCGAAAATCTCTACACTCGACTTATCCACAAAGATATGCAAACGAATCTTATTATCTATCGGTTCAACCCGGGTATATGACATACGACTGAATTTAGGAATAGATACGGCGGCACAATGAGTACGATCAATAACCAAGTTATGTGAGTCTGTATCGTAGCTGACTACAACCTTACGTCCATCTCCTACACATAAATTAAAGCCAAAGACATTGGAAACATCTGTCGAAAAAGAAGCGTCGAGCTCATATATATTCTCCCCGGGAGCGAATCCCGGAATATTTTGTACTCCGGGTGATAAAGAACGGTTTACTGCAACCGGCTGATAACGGAGCTTTTTCAACTGTTCAACGGGTTGTTGGATTAACCGAAGTCCTTCTTTGTATGTTTTCAGTTCTAAGGTACGGGGGACAGACCAAAAGCCTTTGCCATACTCTGACGGGACAAATTGGGCATAATCCCACGTTGCTACCCAGCCCATAGAAACGGTAGAATCAAGCGTATGATCAAAATCACGGAAAGTACGGGATGCATAAAAGTCCAATCCTTTATCAACATATAGAGGTTCTGTTGGATGATTCTCCACCAATTTAAAAGAAATCCCGTCAAAGTCTCCAATAAAATATTGTTCTTGCGCCCAATTGACCGATACCACCATCACCCATTTCTTTTCATCGGAATTTCCATCAACAGGCAATTGAAACAGATCGGGGCATTCCCAAGATTTCTCGCTATCGCCTACCGGTCCGAAGTCACTAGCCCACGTCCAGTTCTTCAGATCCGGAGATGTATAAAACTTTATTTTCTTCTCCAAAGCCTTAGCTACCACCATTACCCACTGTTGAGTCGGTTCGTACCAAAACACAGTAGGATCCCTGAACTCTGTACTCCAAATATCAATGACCGGGTTTCCTTCATAATAATGAAACGTTTTCCCGTCATGACTAAAAGAAATACCTTGAGCCTGCTTTTTTGAGTCTTTCTCAAAAACAGTATAAGCAGCAATATAGGCATCCTTGCCAAAACCCGCTGTATTGTTTTTATCTATTACGGCAGAGCCGGTGAAATAACCGATATTAGCATCCGCTCCCGTCATGGCATAAGGAGTGATTTCCTGATAATGTACCAGATCGGAAGATTCTACCTTGCCCCACCAATACATATGGTATTTACCCTGATAGTACATAAATCCGCAAGGGTCGCCAATCCAACCTTTCTGCGGGCTGAAATGATATTGAGGACGATACGGTTCACGATATAAGCTATCCGTATTGTTCTGGGCACCGGCAGACAATGTTCCTGCCAATAAAAGAGTGTTTATAATACCACCCAGTAAAGAGTAGAGATAATATTTCATAGTAATAGAAGTTTATTTAAAGGAAGGATGGTTTTATGCCACCCTTCCTTTCTTATTTAATTGAAAGCAGGATAACCCGGATTCTGCACATACTTACCACCGGAGAAACCATACTGGTTGTTCGGAACCGGATAGTATTCGTCTTTTCCTTTAGTGAACTGTGCATTACCATAGTAGATACGATTATCTTTTTCTGCTGCAATATAATTGTTCATTGTGTTTTCAGCAATACCCCAACGCACCAAGTCGAAGAAGCGTTCTCCTTCCAATGCCTTTTCCAAACGAGTCTCCCAACGAAGGGCCTTGCGGGCATAATCTTGATTCCACCCTTCAGCAGGATAAGAATTAATGAGATAGTGAGCGGCATACTTGGAGTTATCATTGAAATCCTTCACATAAGGGCTATTCTTAGCACGGTTACGAATTTCATTGATCAAGCCACGAGCCATGTCAAGGCCATCCCCTTCATTGAGTTCAATAAGAGCCTCAGCCTTCCAGAGAAGAATATCAGCATAACGGATAATTTGCCAGTTCAACTGAGAAGCACCCCAAGGCCAGCCTTTAAACATGTCACTGCTTTCGGGAGAGACCCAGAAACGTTTTGCACAATTGTAACCATACGTTTCCTTATCGCGTACCCAACCTTCACAAGGCTTCTCCGTATAAGTCTTCCAAGTGATATTAGGACGTCCTACAACAAAATCAAGACGTGGGTCCACATTCGGATTTGTGTTTTCCAGAGTATAAACACCGTTAGATAAAACTGCCTTGCTATAATCAGCCTTTACTTGATAGCTAAAATCGGGCAGGCCATTTGCATCTGTCTGATAAGCATTGATTAAGTCCTGACTCGGCAAGAAGAAACCGTCGCCACCATAAGGACTGCCACCGCCCGGAGAGTTCAACAGGTTGCTCCAATTAATACGACCGGCGCTTTCAGTACCATCGTTCATGGAATACTGGATAGCAAAAACAGACTCCTTACCATTTTCGTTTGCTATGAGATCCAAACCCTGGAAATCATCGATCAAGCCATAGCGGTTGCTGGCTGTCACCTGGTCACAGAGTGATACTACTTCGCGAAGCAACTCCTTATTGATGCTGACCACGGCATGAGTCGTTTCATCTTGCTCATAAGCCTGATATAACTTTATTTTAGCAGCATAAGCCAAGGCGATATACTTATGAATACGTCCTACTTCAGGCTGAGAAGTCGGTAGCTGCGCTGCCGCATCAAGCATTTCTTGTGCCAGTTTATCCAGAATTTCATTACGCGTAAATTCATTATTGGAAATATTAGGATATTGAGAGATTTCAACATTCTCATCAAAATAAGGGATCTTGTTGAAAAGACGGCTCAATTCAAAGTAATAGTGGGCACGGAGCACCTTCATTTCTGCAATACGGGATGTACGCCCACTGATTTGCTCGTCCGTAGCAGCATTCAACACGCGCAGAGCGGAGTTACAACGTTGTACACTACAATACAAATGATACCATTTGCTATCAAGAAAGCCATTAGTTGCATCCATGTCGAACGTTTCCATGCGATGCACCTCATTCAGGTCACCTACACCGCCACCACCTTTATAGGCATTATCAGAGCGTACTTCACCGTAAGTCCAATTAGAAGTGGGATGGCACCACACACTCCAGGTCTGTCCTTCGGCCCCCCCCAAAGCTGCATATGCAGCATTTACAAGCAGATCAGCACCTTCAGTCGATGTCATAATATCTTCATTCAAGCTGCCTTGGGGCTTTAAGTCCAAGAAACTATCTTCATCACAACTTGCCGTCATCAGCGCCAGAGCGCTAAACATACATATATATTTTAATTTCATGATAATATTGATTTTAAAGTTTAGAAACCAAATGATAATCCTAAAGAGAACGAACGGGGCAAAGGATAAGGATAACCCAAACCTTCAGGATCCGCACCCGTATAACCGGTAATTGTAAACAGGTTCTGAGCCTGGAAATAAACACGTGCATTGCGCAATTTCATCTTATCAAGAACTGACTTCGGAAGTGAATAACCCAATGTAAGACTTTTTAGCTTAATATATGAGCCGTCTTCAATATAGAATTGCGATACTTCATGTTCATTGTTGCTATTAAGAGTAGTCAAGGCAGGCACATTGCTATTGTAAACACCGGTTTTCTCAAAATTCTGATAAGCATGCATCGCTTCGAGCAAGCGGGTAGAGTGGTTACCGCTCCAGCATTGGAATAAATCCGTATAATATTTAGCATTATTGTAAGCATCACGAATCATGCCGTTGAAGAACACATTCATATCGAAACCTTTCCATGATGCACCAAGAGTAAGACCGCCAATCACTTTCGGATTATCAGATCCCAACCATACACGATCGTTCGTATTGATATCACCATTTCCATCGGCATCTACATACTTGATACGTCCTACAGCAGGAGCACCGAATTGTACATTATACTTAGACTTGTATTCATCCACTTCTTCTTGCGTACGGAATACACCGTCTGTCTTGAATCCCATCCAAGAACCGAAAGGCTGGCCTACCAATGTCTTGTCAACGCCATTACCACCGCCATAAGTATAGTAGATTTCTTCGGTCAGCTCAGTAACTTCATTCTTATAATAAGAAAGGTTGAAGTCCACATTGTATTGGAAGTCCTTGATTTTATCTCTCCAACTCAAAGACATTTCAAAACCTTTATTACTCATCGTACCACCATTATACCAGCAGTAACCACCTTCACCGATTACCGCAATATATGGTTTCTCAACAAGCATATCACTTGTCTTCTTATCAAAATAATCAAGAGAAGCACTCAGACGTCCATTCAGAAAAGCAGCATCTATACCAACATTCGTTTGTCTCGTACTTTCCCATTTCAAATCAGGATTGGTCGACCTCACCTTATAGCCACCGGGAGCAAGAGTAGTGCCATCACCATTCATATTATAACTGGCATCTTTCAAGCTGATAAGATACTTTGTGTAAGGAGCTTCGTTATCAATGATATCATTGCCGTTAATACCCCAGGAAGCACGAAGTTTCAAATCCGTCAGCCAATTCCGAGTAGATTCCATAAACCTCTCGCTCGAAATACGCCAACCTGCCGAAACCGAGGGGAAATAATCCGCATTATTGCCTTTTGCCAAGCGTGAAGAAGCATCGCGACGAACCGTAACGGATGCCAGATAGCGTCCTTCATAATCATAATTCACTTTACCAAAGTAAGAAACCATAGCATAGTTAGAAGCACCTGCACCCACATTCTTACCAGCTGTCACAGCATCAAGATAGATATAATCTTCATTTTCTACCGCAAGTCCTGTACCATAACCGAACATTGTTTCCGAATGGTTCTTCTTGGCTTCCGTAGCAAGTAATGCAGTTATGTTGTTCTTACCGAACGACGTGGTATAAGTGGCAGTATTCGTCCACACCCAGTCGAGGTTCTTCTTAGATTCCTGAGTCAGTTTATTAACTTCATCACGCGCCCAAGCAGGTTCAAAAACCTTATTGGTTTCGTCGTAAAAGTTTAAGCCAAAGTTTGTACGCAACACCAGATTCTTTATCGGCTCTATTTCAAGGAATGCATTACCGAAAATACGCCAATATTCATGCTTGTTTTGCTTTTCGTTTTCAAGCAGACGGGCCATATTGGGAGCATCACCCAAAACATCGTTGATTGCATCATTGTAACCACCATTTTCATCGTAAACACTCTTGGCCGGATGTTGCTTGATGGCATTTTCATCCACGCCACCGGGACTGAGCGTTTGTGTCCAGCGATTGATGGCAACATTCTCACCGATACGCAGACGATTATTCAGGTAATGATAGTTAGAACTGATACGGGTATTGATACGCTGGAAATTAGTATTCTTCACCAGACCATCGTGGTCGAGATAGTTCAAAGCCAACGAAAAAGAGCCATTGTCAGAGCCTTTGGAAAGTGTAGCACTATAGTTCTGCATCAAAGCCGTACGGTAAATTACATCACGCCAATCGGTATCGACAGCATGTACCTTTACACCATTCAGGCCAATATAATCCTGAAGTTTGGGAGTGGCACCGTTACCATATATTTCACTACTCGGAGTAGCACCGTTATTAGCGTATTTATAGGCCTGCCAGTAAACCTGCCCCCACTCATCAGCATTCAGCATATCAAAGCCACATTGATAAGTCTGCATTGTCAACGACATATCAAAATCAACACGCGTTTCTCCTTTCTTGGCACGTTTAGTGGTGATGATGATGACACCATTGGCAGCTTGTGCACCATAGATAGCAGCAGAAGCAGCATCTTTCAATACCTGAATGGATTCCACATCATTGGAAGAAAGAATGGAAGAGATGTTTTCACGTGTCATCACACCGTCTATTACATAAAGAGGAGAGTTAGCACCATCACGGAAAGATGATTTTCCACGAACCAGCGTAGAAGTATTTCCACCACCCGGGGTGCCATCGGTGGTAATGTTCATACCTGCTACGCGCCCTTGCAAACTCGACAGAACATTACCGGTCGGGATATCAGCAACATCTTTCATCTTCACAACAGCAACCGAACCCGTAAGACTGGCTTTCTTTTCAGCCATATAACCGGTTACCACTACCTCATCAATCATTTGCGAGTCTTCTACCAACTCGATACGTAAGATTGGTTGAGCTTTCACCGTAGCCGTCTTGTACCCGATATAAGATACAGACAATGTAGCACCGGAAGCAACAGAGAGGGTAAAATTACCATCAATATCCGTTATCGCTCCGTTGCTATCAGAGCCGATTTCCAATACAGAAGCACCGATAATCGACTCACCGGTAGATTTCTCTACAACAGTACCTTTCACCTGAATTTGCTGGGCAAATGAAGTAATGCCCGCTAAGAGAAGCACAATTAATGTGCAAATCCTGAGACTAATGTCTTTCAACATACTTATTAGTTTAAAGTTAATAAAAAATCTATTATTGAGCCCTAAATGGGTTTTGTGCTGGCAAAAGTAAGGCAAAGCATTTATCAGGCATATAACAAATGTTACGAAAGGTAGTATTTTTGATACATCTCCTCTTAAAAGGCACTCTAGGCATGTTTTTTTTTGCTAAATGAGCTTTTGTTTTAGCTGTGATTTCCATCAATAGAAAAGCATGAGAACAAATTCCATTAGCAGAATTAATTCATTACAGTTTCAGGAATGAGGTAAGTTTCCAATTTCTCCAGCACCGGGGAATGAAAAGTTCGGCACCGGGAAACACCCTTTCCCACACCGGGGAACCTTGTCTTCCTCGGTGCCAAAGAGATCCCCCTCTCAGAAGTAGTTATGGTAGAGTGAAGAGTACAGGCTGGATTATTTCTTATCAATGTTCCTCTCTCGCCAGCCAAATGCTAAAAAAGAGATCGTACACCTGATAGTAATCCCGCTCCTTTGTTATGAAGTCTTTATCAAGCAAACCCGCCAATGCAGAGCGTACTGAACTGGGAGATACCAACCCGTAGCGTTTAGAAAATGCACCGGAGATAACATTACGCGCCTGCCCTTCACGGTTGATGGCAATGAGTACTTGTTTCTGCTTATCGGGCAATTGATAGAGCAATTCGGCATACGTATCTGCCGTAAAGTTGACAATGTAGTCGATACCCCCCTCTATCATTTCCGGTCCGCACGTACCGCCTTCAGGTGTCCGGAGAAAAAGAATATTCATCACTTTCTGCAAATAGAATGTTCCACCACGAAAGCGATCATAAAGCATATCTATCACTTCGGGTCGCAACGTCTTGCCGGACTCACGGAAGTGGCGAACAGCAAATTCGGTATATTTCTCCCGAGGAATGGGCGGAAGATTCATGATAGTAACACTCTGATAAAAAGGACGGGAGGGTGAAGTAAAGATGCTCCCCATCAAGTGTCGCTGTGAACCGGAAAAAACAAAACGGGCATTGCTGCAATATTGCACATAAGTACGCAATGTGGCCTCAATCGTGTCTTCAGGGTACTTCCCTATCTGCTGAAACTCATCAATAGCTAACAAGCACGGACGGTCTGCCCGCTGAAGATAGTGAAAGATCTCATCAAGTGAAGCCGCCGGATTATTAATATCTCCCAAACTGATATTCCACGTAGGAGCCCCTCCTATATCATACGTAATACCTGCCTGCAAAGAAGTGATAGCATTGACAAAAATCTCCCACACTTTACGCCCCCGGGGCTTCAATGCATCAAGTATAGTTTTACCCAGCTTGTTTACCAAATCGCGCAAAGAACGGGTTGCATAGATATCGACAATAAATGTATAGTAATGCTCCGCTACGTCAGGCTGCGAAAAGCAGTGACGTATCAAATCTGTCTTCCCGTAACGACGGGGAGAGATCAAGGCTATATTGTTTCCGTTGAGCAGCAGCGTAGTGATATCTTCTGTTTCCACTTCGCGGTCACAGAAATACTTGGGAGAAACATAACCGTTAGTAACAAATGGATTTTGCATAAATAACACCTCTAATGGTTAGATTTCACAAAGATATGAATAAAGAAAGTGATTGCCAAATAATGATTGCCATAAAACAGCAATCATTATTTGGCAATCACTTTCAGGCAATCGTATACTGTGCCGCACACTGATACCCTTCTTCATAAAATTCCGTCAACTTCCGGATATCCCGTTCAATACGGTCTACCACTACGGGCTTCTGCGGACGGATAACCATGATTTCCCCGGCATCTTCCAAGCGTTCCACCAACTCTAGTTGTTCGTTGTACGCACGGCAACGGCGACTCAGCGCTTCGCGCACTTTAGGATATTTCCGGTAAAGGAAAGAAGGTATCTTAATGTCTTTTGTTTCTTTTCGATAGCCACGGTTGCGGGTCAGCACCACTACATTATGAGTAAAACCATCCTGGCGCGCACGCATCACGGGAATACTGTCCACAATGCCACCGTCGAGCATAGGAACACCGTCTACATAAGCAATGGGGCAAACAAAAGGCAGGCTGCTCGAAGCACGGACAATGTCGATGATACGTGCCTTACTCTGCTTTTCCTCAAAATAGTTCGCCTCACCCGTCTCGCAGTTTGTCGTCACCATGACAAAACGCTCGGGACAACGGGAGTAAGCCTCGTAATCATAAGGCAATATGTGTTCGGGGAATTCCTGGAACAGTAGGTCGAAGTCCAGGATATTACGCTTCTTCAGCAGATGCTTCAAGCCGATGTAATTGTACTTCTCCAGCAGGTCAATATTACTATACTTGGCACGGCCACGCTGGCCGGACATATAAGAAAGCCCGTTGCATGCTCCCGCACTGACACCGATTGAATAAGGAAATCGGACGCCCCGGTCCATAAAATTGTCGAGCACACCACAAGTGAAGACGCCGCGCATGCCGCCCCCTTCCAGAACCAGACCGCTACGGTCGTCAATACGTATAATATTTTCCATAAGTTGCACAATTAACACCCCAAATATAGCTTTTGTTTACGAGATTCTACCTATATTTGCGGTTGCAACTATAATTTAATAACATTTTAATAATAATGAGAAAGTCACTACTAATTGCAGCACTGGGATTGTTGAGCCTGAACATGATGGCACAAAACACTCCGAAAGAAGAGGGTTTCGTCTTTACTACTGTAAAAGAAAACCCCATTACCTCCGTAAAGAATCAGAACCGTTCCTCCACATGTTGGAGCTTCTCAAGTATCGGTTTCCTGGAAAGCGAACTGTTGCGCATGGGCAAAGGTGAATACGACCTTTCTGAAATGTTTGTCGTTCACCACACAATGGTAGACCGCGCACAGAACTATGTACGTTATCACGGTGACAGTTCTTTCTCCCCCGGCGGCAGCTTCTACGATGTGATGTATTGCCTCCGCAATTATGGAATGGTGCCGCAGGAAGCTATGCCTGGCATCATGTACGGCGACACTCTGCCCGTGCATAACGAGCTGGATGCTGTAGCCGGCGCTTATGTAAAAGCCATAGCCAAAGGCAACTTTAAGAAATTGACTCCGGTATGGAAAAAGGGAGTTTGTGCCATCTATGACACCTATCTTGGCAAGTGTCCGGATAAGTTCACCTATAAAGGTAAAGAATATACTCCGAAGAGCTTTGGCGAATCCCTCGGTATCAATCCGGACGATTATATCTCATTGACTTCTTTCACTCACCACCCGTTCTATACTCAGATGAACATCGAAATCCAGGACAATTGGCGTAACGGCCTGTCATGGAATCTGCCGCTGATGGAGTTCATGTCAGTGATTGAAAATGCTGTGAACAACGGTTATACCGTAGCTTGGGGCAGCGATGTAAGCGAAGACGGATTCACGCGTGATGGTATTGCCGTAATGCCGGATGCAGCACGTGGTGCCGAACTTACCGGTTCGGATATGGCACACTGGTTGGGACTGAAAGCCGAAGACAAGCGCAAAGAACTGACTTCCCGCCCGATGCCCGAAATCACCGTAACACAGGAAATGCGCCAGGAAGCATTCGACAACTGGCAAACTACTGACGACCACGGTATGCTTATCTACGGTATTGCCAAAGATCAGAATGGTAAAGAATACTATATGGTAAAGAACTCTTGGGGAACAAACAACCCGTACAAAGGTACCTGGTATGCTTCCAAACCGTTCGTTGCCTACAAGACCATCAACGTCCTGGTACATAAAAATGCCGTTCCCAAAGCAATCCTGAACAAGCTGGGAATTAAATAAAATATAGGAACTACGCCATTAAGTTGCGTGGTTAACACATAATAAAGGCCGTTACGCAGAGCTACGTAGCGGCCTTTTTTTGCGCAAAAACCTCCAACTTGTGCATTTTTCGCTCCATTTACTTGTCAAAACCAACACTTTCCGTAAATTTGCACGCTGATAGTTAACCGGATAATTTCAGTAGCAGGATTCTACTACTCCTATTCCCGGCACTGACGTACAGAATACTAATACTAATAATTAATAGCATGAGTTTGAAAATTGTTGTATTGGCAAAACAAGTTCCCGACACACGCAACGTTGGGAAAGATGCCATGAAAGCCGACGGAACCATTAACCGCGCGGCACTCCCTGCCATCTTCAACCCCGAAGACCTGAATGCCCTTGAGCAAGCACTTCGACTGAAAGATGAATATCCGGGTTCCACTGTAACCATCCTTACCATGGGACCGGGACGCGCAGCCGAAATCATTCGTGAAGGACTCTACCGTGGTGCCGACAACGGTTATCTGCTAACCGACCGCGCATTTGCCGGCGCAGATACCCTCGCCACTTCGTATGCCCTTGCCACTGCCATCCGAAAAATTGGTGACTGCGATGTTATCATCGGCGGACGCCAAGCCATCGACGGTGACACCGCACAAGTAGGTCCGCAGGTTGCCGAGAAACTGGGATTGACGCAGGTGACGTATGCCGAAGAGATTCTGAACGTAGACAAAGCTGCGAAAAAGATTACCGTGAAACGTCATATCGACGGCGGTGTAGAAACCGTGGAAGCTCCCCTGCCTATCGTCATCACTGTGAACGGAAGTGCAGCCCCCTGCCGCCCGCGCAACGCCAAACTGGTGCAGAAATACAAACGTGCCCTCGGCGCCCAGGAGAAAGCAGCCATCGCCAAAGAAGGTGCCGAACTGGCTTACGCAGCCCTTTATGAGAAATATCCCTATCTCAACATCACGGAATGGAGCGTGGCCGATGTAAACGGTGACCTCGCACAATGTGGTCTGAGCGGTTCGCCCACGAAGGTAAAGACCATTCAGAACATTTCGTTCCAAGCCAAAGAAAGCAAGACGCTGACGGGCAGTGACAAGGATGTAGAAGATTTGATTGTTGAACTGTTAGCTAACCATACGATAGGATAAGATTATGAATAATGTATTTGTATATTTAGAGATAGAAGGCACTACAGTTGCCGACGTCAGTCTCGAACTCTTGACCAAAGGTCGTAAATTGGCTAATCAGTTGGGTTGCCAGCTGGAAGCTGTTGCTGCCGGTAGCAATCTGGCAGGCATTGAAAAGCAAGTATTGCCTCTCGGCGTAGACAAACTCCATGTATTCGACGCTCCGGGCTTGTTTCCCTATACTTCCCTTCCCCACTCCTCCGTCCTCATCAACTTGTTCAAGGAAGAGAAACCGCAAATCTGCCTGATGGGTGCTACGGTTATCGGCCGCGACCTCGGCCCGCGTGTTTCTTCAGCTTTGACCAGCGGTCTGACGGCCGACTGTACTTCTCTTGAAATCGGTGACCACGAAGATAAGAAAGAAGGCAAGGTTTACGAAAATCTGTTGTATCAGATACGCCCCGCTTTCGGCGGTAACATCGTTGCCACGATTGTAAATCCCGAACACCGTCCGCAAATGGCTACCGTGCGTGAGGGTGTGATGAAGAAAGAAATTCTCGATGCCAACTACAAAGGTGAAGTCATCAACCACGACGTTGCCAAGTACGTTCCCGAAACGGACTACGTAGTAAAGGTCATCGACCGCCACGTAGAAAAGGCAAAACACAACTTGAAAGGTGCTCCTATCGTTGTTGCCGGTGGCTACGGCATGGGCAGCAGAGAAAACTTCAACATGCTGTTCGAACTGGCCAAGGAACTTCACGCCGAAGTAGGCGCCAGCCGGGCTGCCGTCGATGCAGGCTATGCCGACCATGACCGCCAGATCGGTCAGACGGGTGTAACGGTGCGTCCCAAGTTGTATATCGCTTGTGGTATCTCAGGACAAATCCAGCACATTGCCGGTATGCAGGAAAGTGGCATCATCATCTCCATAAACAACGATGAGAATGCTCCTATCAATACGATTGCCGACTATGTTATCAATGGCACAGTGGAAGAGGTTATCCCGAAGATGATTAAGTATTACAAACAGAATAGTAAGTAAGAAAACTATGGCTAATTTTTATACAGATATACCGGAACTCAAGTATCACTTGGACAACCCGATGATGGAACGTATCTGCGAACTGAAAGAACGCGGTTACGAAGACAAAGACAAGTATGACTATGCCCCGCAGGACTATGCGGACGCAATGGACTCTTACGATAAGGTGCTCGAAATCACCGGTGAGATTACCGGCGAAATCATTGCACCGAATGCAGAAGGCGTGGACGAAGAAGGTCCCCACTGCGCCAACGGCCGCGTGGAATACGCCAGCGGAACGAAGCAGAACCTCGACGCCATGGTAAAAGCCGGCCTGAACGGTATGACCATGCCGCGCCGCTTCGGTGGTCTGAACTTCCCGATTACTCCCTATACCATGTGTGCCGAAATCGTGGCTGCTGCCGATGCAGGCTTCGGAAACATCTGGTCTTTGCAGGACTGTATCGAAACTCTGTACGAATTCGGTAACGAAGACCAGCACAGCCGTTTCATCCCCCGCATCTGCCAGGGCGAAACCATGTCTATGGACTTGACCGAACCGGATGCCGGCTCCGACCTGCAATCCGTCATGCTGAAAGCAACCTTCGACGAAGCCAACAACTGCTGGCGCCTGAATGGTGTGAAACGTTTCATCACTAACGGTGATGCCGATCTTCACCTCGTGCTGGCCCGTTCGGAAGAAGGGACAAAAGACGGCCGTGGTCTCTCCATGTTCATCTACGACAAGCGCGAAGGTGGTGTAAACGTACGCCGCATCGAGAACAAGCTCGGTATTCATGGTTCTCCTACTTGCGAGCTGGTTTACAAGAATGCAAAAGCCGAACTTTGCGGTGACCGCAAACTCGGTTTGATAAAATACGTAATGGCTTTGATGAACGGCGCCCGCCTGGGTATTGCCGCTCAGTCGGTAGGTCTCTCGCAGGCTGCTTACAATGAGGGCTTGGCATACGCCAAAGACCGCAAGCAGTTCGGCAAAGCTATCATCGAATTCCCGGCTGTTTATGACATGCTGGCTATCATGAAGGCCAAACTGGATGCAGGCCGTGCCTTGTTATACCAGACTTCCCGTTATGTAGACATCTACAAAGCATTGGACGATATTGCCCGCGAGCGCAAACTTACTCCGGAAGAGCGCCAGGAACAGAAGAAATATGCCAAGTTGGCAGACTCCTTTACTCCGCTGGCAAAAGGTATGAACTCCGAGTACGCCAACCAAAACGCTTACGACAGCATCCAGATTCACGGTGGTTCCGGCTTCATGCTGGAATATGCCTGCCAGCGTATCTATCGCGATGCACGCATCACTTCCATTTACGAAGGCACCACTCAGTTGCAGACCGTAGCTGCCATCCGTTATGTAACGAACGGCTCGTATGCAGCAACCCTACGCGACTATGAAGCAATCCCATGCAGTGCAGAAATGCAATCGCTGATGGACCGTGTAAAGGAAATGACCAACAAGTTCGAAGCTTGTACCAATGCCGTGAAAGAAGCCCAAAGCCAGGAGTTACTTGACTTCGTTGCCCGTCGCCTCTACGAAATGGCTGCCGTGTGCATCATGTCTCATCTCATTATCCAGGATGGAACAAAAGCTCCTGAACTGTTCGCCAAGTCCGCCGTAGTTTACATAAACTATGCAGAAGCTGAAGTAGAAAAGCACTTCAACTTCATCCGCAAGTTCAAAGCGGAAGAGTTGGAAAGCTATCGCAAATAACGAATCTGTTTCACTATATAAAAAACGTTCCACCCTCACCGGGTGGAACGTTTTTTTATAGGTTACTTTAGTCAAAATTCTCCAAACAGCCTCAACCTGCTACGCAAAGAATGTATTTCCTGTTGCATCTCTTCCAGTCGTTCCAGCAAATGATGGATGGCATCGATACCTTCCATATTGATGGATAAATCGTAGTACATACGACTGTAACGCTCCACATCCGGCAACTGGGAAAACAGCAGATAGCGTTCCCCCTCCTCCGTCTGAATATCTATCAGACCACCTTCCTGCAACATGTCTATAAACGAAGGTTCTATGTGACACTTGCTGCAATATTCACTTACTATGATTAATTCGTTCTGCATAGTGCTGACATTTTTAGTTCATACTTTGAATTTTGCGGAACATCTCTTTCTGCTGCTCCGTCAGGTTCGTCGGCAACTTCACGGAATAGGTCACAATGAGGTCACCAAACTGCCCTTCCTTCTTATATACGGGGAATCCCTTGCCTTTCAAGCGTACTTTAGTCCCGCTCTGAGTTTCGGGTTTCACTTTCAGTTTCACCTTACCGTCCAGCGTATCTACCAACTGTTCACCACCCAAGAGAGCCGTATACAGGTCGATGGAAACATCCACATACAAGTCATCACCCAGACGTTTAAAGACAGCATCTTCTCCAATGACAAAGGTAATATACAAGTCGCCTGCAGGGCCACCATTCACACCTTCGCCACCATAGCCTTTCAACTTGATAACCTGACCGTTTGCCACACCGGCAGGGATCGTAATGCGGACATTCTTGCCATTCACAGTCAATATCTGCTTATGGGTCTGCGCAGCATCACGAAGCGACAGACTGAGGTCCGCATGGAAATCCTGCCCGCGGAAACCGGCATTAGCACCGCCTCCACCGCGTGTACGATGTCCGAACATCTGTTCAAAGAAATCAGAGAATCCTCCGGCATTACTGCCCGAGAACTCCTGCCCGTCCGAAGAATACCAATAGGTACCTCCTCCATCCGTGCCAAAGCCTGCACCGGAGCCACCGAAACCGCCACCGCCAAATCCGCCGAAGCCTCCTGCACCGGCCTGTTGCTGTGCCCGTTTCTGTGCCTCGAATTCATCGGCATGCTTCCAGTGCTCGCCATATTCATCATATTTCTTTCGCTTCTCAGGATCACTCAGCACTTCGTTTGCCTCGTTGATAGCCTGAAACTTATCCTTGGCTGTAGTGTCATTCGGGTTCAAGTCAGGATGATACTTACGCGCCAGTTTGCGGTACGCCTTCTTGATATCAGCCTGAGATGCCGTTTTGTCCACTCCAAGGACTTGATAATAATCAATATAAGCCATAGTTTACTAATTTTATATCCTAAATATCATAAAACAAATAACACGCCAATTTGTTTCCCTGATCACTAAAACATGTAAACGATAATTAAAAAGAATAACACATAAGGATAAACAAATGAAAAACAACATCTTATAATTAGCCTATCGTTCATTTCACGTCCACGAAATACTAAAATATTGTAAACGACATATAACACAATCTAATTATTCATTCTAAAACTTCCTAAAATAGATGGAATTTACTTTATTTGTAAAGGATAAAACCTGTTTTTAGAGATCAAATACCAACCTTAAATTAGGAAGTCCCTTTATGAAGAATAATTATTGGCTATTAACAGCAATATTAGCTTTCATCGCCTTGCCGGGCAAAGCGGACGAGTGGATCAGAATCAATCAACTCGGCTACCTGCCTCAATCCGTCAAAGTGGCTGTATTCATGAGTGAAGAAGGAACGAATGTAGAGAATTATACATTGGTAGACGCCTTCACCGGAAAGGATATACGTACTTTCACAGCAGCCAAAGCCACCGGCAAAATGGGAGGTATGAAAAGTACTTACCGGCTGGACTTCAGTGACTTCACAGAACCGGGCACTTATTATCTGAAAGCCGGGAAAGCCATCTCTCCCCGCTTCCCCATCAATACACACGTCTACAACGGTACGGCAGATTTTCTGCTGAACTACATGCGCCAGCAACGTTGCGGCTATAATCCATTCTTAAAGGATAGCTGCCACGTACACGATGGCTATATCGTATATCATCCCACCAAAACCGGTCGGCACATCGACGTGCGCGGCGGCTGGCACGATGCAACGGACTACCTGCAATATACCACCACTTCCGCCAATGCCATCTATCAGATGATGTTTGCCTATCAGGAGAATCCGGAATCATTCGGCGATGCATACGATGCTAACGGACATCCGGGAGCTAACGGCATCCCCGACATTGTGGACGAAATAAAATGGGGACTGGATTGGCTGAACCGCATGAATCCCGCTCCGGGAGAACTGTACAACCAGATTGCCGATGACCGTGACCATGCCGGCATGCGCCTTCCTAATAAAGATATGGTAGATTACGGATACGGACCGGGCAAAGGACGCCCTGTCTACTTCTGCAGCGGCGAACCGCAAGTACGCGGAGAGTTCAAGAATACCACTACCGGCGTAGCCAGTACAGCCGGCAAGTTTGCTTCCTGCTTTGCCTTGGGCGCCAAGATACTGAAAGATTTCTACCCCGAATTTGCAGCCGAAATAGAAGCAAAGGCAGATGCTGCCTATCAGGAAGGAGTCAGAAAACCGGGAGCATGCCAGACCGCTTCCGTCATGTCTCCTTACATCTACGAAGAAGACAACTGGGTGGACGACATGGAGTTGGGCGCTATGGAACTGTACAAAGCAACCGGCGACCGCAAATACCTGGATCAAGCCCTTGAATACGGACGCCGCGAACCGGTCACCCCCTGGATGGGCGCCGACAGCGCACGCCATTACCAATGGTACCCCTTCATGAACATGGGACATTACCACCTTGCCCAAGTAAGCAACGACCGCATCAGCAAAGAATTTATCCGCAACATGCGTACGGGCATCGAACGCACTTACGAAAAGGCAGTGGAAACTCCTTTCCTGCACGGCATACCTTATATATGGTGTTCCAACAACCTGACTACCGCCATGCTGACCCAGTGCCGCCTCTATCGCGAAACAACCGGCGACAACACCTATGCAGAAATGGAGGCTGCCCTCCGCGACTGGCTGTTCGGCTGCAACCCTTGGGGAACCAGCATGATTGTGGAACTTCCGCTTTATGGCGACTATCCCTCACAGCCCCACTCCTCCCTGCTGAATGCAGGTGTGGGCAATACTACCGGCGGACTGGTGGACGGCCCCGTTTACCGTACCATCTTCGAAAGCCTGCGAGGCGTAAACATGACGGGCATTCCCGGTACTCCCGGTCAAGATTACGAACGCTTCCAACCGGACCAGATGGTCTACCATGACGCCATCCACGACTATTCCACCAACGAACCGACCATGGACGGAACAGCCTGCCTCACTTACTATCTCTCTGCCATGCAGAAAGAAGGAATGAAGCAAGCCAACATCCGGGACGACAAGAACGTATACGTAGACGGCGGCATCATCCGCACCGATCCATCGAAGAAGCAAATCACACTGGTGTTCACTGCCGCCGACAAAGCAGACGGTGCCGATGCCATCATCAGCACCCTGAAGAAACATGGCATCAAAGGCGGCTTCTTCTTTACCGGCGAATTCTATGAACTCTACCCGGAAGTAGTGAAACGCCTGCTCGCCGAAGGACACTACGTGGGCAGCCACAGCTACGGACATCTGTTGTACATGCCGTGGGAAGACCGCGATTCATTGTTAGTCACCCGCGAGGAATTTGAGCAGGACATGCTGAAAAGTTACGAAACGTTGCGCAAAGCAGGTATCGAATACAAGGATGCACCGGTCTACATTCCTCCCTACGAATACTATAACAAGGAAATCTCTGCCTGGGCAAAGAGCATGGGCATTCAGGTCATCAACTACACCCCCGGCACCATGAGCAACGCAGATTACACCACGCCGGACATGGGAAAGAAATATCGGAGCAGCCAGTTCATCTACGACAAAATCATGGAAGTAGAAAAGAAAGAAGGTCTGAACGGACATCTGATGCTGATACACTTCGGAACGGACGACCGCCGGACGGACAAATTCTATAACGGCTATCTGGACAAAATGATAAAGACGCTGAAGCGGAAAGGATATACTTTCGTACCGGTCCGTGAAGCGACCGGTATATAAATACTCTAACAAAAAGTTTATAAAAGGTTAGTTAAAAAGGTTATCATGCGAAGGTATTAAGGTAAATATTCAATCGGTTTGTTTTCAGTAAACATTCTCCTCACCCCCAAGAGGGGAATGTTTCAAAGTAAGCTCCCAGCCTGTGAAGGTCAGGAGCTTTTCTTTTCTACAAACTCTTCTGCAGAAGTGTATTCACCGATTGCAGTAACTCCTCGATATCCTTCTCGGTAGTATCAAAGGACGTCACGAAGCGGATTTCGTTGATCGATTCATCCCAAAAGTAGAAGAAGTAGCTTTTCAGAAGCTCATTGATTACCGGACGGGGCATCGTCAGGAAAAGCTGGTTGCTCTCCATGGGCTGCGTAAAGCGTACACCCGGCAAGTCTTTCAATCCATCATAGAGTATCTTTGCCATGCGGTTGGCATGCATGGCATTCTTCAGCCAAAGATCGTCCGTCAGATAAGCCGTGAACTGACAAGAGAGATAGCGTAGCTTGGAAGCAAGTTGTGCCGACTGCTTACGCACAAAATAAGCTTCTTTCTTCAAAGCCGGATTGAACACGATCACACTTTCACCCAGCATCAAGCCGTTCTTTGTTCCGCCGAAGCTGAGGACATCAATTCCGCAATCTACCGTCAATTCCTTGAAACTGAGGTTCAGGGCAGCACAGGCATTTGCCAGGCGGGCACCATCCATGTGGACGTACATGCCATGCCGGTGGGCCAGTTCCGTAAGGGCACGAAGTTCCTCGGGTTTATATATAGTACCCAGTTCAGAGCATTGGGAGATATAAATGGCACCGGGCTGGGAATGGTGCTGCTCGCCGAAGTGACAGAGATAAGGACGAATCAGATCGGGGGTCAGCTTACCGTCAAGGGTAGCCACCGGACGTATCTGACAACCTGTCATGCGGGCAGGCGAACCACACTCGTCTACATAAATATGTGCCGTCTCTGCACAAATAATCGAGTTATAGGGACGCGTGCAAAGTTGCAGTGCCACTGCATTACTGCCCGTTCCATTGAATACGAACAACGGCTCACAATCGGGAGTAAACACTTCCCTTATTCTCCGAACAGCTTCCTCTGTCCACGGATCGTCCCCGTACCCTACGGCATGGTCCTGATTTGCCCGGTTCAGCGCTTCCATAACCAAAGGATGCACACCGGAATTATTGTCTGATGCAAAGCTTCTCATAGCTATATTATTTTGTTTATTAAAAAAGAATATGCAAAGGAAAGAATATTCCGCAACATGAAAAAACAAAGAAGCACAGATTTCACAACTTCGCGGAAATCCTTTCCACATTGCAAAATCGGTGCTTCTTAATCTGTAAATTCAATCGGCTCTTTTTATCCGATATAAACATTTACCCCCAATGAAACATAAATTTCATCTTCCTCCTGGTACACTTCAATCTTGTCCTCACGGGCAAGCCAGCCTATGGCTGCTCCCAGTTCTTTGTCTTTCAATCCGGACTTTCTCTTCAGAGAGTTAAAACTCCAGCTGGCATGGTCGCTAAGTAACTGCCAAACCTTGCCTGCATTAAGTCCAATTTCGCTTTTGTTCATTTTCTCTTTAAGTTAATAGGTTAATAGTTTATTGTTGATTAGGTTATCTTTACGGAGGTAAAGGTATCATTTTTTATTTAAAAAACATTTCTTTGCAGACAAAAGTCATAAAAATTAATCACTTTTGCAACAGTTTTGTAATATTATACGGTAGAAAAAGACAAAGATAAAGAAATACAGAACAAAAAGCTGCGGCATCTTCTTGCGAAGACACCGCAGCCACATCTATTGAATCAAGAAATCAGGGAAAAAATGATGATATTCTTTACATCATTCCGCCCATACCTCCCATTCCGGGAGCGCCCATCGGCATTTCGGGCTTATCTTCTTTCTTTTCTACGATTACACATTCGGTAGTCAGGAACATACCTGCGATGGAAGCAGCATTCTCAAGAGCTACACGAGTCACCTTAGCAGGGTCTACCACACCGGCAGCATGCAGATTCTCGTACACATCGGTACGGGCATTGTAACCAAAGTCTCCCTTACCTTCGAGCACTTTCTGTACAACAACTGCACCTTCCTTGCCTGCATTGGCAACGATCTGACGCAGCGGCTCTTCGATGGCACGCTTGATGATGTCCACACCGGTAGTCTCGTCGGCATTGTCGCCTTTGAAACCGTTCAGAGCTTCGAGCGCACGGATGTAAGCTACACCACCACCCGGAACGATACCTTCTTCGATGGCAGCACGGGTTGCACGCAGAGCATCGTCTACACGGTCTTTCTTTTCCTTCATTTCAACTTCGGAAGCAGCACCTACATAGAGCACAGCTACACCACCGGACAACTTAGCCAGACGTTCCTGCAATTTTTCCTTGTCATAGTCGGACTTGGTAGCAGCAATCTGAGCCTTGATTTGTTCGCAACGTTCCTTGATGCCATCTTTGTCGCCGGCACCGTTTACGATGGTTGTATTGTCTTTAGAAACAGTTACCTTGTCGGCAGTACCCAGCATTTCGATGGTAGCCTGTTCCAGTTTCAAGCCTTTTTCTTCGCTGATAACTACACCACCGGTCAGGATAGCGATGTCTTCCAGCATTTCTTTACGACGGTCGCCGAAGCCCGGAGCCTTTACAGCACAAATCTTCAACTGAGAACGCAGACGGTTTACAACCAGCGTAGTCAAAGCTTCGCTATCCACGTCTTCTGCGATAACCAACAGAGGACGGCCTGTCTGTACAGCTGGTTCGAGGATGGGCAGGAAATCTTTCAGATTGGAAATCTTCTTGTCGTAGATCAGGATATACGGTTTCTCCATTTCGCATTCCATCTTCTCCGTATTGGTAACGAAGTAAGCAGAGAGATAACCGCGATCGAACTGCATACCTTCTACTACACCGATAGTAGTATCCGTGCCCTTAGCTTCTTCGATCGTGATAACACCATCCTTGGAAACCTTACGCATAGCATCGGCAATCAGCTTACCGATAACAGGGTCGTTATTGGCAGAAACAGAAGCTACTTGTTCAATCTTGTCATAGTTGTCGCCCACCTTTTCGGCCTGGCTCTTAATAGATTCTACCACTTTGGCAACAGCCTTGTCGATACCGCGTTTGATATCCATGGGGCTTGCACCGGCAGTTACGTTTTTCAGTCCTTCGGCTACGATGGCTTGTGCCAGAACCGTTGCAGTTGTTGTACCGTCACCTGCGTCATCACCGGTCTTGGAAGCAACTTCCTTCACCAGCTGTGCACCGGTATTCTGGTAAGCGTCTGCCAGTTCTACTTCTTTTGCTACTGTCACACCATCTTTAGTGATGTGGGGAGCGCCGAACTTCTTTTCGATGATAACGTTACGACCTTTGGGGCCGAGAGTTACTTTTACTGCATTTGCCAGTGTATCGATACCTTTCTTCAATTGGTCGCGGGCATCGATATTGAATAATATTTCTTTTGCCATAATGTTATTTACTATTTTACGGTTTACTAATTACTAATTAATTATCCCAATACAGCGAGTACGTCGCTTTGACGCATGATGAGGTACTTGGTTCCTTCAACTTCCAGTTCGGTACCGGCATACTTGCCATACAGCACTGTGTCACCAACCTTCAACACCATTTCTTCGTCTTTTGTTCCGTTGCCTACCGCAATTACTTCACCTTTCAAAGGTTTCTCTTTCGCTGTATCAGGAATAATGATACCGCCAATTGTCTTCTCTTCTGCAGGTGCAGGGAGTATCAGCACTCTGTCTGCTAATGGTTTAATGTTCATAGTTCTTTTTAATTTAATATGTTATACATTTATTATAGTAGTAATTTTGCTTTAAGCAAGCGATAAAGAACTTACGAAAACCGTGCCAAAGGGAAAAACTGTTCGTTTGACAGGGAAGAACTGACAAAATGACAATAAGCAGAAAAACCTTTATCAGGAAAGCAGCTATAAAGGAGAAACGGCAATGCAGTCACTAAAGAAAATCGTTCCTATCATTTATTCATTCCTCTACAAAGAAATATTCGTTCCTCCATAGGGAAATATTTGTACCACTGTAGTGGTATGAATATTTCCCTATAAAGAAATGAATTAGTATTAATAGATAAGGACACTAATCATCCGCAACAATGATTTTAGCTTATTAAAGGAAAATGTATAGGAAATACAGGCTATAAATAGTCGGCCAAGTGATATCGTCCCTTCTTCTGGGAAGTCTTCTTGTATTGTATCACCTTCTGCGGACAGATGTGCAGGCAAGCCATGCAATGGATGCAATGTGTCTCCCAAACCGGATGACCATCGACCATCTGTATATTTTCCACCGGACACGCCTTGCTGCATTTGGCGCAAGAAATGCAGCCTTCATCCACATGGAAACCTTTGGAAGTAATGATGAAACGCACAAACAGAGGATTCAGAACGTATGTCTTCAGCCACGGTGCACCGCCCTCGTGCACCGCCCACACCTTTTTTTGCTGAAGCACATCTTCGGCAATCGAGGCAATGGCGTGCCTTACATCTGCTATCTTCTGATGGCAGAGCGCGTCGTCGTCCAAATCGAACATAGGGATATAAGTATTGGGCATAGCTACAGACCAGGCTGCATCCAAAGGAAAACGTTTTGCCAAACGATTCATTCCCTTACCCATATCGTCACCACAAGTGCACACAGCGTAACGGTACTTGCAATGCGGCAACCGGAGTCGTAACAAAAAATGCACCACTACGCGCGGTGCATACCAAGCATGTACCGGAAAAACGAGACCAACTCTGTCTGCATTGGCAAGCTCTTCGGGTACACTATCGTTTTTCAGATAATCAGCAATATTAAGGGTTGTATCATGCGTAGCCTCTGCAAGCCGTTCTGCAACCCAACGAGAATTTCCGGTTCCGGTAAAATAGAGTATCATATATTATTATATCTGCTTCTACTCCAGCAATTCCTCTATGGAACAGCTTTCCCAGAACGCCTTAGTAGAATGTACCAACGAACTGCCCATATAGAGCAGAAACAACACCGCTATGACAATCATCAAAAAACTGACGAGAGCATTGTGCTTTTCTTGTCCGAATTCAATGGAAACCATAAAAAACCTCCTTTTTTATTGTCATTGCAAAGGTAGAGGCCGAATATTTCATTTCCCCTACACTCTTATGACAAATATAACAAAAAAGGAGCAATTCAGTGCTCCTTTTTAAATGTATTTCAGTTTTTATTAACTCAATTCGCTAATCAGTTCTTGGGGAGACACAAGTTTCTGTTCTCCGGTTTCCATATTCTTCAGAGTTACTTTACCCTCATTCATCTCATTTTCACCCACCAAGGCAACAAACGGGATCGCTTTGGAGTTGGCATAACTCATCTGTTTCTTCATCTTGCTGGCATCCGGGAAGATTTCGGCACGAATACCGACAGCACGTACCTGCGCCAATACGTTGATAGAGAAAGCAGCCTCCGCTTCGCCAAAGTTGATGAACAGCAATTGGGTACTGTTTACGGCTTCTTTCGGATAAAGGTCGAGCTGGTTCAGCACGTCGAAGATGCGGTCGGCACCGAAAGAAATGCCTACACCTGATACACCCGCCATGCCGAATACGCCGGTCAAGTTGTCATAACGTCCGCCACCGGTGATACTGCCTATTTGCACATCAAGGGCTTTCACTTCGAAGATGGCACCAGTATAGTAATTCAAGCCGCGGGCCAGCGTCAGGTCAAGTTCTATTTCGTTCTTCAAGCCGAGAGCGGAAAGGGTTTTCAAGATGAATTCGCTTTCTTCCACTCCTTTCAGGCCTACTTCGCTGGCGGCAAGCACTTCTTTCAGCGTTGACAGTTTCTCTTCATTGCTACCACTCAGCAAGATGATGGGTTGCAGTTTGGCAATGGCCTCATCGCTGATGCCTTTTTCTTTGAGTTCGGCATTGACGTTGTCCAGACCAATCTTATCCAGTTTGTCGATGGCAACCGTGATGTCCACAATCTTATCGGCTTCACCGATAATCTCGGCAATACCACTCAATATCTTGCGGTTATTGATTTTGATACAAACGCGGATGTTGAAGCGGGTAAACACGGTATCGACAATCTGCATCAGTTCCACTTCGTTCAGCAAGGAGTCGCTACCCACCACGTCGGCATCGCACTGATAGAACTCGCGGTAACGTCCCTTCTGCGGACGGTCGGCACGCCAGACGGGTTGTATCTGATAACGTTTGAAGGGGAAAGTGATTTCATCGCGGTGCATCACCACGTAGCGGGCAAAAGGTACGGTGAGGTCGTAACGCAAACCTTTCTCGCAGAACTTGCTGGCAAGTTTGGCAGCGTTGCGACTCAGCAACTCCTCATCGGTCAGGCCGGAGAAGTAATCGCCGGAATTCTGTATCTTGAACAGAAGTTTGTCACCTTCTTCACCGTACTTTCCCATCAGTGTGGAAAGCATTTCCATGGAAGGGGTTTCTATCTGCTGGAAACCATAAAGGTGGTATACATCACGAATGGTATTGAATATATAGTTACGCTTCGCCATTTCTACGGGCGAGAAGTCACGGGTTCCTTTCGGAATACTGGGTTTTGCTGCCATAATCGTATCAATTACTTTTAAAATCGGACGGCAAAGTTACGGTATTTTATTGATAAGAAAAAAAAATGCCTTCTCCAATTCAGATGGAGAAGGCATTTTCTGTATATCAAGAACCAAATCAGTCTCTGCGTCCCAAGAATATCATAATGTAATAAATCAAAGTGGCAAGAGAACCGAGAGCGGCTACTACATACGTATATGCAGCGGAGCGAAGTGCATCTTCGGCTTGTGCATGATTGTACGAATTCGTAATACCGGAGTTGTTCAGCCATACCAGTGCACGCTTACTTGCATTGATTTCTACCGGCAAGGTGATGAAGCTGAACAAGGTAGTCAAAGCGAATAAGATGATGCCTGCCAGCAACAGTTGCGGGAAAGAGTTCAGCAGCAAGATACCAGCCAACAGCAACCACGTCATCCATTGCGAAGCGAAAGATACCACCGGCACCAGTTTGCTGCGCATCGTCAGCGGAGCGTATGCACGTGCATGCTGTACGGCATGACCACACTCGTGGGCAGCAACGGCAGCAGCCATGATGCTGTTACTTGCATATACGCTTTCACTCAGGTTCACTGTCTTATTGGCAGGATTATAATGGTCTGTCAGATGGCCCGGAGTATGTGTTACGGTAACATCGTATATGCCATTGTCATGCAACATCTTCAATGCAACATCCCGACCCGTCATTCCGTTGCCGGTAGGGATTTTAGAGTATTTCTTGAACTTACTCTGAAGGTTCATCTGTACCAGCCAACTGATAACGGCGATACCGATAAAAATAATCCACTGTATTCCTATCATTCCTGTAGTCATAGTCTTCTTCTCTTTTTTAATGAATAATTATGTCGTTTCTTATTGTAGAGCAAATAGTTTGCCAAAAATAAAGGGAAACCATGAGCATTGCTACAGTTTCCCTTATCTTTTAGGAAGAATTAAAGAAATAGTGATTAATCACTAATCTCCATTTCTACCACTTTATCAATATCAGCCGGTACTTCAGGAAGATACAACATCACACCGCCCTCGCACTTCTGAACCTTCAGCGGAAGACGGTCGGCATAACCGACTGCTTTCTTCACTTTCTTTCCCTGCAAAGGCAGGAAGAGTGCTTTGTCCTGCAAATCGAGGATGTGTACATACAGTTTATTTCCTCTTTGCGTAGTCACGCCCCAAGGGTGGGGAGCAATGCAACCGCCACGAGTACCGTAGATGGTTTCACCATATACTTTCATCCATTCCCCTACTTCAGCCAATCGCTCCAGAGCTATTGCAGGGAGTTCTCCGTCGGGCTGCGGGCCGATATTCATCAACAGGTTGGCATCCTTGCCGGCTGCTTTCACCAGATAATGAATCAATGTTTTAGGGGATTTGTAGTCCTGATCGGTAATTTTATATCCCCACATGCCATTCATGGTTTCGCAAGTCTCCAGCGGCAAGGCGCTGATATTCTGTCCGGAAAGTCCGGCATTGTTCTCGCCCGGCAAGTCCCGCTCAAAGATTTGAATATCTTCGCCCGCAAAAGGCACTTGATGATGGTTGTTGCCGACCAGGCAAGCAGGTTGCAGACGATGTATCATGGCATATTGTTCGGGCAGTTGCCAGTCGAAACCCGGATTCTGATCCTGGTCCCACCAACCGTCAAACCAGATAGCACCGATTTCTCCATAGTTGGTAAGCAACTCGGTCAACTGGTTATTCATAAATTTATAGTAACTGTTCCAATCGCCTTTTGGGTTCGGACGTCCTGTTCCACGGCCGGTACGTCCCCACGGAGCATCTTCGCGATACCAGTCGATATGCGAATAGTACAGATGCAACCGGATGCCCTGTTTATGGCATTCATCTGCCAATTCTTTCAGAATATCACGCTTGAAAGGAGTAGCATCCACTATGTTGTAATCGGAATAGCGGGTGTGGAACATGGAAAAACCTTCGTGATGACGGGAGGTGAAGCAGATGTACTTCGCACCGGATGCCTTAATAGCAGCCACCCACTTGGCCGCATCGAACTTTGAGGGATAGAAACCACCGGCCAGTTTGGCGTATTCTTTATAGTTCAGATCCTTGTTCGTCATCGTCCATTCTCCGGTTGCCAGCATGCTGTACAGCCCCCAATGCAGGAAGATGCCGAAACGGTTATCTCTGAATTCCTGGCGGGACTTCAGATTCTCTTCCGTCGGCTGATAGGTTTGCGACCTTGCGGAAGACAAGAAAAGGAATAGCAATAAAAAAGAGATAAGTTGTGTTTTCATGGCAATAAATAAAAAAGGCACGAATTATTCGGATGCCTACGATTCTTATGATGAAACCGCGAAATCCGTGTAATTCGTGCCTGAAGGTTATCGGTATATTTTATTCTTCAGTATAACGCTCGATAGTCTGCTCACGGTCAGGACCTACAGACACGATCTTGATAGGTACACCAAGCTGATCTTCCAGGAATGCCAGATAAGCGTTGAACTCTTCGGGGAATTCATCCTCGCTCTGCATCCTCGTCATATCTGTTTCCCAACCGGGTAATTCTACGTAAACGGGCTCAATGCTTTCATCGATGTCAAACGGGAAGTAATCAATCTCTTCGCCATTCACCTTATAAGCAACGCAGACCTTGATCGTTTCAAAAGAGTCAAGCACATCGCTCTTCATCATAATCAGTTTGGTAACACCATCTATCATAATGGCATATTTCAAAGCTACCAGGTCAATCCAGCCACAACGGCGCTTGCGTCCTGTAACCGAACCGAACTCATGTCCCAAAGTACAGATCTGGTCACCGGTCTTGTCGAACAATTCCGTGGGGAACGGACCGGCACCTACACGCGTACAATATGCTTTAAAGATACCATACACTTCGCCAATCTTATTAGGAGCTATGCCCAGGCCGGTGCAAGCACCTGCACAGACTGTATTGGAAGAAGTAACGAACGGATAAGAACCGAAGTCGATATCCAACATCGTTCCTTGTGCACCCTCGCACAAAACGGACTTGCCGGAAGCCAGCAGGCTGTTCATCTCGTGTTCGCTATCCACCAACTGGAATTGCTTCAGGTACTCAATGCCCTCGAACCATGCTTTTTCCAGTTCCGTAAGGTCATAAGCATAATTCAAGCTCTTCAATATCTGTTCATGACGTGCCTTGGCGGCAGCATACTTCTCATCAAAGCCATGCAGGATGTCTCCCACACGTACACCGTTACGGCTTATCTTGTCTGTATAAGTCGGGCCGATACCCTTACCGGTAGTCCCTACCTTTGCATCACCCTTGGCTGCTTCATAAGCTGCATCCAATATGCGGTGGGTAGGCAGGATGAGGTGTGCTTTCTTGGAAATGTGCAAGCGTTCCTTCAAATTATGGCCGGATGCTTCCAATGCTTCAGCTTCTGCCTTGAAAAGAGCCGGGTCGAGTACGACACCATTTCCGATGATATTCACCTTGTCACCTTGGAATATTCCCGAGGGAATAGAACGGAGCACATATTTCTGCCCTTCGAACTCAAGTGTATGTCCGGCATTCGGTCCGCCCTGGAAACGGGCTACGACATCGTATCTCGGAGTTAACACATCAACGACTTTGCCTTTGCCTTCGTCGCCCCATTGTAATCCTAATAGTACGTCTACTTTCATTTTTCTTTCTTATGGTTATTATTTTTTTTCTTCCGTTTATTAGCGCGGTCACACTTACTGCACAATCCATACATATATAAGGAATAATGTGTCAGATTAAAGCGGCTCAACTTGGTATTTTCAATAGCATGCTGCAACTCCTCGTTCTGAAACTCGGTCACCTTTCCGCACTGCGTGCAGATCTGATGATGATGCGTATCGCGATTATAGGATTTTTCGTATTGGGAAGAGTTGCCGAACTGGTGCTTGATGACCAGGTGTGCATTGATAAGTAAAATGATGGTATTGTAAAGCGTCGCACGGCTGACACGGAAATTTTCCTGATCGGCCATCAGCGAGTAAAGCGTGTCTATATCGAAATGCCCGTCAATGGAGTAAATAGTGTCGAGTATAGCATAGCGTTCGGGAGTCTTGCGATGCCCGTTCGCATTCAGATATTCAGTGAATATCTGCCTAACCGTATCTTTCACATTCTGACTTTCCATTTTGACGGCGCAGTTTTTTACAGCCAACAAAGTTAATCCTTTTTTGTGGAAAGCAAACGAGAAAGGGATAAAAATTAAAGAATAATGAAGGAGCCGTCAAATTTTGCTTTGAAATGCCGGAGATTCCAAAGCAAAATGCCAAGCTCCTTAATCCAATTCTTCCTTTACTAATGTATATAGCAGTTGTTCCGATTCACTGGAAGAGTCTTTCATCGCTTCTACTCTTCGACAAACCTGGAATGCATTTTCTTCATTATGCTGCATAAAACGGCGTATAGCCGTCATAGCCGCATTACGAACATGATACGACCCGGACAAAAAGGCAGTAAGAGTCTGGTCAAGAAATTCATTTTCAACCCGCTCGTCCATATCCCCTTTCTTCATCAGCAAACGAGCGATGGTAAGGAAACCACAGATTTGTATATATTCCCTCTCGTCCGCAATCCAATGAAAAGACTTGGCCGGGGCATAGGGCAGATTCTGAAACAGATTCATACAGGTAAGTTCGGCTATTTCAATATTACGGATATCTTCTACCCAAATATCAGCTATCTCAGGCAAAAAGCTGTCTACCGGCTGCAAGAGTCCTGCCATGATTTTACATTCTCTTATTTCTTCTTTCCACAGCGCCTGCGCCAAGGCATGGTCTTTCTCATATCCATCGGCAATGCTCTTGATGCGGGGCAGTTCTACGCCAAAGTTCAGCTTATAAACCAGACCTTTCTCACGCATACTTTGAGACACAGCCCCGTTCATAGAGAGACGGAGCTGGGTCTTTATATCTTTCAGTTGTTCTTTCAGTTCCATACCTGGAGAGTTTTTACTTGTTAATGGAAGGCAAGGTGGAATAGTCCCTTCCATAACGCAACATCTGCTCTGCGTAACCTTCATCGTAAGTTACCTTCACATCGGTTATATTCCCATTGGCATCTGTCACCGCCTCGTATTTCGGATTGATAAAACCTTTATACGGCGCAAGGTCCAGCGTCTTATAGCGTTCCAGTACTTCGGCATGTAAAACCGGATCTACTTTCACAGCATAAGTTTCTATCAAATCACGGGCAGCGGCAAGATCTCCGGTGGACTTGATACGCTGTATTTCGGCAAGCAACTCGCCAAACAGTTCACGAAGCTTTTCGTAATCGTTCACCATCACATAAGTCTTTCCGTCTTTCTTCACCAATTCCACTACCTTGTCGGCAGCTCCCTTCTCAAATACCCAACGGGCTATGAGTTGGCGATTGCGCATGTGTGCCTCCTCTACATTGTTACCCGGCTCTATACGAACGAGTTGGGTCATCAAACCATTCATCAGATAGGTATAATATTCTGCTTTGTATGCATCGGCATTCGGTGTCAGTCCCAGTTCCACCAATTTCGGATCGGCTACATAATAAAGTCCGAACAGGTCGGCACGAGCCTCCTCTATCGTAGAACCATAAGCTTTCAATGCATCCGGATCAACACCCGGTAACAACTTGCCGGAACCATGTCCCAGGCACTCGTGCAGGTCGGTATGCAGTTCGTCGGTCAAGTCGGCATATTTATCAATCAACTGCAACTCAACATCGCTATATACAAATTCTTCATTGAACCCATTGCCATGTGCCGCCTTATTGTAAGCATCGGTAATATTACCGATCGTTACAGACTTGGAACCATGATGACTGCGTATCCAGTTTGCATTAGGCAGGTTGATGCCGATAGCTGTTGCAGGATAAAGGTCACCGGCCAGAAGGGCTGCTGTAATAACCTTGGCGGATACACCTTTTACTTTCTCCTTCTTGAACTGCTTGTCTACCGGAGAATGATCTTCAAACCATTGCGCATTACTGCTGATCAGCTCCGTACGATGAGTAGCTTCCAGATCCTTAAAATTCACCAACGACTCCCAGCTTGCCTTCATACCAAGCGGATCTCCATAACTTTCGGTAAATCCGTTCACAAAATCAACGCGTGAGTTCAAGTCTTTCACCCAAAGAATAGCATACTCGTCGAAGGTTTTCAAATCACCGGTTTCATAAAATTCAATCAGTTTGGCAATCACAGCCTTCTGCTCGGGATTCTCGGCAACACCTTCTGCTTTCTTCAACCAATATACTATTTTCTCAAGTGCCTGGCCGTATAAGCCACCCACTTTCCATACTTTCTCCTGGACTTTACCGTCTACTTTCACCAAACGGCTGTTCAGACCATAAGACACCGGCGTTTCGTCTTTCGGATCTTTCAGTGCATTGTAAAAGTCCTCGGCTTCTTTCTGCGTCACACCATCATAATAGTTGCCGGCAGAAGTCAGCACCAAGTCTTCACCGGCTGCCTGGTTCACCCGCTTCGGCATCACCTTAGGATCAAAAATAACGGGGAAAACCTCATCACACAATTGCTCAACGGTTTGTCCTTCGGCAAGCGGCAATGTAGAAGCATCCACACCCAGCAAGGCTTGCTTGAAGAATTCAGGGCTGAATCCCGGCACAAATTTCTCACTGCCGTAATGGTGATGAATGCCGTTGGAGAACCATACCCGTTTCAGGTATACCTCCATACCCTTGAAGTCCGGGATCCTCTTGTCTCCGTTGTAACCGGTATAAACGGCTTCCAGCATCCGGCGGATAGTCAGATTGTACTTTCCATTCTGATCAAACAATATATCCCTGCCCTGCAAAGCTGCTTCTGTCAAATAATAAATAAGCTCTTTTTGTTTGAGCGATAGTTCCTCAAAACCAGGTACGCGATAGCGCAAAATCTGTAAGTCTGCAAATTTTTCCACTGTATAATCAAATTTTTCTGCCTCGGCAGTAGTTTTCGATGTTCCGCCACAAGCAGTCAGCAAAGAAAGGGCGGTCACCATTAAAATCAGTTGTTTCTTCATGTGTCGGGAAAGTTAGAGTGTCGGTATTTAAAAAGACGAAAAGGAAGTATTCCGAAACTGATGTCTCGGAATATTCCTTTTTCTATTCATTCAGCTATGCAGAATTATTTCTTCTTCGAAGCGTGTTTCTTACGATAACCGTTAGGAGTTTCACCTACATTCTTGTAAAAAGCAGCATAGAAAGACTGACGATTTGCAAAGCCAACCATCGTACTGATTTCTTCCACATTCTTATCGGCATACCTCTTGTCTGTTAACAAGTGCTGTGCTTCCTTTACTCTGTATTCATTCAGCAAGCAGGAATAGTTCATGCCGAAGCGTGAATTAACTACTGCCGACAAATACCGAGTATTAGTCTGCAACTCTTTTGCCAAGTCTTTAGCAGAATAATCCGGGTCTCTGTACTTCTTACCTACGACAACGATATTCATTATCTTGTCGTACAACTCATCTGCCAATTCCGGTCTTATCAAAGAACGGTAAGCAGCATCTTTTTCTTTCTTTTCGCGCAGGTTGTAAGGACGTTTCTTCGTCTCTTTTTCCTGTACTTTCTTTTCTAAATCACTCATTGAATTAACTGGTTAGGGTTGTTTAAAATCGGAAATTCCAAAGGTTTCCCTTTAGACCTTACAAAAGTCTGACATTTTTTTTTAATACGCAACTTTTCCCGTGTATATTTTTGATAATTAAACAACGAAAAAGGTTGAAATGGGTGTTTTCAATGCTATCAATAAGAAACTTTAACTTTTATAAAAACATAATGCTATAAAAATCTTGATGATTTACTTTTTGTAGTTTATACAATAATTAGTGTAACTTTGCCGGCAGAAATATATGCTGCCCTATTTATGCTACAAACGCTCAAAACATACTTCGGTTACGACAGTTTCCGTCCTTTGCAAGAAGATATCATCCGCCATCTGCTGAATCGCAAGGATGCATTGGTGCTGATGCCCACGGGAGGTGGAAAGTCCATTTGCTACCAACTGCCGGCTCTCCTGTGTGAAGGTACCGCCATCGTGGTTTCCCCACTTATCTCCCTGATGAAGGACCAGGTGGAATCCCTTTGTGCCAATGGTATCGCTGCCGGTGCACTGAACAGCAATAATGACGAAACGGAAAATGCCGCCTTGCGCCGTGCCTGCACGGAAGGCAAGCTGAAATTACTGTATATCTCGCCGGAAAAGTTACTGGCCGAAGTCAACTACCTGCTGAGAGACATGCATATCTCCTTATTTGCCATCGACGAAGCGCACTGTATCTCACAATGGGGGCACGATTTCCGTCCGGAATACACCCAAATGGGTATTCTACACCAATTATTCCCGGAAGTTCCCATCATTGCCCTGACAGCCACGGCCGACAAAATAACCCGCGAAGATATTATTAAACAACTACATCTGAACCAGCCCGAGGTTTTCATTTCATCCTTCGACCGTCCCAACCTGAGCCTCACCGTGAAACGTGGCTATCAGCAAAAGGAAAAGAGCAAAGCCATCCTTGACTTCATAGCCCGCCATCCCGGAGAAAGCGGCATTATCTACTGCATGAGCCGGAGCAAAACGGAGACTGTGGCACAAATGCTACAGAAACAAGGCATTAAGGCAGCAATCTATCACGCAGGACTGTCTCCTTCGAAAAGAGATGAAGCACAAGATGATTTCATCAATGATCGCGTACAAGTGGTATGCGCCACCATCGCCTTCGGCATGGGGATCGACAAAAGTAACGTGCGTTGGGTCATCCATTACAACCTGCCCAAAAGTATTGAAAGTTTCTATCAGGAAATAGGACGCGCGGGACGAGACGGATTACCCAGTGACACTCTCCTGTTCTATTCATTGGCCGACCTTATCCTGCTGACAAAGTTTGCAACTGAAAGCGGCCAGCAAAGCATCAACCTGGAAAAGCTCCAACGCATGCAGCAGTATGCCGAAGCAGACATCTGCCGGCGACGTATTTTACTCAGCTATTTCGGAGAGAACAGCACGCACGATTGCGGAAACTGCGATGTATGCAAGAATCCTCCCGAGCGTTTCGATGGTACGATAATCGTACAAAAAGCACTGAGTGCCATCGTGCGTGCAGAACAGCAAATAGGAACAGGCATATTGGTAGACATACTTAGAGGGAGCATGAGTCCTGAAGTTACGGAAAGAGGATATCACCGGCTGAAAACTTTTGGAGCCGGACGTGAAGTACCTGCACGCGACTGGCATGACTATCTGCTGCAAATGTTGCAGTTAGGTTACTTCGAAATAGCCTACAACGAGAACAATCACCTGAAAATCACCCCAAGCGGGACAGACGTCTTATTTGGCAGAACACGCGCCCAACTCGTAGTCATCCGCCGCGAAGAAACTACGGCAACAACGCGGGGACGCAAGCGGAAATCGACCGTTCCGACCAGAGAATTGCCATTGGGATTGCCCAATGTGGAGAGCGAAGAACTCTTCGAAGCACTCCGCGAACTCCGTAAACGCCTTGCCGACCAGGAGGCACTTCCGGCATACATTGTGCTGTCCGATAAAGTACTTCATCTGCTCAGTACCTCCCGTCCAACCACTATCGAGGAGTTTGGAAGTATCAGCGGTATAGGCGAATACAAGAAGAAAAAATATGGGAAAGAGTTTGTAGAACTGATACGTAAATACAGTTAATCTTTATTTACACTGTTGCAGCAAGTCGCGTACATCCGCATGCGGAATTCCGAGAGAGACTGCTTTTTCAAAGTCGCGCTTTGCCAGATCCTTCTTCTTTTGGGAGAGATAGATTTGTCCTCTCATCAGATAGGCATCTGTCAGCGAGGCATCCAGACGGATGGCCTCTTCCAAGTCCATCATTGCCAAGTCTACATGCTTCATATCATTCTCAATGCCTGCACGGGCCACATAAAGTTCGGCATATTGTGCCGTCGTCAGTTGCGCAGCGTCTCCACCTTTTTCTGCTATCATTCTATTCAAGACAGACAGTGCCGCTTCATACTTACCTTCTTTTTGTTCCAGTGTAGCCAGTCCAAGACGCCCGTTATAACTTTGAGGATCAATCTTCAGTAAACGTTCGTAATCGGCTCTTGCAAAGTTATAATTGCGCTGCCGCATATAGATATAGGCACGCATCAGCAAGGCTTCAGCATTGTCCTTGTCTATATCCAGAACCAAAGAATAATCTATCCGGGCCAGATCATCTTTGCCCAATTCCAGATAGAGCGCGGCACGGTTCAGCAAGATAGGCAAAGCACGCGGGGCAATGTTCAAAGCAAATGTATAAGATTCGAGAGCCTGGTCATAGCGGCGCTGCCGGCGCTGTATTGTTCCGAGGTTCGAAAACAGCAAAGCATTATGCGGATTGGCGGGTTCCAGCTTCAGGGCTTGCAGAATATACTCTTCAGCCTGCGTCAGGCTGTCCTGCTCCGTAGCAGCAACGGCACGGTCGCTAAGTTCCTGATAAGTTTGCGAAAAAGCAGGGAGAGTCATCACTCCACACACAAAGAAAGAAAGGATCAGTTTTTTCATAACGGTTCTATTATCAGTCCAAAGGATAGGTATCGAAAGCAAACAATTCCGTTGACAGATACCGTTCTCCCGTATCAGGCAACAAGGCAACAATCATTTTGTTCGCAAATTCCGGACGCGTTGCCAACAGACGTGCTGCATATACTGCCGCCCCCGATGAGATTCCGGCCAGCAGTCCTTCGGTGGAAGCCAGTTCACGTCCGCCGCGGATAGCTTCATCATCCGGTACCGGAATTACTTCATCTACTACAGAAGCATCGTAAATGGAAGGAATAAAATTGGCGCCGATACCTTGAATGCGATGCGGGGCTGCCTCTCCCCCTTCCAGTACCGGAGAGGATGCAGGTTCCACAGCAACAATATAGACATTCGGGTTGTGCTTCTTCAAAGCGCGTGCCACGCCACAAACAGTACCACCTGTACCTACGCCGGCAATGAACACATCAATCTTTCCATCCGTATCCGACCATATCTCTTCACCCGTAGCAAGTTCGTGCGCATAAGCATTAGAAGGATTCTCGAATTGCTGCAATATGACGGAACCGGATATTTCTTCTCTCAATTCCTTTGCTTTGGTGATGGAACCGGCCATACCTGCCAAGCCATCCGTCAATACGATTTCAGCCCCCAAGGCCTTCAGCAGATTTCGGCGTTCCACACTCATTGTTTCGGGCATGGTCAATATCAGATGGTAGCCCTTAATGGTGGCGACCATGGCCAGCCCTACTCCCGTGTTTCCGCTGGTAGGCTCGATAATTGTGGCACCGGGACTCAAGGCTCCGCGCGCCTCGGCATCTTCGATCATGGCAAGTGCCACACGGTCTTTAACGCTTCCACCCGGATTAAAAGATTCCAGTTTAACAACTATATTTCTTTTTAATCCATACTTACGACTATACTCGGTCAGCTCCATCAAAGGCGTATGCCCTATGAGTTCCGTCAGGTTCTTTGCTATTTTTGCCATATCTATACCTTATTATATATAAGAGAGGCTGTATCAAAATCAATCTGACACAGCCTCGCAAAGGTAGGAAAAATACTTTTGTTCCTTTATTTCCTTAATAAAGATTAGCGCTTTATGTAATCTACAATCCAGGCACCGACCTCTTTCGTTCCGTACTTGGCACCACCTTCTACTTGAATCTCCGGTGTGCGCACATTCTCATCAAGAGAAGCATCTACGGCTTTGCGAATCAACGCGCCTTCTTCTTTCAGGTCGAAGTACTCGAACAGCATGGCCACGGAAAGGATTTGTGCCAGCGGATTGGCAATGTTCAGCCCCTTAGCCTGCGGCCATGAGCCGTGGATAGGTTCGAATACCGGAGTGCTTTCACCGGTAGAAGCAGAAGGCAGCAACCCCATAGAGCCACTGATACAAGAGCCTTCATCGGTCAGGATATCGCCAAAGGTATTCTCAGTGACCATGACATCGAAGAATTTAGGTTCCTGAATCATCTTCATGGCGGCGTTGTCCACAAACATATAGTCGGTGGTTACTTCAGGATATTTCGGAGCCATCTCCTGGGCAATCTGTCTCCACAGACGGGAAGAGGCCAACACGTTAGCTTTATCTACTACTGTGAGGTGCTTGTTGCGCTTCAGTGCATATTCAAAGCCTACTTTCAGGATGCGTTCAATCTCCGGACGGGTGTACATATTGGTATCATACGCCTTGTCATTGTCCTGGTATTTTTCACCGAAGTACATGCCTCCCGTCAACTCGCGGATGCAAAGAAAATCGGCACCGTCCACCAGTTCGGCACGGAGCGGTGACTTATGAAGCAAGCATTTGAAAGTCTGTACCGGACGGATATTGGCAAACAGTCCCAGTTTCTTGCGCATAGCCAGCAGGCCTTGTTCGGGACGTACCTTGGCAGTAGGGTCGTTATCAAATTTCGGGTCGCCTACGGCAGAGAAAAGCACTGCATCTGCCTGCTTGCATGCTTCGTAGGTAGCTTCGGGAAACGGGTCGCCTACTTTGTCGATCGCATCTGCACCGCAGATAGCATATTCATAATCCACTTTGTGTCCGAATTTCTCACAAACGGCCGTCATTACATCTACACCTACGGCAGAAATCTCAGGGCCGATACCGTCACCGGCCAATACTGCAATTTTAAAGTTCATCTTCTTTCTTATTTAAGTATTTGTTTATTTTTTCTTTATTCACTTGATTCTTTCCTTCATCTAATCCACTCTTTCATATTCGTTCTCTATTATGTTCAGCATCTTCACCGTTGCCTTGATAGCAGCCTCTGTCTGGTCGGCATCCAGCCCGCGGGTACGGAAAACTTTGTTCTCGAAACTCCAGGTGATCACCGTCTGTACAAAGGCATCGGTACGTCCGCCGGGGGGAATAGTCACCGCATAGTTTGTCAGCATCGGGAACTTACGTCCCAATGTCACCTTATATATCTTCCGCAGCGCGCGCACAAAAGCATCGTACTGACCGTCTCCGCTGGAACTTTCCTCATACTCCTTACCGTTGATTTCAATCTTCAACGTCGCCATCGGCTTCAATCCGTAAGCCAGGTTCAAAATATAACTTTTGAGACTCACGCGTTCATCGGCCATTCCATGCTTCAAGACGTCGGAAACAATATAAGGCAAGTCCTCCTGCGTCACCAGTTCCTTCTTATCGCCCAACTCGATAATGCGTTCGGTAACCTTGCGCATGGCATCTTCATCCAGCTGCAGACCCAGATCTTCCAGATTTTTGCGGATATTGGCTTTGCCGCTATTCTTGCCCAAAGCATATTCCCGCTTACGTCCGAAGCGTTCGGGCAACAGGTCATTGCAATAAAGATTACTCTTGTTGTCACCATCGGCATGTACCCCGGCCACCTGCGTAAATACATTCTCACCGACAATCGGTTTATTAGCAGGAATCACGATGCCGGAATAAGACTCTACTACACGGCTCACATCGTTCAGACGGCTTTCGTCAATATGGGTAATCGCATCGAAATGGTCTTTCAGAATAGCCTGCACGCTGGCAAGCGGAGCATTTCCGGCACGTTCGCCCAGGCCGTTGATCGTTGTGTGCAATCCTTTGCAACCGCTCAGCACGGCTGCCAACACATTGCTCACAGCAAGGTCATAGTCATTGTGGGCATGGAAGTCGAAGTGGGCGCCGGGATAGCGCTTCACCATCTTCCGCATGAACTCGATGACTTGCAGCGGGTTCAGCACGCCCAATGTATCGGGCAGCATATAGCGCTGTATATTGGTTTGAATCAGCACATCCATCAACTGGAAAACATACTCCGGCGAGTCTTTCATACCGTTGCTCCAGTCTTCCAGATAGATGTTCACTTCCATATCCTGCTCGTTGGCATAGTTCACCACCGCCACGATATCCTCAAGATGCTCTTCAGGGGTCTTTTTCAGTTGATAGGTGCAATGCTTCAAAGAGCCTTTGCACAAGAGATTGATGACGCGGCAGCCGGTGGCATGTATCCAGTCCACCGAGGTGCGGCCGTCTACGAAGCCCAGCACCTCCACTTTGGGCAGCATGTTGCGCCGGGCAGCCCAGTCACATATCATTTTTACGGCATCAAATTCTCCTTCGGATACCCGTGCAGAAGCTACCTCTACCCGGTCTACCTTCAATTCTTCCAGCAATAAACGGGCAATCATCAGCTTCTCATGGGGCACAAAGGAGACTCCGCTGGTCTGTTCACCGTCGCGGAGTGTAGTGTCCATGATTTCTATCTTCGGATGATTATGCTTCATTTTTCTTCTCCCAAGCTTCTATTTTATCTTTGTTTTCTACCAGGAAATCGATGTCGTCCAAGCCATTCATCAGGCAATGCTTCTTATAGGCATTGATTTCAAAAGGCTCGCTTTTGCCTGTGGCCTTATTAGTGANGTTTTCTACCAGGAAATCGATGTCGTCCAAGCCATTCATCAGGCAATGCTTCTTATAGGCATTGATTTCAAAAGGCTCGCTTTTGCCTGTGGCCTTATTAGTGATGGTCTGCTCGGGCAGATTCACTTCTACTTCCATTTTAGGATTGGCAGCGATGGAGTCGAACAGTTCTTTCAGGAAAGGCTCGCTCACTACTACCGGAAGCACGAAGTTATTCAGTTCATTGTTCTTGTGGATATCGGCAAAGAAACTGGATACCACAACACGGAAACCATAACCGGCAATGGCCCACGCAGCATGCTCACGGCTGCTGCCGGAACCGAAGTTCTTGCCTGCTACCAGTATCTGTCCGCCGTAAGTGAGGTCGTTCAATACAAAATCCTCGTTCAGAGAACCATCCGGATTATAGCGCCAATCGCGGAACAAATTGTCTCCGAAGAACTTTTCTTCACGGGTAGTAGCTTTCAGAAAACGTGCAGGGATTATCTGGTCTGTATCTACATTCTCTAAAGGAAGAGGTACACAAGTGCTGGTGATGATATTGAATTTCTGTTTCATTGTTTCTTACTTTTTAAGTCGTTTACATTAATTCTCTCGGATCCGTAATCACTCCTGTCACTGCGGCTGCAGCTGCCACCAGCGGACTGGCAAGCAAGGTACGTGAACCCGGTCCCTGGCGTCCCTCAAAGTTACGGTTACTCGTCGACACTGCATACTTGCCGGCCGGCACCTTATCATCATTCATTGCCAGACATGCAGAACACCCCGGCTGACGAATGGCAAAGCCTGCTTCTTCCAGCACCTTGTCCAATCCTTCTTCACGGATCTGTTCATCTACCATCCACGAACCCGGAACCAGCCATGCCACTACTCCCTCGGCTTTCTTACGACCTTTCACAAGAGATGCAAAAGCGCGGAAGTCCTCGATACGTCCGTTCGTACAGGCACCCAGGAACACATAGTCAATCTTCTTGCCCAGCAATGCTTCGCCCGGCTGAAATCCCATATAATCCAAAGACTTCTTGAAAGAAGCCTGAGCAGCCTCGCCCATGCCTTCGGTAGTAGGAATATGCTGCGTGATGCCCATACCCATACCCGGATTGGTTCCGTATGTTATCATCGGTTCGATGTCTTCGGCAGCAAAGCGCACTTCTTTGTCGAATACTGCATCTTCATCGCTCTTCAGCGTCTTCCAGTAAGCCAGTGCTTTGTCCCATGCCTCACCTTTCGGAGCATATTCGCGTCCCTTGATGTACTCGAAAGTCTTTTCATCAGGAGCTACCATACCGCCACGAGCACCCATTTCGATACTCAGGTTGCACAGTGTCAGTCTGCCTTCCATCGACAAACTGCGGACAGCTTCTCCGGCATATTCCACAAAATAACCCGTAGCGCCGCTGGTCGTCATTTTCGACATCATGTACAAAGCCACATCTTTGGCAGTCACACCCTTCTTTAGTTTGCCGTCCACCGTCATACGCATCGTCTTGGGGCGTGTCTGAAGAATACATTGCGAGGCCATCACCATCTCCACCTCACTCGTACCGATACCGAAAGCCACCGCTCCCATTGCACCGTGCGTAGAGGTGTGCGAGTCACCACATACAATTGTCATGCCCGGCAGTGTCAATCCTCTTTCCGGACCTACCACATGGATAATGCCATTCTTCTTGTTCAGCATACCGAAATGCGTCAAGCCGAAATCAGCCGCATTCTGGGCCAATGTATCTACCTGTGTCTTCGAGATAGGATCTTCGATCGGTTTGTCCTGATCGTGTGTCGGCGTATTATGATCGGGCATACAGAAAATCTTCTCCGGACGAAAACACTTGATTCCGCGTGCACGCATTCCGGCAAAGGCTTGCGGGCTGGTTACCTCGTGACAATAAAGTCTGTCTATATAAAGTTGTGTGGGACCGTCTTCCACTTTTTGTACCACGTGGGCATCCCAGATTTTATCAAATAATGTATTCATTAGAATATTTATGAATTATGATTTATGAATTAGGTTACATCTTAAACTTATTGATACAGTCGATATAAGCTTCTACAGATGCTGCAATAATATCGGTATTGGCACCGAAACCGTAATAGACATGATTATCATATTCCACCTGCATGTGTACTTTACCCATATCATCACTACCCTTGCTGATGGCCTGAATCGTAAATTCCTTCAGCGTCATGTGGCGATCGATAATCTTCTTCAAAGCACTGATGGCAGCATCTACCGGACCATTTCCACTGGCAGCCGCTTCAAACTTCTCACCAGAAATATTCAATCCCAAGCTGGCTACCGAACGTACTCCCACCCCACTGGTCACCTGCAAGTATTCCAACTTGATGCGGTGGTTCTGCGTGCGGTCTACTCCTGCCAATACCAAGATATCATCATCATTTATATCCTTCTTCTTATCGGCAAGTTTCAGGAATTCCTCATATACCTTATCCAAGTTCTCCTGTTCCAGATTCACGCCCAATACCGACAAACGGTTTTTCAGAGCAGCACGTCCGCTACGGGCAGTCAATACGATGGAGTTATCATCGATACCCACATCATGCGGATCGATAATCTCATACGTCTGCACGTTCTTCAATACACCATCCTGATGGATGCCCGACGAATGTGCAAAGGCATTGCGTCCCACAATCGCCTTATTGGGCTGCACCGGCATATTCATCAAGCTGGATACCATGCGGCTGGTAGGATAAATTTTCTGCGTATTGATATTGGTTTCTATTTCAATGTCCTTATGGCATTTAATAATCATCGCGATTTCTTCGAGAGAAGTATTTCCGGCACGTTCGCCGATGCCGTTAATAGTTACTTCCACTTGGCGGGCACCATTCAGTACACCTGCCATCGTATTTGCAGTAGCCATGCCCAGGTCGTTGTGGCAGTGAGTAGAGAGGATGGCATTATGAACTCCGTCCACATGTTCCATCAGGTATTTTATTTTCGCACCATACTCAGAAGGCAGGCAATATCCCGTTGTATCAGGAATGTTCACCACTGTAGCACCGGCTTTGATAACGGCTTCCACCACCCGAGCCAGGTATTCGTTATCCGTACGTCCGGCATCCTCGGCATAGAACTCTACATCGTCCACAAACCGGCGGGCATACTTTACGGCAGCCACTGCACGTTCTATAATTTCTTCACGATTGGAGTTGAATTTATACTTGATGTGCGAATCAGAAGTACCGATACCGGTATGGATACGTTTATGTTTGGCAAACTGCAAAGCTTCTGCCGCTACATCAATATCTTTCTGTACGGCACGTGTCAAGGCGCAGATGGTAGGCCATGTCACAGCTTTCGATATTTCAATTACCGAATTGAAGTCCCCCGGACTTGAAATCGGGAATCCGGCTTCAATCACGTCCACGCCCAGCGCTTCCAGTTGCTTGGCTACTTGAATCTTTTCTACTGTATTCAACTGGCATCCCGGAACCTGCTCACCATCGCGGAGCGTTGTGTCGAAAATAAATAACTTATCACTCATAGCTTTATTGTATTAATTTATATTCCATAAAAAAAGCCTTTCACACTTGGAAGTGAGAAAGGCTCTTGTATATCATTGCATCTTACATACATTTACGCGCAGCACTCACTTCCACTAAACTTTGCCAGTAGAATAATAATACCACACAGTAGAATATATGTAAAATTCTGAATCATCTTCTTTTTTGTTTTTAACGATGCAAAGGTAGAGATTATTTCGTAGCACACAAATAAATCCGTTACTTTTTTCAGATAAAAAATATCATTTTATAAGTTTGCAGTCATTTATCACTGAAATATATCACAAAAAAAGGCGTACCTGCCGGCACGCCTTTTCCTTTATGCTTCAGTTCAATACAAGTCCTGAATTACTTCTTTTCACATGCTTTGTCGCATCCGGTACTGTCACAGGCAGCCTTTTCCGCACAAGCAGCAGCATCTGCAGCTTTGCAACAAGCCTTGGCAGAATCACACTGTTCTGTTTTTGCTGCACAGCAAGAATCTGCAGCAGTAGCGCTGGTATCAGCAGCTTTTTTGTTACCACAAGAAGTCACAGCGAAAGAAAACGCCACCGCTACGGCAGCCAATAAAACTTTTGTCTTCATACTTTTCAATTTGCTTTAAACGTTGATATAAATTGTTTCCGAGGCAAATATAAGAAAAGTTTCCCGAAGTACCAAAACAAGAAAGCCCCCACATCAATCGATATGGAGGCTTCTCTCTAAAACGGCGACTACCTACTCTCCCACTGTTACGCAGTACCATCGGCGTGACCGGGCTTAACTT